>NZ_JBBBBJ010000006.1:0-139875 GCF_037120545.1 Nocardioides sp. CCNWLW216
GCGCACGGGGCGCGGCTGCGCGGCGCCCCCCCCCCCCACCCTCCCCGGCCCCCCGCCCGCCGGGGGGGCCCCCCCCGGGGGCGGCCCCCCCCCCCACTCTTCTGCTCCCCCGGTTGGACTCGAACCAACAACCCTCCGATTAACAGTCGAATGCTCTGCCAATTGAGCTACAGGGGATCGGTGCAGCGCGGGAAACCCTAGCAAGACGCGAGCGGCCCGACGAAATCGAGGTGGGTGGTCAGCCGACCTCGGCCTGCGCGGCGGCCAGGGCCTCGGTGGCCGCGGCCTGCACGGTCGGGTCGTCGGGGTCGACGCCCTCGTCGTACTCGTAGAGCCAGGCGAGCGGACGGTCGCCGCGCGGCGCCCGTCGGGCGATGACCCGGAAGCCGCGACCACCGTCGACGGCGACGTGGCGCTGCAGCACGATGCTGGCCGTCACCCGCTCCCGCACGAGCTCCAGGAGCCGGCCCGGTTCCTCGATCGACAGCCGGTGCTCCCCCCTCGGGGCGCCCCAGCGGCCCACCTCGCTGACGGTCAGGGTGGACTCGTCACGGTCCCAGTCGGCGGCCTCGACCTCCTCCCAGGGCAGCCGGGTGCCGTCCGGGAGGTAGAGCGCGTCGCGGGTGGCGCCGACGACGCCCTCGGCGCTGTCCGCCGAGGCCAGCAGCCGTTCGCCGCGGTGCACCGCCACCGCCGGAGGGGTACGGCGCAGCCTCACAGGGTCGAGCCCCCGAGCCGGTCGCGCAGCGCGCGACGGTGCGCCTCCAGCGCAGCCAGCTCGCCGAACATCCGGTTGAACTCCTCCGGGTGCTCGACCGGGTTGGTCCGCTGCAGCTTGGACTTGATGTCGGCGATCCGCCGCGCGGCCGTCAGCTCCAGCAGCTTGAAGACGTGCTCGGCGACGTAGGCCGCGTCGGGCTCCTTGATGGTGCGCAGCGGCTCGACCGCGAGGGCGCTGATCGCGGCCGAGACCTCGGGGTCGCTCGCGCCGTCGCGGATCCGGCCCGCCCACCCCGGGTCGCCCGAGCCGGCCGCCGGGCCGCCGGCGGCGGCCACCAGCTCCCAGACCGCTCGGTACGTCGGGTGCAGGAAGTCGTTCCCGCCGATGTCGCCGGTGGTGCGGCCGATGGCCATCGGGTGCTGGATGACCAGCTTCAGCGTCTCCCGCTCCAGGGCGAACCGCGGGTCGCGCAGGTCGGGCACCTGCCGGCGCGGGGCGGGCGCCGGCGCCGGCTCGGGCTCCGGCTGGCGGGCCCGGCGGTCGTCGGTGCGGGGCGGCTGGGCCGGGCGCTTCGCGGCCCGTCGTACCTCGTTGCGGGCGTCCTCGGGGTCGGCGCCGACCATGCCGGCGAGCTCGCGGGCGAAGGCGTCGACCTTGGACCGGTCGCGGATGCTCGAGACCAGGCGGGCGCCCTCGCGCAGGGCGTCGACCCGGCCGTCGGCGCGGTCGAGGTCGTACTTGCCGACGACGTTGCTGAGCACGAAGCGGTAGAGCGGGACCCGCCGGGCGACCAGCTCGCGGACCGCGGCGTCGCCCTTCTTCAGGCGCAGGTCGCAGGGGTCCAGGCCGTCCGGCTCGACGGCGACGTAGGTCTGGGACACGAAGTTCTGGTCGCCGGCGAAGGTCTTCAGCGCCGCCTTCTGCCCGGCGGCGTCTCCGTCGAAGGCGAAGATCACCTCGCCCCGGAACTCCTCGTGGTCGTGCAGGAAGCGCCGCAGCACCCGGGAGTGGTCCTCGCCGAAGGCGGTGCCGCAGGTCGCCACCGCGGTGCCCACGCCGGACAGGTGGCAGGCCATCACGTCGGTGTAGCCCTCGACCACGACCGCCTGGGAGGACTTGGCCATCTCCTTGCGCGCGAGGTCGATGCCGTAGAGCACCTGGCTCTTCTTGTAGATCGAGGTCTCGGACGTGTTGAGGTACTTGGCCTCGATCCGGTCGTCCTCCAGGATCCGGCGGGCGCCGAAGCCGATGGTGTCGCCGCTGGCGTCGCGGATCGGCCACATCAGCCGCCCGCGGAACGCGTCGTACGCCGAGCGCCCGAGCTTGACCAGGCCGGCCGCCACGACCTCCTCCTGCGAGAAGCCGCGCTGGCGCAGGTGGCGGAAGAGCTCCTCGCCGCCCTGCGGGGAGAAGCCGATGCCGAACATGTCGGCGTGCGACTGGTCGAAGCTGCGCTCGGCCAGGAACTGCCGGGCCGGCAACGCCGCCGGCGTCGCGAGCTGCTCGGCGTAGAACTCCTGGGCGACCCGGTGCGCCTCCACCAGCTTGCCGCGCTGGGGACCACGCGGCCGGTCGTCGCGGTCGTCGCCCTCCTCGCGCTGCAGCTGGACGCCGTACTTCTCGGCGAGCCGCTCGACCGCCTCGCCGAAGTTGAGTCCGTCCAGCTTCATCACGAAGCTGATGACGTCGCCGCCTTCCCCGCAGCCGAAGCAGTTGCCCGTGAGGATGTTGTCCTCGAGCGTGAAGGCGTGGCCGTCCTCGACCTCCGCGCAGTACACCTCCTCGACCCGATCCGTGGCCTCGACCGACTGCACGACCCAGCCGAGTCGGGCGAACCTGTTCTCGGCCTCGACGAAGCGCTGGCGGTGCGTGTCGAGGAGGAAGAAGTCCTCGGTCAGGTCGTCGTTGACGAGGTGGACCCGGAACAGGTCCGAGGGTCCGGCACCGAGACCGACACGGGACTGGGAGGTGATCCCGTAGGTCGCGATGCCCAGCCGGGTGCAGACGGTGCGGACGAACTCGAGGTCCTCCCGACGGGCGGAGTTGAGGAGGACAGTGCCGTCCGCCGCCACGCACCCGTCCGCTGCGAAGTAACCGGCCAGCCAGCCGTAGAGGTAGGAGACCGACTCGTCGAGCGGCGGCAGGTCCTTGAAGAAGGAAGGCAGGTCGTGCACCAGCAGGTTGACGCCGGAGGCCGTGGTGCGGCTGTTGGGGAACCACTTCAGCATCGCCAGGTCCTTGGGCGGGCAGATCAGCGCCCTGCTGCCGGTCCCGGAACGCGTGCCGTCGCCGTAGGTGAACCCGTGCGCGATCCCGAACGGCGAGGGGGTCGTCCGCTGGATCCTCGACCGCGGGAAGGTCGCCGACAGCCGGTCACCCAACTTCAGATCCGTCGTGAGCACCTCGCGGCGCTTCGACCGGTCCCCACCCGCCCGCACGAACCACCGGTGCCCGTCGGTCGCGTAGAGCTCCTTGCGCTGCCGGTTGCGCGTCACCACGATCCGGTGGAGCGGCTGGACGCCGTACGACTTGAACGGCGCGTCCAGCCAGTCGCCCCGCGCTCCGAGGACTCGGTGCGTCCCGCCGGCGAGATCGCGGATCTCACGCGGGCCGTCCCACGTCAGGACCCGGGTCTCGCCCGCGAGGCAGTGGTAGAACCCCCGGCTCGGGTTGACGTTGAACGACGGCGACTTCTCGTCGTGGAAGGGGCACAGGCCCTTCTGGGAGCCCCCGCCGGCGTGGCGCAGGGTGACGTACTGGGAGACGACCTCGTCGATGCGCGCCTTCTCGCGCACCTCGACGATGCTCTGTTCGCGAATCCGGCCCGGCACGTGCCGATCCTACGGGCGCGTGGGCGCGCTAGTACTCCCCGGACATCACGTTGTGGAGCGGCTCCCCCGCGGCGAAGCGCTGCAGCTGGTCGCGGACCAGCCGGTGGGCACGCGGCCACATCGCGCTGCTGGCGCCGCCGACGTGCGGGCTGATCAGCAGGCCGGGGGCGTCGTACAGAGGGCTGTCGGGTGGGAGCGGCTCGGTGTCGGCCACGTCGACGGCCGCGGTGATGCGGCCGGTGCCGAGCGCGGCGACGAGGTCGTCGGTCACCACGACGGCGCCGCGGGCGACGTTGACCAGCAGCGCGCCGTCCTTCATCCGGGCCAGGAAGTCGGAGTCCACCAGGCCGCGGGTGGCGTCGGTGAGCGGGATGATCAGCACCACGACGTCGGCGTCCGGGAGCAGGTCGGACAGCTCCTCGACCGGGTGGACGCCGTCGCGGGCGGTGCGCGCGACTCGGACGACCTCGGTCTCGAACGGCCGCAGCCGGGCCTCGATGGCCTCGCCGATGGCGCCGTACCCGACGAGCAGGACGCGCTTGTCGGCCAGTGCGGGCCGCCAAGCCGGGCTCCACTCGCGCCGGTCCTGCTGGCGCACGAAGTCGGGGATGCCGCGCAGGCTGCTCAGGATCAGCGCGAGGGTCAGCTCGGCCGTCGACGTGTCGTGGATGCCCCGGCCGTTGCACAGCGTCACACCGTCGGGGATCCGCGAGCGGACGTTGTCGACGCCCGCGGAGAGCGTCTGGACGACCTCGAGGCTCGACATCCGGCCGAGCACCTCGCCGATCGAGGACCCCATCTGGTACGGCGGGACGTAGAAGCGCACGTCCGTCACGCTGTCCGGCACCTGCTCGGTGGGGTCGACCACCTCGTAGCGCAGCCCGCTCGGCGGGTCGCCCAGGAGCTCGGGTTCGAAGGGCAGCCAGACGAGGGGTTCGCTCACGCGCCCGAGCCTAGGCTCGCGGGCCTACCGGGATGTGAGCCGGGTGTGCCAGGCCACGGCACTGGCGTCGGTGAGCGAGGCGACCTGGTCGACCACGACGCGCAGCCGGGCGGCGTCGTCGGCTGCGGCCCGCCAGTCGTCGCCGAACGGGCGCTGGAGGACGTCGGGGCCGCGGTCCAGCAGGACGGCGACCAGCTCGGCGACCAGCTCGCGCTGGCGGACCATCAGCGCGATCCGGTCCTCGGCCTGCATGACGTAGTGCGCGGCGATGCCCTTCAGGACCGCGATCTCCAGCCGGGTCCGTTCGGGGACGACCAGGTCGGCCTCGTAGCGGGCGAAGGGCCCGTCGCCGGCCGCGAAGGTGGCGTGCTGGGCCGCACCGCAGAAGCGGCCGATCAGGTCGCTGGTGAGGTTCTTCAGGGCGGCCTGGCCGCGCCGCGACCCGTCGTACGACGTCGTCGGCCAGCTCTCCTGCGTGCGCAGCCCGGCCAGTACCTCGTCGAGCTCGTCGTCCGTGGCGTCCGGGAGGTACCAGCCGCGGACCGTCTCCCAGACCGCAGCCGGGTCGAGCCGGGTCAGGTCGACCCGCTCGGCGACGATCCCGTCCTCCACGTCGTGCACGGAGTAGGCCACGTCGTCGGCGAGGTCCATCACCTGCGCCTCCAGGCACTGGCGGGTGCCGGGCGGCGCGGGCGCCCGCAGCCAGCCGAAGACCGGCAGGTCGTCGGCGTAGACGCCGAACTTGCCGGAGGCGGGCGCCTCGGCGCGGGTCCACGGGTACTTGGTGCAGGCGTCCAGGGTCGCCCGCGTGAGGTTGAGGCCCACCGAGGCACCGTCGGCGTCGAAGGTCTTCGCCTCCAGCCGGGTCAGCAGCCGCAGCGTCTGGGCGTTGCCCTCGAAGCCGCCGCAGTCCTCCGAGACCGCGGCCAGCGCCCGCTCGCCGTTGTGGCCGAACGGGGGGTGTCCGAGGTCGTGCGCGAGCGCCGCGGTCTCGGCGAGGTCCGGCTGACTGCCCAGCGCCCGCGACAGGTCTCGCGCGACCTGCGCGACCTCCAGGCTGTGGGTGAGCCGGTTGCGCACGAAGTCGTCCGCCCGCGGGTCGACGACCTGGGTCTTCGCGGCCAGCCGGCGCGAGGCCGCGGCGTGCACGACCCGCGCCCGGTCCCGCTCGAACGGCGCCCGGGTCGGGGCGTCCACCCGCTTGGGGGGCTCCGCGACCAGGCGCTCGCGCGCTGCCTCGTCGTATCGGCTCAGGACGTCCATCGGGGACGACCCTACTGAGATGGGTCAGTAGGTCGTGACGTGGACGTGGTCGTAGTGGTTGGCGGTGGTGGACCCGCGGTCCGACATCCCGCGCCAGCCCTCGCCGGAGCGCTCGACCGACCAGATGTTCTGGGAGTAGATGACGTAGCTGACGCCGAGCTCGGAGTAGTTGGCGCGGACGAACTCCGCGACCTTCCAGCCCTCCTCGCCGCTGACCATAATGTCCACCGCGATGCCCTGGGCGTGCTCGCCGTCGCCGCGGAAGGTGCCGTACGTCGAAATGTCGGGGAACGCCGCGCAGACCGCGGCGTGCACCTTCTTGATGTTCTCGCTGACCCCGGCGGGCACGGAGGTCCCGTTGGTGCAGTCGCCGCCGATGACCAGCGGCTCCTCGTCGGTGAGGTAGCCCTCGGTGACCCAGCGGGCGACGCCGTCGACGACGACCTCGACCCGGCCGTCGAGCTCGCGCCCGGTGACCAGCAGCTTCTCGCCGGCGTCGATCTCGCCGACCTTCTCGGCGTCCTCGCCCGGCTCGGCCCACAGGTTCAGCGCCTCGCTCGTCCACAGCCGGGTGTCGGCCTGGCGGACGGCCACCCGGGTCGCGGCCGGGGAGGTGACCTTCTCCTCCTTGGACAACGGCTCGATGGTCGCCCGGCGCGAGCTGCGGGAGATGACCTGCTGCCGCGGCGCGACCGGAGCGGCGGCGGCGAGGCCGGAGGAGGCGTCGGCGGCCAGGAGGTCGCGGGTGCCGGGGTCGCTGGCCAGGACACCCAGCGTCACGGCGGAGGCGGTCGCCAGGACGGCGAGCGGGCCTGCGACGACGGCGGCGCGGGGCATACGGCGGGCCGGGGTCTCCCGCTTGTGGCGGTGTTCTGCCACAGCGTCGATCCTTTGCTGTTGCTGACAGGGGACGGCCGGGTCCGAGGTGACGGCTCCGGCTCGGTTGACGACTAAACCACAGCCCCGGTGACCTGTCCCAAAACCGGACGGCAAATGTACGGCGTGTTCCCGCTCACCCGGACTGGGTCAGCTCAGCCGCCGGTGGTCTCGCCGGCGTCCTCCTGCACGTGGCTTCCCGCCCCGTCGGCGTCGTCGAGCCAGCCCTCGGGCAGCGCGACCTTCTGGCGCGGCGAGCCCTGCCGGCCGCGCGGCGTCCCGAGCTCGGAGACGGGGAACGACTCGTCCGGGTCGAGGTCGGCGAGCAGCGCGTCCAATGCGGCGAGCGAGTCGACCAGGCCCAGCGACCGGCGCATCTCCCCGCCCGCGGCGAACCCCTTGAGGTACCAGGACACGTGCTTGCGGAACTCCTTGCAGCCCCGCTCCTCCCCCATGTGCTGACAGAGCAGCTCGGCGTGCCGGCGCATCATCGCCGTGACCTCGCCCAGCCTCGGGAGGGTCGCGACCTGCTCGCCCGCGAACGCGGCGGCCAGGTCGCGGAACAGCCACGGCCGCCCCAGGCAGCCCCGGCCGACCACCACGCCGGCCGCCCCGGTCTGCTCGACCATGCGGAGCGCGTCGGCCGCCTCCCAGATGTCGCCGTTGCCGAGCACCGGGATGTCGACGTGGGCGACCAGGGCGGCGATCGCGTCCCAGTCGGCCGCGCCGGAGTAGGCCTGCGACACCGTGCGCCCGTGCAGCGCGATCGCGGCGCAGCCGGTCTCCTGGGCGATCCGCCCGGCGTCGAGGTAAGTCAGGTGGTCGTCGTCGATGCCCTTGCGGGTCTTCATCGTCACCGGCACGTCGTACGGCGTCGCCGCGGCGACCGCGTGCTCCAGGATCTCGCCGAGCAGCCCGCGCTTCCACGGCAGCGCACCGCCGCCGCCCTTGCGAGTCACCTTGGGCACCGGGCAGCCGAAGTTCAGGTCGATGTGGGCGACGCCGTACTCGGCGCAGAGGATCTCGGCGGCCTTGCCGACGTAGACGGGGTCGGTGCCGTAGAGCTGGACCGACCGCACCGTCTCGCGCTCGTCGAAGACGAGCATGTCCTTGGTGTGCTGGTCGCCCTCCACCAGCCCCCGGCTGGTGATCATCTCGCAGACGTAGAGACCGGCGCCCTGCTCCGCGCAGAGCCGCCGGTAGGCGGCGTTGGTGATGCCCGCCATCGGCGCGAGCACCACGGGGGTGTCGACCCGCAGGGACCCGAGGGTCAGCGACACCGACGGGGGCACGGCCAGGACCATGGGTCCATTCTCCGGTCGGGCCGGCCGCCGGACGAAATCAGGAGCTCTTCTTCTTGTCCTTCGTCGAGGACGCCGCCGCCGGCTTGGTCAGCTCGCCGGTCCAGGTGATCGGATTGACCTCCTGGGTGGGCCGGAAGCTCACCGCGGTCAGGTCGCCGCGGTCGGGCACCAGGTAGACCAGGCAGAACTCGGCCGTCGTCCCGGGCGCGAACGCCTCCGGGAAGTCGGTGCTCGCGCACGGCTTGAAGGAGCTGCCGAAGCCGGAGTAGTCGACGAGCCGGTTCTCGCCGTCCACCGCGTAGAGCGGGACCCGCTGCCCGCCCAGGTCGGTCTCGCCGGTGTTGGTGATGGTCGCGCGAACGAAGTAGGGGCGCGTCTTCAACGTCGTGTCGTCGATCTTCCAGCCGGCGAACGACCGCTTGAACGAGGTCTGCTCGAGTCGGTCGACCCGGATGTCGAGGACGCCGACCGTGTCCTGGACCGGCTCCCACGCGACGGTGGCGGTGTCGCCCACCGCCAGCGAGGTGCCCTGCGCGGTCAGCTCGACCCCGTCGGGGACCGGCAGGTACGACGCCGCGGCCGACGGGCTCGCCGAGGAGCTCTTCTCGCCCGAGCCGCTGTCGGAGTCGTCCGAGCAGCCGGCCAGGAGCGTCGTACCGAGGAGCACGGCCAGGAGCGCGGCGGAGGTGCGGTTCAGCATCCGGCCATTGTGCATCGCGGATCCTCAGCAGCCGACGAGCCGCTCCGCGAAGAAGCGCGTGATCCCCTCGAGCGGGATCCGCTGCTGCTCCATGGTGTCGCGCGAGCGCACGGTGACGGCGTCGTCCTCGAGGGTGTCGAAGTCGACCGTCACGCAGAACGGCGTCCCGATCTCGTCCTGGCGGCGGTAGCGACGCCCGATCGCGCCGGAGTCGTCGAAGTCGACGTTCCAGTTCCCGCGGAGCTCGGCGGCCAGGGCCTTCGCCTTCGGCGACAGGTCGGCGTTGCGCGACAGCGGCAGCACCGCGACCTTGACCGGCGCGAGGCGCGGGTCGAGCTTCAGCACGGTGCGCTTGTCGACGCCGCCCTTGGTGTTCGGCGCCTCGTCCTCGGTGTAGGCGTCGACCAGGAAGGTCATCAGGCTGCGCGACAGCCCGGCCGCCGGCTCGATGACGTACGGCGTGTAGCGCTCGTTGTTGGCCTGGTCGAAGTAGGACAGGTCGGTGCCGGAGTGCTTCGCGTGCGTCGTCAGGTCGAAGTCGGTGCGGTTGGCGATGCCCTCGAGCTCGCCCCACTCGGACCCGGCGAAGCGGAAGCGGTACTCGATGTCGACGGTGCGCTTGGAGTAGTGGCTCAGCTTCTCCTGGGCGTGCTCGTAGTGGCGCAGGTTGTCGGGGTCGATGCCCAGGTCGACGTACCACTGGGTGCGCTGGTCGATCCAGTACTGGTGCCACTCCTCGTCCTCGCCCGGCTTGACGAAGAACTCCATCTCCATCTGCTCGAACTCGCGGGTGCGGAAGATGAAGTTGCCGGGCGTGATCTCGTTGCGGAAGCTCTTGCCGATCTGGGCGATGCCGAACGGCGGCTTCTGCCGCGAGCTGGTCACGACGTTGGCGAAGTTCACGAAGATGCCCTGCGCGGTCTCGGGGCGCAGGTAGTGCAGGCCGGACTCGTCCTCGATCACGCCGAGGTAGGTCTTCAGCAGGCCGGAGAACTGGCGCGGCTCGGTCCATGCGCCGCGGGTGCCGCAGTTGGGGCAGGCGACGTCGGTGAGGTCGACGTCGTCGGGGTTGTCGAGGCCCTTCTTCTCGGCCACGGCCTCCTGCAGGTGGTCGGCCCGGAAGCGCTTGTGGCACGACTGGCACTCGGTCAGCGGGTCGGAGAACGTCTCGACGTGGCCGCTGGCCTCCCACACCGGGCGCGGCAGGATGATGCTGGAGTCGAGGCCGACGACGTCGTCGCGGCTCTGGACCATCGAGCGCCACCACTGGCGCTTGATGTTCTCCTTCAGCTCCACGCCGAGCGGGCCGTAGTCCCAGGCCGACCTGGTGCCGCCGTAGATCTCGCCGCACGGGTAGACGAAGCCTCGCCGCTTGGCGAGGGAGACGACGTGGTCGACGGTGGATGCGGGCGGCTTGGCCACGGGGTTCAGCTCCTGGTGCAGGGGGCGGTCGGCTGGCTGCCGACCGAGGGGGAAGGTCGAGCGGTCAGCCTAGCGAGCGCGTCGCCTGGATATTGAGGTCGGCCCCGGGCTCGACCGGCTCGTAGGCGCTCGGCTCGTCCAGGGCGCGTCCGAGCAGCGGGACGGCGTGCAGCTTGACGTCGTACGACGAGAGCGCGCGGCGGTAGGCGCCGACGTGCTCCCAGGTGGTCGTGAGCACCCACAGCTCGGGATCGTCGAGGTTGCGACCGATCGCGCCGCCGACGTACCCGGGCCGTTCGGCGAGCGTCGCCCGGGCCAGCTCGACGTCGACTCGGAAGGTCTCGCCGTCGCCGACCGGGACCCGGAACCTGTTCACGACCAGCACGTCCTCACCCTACCCACGGCTGATTTGACAACGATTCTCAATCGCCATGAGAATCGTTCTCATGCAGCGTTCTCGCCTCCTCGTCCCCGCCCTCGCCGCCGTCGGCGGGCTCTCCCTCACCGGCTGCGCCGCCTTCTCCGACGACAGCGAGGCGGCCGCGGACTCGCGGACCGTGGCCGTCGGCCTCTACCCGTTGGAGTACGTCGCCGCCCGCGTGGCCGGTGACGCGTTCGACGTCCAGAACCTCACCACCCCCGGCGGCGAGCCGCACGACCTGACCCTCGACGTGAAGGAGACCGCGACCATCGCCGACTCCGCACTGCTGGTCTACGTGGACTCACTGCAGCCCGCCGTGGACGAGGCGGCCGAGGAGGTCGCGACCGGCCAGGTGCTGGACGCCGCCGACGTCGTCGACCTGCTGCCGTTCGCCGAGGAGGAGGGGCACGACCACGCCGAGGAGGAAGGCCACGAGGGCGAGACCGCTGAGGAGCACGCCGAGCACGCCGACGAGGAGGGCCACGCCGAGGAGGAGGGCCACGTGCACGGCGAGGAGGAGCACGACCACGGCGAGTACGACCCGCACTTCTGGCAGGACCCGCTCCGGATGGCCGAGCTCGGCGACGCGATCGCCGGCCGGCTCGGCGAGATCGACCCGGACCAGAAGGACACCTTCGCGGCCAACGCGGCCGACCTCCGCACCGACCTCGAGGAGCTCGACGCGTCGTACGCCGACGGGCTGGCCCAGTGCACGATCACGACGGTGGTCACCAACCACGACGCGTTCGGCTACCTGGAGAAGTACGGCCTGCACCTGGAGTCGATCACCGGCATCACCCCGGACGCCGAGCCCACGCCGGCCGCGCTCGCCGACCTGCAGGAGCTCATCAAGTCCGACGGCATCACCACCGTCTTCTCCGAGAGCCTGGTGAGCCCCAAGAGCGCCGAGACCCTGGCCTCCGACGTGGGCGTGCAGACCGAGGTGCTGGACACCCTCGAGGGCCTGACCGACGACACCGCGGACGAGGACTACCTTTCTCTCATGCGGCAGAACCTCACGAAGCTCGAGCAGGCGAACCGCTGTTGACCCGTCCGACCGAGCCCGTGGTCGAGCTCAGCGACGGCGCCGTGGCCATCGCCGGGCGGCCGGTGCTGCGACAGATCGACCTGACGGTCCGGTCGGGCGAGTTCGTCACGCTGCTCGGTCCCAACGGATCGGGGAAGTCCACCCTGGTGCGGGCCCTCACCGGCCTGCGCCCGCTCTCCCGGGGGCAGCTGAGCCTGTTCGGCACCCCGTTCGAGTCCTTCCGGGACTGGCACCGCCTCGGGTTCGTGCCGCAGCGCTCCAGCGCGGCCAGCGGCGTCCCGGCCTCGGTCGCCGAGGTCGTGGCCTCCGGCCGGCTGACCCGGCGCCGGCTGCTGCGGCCCCCGAGCCGCGCCGACCGCGCCGCGGTCGCGGCCGCGCTCGATCTGGTCGGCCTCGCCGACCGGTCCCGCGACAGCGTGGCCACCCTCTCGGGCGGCCAGCAGCAGCGGGTCCTCATCGCCCGCGCGCTCGCGGGCGAGCCCGACCTGTTCTTCCTCGACGAGCCCACCGCGGGCGTCGACCTGCCCAACCAGCACGCCCTCGCCGCCGCGCTCTCCGCCCTGTCGCGGTCCGGCAGCACGATCGTGCTCGTCACCCACGAGCTCGGCCCGCTCGCGCCCCTCGTCGACCGCACCGTCGTCCTCCGCGACGGCCGTCTCGTGTACGACGGCCCGCCGCTCGCGCTCGACGACGCGCACGGCCACCACCACCCGCCGCAGGGCCGCCACGACCACCACCCGGGCGTGATGGCGCCCCTCGACCGGACCCCGCACCCGCACGGCGAGGAGGCCTCCTGGTGATCGAGCTGCTGCAGTACCAGTTCATGCAGCGCGCGCTGCTGGCGGCGTTCGTCACCGGCCTGGCCGCGCCCGTGATCGGCACCTACCTGGTCCAGCGTCGCCTGGCCCTGCTCGGTGACGGCCTGGGCCACGTGGCCGTCACCGGAGTCGCGCTCGGTCTGCTGACCGGCGTCGCCCCGACCTGGACCGCCGTGGTCGTCGCCGTCCTCGGCGCCGTCGCCATCGAGGTGATCCGCGAGCGCGGGCACACCAGCGGCGACCTCGCCCTGGCCCTGCTCTTCTACGGCGGACTCGCGGGCGGCGTGATGATCACCGGCCTCGCGGGGCAGACCGGCGCGAAGCTGCAGCAGTACCTCTTCGGCTCGATCACCTCGATCTCGCGGGCCGACCTCTGGTTCACCCTGGGCCTGGCGGCCGTGATCCTGCTCCTCGGCCTCGGCCTGCTTCCCCAGCTCTTCACGGTCTCGCAGGACGAGGACTTCGCCCGGGTCGCCGGGCTGAACGTCCGCGCCTACAACCTGCTGGTCGCTGTGCTCGCCGCAGTGACGGTCACCGTGGCGATGCGCACGGTCGGCCTGCTGCTGGTCTCGGCGCTGATGATCGTGCCGGTCGCGGCGTCCCAGCAGCTGGCGCGCTCGTTCCGCGCGACGGTCGCGGGCGCGGTCGTGGTCGGTGCGGGCGCGGGCGTGGGCGGGCTGCTGGTCTCGGCGTACCTCTCCACCAGCCACGACCTGACCGTCGCGCCCGGGCCGGCGATCGTGCTGCTCGCCCTGGCCTGCTTCGTCGCGACCTGGCCGGTCGGCGCGCTGCTGCGACGCCGGGCCCGGCTGCGCCGGCCGTTCCCCGCGGTCGAGGCCGAGGAGCACACGGCCACCCACCAGGTCTGCGACGAGCAGCACGCCCACGAGCACGGACCGGACTGCGGGCACCCCGCCGTACCCCACGGCGACCACGTCGACTACGTCCACGACGGCCACCGGCACGCGGTCCATGGGAGGCACTATGACGAGCACTGACGCGACCCCGCCGCTGCGCCCGACCCGGCAGCGGATCGCCGTCGCGGAGGCGATGGCCTCCTTCGACGACTTCCGCTCGGCGCAGGAGATCCACGAGCTGCTCGGCCGGCGGGGCGAGCACGTCGGCCTGGCCACGGTCTACCGCACCCTGCAGCGCCTCGCCGACGCCGGCGAGGTCGACATGCTCCGCACCGAGGACGGCGAGGCGATCTACCGCCGCTGCTCCGACACGCACCACCACCACCTGGTCTGCCGCTCGTGCGGACGCACGGTGGAGGTCGAAGGCCCCGCCGTCGAGCGCTGGACGCGCGCGATCGCGTCCGAGCACGGCTTCACCGACGTGAGCCACACCCTGGAGATCTTCGGGACCTGCCCGAACTGCGGCTGAACCCGCTCAGCGCTCGAGCGGGAGCCGCACCCGGAAGACGCTGCCGGTGCCGAGGACGCTCTCGACCTCGATCCGGCCACCGTGGGCCTCCACGATCTCCTTGGTGATGCTCAGGCCCAGGCCGACCCCCGGGATGGTGCTCTCGGCCGCCGAGCGGGTGCGGAAGAAGCGGGTGAACAACCGGTCCCGGTCCGCGGAGGAGATGCCGATGCCGCCGTCCTGCACCTCCAGCTGGGCGCGGTCGCCGTCGAGGGCCACTGACACCTGGACCCGGCCGTCGCGGTGGCTGTACTTGACCGCGTTGGAGAGCAGGTTGTCGACGACCTGGCCGATCCGGCGCGGGTCGGCGGACATCGGCAGCCGGGGCGGCGCGGTCAGCTCCAGCACCACGCCCGCGGCCTCGGCGGCCGGCGAGGCGGCCTCGACCGAGTCCCGGACGATCACGGCCAGGTCGGTGTGTCTCCGCTCCAGCTGCGGGCCGCTGGCGTCGGCCTGGGCCGCGTGCAGGAGGTCGCCGATCAGCCGGAGCAGCCGGTCTCCGTTGCGTGCCACGACCCCGAGCTGGCTCGCCGCCTGCTCGGGCAGGTCGTCGCGCTCCTGCAGGATCTGGACGTAGCCGGTGATCGAGGTGAGCGGGGTCCGCAGCTCGTGGGAGACCGAGGCGACGAACTCGTCCTTCACCCGCAGCGCCCCCATGAAGTCGGTGACGTCCTTGTAGGCCAGCACCGCCCCGGCGAAGTCGCCCTGCTCGTCGCGCACGGTCCGCGCCGAGACCGAGATGGCCCGGCGGCTGCGCGGGTCGGTCCCGATCCACAGCCGGCAGTCGTCGAACTCCTCCCCCGTCATCGCGCGGAACGTCGGGGTCAGCTCCCGCGCCAGCGGGGTGCTGCCGTCCTCCTCGAAGACCGCCCCGGTCTGCCCGGCCACGCCGTCGTGACCGTCGGGGTAGCCGACCCGCATGAAATCCTCGTGCCGGCGGTTCATCCGCTCGTAGGTGCCGTCGCGCCCGAGCAGGACCAGGCCGACGTCGACGGTGTCGAAGATCGCGTCGGACATCCGCTGCTGGCGGCCGATCGCCTGGACGGCGGAGGCCTTCGCGACCGTCGCGCCGACCGCGACCAGGGCCGGGAGCACCGAGCGGGAGAGGTTGGCGCCGGCCAGCTCGCCGTACACGAGGCCGGGCAGGGCCTGGAACAGCCCGACCGCGAGGAAGCAGACGACCGCGCCACGGACGGCGCCGTACCGCCCCAGCCACAGGGCCGGGAGGAGCAGCAGGATCGCGATGCTGCTGCCCTCGGGGCTGAGCCGGCCGGTGCCGATCACCGCGATGTCGAGGACGGCCAGCACCCCGAGCGCCACCGACGGCATCCGGTCCCACGGCAGCAGCAGCGTCGCCGTGGTCACGACCGCGAGCAGCACGACGGCGAAGACCGGCCAGGAGACGAGGTCCCAGCGCGCCCCACCCTGGATCCGGAAGGCCAGGTCGAGGGTCACCAGCAGCGCGAACGCCGCCTGCAGCAGGCGCGGATCGTCGTCGTCGACCGCGCTCCAGCCCAGCTGTCGCATCATCCCCCCGGCCCCTCGGCTCAGACCTGGTTCGGCAGCGCGCCGCCGTAGCGTCGGTCGCGCCGGGCGTACTCCTCGACGGCCGCCCACAGGTGCCGGCGGTCGACGTCGGGCCACAGCACGTCGGAGTAGACGAACTCGCTGTAGGCGGCCTGCCAGAGCATGAAGTTCGAGAGCCGCTGCTCCCCCGACGTGCGCCAGACCAGGTCGGCGTCGGACTGCTCGGGCACGTAGAGGTGGCGGGCGAAGACCTTCTCGTCGATCTTCTCCGGCTTCAGCCGGCCGGCCGCGACCTCCCGGGCGATGCTGCGCGCGGTGTCGGCCAGCTCGGCCCGGCCGCCGTAGTTGACGCACATGGTGAGGGTGCAGACGTCGTTGTCCTTCGTGAGCTCCTCGGCGACCTGGAGCTCCTTGATGACCGACTTCCACAGCCGCGGCGCGCGCCCCGCCCACCGGACCCGGACGCCGAGCTCGTGCATCTCGTCGCGCCGGCGCCGGATCACGTCGCGGTTGAAGCCCATCAGGAACCTCACCTCGTCGGGCGAGCGGCTCCAGTTCTCGGTCGAGAAGGCGTACGCCGAGACCGCCTTCACCCCGATCTCGATCGCGCCCTCGACCACGTCGAAGAGCGAGCTCTCGCCCTGCTCGTGGCCCTTGGTGCGCGGGAGGCCCCGCTCCTTGGCCCAGCGGCCGTTGCCGTCCATGACGATCGCGACGTGCCGGGGCACGAGCTCCCGCGGGACCGGGGGCGGGGTGGCTCCCGACGGGTGCGGGGTGGGCTGGCGGACGCGACGCTTCACGCCCCGGAGCCTAGTGGCGCTCAGGACGCCAGCCGCTCAGCGACGTGCAGCGGGAGGACGACGCGGAACTCACTGCCGCGGCCGACCTCGCTCTCCACCTCGATCACGCCACCGTGGCTCTCGACGATGGACTTGGTGATCGACAGGCCCAGGCCCACGCCCTGGATCGCGCGCAGCGTGGCCTCGCGGGTGCGGAAGAAGCGGGTGAACAGCTGGTCGTGGTCCGCCGGGTCGATGCCGATGCCCGTGTCGCGGACCCGGATCACCGCGCTGCCGCCCTCGACGCCCGCCCGGACCTCGGCCCGGCCGCCGGCCTCGGAGTACTTGATGGCGTTGGAGATCAGGTTGTCGACGACCTGGGCCAGCCGCTGGCCGTCCCCCGTGAACGGGATCGACGCCGGCACGTCGGCGACCAGCTCCACCGCGGAGGCGGTCGCGTGCGGACGGGCCGCGGCGACGCTCTCCCGCACGATCTCGGCGAGGTCGGTGGTCTGGTCACGCAGCGAGGCCGGCCGCCGTTCGTGCTGGACCTCGTCGAGCAGGTCGCCCACCAGGCGCTCGAGGCGCCGTCCGTTGCGGGCCACCACCTCCAGCTGCTTGCGGAGCACCGGGTCGAGGTCGTCCTCGTCCAGCGCGATGGCGACGTACCCCACGATGGAGGTGAGCGGGGTGCGCAGCTCGTGGGAGACCAGCGCGATGAAGTCGTCCTTGACCTGCGCGGCCCGCATGAACTCGGTGACGTCGGTGTAGGAGACCGCCGCCCCGAGCAGGGCGCCGTCGGAGTCCTCGACGCGCCGCGCGGAGATCGACATCGCCCGTCGGGTCCGCTCCTCCGCGCCGATCCAGACCCGTACGTCGTCGAACTCCTCGCCCAGCTGCGCCCGGACCGTCGGCACGTCGTCGAGCGACAGCGGGACCCGGCCGGTCTCGTCGAACACCCGCGCGTGGCTGATGTCGCCGCCGGGGTAGGCGAGCTCCGAGAACTCGGTGAGCCGGTGGTTCATCAGCATCGGGGGCCCGTCCTTGTCGAGCAGGGCCAGCCCGACGTCGACGGCCTCGAAGATCGCGTGCGCGGATCGTCGGTTGCGCTCGATGATCTCCAGCGCCGCCGCCAGGTCGGCCTCGCGCGCCTCCGCCCGGGCCTGGGCGCTGCGCGCCGCGACCAGCCCGGCGGTGATCGACGCCGCGCCGACCCCGGCCACCACCGGCAGCACCACGAGGCGCTCCAGCGTCAGGGCGTCGACGCCGTGGGCGAGCAGGCCGGGGACCGTGATGAAGGCCAGCACCGAGCCGACCGCGAGGGCCACCCCGCGCAGGCCGAGCTCCAGGCCGAGCCAGAGGGAGGGCAGCAGGAGCAGCGGCGACGCCGTACCCAGGTCGGAGCCGGCGGCGAGCATGCCGAGCGCGGCGATGTTGACCACGGCCATCACGCGCGTCAGGAACGGCACGCAGCGGTCCGGCGCCGCCAGGACCACGGCCGCGCCGAGGACCGACAGCCCCACGCCGGCGGTCGGCCACGAGAGGACGCCCTCCGAGCGGCCACCGGCATCGCGCAGCACGAGCACCCCGACCAGGGCCAGCGTGAAGCCGATCTGGAGGACGCGGGCGTCGGGCTCGCCGTCGTTCCAGCGCAGGTGGGCGAGCACCCACCGGCCGCGTCGACCCCAGCCCCTCATGTTCTGACCCCTCATCCGTCAGGGTGAGGATCGGCCGGTCCGCGCGGGAGTTGAGGCTCAGCGCTCGACGTAGGCGAGCGAGCGCAGGCTGCGCTCCAGGTGCCAGGCGAGGTACGCCGCGACCAGGCCGCTGGCCTCCTTCAGGTGCCGCGGCTCGGAGACCTCGACGCTCGGCCAGTCGCCGGCGAGCAGCGCGCCCATCAGCCGCAGCGTCTCGGGGGCGGGGTTCGCCGAGCCCGGCACCCGGCAGGTCGCGCAGAGCACCCCGCCCATCGAGTGGTTGAACCAGCGGTGCTCGCCCTCCAGGCCGCAGCGCGCGCAGTGGTGGAACGACGGCGCGTAGCCCGCGACCGCCAGCGAGCGGAGCAGGTAGGAGTCGAGGACCTGGCTGGGGGTGCGCTCGCCGTTCGCCAGCACCCGCAGGCCGCCCACGAGGAGCAGGAACTGCTGCAGGGCCGGCTCCTTCTCCTCCGAGACCAGCCGCTCGGCGGTCTCCAGCATCACCGTGCCGGCGGTGTAGCGGTCGTAGTCGAGGCCCAGCCCGGCGTGGAAGAGGGTCAGCGTCTCCGCCTGGGTGACCGTGTCGAGGTTGCGCCCCTCGGCCAGCTGCAGGTCCACGTGGGTGAACGGCTCCAGGCGCGAGCCGAACCGGGAGGTGGTGCGTCGTACGCCCTTCGCGACGGCGCGGACCCGGCCGCGGTGGCGGGTCAGCAGGGTGATGATGCGGTCGGCCTCCCCCAGCTTGTGGGTGCGCAGCACGATCGCCTCGTCGCGGTAGAGAGGCACCTCGCCATCCTCCCGCACGGATGGTCGGCAGCCGGGACCCGTCGGGCAGACTGGGGCGCGTGTCGCCGCCACCCGCCCTCGGCCGTCTGCGGCGGCAGCACCGGATCGGCGCCGGCGCGTTCGCGACGGTGTGGCTCTACCGCGACGAGGACCTCGACTCCGCGGTGGCCGTGAAGCTGCTCGCCGACAACTGGACCGGCGACACGGCGATCCGCGAGCGCTTCCTGGCCGAGTCGCGGCTGCTGCGCCAGGCCCGCTCGCCGCACCTGGTCGACGTCTTCGACATCGGCGTGACCGACGACGACGTCCCCTACTTCGTGATGGCCTACGCCGACGGCGGCTCGGTCGCCGACCTCGTCGACCCGGCCGCGCCGGTCGCCCCGGAGGTGCTGGTCGACGTGGTCGCGCAGGCGGCCGAGGGCCTGGCCGCGCTGCACGCGCACGGGATCGTGCACCGCGACGTCAAGCCGGCCAACCTGCTGCTCACCCACGACTCCGACGGCGGCCGTCGCGTGATGGTCGCGGACCTCGGCGTCGCCTGGGCCGCCGGGCCGGAGGTCACCCAGGCCGTCGGGACGCCGTCGTACATGCCGCCCGAGCAGCGCGCCGACACCGCCGACCTGGACCCGCGGGCGGACGTCTACGCGCTCGGGGCCGTCGCCTGGGCGCTGCTCGCGGGCCGGCCGCCGCGCAGCCCCGCCGGACCCGACGACCGGGTCGAGCCGGTCGGTCGCTGGCGGCCCGTGCCGCCGGGCGTGGAGGCCGTCGTCCAGCGGGCGCTGGAGCCGGACCGCGCGCGGCGCTGGCCCGACGTACGCGCCTTCGCCGCCGCCCTGCGCGACGCGTGCGAGGGCCGGACCGTGCTGCTCCCTCCCCCGCCACCCGTCCGGCGGCGTCCGGTCTCCCCCGTCCGCCTCGCCGTCGGCGGACTGGTCCTCGCACTCGTGGCGGCGGTGGCGACCCTCGTCGTCGTCCTCACCCGGGGCGGCGACGATCCCGGCGACGGGACGGCCGCCTACCGCGACGCCGCGGTCTCGTACGTCGAGCTGCTGCAGCAGGACCGGTGCGAGGAGGCCCTGCTCTACGCCGACGGCGGCAGTGCCGACGAGCTGTGCGCGAGCGTGCACCACAGCGTCGCCCAGCGACTCGACACCAGCGGCGAGATCCGGGTGGAGATGATCGGTGAGGACCGGGCCCGGGTCGTCTTCGTCGACCAGGGGTACGTCGAGGTCGTCCGCGGGGACGACACCCTGATGCGGGTCGGCTACGTCAGCGGGTGACCCGTCGTACCCGCCCGCGAGGCCGCCAGCACTCGAGGGCGAACGCGGCCGCCTCGGCGTCCAGCCGCTCCGGGCGGAGCCGCCACTCCAGGATGCTGCGCGCCCGGACGAAGGTGGCGTTCGGCAGCTCGGCGGCCAGCATCGCCGCGTCGGCCGCCGGGTGGATCGGGTCGGCGGGGTGCCCGACGACGAGCGCCGGCGCCTGGATCGCCCGGCGCTGGCGGGAGGGCGGCGCGACCCGCCCGAAGAAGAGGCCGTGCACGACCGCGGCGACCGACGCCGGGCGCTGGTCGAGGGTGTCGAGGGCGATCCCCGCCCAGAACGGCACGATCCCGCGCGGCACCGGCCGGGTGAGCAGCCGGACGCCGGTGACGGTGAACGGCACGAAGCGGGCCGCGAGCATCAGCGACCCGAACGCGACCACACCCGCCTCCAGCGCGTTGTTCAGCACCGGCATCTCGGCGATCAGCCCCCGGACCCGCTCCGGCGCCAGCACGGCCACCTCGAGCGAGACGTTGGCGCCCAGGGAGGTCCCGCCGACCACCGCCTGGGCCGCACCCAGGTGGTCGAGCAGCGCCAGCACCTGCTCGGCCCAGGCCTGCACCGAGTAGGCGTGCGGGTCGGCCGGCCGGTCCGAGCGCCCGTGGCCGAGCAGGTCCAGGGTGACGACATGAAGGCCCTCGGCGGCCAGCGCCCGGGCCAGCGGCTGCTGCATCCGCCGCGGCATCAGCTGGCCGGGCAGCAGCACGACCCAGGCGTCGCCCGTGCCGTACTCCGTGTACTCCAGGCGGTCGCGTCCTGTCTCCGTTTCGAGGAAGAACTGACCGATCCGCTCGGATACCAACATGACCGGCAATCTAGTCCGCGCGTCCCGAGCTCCGGTGCGACACTGTCCGGCATGCCAGCCGCAGGTCACCGGTACGTCGGCTGGCCCGTCACGCTCCTCCTGCTGGCGATCGTCGTCGGGGCCGGCGTCTCGACGGTGCTGGCCGACCCGGGTGACCCGCTCGCCCTCCGCTGGCCGGTGGCCGGCGTCGCCGCGGCCGCCCTGGTCCTTGCCCCCTCCCGTCGCTGGCCGGTCGTCACCGTCGCGGTCGCCGGCGCGGCCGGCGCCACCCAGCTCGTCGACGGCCAGGACGTTCCCATCGCCGTGGCCCTGGGCGTCGCCGCGGCGGCCGGCTCGCTCACGGGCGCGGTCGTCGTACGCCGGCGACGGGACGGGGCCGAGCCGCGCCTCGCGACGCAGGAGGACTTCGTCCGGCTGCTGCTGGCCTCGACCGCCGGCGGTGTTGTCGCCGGTGCGCTGACCACCGTGGCGGTCGCGGCGCTCGCCGACCAGACCGCCCCGCTCTCGGCCTTCGGCCGGACGTACGGCGCCCACTCCGCCTCGCTGCTCGTCACCCTGCCGCTCGCCCTGACGCTGCGTGCCCGCCGCGAGTCGGACCGCACCGGCGAGCTCCTGCTCCAGGCGGTCGCGACCGCCGCGGCGACCGCGGTGGCCTTCGCCCCCGACCAGCAGCTCGCGCTGGTCTTCCTGCCGCTGCCCCTGCTCGTCTGGGGCGCCCTCCGCTTCCCGCTGCGCACCGTCGCCGCCGAGGTGCTGCTCCTGTCCGCCGTGGTCACCGTCCTCACGGCTCGCGGCTTCGGCCCGTTCAGCGCCGCCCGCGACGCCGGCCTCGTCGACCAGGCCGGGGTGATCGGCATGTCGCAGGCGTACGTCGTCTGCGCCGCCGTGCTCGCGATCCCGTTGGCCGTCGCGGTCCAGCAGCGCGCCCAGCTGCTCCAGCGCGTCTCCGCCGACGAGCGGCTCTTCCGGCGCAACTTCACCGAGTCCCTGGTCGGCATGGTCCTGATGCGCCAGCACGAGCAGGAGCTCACGATCGTCGACGCCAACGAGACCGCCGCCCGGATCCTCGGCAGCGACCGGGACTCGCTGGTCGGACGGGCGCTGGAGTCGCAGCTCACCGTGGAGGGCAGCACCCCGGCGCTGATCACCCGGGCCCGGCAGGACGGACCCCACGGCTGGCGCAGCCACGCCGAGGTCGCGGCCCGGCCCGGCAGCCGCGTCGAGGTCGCGGTCTCCCTGCTCTCCGAGGACGACGGCGCCCCGGTCTGGTCGGCCCAGCTGCTCGACGTGACCGCCGAGCACGACGCCCGCCGTCGCCACGAGACCGCCGAGAAGCTCACCAGCGCCACGCTCGACACCACCGCCTGCATCATCCTGGTCACCGAGCTCGACGGCCGGATCGTCCGGGTGAACGCGGCGACCACCGACATCACCGGCTACCCCGCGTCGGAGCTGGTGGGGCGCCGGGTCTGGGAGACCGCGCTCGACCCCGCCGACGAGGGCGAGGTCGAGGCGCTGTTCGTGTGGCCCAACCGCTCGGGGGTCCCGGTCTCGCGCGAGCGCGCCCTGGTCGGCCGGGACGGCGAGAAGCTGCGCATCGTGTGGAGCAACAACGTCGTCCGCGACGAGACCGGCACCCCGGCGTACGCCGTGATGACCGGCATCGACGTGACCGCCGAGCGCGCGGCCTCCGGCCTGGTCGACCACCTGATGCGGGCGTCGTTCACCACCGCGCTGGTGGGCATCGACCCCGCGGGCCGGGTGAGGGTCTTCAACTCCGGGGCCCAGCACATGCTCGGCTACGAGCCGGCGGAGATCGTCGGCCAGCCGTTCACCCGCCTCCTCGACGCCGAGGAGCTGCTGGCCCGCACCGGCGCCGCCAGCGTCACGGAGGCGTACGACGCCCTGGTGGCCGGCGTCGGCTCGGACGGCGAGTCACGCGCCCGCGACTGGACCTGGGTCGCGCGGTCCGGCCACCGCCAGACCGTGTCGATGACCCTCAGCGCCGCCGAGGACGCCTTCGCCTCCCAGGTCGGCCTGCTCTGCGTGGGTCGCGACGTGACCGACCAGCGGCAGGGCCAGGAGATGCTGGTCGCCGCCTTGGAGAAGGAGCGGACCGCGGTCGACCGGCTGCGCCACCTCGACCGCGCGAAGGACGAGTTCGTCTCGACGGTCTCCCACGAGCTGCGCACCCCGATCACCAGCATCGTCGGCTACACCGAGATGCTCAGTGACGGCTCGATGGTCGACCCCGACCCCGCTCAGGTGCCGTTGCTCGACACGATCGCCCGCAACGGCCAGCGGCTGATCGTGATCTGCAACGACCTGCTGCTGCTCTCCGGGCTGGACTCCGACAACCTGCAGTGGCGTCAGGAGCCGGTCGACCTCGCCGACATCCTCGGCCCGGTCGAGGAGTCGGTGCGGCCGTTGCTGGTCGGGCGCGATCTCGACGTCAGCTTCGCCGCCCCCGGCGGGCCGGTCCCCGTCCTCGGCGACCGCTCCCAGCTCGACCGGGTGCTGCTCAACCTGCTCAGCAACGCCGTGAAGTTCACCGACGACGGCGGCAGCGTGCGCTGCCGACTCGAGTCGGACCGCCGCGACGCGATCATCACCATCCGCGACACCGGCATGGGCATCCCGGTGGAGGAGCAGGACGGGCTGTTCCAGAAGTTCTTCCGCAGCTCGACGGCCCAGAAGCGCGCCATCCAGGGCACCGGCCTGGGCCTCTCGATCGTCGCTGCGATCGTCGAGGGCCACGGTGGCCGGATCTCCGTCGAGTCCGCCCACCTCGCCGGCACCACCTTCACCGTCCGCCTCCCCCTCGCCCCCTGACCCCGGTGGACAAGCTCGCCGAGTCGGCGCACAGGTGCGCCGACTCGGCGATCCGGAGGGGGTTTCCTGTGGAGAGGACGGTCAGGCGCGGCGGTTGACGGCGCTGATGACGGCCTTGAGGCTCGCGGTGACGATGTTGGCGTCGACGCCGACGCCCCAGAGGATCTCGTCGCCCACGGCGCACTCGACGTACGCCGCCGCGAGGGCGTCGCCTCCCGACGACAGGGCGTGTTCTGCGTAGTCGAGGACCCGGACGTCGAAGTCGTTCGGGAGCTCGTTGATCGCGCTGACGAACGCGGCGATCGGACCGTTGCCGGTGCCCTCGAGGGTGCGGATCTCGCCGTCGACGTAGACGTTGACGGTGAGCGCGTCCTTCTCGCCCGCGGCCGAGGAGGTGTGCACCGAGTTGAGCTTCAGCGGCGTCTCGCGGTCGAGGTACTCACCCCGGAAGATGCTCCAGATGTCGGCGGGGGTGACCTCGCCGCCCTCGGCGTCGGTGTGCTGCTGGATGACCCGGCTGAACTCGATCTGCGCACGACGCGGCAGGTCGAGCTTGTGCTCGGCCTTCAGCACGTAGGCGACGCCGCCCTTGCCGGACTGGCTGTTCACGCGGATCACGGCCTCGTAGGTACGACCGACGTCCTTCGGGTCGATCGGGAGGTACGGCGCCTCCCAGGCGATCTGGCCGACGGGGATGCCCTGCTCGGCGGCCTGCCGCTCGAGGTCCTCCAGGCCCTTCTTGATCGCGTCCTGGTGGGAGCCGGAGAAGGCCGTGTAGACCAGGTCGCCCGCGTAGGGGTGGCGCGGGTGGACCGGCAGCTGCGTGCAGTACTCGACGGTACGACGGATCTCGTCGATGTCGCCGAAGTTGATCATCGGGTCGACGCCCTGGCTGAAGAGGTTCATGCCGAGCGTGACCAGGCAGACGTTGCCGGTGCGCTCGCCGTGGCCGAAGAGGCAGCCCTCGACCCGGTCGGCGCCGGCCATCATCGCGAGCTCGGTCGCGGCGACCGCCGTACCGCGGTCGTTGTGGGGGTGCAGGGAGATGACGGTGTTCTCGCGCCGGGTCAGCTGACGGGAGAACCACTCGATCTGGTCGGCGTAGACGTTCGGCGTCGCGGACTCGACGGTCGCGGGCAGGTTGAGGATGATCTCGCGACCGTCCTCGGGCTGCCACACGTCGGAGACGGCCTCGCAGACCTCGAGCGAGAACGGCAGCTCGGTGGAGGTGAAGATCTCGGGGCTGTACTCGTAGCCGATGACCGTCGTGTCGAGGAGGTTCTCGACGTGCTTCATCACCAGCTGCGTGCCCCGGACCGCGATGTCCTTGATCTCGTCCTTGCTGGCCCGGAACACCACCCGCCGGAAGAGCGGCGCGACCGCGTTGTAGAGGTGGATGTTCGCCCTCGGTACGCCGACCAGCGACTGCACGCTGCGCTCGATCAGGTCCTCGCGGGCCTGGGTCAGCACCGAGATCGTCACGTCGTCCGGGACGTGGTCGCCCTCGATCAGCTGGCGCACGAAGGAGAAGTCGGTCTCGGAGGCGGCCGGGAAGCCGACCTCGATCTCCTTGTAGCCCATCTTCACGAGCAGCTCGAACATCTTCATCTTGCGCGCGGGGCTCATCGGGTCGATCAGCGCCTGGTTGCCGTCGCGCAGGTCGGTGGAGAGCCAGCGCGGGGCCTCGGTGATGACCTTCGACGGCCAGGTGCGGTCGGGCAGGTCGATGGGCGGGAAGGCCCGGTAGCGCTCGTGCGGCATGCCGCCGGTCTGCTGCTGCGGAATGGTCATGGAAGGTCCTCGTTGACTGGTTGCTGGGAGCCGGTCGCGCAGCACTCACCCGCAGCGAGGGGGCCCGGCGTTCAGACCTCGCTGCGGCAGCGAAGGAGGAGCAGTCGCGTCATGACCTCTCGAGGGTAGCCCACGGCCGTTGTGGGCGGGCGCCCGGGTCGAGAAAGGGCAGGTCAGGGAGCACAAGTTCGAAAATCATCCCTAAGGGTGAGGCTTCTGGAACGGGTCCAGAAGCCGCGCCACATTAGGTTCGGGGACATGACGTCGACCGCCTCCGAGCGCGCCGTGCTCGGGCCCGTGCGGCTCGGCGTGCTGGCCGAGACCGAGCTCGTGGCCACCGGCCTCGCGGGCATGCTCGGCCCCCACGGTGACCGCGTCGAGCTGGCCTTCCTGGACGAGCTCACGACCTCGACCGACGGTCTCGACGTGATCCTCATCGACCCGGTGATGCGTGATGTCGAGGCCCGCGAGCACGTGGAGCAGGTCACGAGCCTGGGCGCGGCCCGAGTGCTCGTCTACACCTGGAACACCCGCGCCGCGGGCCTCCGCGACGTCCTGGAGGCCGGCGCGCACGGCATCGTCGCGAAGTCGTCGACGACCCGAGAGCTGCTCGCGGCCGTCGAGGCCGCCCACCGGGGCGAGTCGGTCGAGACCCGCTCCCCCGAGCTCCAGCTGTTCCCGATGCTCAGCCAGCGCGAGTCCGACGTGCTCCGGCTGATCTGCCGCGGGATGAGCAACCTGGAGATCGCGGCCGAGCTCTACGTCAGCGTCAACTCGGTGAAGACCTACATCCGGCAGGTCTACCAGAAGACCGGCGTCACCCGGCGCACCCAGGCGGTCGCCTGGGCGCACCGCCAGGGCTACTCCCACTGACCACCCCTCCGGGCGGCGTGCGGCGCGACCCCCCGGGTACTCGGGAGGCATGAAGCTCTCCAACCGCGCCGCGGCCGGCTGGGCGATCGCGGTGTTCGTCGTCATCGGCCTGGTCCTGCTCCTGATCGGGGTCCTCGAGGGCAGTGACACCGGCTCCCAGCAGAAGCCTCCCGTCAACCGAAGCATGGGGTCCGTCCGATGAGCCGCAACACCCGCCTGATCCACGCCACGCCCGACGAGGTCTGGTCCGTGCTGGCCGACGGCTGGCTCTACCCGCTCTGGGTGGTCGGTGCGTCCCGCATGCGCGAGGTCGACGACCACTGGCCGGAGGTGGGCGCCCAGCTGCACCACTCGGTCGGATCCTGGCCGCTCCTGATCGACGACACGACCGAGGTGCTGGAGGCGGTCCCCGGCTCGCTGCTCAGGGTCCGGGCCCGCGCCTGGCCCGGTGGCGAGGCCGAGGTCCTCGTCCGGCTGGAGGCGTCGGGCTCCGAGACCGAGGTGGTCATCGAGGAGGACGCCGTCACCGGTCCGGGCCGGCTGGTTCCGAAGCCGCTGCGCGACGTACCCCTCGCGTGGCGCAACGTCGAGACGCTGCGCCGGCTGGCCTACGTCGCGGAGCGGCGGCCGTGAGCGAGCACGTCGCCGAGTTCGGCACCCTGGAGATCCAGTACGACGAGCGCGTGCTGCGGCCGCGCGCGTGGACCGCCGCCCAGTCGGTGTGGGGCGCGGAGCTGCTGCGCTCCGGCCCGGACGGTCCGGTCCTAGAGCTGTGCTGCGGGGCCGGCCAGATCGGGCTGCTCGCCGTCGCCCACGAGCCCCGACCGCTGGTCTGCGTCGACCTGAACCCGGTCGCCTGTCGCTTCACCCACCGCAACGCCGTGTCCGCGGGGCTGGGTGAGCTGGTCGAGGTCCGTGAGGGGGCGATCGACGCCGTCCTCCACCCCGGCGACCGGTTCGCGCTGGTCCTCGCCGACCCGCCCTGGGTACGACGGACCGACACCGGTCGGTTCCCCGAGGACCCGCTGCTGGCCATCGACGGTGGCGACGACGGACTCGACGTGGCATGGCTCTGCGTCGCCGCGGCGTCGCAGCACCTGATGGCCGGCGGGTCGGCGCTGCTCCAGCTCGGCAGCCCCCAACAGGCGGACACGATCGGCGCCGGGCTCGCGTCGTACGGCGACCTGCGACTGGGCGAGGTGCGCTCCTACGAGCGGGGCGTCGTCGCCCGCCTGGAGAAGCCCTGAGCGCCTAGGCCGGCCGCAGCTTGGCCGGCAAGACCTGGTGGGTGCCGTCGCACCACGGCTTGGTCTGCGACTTCCCGCACCGGCAGACCGCGGAGACGGGCCGGGTGGTCCGGTGCGCGACGCCGTCGGAATCCTGGACCACGTGGTCGCCGCGCAGCAGCATGGGACCGCCCGGGCAGAGGACGACGTCGGGATGGTCGTAGCTCTCCGCCTCGCTCACGCCACACCCCACTCCGCGAGCTGACGCCGGGCGAACCGGTCCTCCAGGTCGAGGCAGGTGAACGCGCCCAGGAACACGTCGCTGGCGAGCGACGGCTCGGCGGCCACCAGGGCGCCGCAGATGCTCCGCGCGGCGAGCTGCTCGTGCACCGCGTCCGCCTCCACGTGCTCGGCGTAGTAGGCCACCATCGCGTCGGCCAGGCCGAGCCGTTGCAGACCCTGGGCCATCCGGCGCGACGGCATCGAGCTGGTCATCTCGAAGGCGGCCAGGTGCCCGAGGGCCGCGCCTCGGAGCCGTCGGTGCAACCCGAAGAGGGACATGACGTTGTTCTGCTCGAGGATCTCCGACGGGACGTCGTCGATGTAGGCCCCGTAGTCGGCGCGCAGCCCGAGCGCATCCATGCCGAGCGCCCACAGGTGGCTGTGCAGCCGGTTCGGGTCGCCGTCGCCGTACTCGTCGAACTGCAGCTCCATCAGCGCGGCCTTGGGCCCGGTGGACAGTCGCGGGACCACCCAGGCCGTCGGGTCGGCCTCCTTGGCGTGGTAGATCGATCGCACCCGGAAGAGCTCCAGGACCTGCTCCTCGTCCGCCTGCGACTGCACGTGCTTCGCCAGCGAGGGCCCGTCGTGCGCCGCGACGTACGCGAACAGCTCCTCGCCCACGTCGCCCGTCGGCGTGTACGGCGTCCATCGCGACCGCAGCCGGTCCTCCAGGTCCTGCTCGAGCTCGCGGCGGACCCCCAGCAGGCCGGGGTGCCACTCCAGCGCGTCGTCGACGTCGTCGAACCCGCGGTAGTGCAGCTCGTAGAGCGTCCAGAGCGCGATCGCCGCGTCCTCGGCGGACCCGGCGTCCGGGACGTCCACCCGGTCCGGACCCGTCGCCAGCGCCTCGTTGACGGCCGCGCTCAGGGGACCGCGGGCCTTGGGGGTCAGCATGTCCGAGCGGTACCCGGGCCCTCGCGCGCACACGCGAACCCGAAAGGGTGAGCACGCGCGGCCGGCCGCATCAGAGCAGGAGACGTCGGGCACCGCCCGGACATGAGCCCCACCGAGCAGGACCCCGACGAAGGCAAGGTCGAGTCCCCCACCGACCTCGACAAGCGGTCGTGGACGTACGTCGCCGGCAAGACCGTGCGCGAGTTCGGCGACGACCAGTGCACCGACCTGGCCGCCGCCCTGACCTACTACGCCGTGCTCGCCCTCTTCCCCGCCGCCATCGCGCTGACCTCGCTCCTCGGCCTGGTCGGCCAGGGCACCAAGGCCGTCGACGAGGTGCTGGGGATCCTCGGTGACCTCGGCGCCGGCGGCATCGTCGACAGCATCGGCCCCACCCTCCGCGAGCTCAGTGCCTCGCAGGGCGCCGGTCTGGCCCTCGTCCTCGGGATCGCCGGCGCCATGTGGTCGGCGAGCGGGTACGTCGGCGCCTTCGGGCGGGCGATGAACCGCGTCTACGAGGTCGGCGAGGGTCGCCCGATCTGGAAGCTCCGTCCGGTGATGCTGATGCTCACCGTCGTGCTCGTCGTCCTGGCGGCAGCGGTGCTGCTCGCTCTGGTCCTGACCGGACCCGTGGCCGAGTCCGTCGGCAACGCGGTCGGTCTCGGGTCCACCACCGTGCTCGTCTGGCAGATCGCCAAGTGGCCGTTGCTGCTCGCCGTGGTCGTGCTGATGGTCGCCCTGCTCTACTACGCGACGCCCAACGTGAAGCAGCCGAGGTTCCGCTGGGTCAGCGTCGGCGCCGCGCTGGCCATCCTGACGTGGATCGTGCTCTCGGTCGCTTTCGGGTTCTACGTCGCCAACTTCTCGTCCTACGACAAGACGTACGGCGCCCTCGGCGGAGTGATCGCCTTCCTCTTATGGCTGTGGCTCACCAACCTGGCCCTGCTCTTCGGCGCCGAGCTCGACGCGGAGCTGGAGCGCGGTCGCGAACTGCAGTCCGGGATCGCGGCCGAGGAGACCATCCAGCTGCCGCCCCGCGACACCCGCAAGATCGACAAGGCCCGGGACAAGGAGGCCGAGGACGTCCGGCGCGGCCGGGACATCCGTCGACACCACGGAAGCCCGCCCGCATGATCTGCCTGCTGCGCGGTTCCCTGTTCGGTCCCGACGGGCACAGGTCGGAAGGACCAACGGTCTGGCGGCTCCTGCCCCGCTGAGGGGTACGGACACGAATCCGCCCCCGTCCTGGAGCTGCGTGAGTCCGTGACGGGGGCGGATCGTGTTCCTGGTCCTCAGGTGCCCGACCCGTCTCCCGGCAAACTCACATCCGATGTAGTTCACCCTCTCGGGTGACGCTCGGAGCGAGGGGTCAAAGAGCCATGAACAGGATCATGTCGCGGTCGTACTCGCGCCCGGGGTGCTCGGCGGCCAGGTGCTCCTGGGCGAGGGTGACGAGCTCGTCCTCGTCCTTGCCGACGATCGTGGTCCCGCAGGGGCAGGTCAGCCTGGTCTTCACGCTCGGGAGCCTACGCCGACGCAGCGACGCCGTGGGCGAGCTCGGCCCAGACGACCTTGCCCTCCCGGGTCTGCTCGAGGCCCCACGACACCGACAGCGCGGAGACCAGGAGCAGGCCCCGACCACCCTCCCGCGTCGGGCTGGCCGACTGCGGCTCGGGGGTCCCCGCCCCGCCGTCCCGCACCTCGATCCGGATCGTGCTGGGGTTGTGATAGATCCGCACCTGGTACGACGACCGCGCGTGGTTGAGGGCGTTCGTGGCCAGCTCGCTGACGACCAGGGACGCTTCGTCGTCGAGGTGGGCGAGGTCCCACTGGGCGAGAGTCCGCCGGACCAGCGACCGTGCCTCGCGCACGCTGCCGAGGTCCTGGGGCAGATCGAGCACGGCCACGGCCCGCTGCGGGCGCACCACCGAGACCAGGAGGTCGACGAGGTAGTCGAGGTCGTCGTTCTTCAACACGTAGCCGGCCGCCCGCTCCTCGTACCAGGAACGGTCGTCGGGATCGGCGCCCGAGAACACCACGACCTTCGTGGCAGGCGCGGCCTCGCGCACCTGGGTGAGCACGTCGCGCCCGGCCAGGTCGGGCAGCCCGAGGTCGAGCACGACGACGTCGGGCTGCAGCGCGGTCACCAGCTCCACCGCCTGAGCGGCCGTCGACGCCTCCCCGCTGAGCTCGAAGCCGCCCCGGAACCGGAGTGCCGTGCGCACCAGGCGGCGAACGTCGACCGCGTCGTCGACGAGCAGCACCCGGATCGGGATCTCCACCTCGGCATCGTCCGTCACGGGCGCCTCACCACGACTCCGAGGAGTCGGCGGTCGGTGCAGCCGGCAGGGTGAGCACGAAGGCCCGGTCCCCCGCGTCGTACGACGCGTCTCCGCCCTGGGCCCGGGCCAGCTCGCGGACGATGTGGAGGCCCAGGCCCGTACCGCCACTGCTCGCCGTGGCGAACCGCTCGAACAGTCGCGACCGCATCTCGGGGGCCACCCCGTCCCCGGAGTCGCGCACGACGAGGTCGACGAGGTCGCCGTGCGGGCGTACGTCGACGTGGATCGGCGAGCGACCGTGGCGCAGCGCGTTGGTCAGCAGGTTGTCCATCGCCTGCGTCAGCCTTCCGGGGTCGGCGAAGATCGTGGCGTCCCTGTCCCCATCAACGAGCACCTCCGCCTGAGGATGCGCCTTCAGCAGCGTCGTCGCAAGCACGGACACGTGCTGTCGGACGGAGATCTGCTCGGGCCGCAGGTCGAGCGAGCCCGCCTGGAGCCGAGACGTGGTGAGGAGGTCCGTGAGCAGACGGTTGAGCTGCCCGGCGCTGGAGCTCATCCCGACCAGGAACTCGTCGCGCTCGCTCTCGGACAGCTCCGCCCAGTGCCGGTGCAGCGTCTCCGCTGACATCGCCAGCACCCCCACCGGACCTCGCAGCTCGTGGGCGGTGACGGCGAGGAACTGGGCCTGGTCGTCGGCCACCCGCTGCAGGGTCTCGTTGGCCGACTCCAGGGCCTCGGCGGCGTGCAGCCGCTCGGTCACGTCGCGCGTCACTTTCGCGAACCCGAGGTGTCGGCCGGTCTCGTCGCGCACGGTGGTGAGGGTGACCTGGGCCCAGAACCGGCTGCCGTCCTTGCGGATCCGCCAGCCCTCCTCCTCGTAGCGCCCGTCCCGCAGCGCCATCTCCAGCTCGTGCTCGGGATGCCGGGCCTCCTGGACCTCGGGCGGGTAGAACACCCGGAAGTGCTGACCGACGATGTCGTCGGCGTGGTAGCCCGAGGTGCGCTGGGCACCGATGTTCCAGCTGGCGACCCGACCGTCCGGGTCCAGCATGAAGATCGCGTAGTCCGCGACCGTCTCGACCAGCAGGCGGAAGCGCTGCTCGCTCTGCCGCAGCCGTCGCTCGGCCCCGCGCTGCGTGCTGACGTCCTGCGCCTGGAGGAAGAGGTAGAGGGGCGCACGCGCGGCATCACGCACAGGCGTCACCGTGGCCAGCAGGGTGAGGCCCGGGCGACCGGTGACCGTGTGCTCGACCTGGACGGCGTCCTCGCCCCCGGCCACGATCCGATCCAGCACCGGGACCAGGCCCTGCGCCTGGCCGTCCATCAGCTCGGTGTAGTCGAGACCGACGAGCTCGCCCATGGTCCGCCCCGCGACCCGGGCGAGGCTCCGGTTGGCCCGGACCACCCGACCGGCGAGGGTCAGCGTCGCCATCCCGATCGCGGCGTCCTCGAAGACCTCGCGGAACCGCTCGACGTGGGCCTCGATGACCGGCTCGCCCGGCCCGGGGGCGGGAGGCCGGTCCGGCTCCGGGTTCTTGCCGTGCAGCACCGAGATCAGGTCGTCGACGAGGTTGCCCAGGGAGCCCGACTTCTGCAGGTAGGCCGCAGCACCCAGCACCCGCGCCTGGGCCTCCAGACCCTGCTCCTCGAAGCCGCTGTACATCACCACGACGGTCTCCGGCGACGCCACGCGGATGCCGCGCAGGGCCTGGAGTCCGTCCATCCCGGGCATCGACACGTCGAGCAGCAGCAGGTCGGGCCGGTGCAGGGAGACCAGGTCGATGGCCTCCTGGCCGTCGGCACCCTCGGCCAGCACCACGAGGCGTCGGGAGAGCATGATCCGGGTACGGAGAAGTCGGCGTACGTCGGCGGCGTCGTCCACGATGACGATGGTCGGCACCGGGCTCATGGGCGCAGAACGTACCGGAGCCGAGCGACCAGCGCGTGTCTGGACCGGCCTGCGGCCCGAGTCACCCATGAGGGTGAAGTTTCCCTGGTTGGAGTTTCAACTGTGCGACTCACGGGGCAGGAGGACCTCATGACCACTGGAGCGCTCCACCGCGAAACCCCCGACGACGTCCGGCGCGAGAAGACCGCTTCCCTGCTCGCGGAGGCCGCGACCTGCTCCGACGAGCGGCGTACCCAGGTGCTCGACGAGGTCGTGGTGCTCAACCTCCAGGTCGCGCACGCCGTCGCCCGCCGGTTCCGCAACCGGGGCGTCGCCCTCGAGGACCTGGAGCAGGTGGCCGCCTGCGCGCTGGTTCGCGCCGCCCGCAAGTTCGACGTCGCGCAGGAGCGCGACTTCCTCAGCTACGCCGTGCCGACCATGTCCGGCGAGCTGAAGCGCTACTTCCGCGACCACGGCTGGACCGTGCGGCCGCCGCGTCGGATCCAGGAGATCCACGCCAAGGTGCACCACCTGCGGCGCACCGGCAGCCACGACGGCTCCCCGATGCCGGCCGCCGACATCGCGGCCGAGCTCGACGTTCCCGTCTCCGACGTCCTGGAGGCGCTCGAGGCCCGCGGCTGCTTCCAGCCCGCCTCGCTCGACCACCCCGTGCGCGAGGAGGGCGACGTCACCGTCGGTGACCTGCTCACCCTCGACGACGAGGCGGACCGCGAGGCCCTCGAGGCCCGCGTGATGCTCCAGCCCGTGATGCGTCAGCTCTCCGAGCGCGACCGGCGGATCCTGCACCTCCGCTTCGCCGAGGACTGCACCCAGCAGCAGATCGGCGAGGAGCTGGGCGTCACCCAGATGCAGGTCTCGCGGCTCCTCAACCGGATCCTCGGCCAGATGCGCGACGACCTCACGGCGGACGTCCCCCAGGGCGTCGACCTGGCCTCCTCGGTGCGCTGACCTCCCTCCTCGACCCGTGGCCCGGCTGCTGGTCGTCCATCACTCCCCGACGGCGTCGGTCAGTTCTCTGACCGACGCCGTCGTGGCAGGTGCCCAGGACGACGTGATCGAGGGAGTCGAGGTCGTGGTCCGACCGGCCCTGGAGGCCACGGCGGACGACGTGCTCGCCGCCGACGGCTACCTGCTCGGTACGCCGGCGAACTTCGGGTACATGAGCGGCGCGCTCAAGCACTTCTTCGACACGGTCTTCCTGGAGACCGGCGGGTCGTTGTCGGACGACGGCTCGGCCACGGGTGGCAGCGGCGGCCGGAAGCCGTTCGGCCTCTACGTCCACGGTCGGTACGACACGACCGGGGCGGTGCGCTCGGTCCTCGCGATCGTCGGCGCCCTGGGCTGGCGCCAGTCGGCCGAGATCCTGGAGGTCGTCGGCGACATCGGCCCCGAACAGCACGAAGCCGCCTACGGCCTGGGAGGCACCGTGGCGGCTCTGCTCACGCGGTGAGGTGGGCGGGTCAGGCGACGACCGGGTTGTCGGGCGGGGTGTTCTCCTCGTCGACGGTCTCGCGGTAGGGCAGCGCACAGACCATGAGGACGCGCTGGGCGATGGTGCCCGGAGCGGCGACCAGGGACAGCGAGGCGCCGTTCTGCTCGCTGGAGCGCATCGCCGCCACCAGCACGCTCACGGCGACGCTGGGGAGGTAGTCGGCGTCGGTCAGGTCGACCGACAATGAGGTGGTGTAGTCCGCGGTCTGCTCCCGCAGGGCGTTGCGGAGCGCGATGACGGCGTACTCGTCGACGGACCCGCTGACGGTCAGGAGACCCGGGCTGGGCGTTGCCGAGAACGGCCTTTCTTCCATAGCCCGACCCTAGGCTGTCCAGACCAGGGCGTACAGCCAGGGCCCTCACCCGCCGGGGTGAAAACCTCCAGGTCCGGTGCACTTCTCGGGAAGTGCTCAGGTTGCGGGCGGTACCTCGTGGTCGGAGGCGTAGGGCAGCCGCACCAGCTCCAGGACGTGCTGGGCCGGCGAGCCGGCCGGCGCCACGAGGGTCAGGCCGGACCCGTCGTCGCGGCCCGGGATCATCTCGTCGTACAGGACCTGGACGCCGGCGCTGCCCAGGTGGGTCACGCCCCCCAGGTCGACGACGACGCCGATGGTCCCGCCCCGGGTCGCGTGGGAGAGCCGACGCCGCAACTCGTCGGCGGACCGGTGGTCGAGGGTCCCCCGCAGCCGGACGACGGCGCCGTCGTGCTCCATCTCCATCGGGGCGGAGGTGACGACCGCAGCGTGGGCGGTGCCCTTCAGCAGGTCGACCGGCGTGCTCGGTCGCTGGCGCAGCACCGCCCGGGTGCCGTGCGCGTCGTGGGTGACGTGGAGGTCGTCGGTGAAGCCGCTGGCCATCGCCAGGCCGCGACCGCGACCGCCGGCCGGCCCCGGACGCCGCCAGGTCCCGCGGTCGGCCACCTCGATCTCGACCAGTCCCCCGGGCACCAGGCAGGCCGTCACCGAGACGATCGCCTCCTGGCGCGAGCGCTCGGGCTCGTAGGCGTGCTCGACCGAGTTGCTGACCAGCTCGCCGACCGCGTGCTGCAGGGCCAGCTCGTCGATCTGGCCGACGCCGAGGTCGGCGAGCCAGTCGCCGAGGTTCTGACGAACGGCCCGCAGGGTGTCGGGGAACGCGGGCACGGTCATCTGCAGCGGCTCCGGCGGCGGAACCCGGCGCACGGCGAGCACGGTGATGTCGTCGTCGTACCCGGAGGAGGCGGTGAGCTGCTCGACGGCGGCCCGGACCAGACGCTGCACGAGGCGCTCCCCGCCGCCCGGCTCCTCCTGTCGTACGGCGTCGGCCGCCACCCGGGCCAGGTCGAGGGTGTTCTCGCCGGGCGAGCGTCCGGGCCGTTCGACCAGGCCGTCGCTGTAGAGCAGCACGATGTCGCCGACGGCGAGCCGGTGCTCGGCCAGGACGAAGGGCAGTCCCGACCCGAGGGCGCCCGAGCCCGTGACCGGGAGGTACGTCGCACCGCCGGCGGCCGAGACCACCAACGGAGGCGGGTGGCCGGCCGTGCAGTACGTCAGGGTGCCGGCCTCGGGGTCGATCAGCGCGGCGCAGACCGTCGCCGCGCGCGCTTGCGGGACCCGGCCCGCGCGCCGCTCGAGCAGCTCGAGGGCGGCCACCAGGTCGCCGTCGGGACGCACCCGCTCCTCGAAGAGCGTGCGCAGCTCGCCCATCACGACGGTGGCGCGTACGCCGTGGCCGACCACGTCGCCGACGACGACCGCGATCCGTCCGTCGGGCAGCGCGATGGCGTCGAACCAGTCGCCGCCGGCTCGGGCGCCGTCCTCGGCGAGCAGGTAGCGGGCCGCCAGCTCGACGCCCGGCGCGAGCGGGAGGCCCTCGGGCAGCAGCGCGTCGTGGAGGTCCACCAGGTTGTCGCGAGCCAGGTCGAGGCGGTGCTGCAGGTCCTGGACCTTCTGCTCCGCGCGGATGCGGAACAGCTCGCGCTCGGTCACGTCGACCGCCTGCGTCACCACGCCGTGCACGGTGCCGTCACCGGCGCGACTCGGCACCATCGAGAAGCTGAGCCAGCCGTCGACGTCGTCCCCCTCGACCGCGGGGACCCGCCACACCTGGTCGACCACCGGTCGCCCCGTCCGGAAGGTCTGCTCGGTCCAGTCGCGGATCCGTTCGGTGTCGGGGGCCTGCAGCGCCTCCGCCACGGGCTGCCCGACGCGGTCCCCGTAGACCTGTCGGGCGGCGTCGTTCAGCGCGGTGATGACCAGGTCGGGCCCCTCGCAGACGGCGAGCAGTGACGGGGCCCGCTCGAAGGCGGCGAGCACCGAGTCGGTGTCGGTGTCGGCTCCGAGCAGGTCGTCGAGCTGAGCCCTGAGCTCGTCGTCCGTGCTCACGCGCCGCTCCCTCCCTGGTCCGCTGGTCGTCTGCTGAATCCTGCCCGAACGGATCTCCCTCGGGCCCGTCGGGCGGTCGCCCTGAGGTAACCCTTGGTCGCCCCGGGGAAACGCGCCACCCGATCGGGTGGTTTCCCCGAGAACGACGGTTGTCTGGACCAGCGCCGGGGTAGGAGCGGAACAGGTGTACACCGTGTCGGGTTGCACTCCTCGCTCCCTCCGGTAGCGTCGAGGTCTGGAACGGCTGCTGCACCACCTCGCTGGAGCAGACCGGCGAGGGCACCATCTCGGGATGGGAACGCTCCATGACCGCTTCGACCGCTACGAACGACGCCACGACCGACCGTCGCCGCTCTGAGGCGCGAGCCACCGGCTCGCGGGACGGTGATCGCGGCCTGACCCGACAGCAGCGGTCCGAGCGGACCGCCGAGCTGCTCGACCTCGCGTGCGACGCCGACGAGACCACCCGTCGCGAGCTGCTCGACGAGGTAGTCCTGATCAACCGCGGGGTCGCGGAGGCCGTCGCCTCGCGCTACCGCAACCGTGGGATCGCCCAGGACGACCTGGTGCAGGTCGCCTACGAGGGCCTCACCAAGGCCGTCCTGCGGTTCGACCCGCGGCTGCGCAACGACCTGCTCACCTACGCCGTCCCCACCATCCGCGGCGAGCTGCAGCGCTACTTCCGCGACCAGGGCTGGACGGTCCGCCCGCCGCGCCGGGTCCAGGAGCTGCAGTGGCGGGTCAACCACGCCCTGGAGGACCTGGGCCAGCGGCTCGGCCGCGAGCCGACCGACGTCGAGGTCATGGACCATCTCGACATCGACGTGGACGAGTACCGCGAGGCCATCGAGGCCTTCGGCTGCTTCCAACCCACGTCCCTCGACCTGCCGATCGGTCAGGAGTCGCCCACCACCCTGGGCGCCCTGATCCCCGACGACGACCACGACCGTGACGCCGCCGACGCACGGGTCGCCCTGGCGCCCGTCGTACGCCGACTCTCGGAGCGGGACCGCCGCATCCTCTACCTGCGCTTCTTCGAGGACCGCACGCAGGAGGAGATCGGCGCCGACCTCGGGGTCACCCAGATGCAGGTCTCGCGGCTGCTGTCGCGGATCCTGCAAAACATGCGCGACGAGGTCGGCTGAGGTCGGATGAGCGACGGCATGCGGCTCGCGGCGTACTTCGCCCAGGTCGCCGAGGACCTGCTCGCCGACCCCGGCGAGGTCACGTTCGAGCGCGTGGTCCGGCGCGCCGTCGACGTCGTACCGGCCGCCGATCACTGCGGCATCACCCTGCGGCAGCGCCGCGGCCGAGCCGAGAACGTCGCGGCGACCGACGACCTCGTCGTCGCCGTCGACTCCGCGCAGTACGCCCTCGGCGAGGGGCCGTGCCTCGACGCGGCGTTCAAGGCGGGGAGCCGGATCGCCCACGACCTCCACGCCGACGACCGCTGGCCGAGGTGGTCACGGGTCGCGCTCGATCACGGGGTGCGCTCGGTCCTGGCCATCCGGCTGCACGCCGGCGACCGGACCCTCGGCGCCCTCAACCTGTACGCCGCCCGCTCGGGCGCGTTCGACACCGACACGGTGGACACGGCGCTGATCTTCGCCACCCACGCGGCCGAGGCGCTCAGCCAGGCACGCCTGGTCAGCAACCTGGAGGCCGCGCTCGAGTCGCGGCACGACATCGGGATGGCCCAGGGCGTCCTGGCCGTGCGGTACGACGTGTCGTACGAAGCGGCGTTCACCGTCCTGCAGCGCTTCTCCAACGACAACAACGTCAAGCTGCGCGAGGTCGCCCGGATGGTCCTGGAGTCCCGCGAGCTGCCGGTCCTCGACGCGGCTCGCGTCGACGCCCCGCTCGGCGACCTGGACCCCGCCTGATCAGGGCCGGCCAGGGACCCGCGGGTAGCATCGCGCCCGTGCTGCGCGACTCCCGGCTCCGGCCGCTCCCCCTGCGAGCGGTGGCGCTGGTCCTGGCCGCGGCACTGCTCGCCGGCTGCGGCGACGGCGACTCCGAGGCGAAGGCCGATCCGGCCGACACGGTCGCTGCTCCGGCCAACGACGTCTGCCGGGTGCTGACCCCTGAGGACGTCGCCGAGACCAGCAACGCGAGCCCAGTCGTCGCGTGCGCCGACCCGCACACGGCCCAGACCTTCGCCGTCGGCGACCTTCCCGAGTCCTTCGCGGACGCCGAGCAGGACGATCGGCGGCTCGGGGCCTTCGCCTACCGCGCCTGCTCGAAGGCGTTCACCGAATTCCTGGAGGCGGACCAGAGCACCGTGATGCGGACCGTGCTGAGCTGGGCCTGGTTCCGCCCCTCGGAGAAGGCGTGGGACGAGGGGGCGCGGTGGTACCGCTGCGATCTGATCGGCGGCGGCGAGCAGTCCGCGTCGTACGTCGACCTCCCCGAGGACGCCGCCGGCATGCTCGAGGGCAAGCCCGACGACCAGTGGATGGCCTGCGTGGCCGGCCCGAGCGTGCCGAACGCGCCGCGGATCCCCTGCTCGGAGAAGCACGACTGGCGGGCGGTCACGACGATCAAGGTCGGCGACGCCGACGACCCCTACCCCGGCGACCGCAAGGTCGAGGTGACGACCCGCGACTACTGCTCGAGGTCGGTGAGCGCCTGGCTGCAGTACCCGGTCAGCTACGACTTCGCCTACACCTGGTTCCGCGAGGCGGAGTGGGAGGCGGGCAACCGGCGCTCGGTCTGCTGGGCGAAGACGGCCCGATGAGGAGGTGGGCGGTCGCCGCGGCGGCCGCGACTCTCCTGGCCGGCTGCTCGGGCGGCGGGGACCCGGACCCCGGGCCCACGACCACCCCTACCCCGACCGTGCTCCCGAGCGCGACGCCGGTGCCGGGTCCGGCCGCGGAGGCCTGCTACCGCCTGGCGTACGCCGAGGCGCTGGCGCCCACCAACGACCGTCCTGCGGTCGACTGCGACCGCCGGCACACCTCCCAGACGTACGCCGTCGGCCGGGTGGACACCGTGGTCGACGGCCACCTCCTGGCCATCGACTCGACCCGGGTCCGCGAGCAGGTGGCCCGGACCTGCCCCGAGCAGCTGGGCGGGTTCGTCGGCGGTGACGAGGACGACCTGCGGCTGAGCATGCTCCGGGCGGTCTGGTTCACCCCGACCGTCGAGCAGTCCGACGCCGGCGCCGACTGGTACCGCTGTGACGTCATCGCGGTCGCCGGGACCGACGACCTCGCGACCGTCACCGGCCGCCTGGACGGCGTGCTGGACGAGCAGGAGGGCCGCGACCGCTGGGGCATGTGCGGCACCGCTGCGCCCGACGCCCGCGACTTCGCCCGGGTGCTGTGCTCGAGCGACCACGCCTGGCGCGCGGTCTCCGTCGTCGAGCTCCCCGACGGTGCTTACCCGGGCGAGGCCGACGTGCGGAAGGCGGGGCAGACGCCCTGCGAGGACGCCGGGCGCGACGCCGCCGAGGACCCGCTGGACTACCAGTGGGGCTACGAGTGGCCGACCGCCGAGCAGTGGGCCGCCGGCCAGACCTACGGCCGCTGCTGGGCTCCCGACTGACGCCGACCCGTCACTGAATGACCCGACACGCCGGCGCCAGGCGTCAGTGAGTGACGGGTCGCGGTCAGAAGCCGAGCTTGCGGAGCTGGCGGGGGTCGCGCTGCCAGTCCTTGGCGATCTTCACGTGCAGGTCGAGGTAGACCGGCGTGCCGAGGAGGGCGACGATCTGCTGACGGGCCCGGGTGCCGATGTCGCGGAGCCGGGCGCCCTTCGGGCCGATGATGATGCCCTTCTGCGAGTCGCGCTCGACGTACAGGTTGGCGTGGATGTCGAGGAGCGGCTTGTCCTCGGGCCGGTCCTCGCGCAGCCGCATCTCCTCCACCACGACGGCGACCGAGTGGGGCAGCTCGTCGCGCAAACCCTCGAGGGCCGCCTCGCGGACCAGCTCGGCGACCAGGATCTCCTCGGGGGCGTCGGTGAGGTCGCCGTCGGGGTAGAGCTGCGGGCCCTCGGGCAGCAGGGCGACCAGGAGATCCTGGAGCAGGGCGATCTGGTCGCCCTCCTTCGCGGAGACCGGGACGATCTCGGCCCAGTCGACACCGATCTCGGCGCCGAGCGCCTGGATGTCGAGCAGGTGCTTCCCGATCTGCTCGGGGGTGGCCAGGTCGGTCTTGGTCGCGATCGCGACCTTCGTCGTGCGCTTCACCTTCGCCATCTCGGTGGCGATGAACCGGTCGCCCGGCCCGATCTTCTCGTTGGCGGGGAAGCAGACGGCGACGACGTCGACCTCGCCCAGCGTGGTGGCGACCAGGTCGTTGAGTCGCTCGCCCAGCAGGGTGCGCGGGCGGTGCAGGCCGGGGGTGTCGACCAGGATCAGCTGGGCGTCGGGGCGGTGCACGATGCCGCGCACGACCGTGCGGGTCGTCTGCGGCTTGTCGGAGGTGATGACCACCTTCTGGCCCACCAGGGCGTTGGTCAGCGTCGACTTGCCGGCGTTGGGCCGGCCGACGAAGGAGACGAAGCCGCTCTTGTGCTCGTCGGTGCTCATGACTGCTCCCTCGCGTCGTCGTACTCGGCCCAGATCTGCTCGTCGGTCTTGCCCGCCGCCTTGCCGGCCCGCCAGATCGGGCCGGGGTCGACCGCGCGGGGCTGGCGCTGCGCGTTGCCGCGCCAGTAGCCCATCACGTCGTACGACGTCGACGGCAGCTGGCGCTCGCGCATCAGGTGCTTGCGGATGGCCCGCATCTGGGCGGACTCGCCGGCCATCCAGAAGTAGCCCGGACCCTCGGGCCAGACCAGGTCCTCGACCACCTCGGCGAGCGCGCTCTGCCCGTCGCCGGGCTGGGCCAGCCAGGTCACCTCGGCCCCGGCGGGCAGGTAGCCCTCCGGCCGCTCCGGGACCTCGGCCCAGATCCGCGTCGGCAGCGTGGTCTCGGAGGCGATCCGGGCCATCGCCGGCAGCGCGGTCAGGTCGCCGACGAGCATCAGCCAGCCGGCGTCGCCGGGCGGGAGGAACGAGCCCTTCGGGTCGGTGACCGTGACGGTCTCCCCCACCACCGCGTCGGCCCGCTGCGCCCACTCGGTCACCAGGCCCACGTCGTGCACGACGATGTCGAGGGTGAGCTCGCCGCCGGCCCAGGAGCGCACCGTGTAGTAGCGGCTCTGGAACTGCTCGGGCACGACCAGACCGACCCACTCGTCGGCGATCCCGGTGGAGGCGAACTCCGCCAGCCCGGGACCGCCGAGCACCAGCCGCAGCAGGTGCGGCGAGAGCGGCTCGCGGCGCAGGACCTCCGCGGTGTGCTGCTGGGCTCTCGTGCTCACCTGTGGAGGTTAGTCACCAGGACGGCCGCAGGGGGAATCCGTCGTCGCCGTCGTCCGTCGTACGCGACGCGAGGATCTGGTGGAGCTGGATCTCGTTGCGCTCGAAGCCCAGCCGGCTGCCGGCCATGTAGAGACCCCAGACCCGGGCGGTGCCCTCGCCGACCTCGGCGACACAGTCGTCCCAGTTCTCGACCAGGTTCCGGCACCACTCGCGCAGCGTCATCGCGTAGTGCTTGCGCAGGTTCTCCTCGTGCACGACCTCCAGGCCGGCGTCCTGCGCGGCCGCGATCATCGTGCCCGAGCCCGTGAGCTCGCCGTCGGGGAAGACGTAGCGGTCGATGAACGCGCCCGTGTCGGTGGAGACGTTGTCGTGGCGGGTGATCGAGTGGTTGAGCAGCCGCCCGCCCGGGCGCAGCCGGCTGCGCAGGAAGGAGAAGTACGACGGGTAGTTCTTGATGCCGATGTGCTCGGTCAGACCGATCGAGCTCACCGCGTCGAAGTCGCCCTCGAGCACGTCGCGGTAGTCGAGGTGGCGCACCTCGGCCAGGTCGCCCAGGCCCTCCTCGTCGATCGCGCGCTTGGCCCACGCGGCCTGCTCGCGCGACAGCGTCACGCCGAGCGCCTGCACGCCGTACTCCTGGGCGGCGTGGCGGACCATCCCGCCCCAGCCGCAGCCCACGTCGAGCAGCCGCTGGCCGGGCTTCAGGTCGAGCTTGCGGGCGACCAGGTCGAACTTCTCCGCCTGCGCCTGCTCGAGGGTCGCGTCGACGTCGGGGAAGACCGCGCAGGTGTAGGCCATCGAGGGACCGAGGACCATCTCGTAGAACTCGTTGGAGACGTCGTAGTGGTGGTGGATCACCTCGGCGTCGCGGGCCATCGAATGACGCAGGCCCTCCATCGCTCGGCGCCAGCGCGGGAGGTGCTCCTGGGGCGGGGGCGGCGGCGGCTTCAGGTTGGCGATGCCGAGGCCGCGCAGCAGGTGCAGCGCCTCGGCAGCGGTCGGCTTGCGGAAGCGCAGGTGGTTCTGGAGCAGCTTCATCGCGTCGTACGGGTCGCCCGGGTGGACGCCGTGCAGCTCCAGGTCGCCGGCCACGTAGGCCCGGGCCATGCCGAGGTCGCCGGGGGCGGTCAGCAGGTAGGCCAGGCCGCGCTGGTTGACCAGGTGGAGACGGATGTCGGCGTCGGCCGGACCGGCGCTGCTCCCGTCGTACGCCGTGAACCGCACGGGCATGCCGTCGCGCAGCAGCGAGGCCACCGCCTCGCCGATGCTCACCGTCGGCTTGTTCAGGAGGGTCATCGCTTCTTCACCGCCTTGTCGTAGAGGCTCGTGAGCCTGTCGTCGGGGTCGTATCGCTGCTTCACGGCGGCCAGGTGGGGGCCGTCGTAGAGCCGGTCGAAGGTCTCGGGGTCGTAGAACGCCTCGGAGTAGAGGGACTTGTGCCCGCCCAGCTCGTGGACGCGGGCCTCGATGGCCCGGTTGATCGGGCCCTCGGGCGCCTCGGGGCCGACGTGGACGGTGCCCCAGAAGCCGGCGTTGACGTAGGTCGTGCCGACCTCGAGCGGGTACGTCGGCCACTCCTTGTCGCCGCGCAGCCGCAGCGGGCACAACCACACCGGGCGCATGCCGACCGACTCGTCGAACCACTCCAGGAACTCCGGCAGCCGGTCGACCGGCACCTCGACGTCCTGGATCACCCGCTCGCGCTGCGGGCGACCGGCCCGGCGGTCGAGCCGGTCGACGATGCCGAAGCGGTTGTCGAGGCCGATCAGCCGGTGGTAGGCGTCCGAGCGACGCCAGCGCTTCGGCCACACCCGACGGACCCGCGGGTTCTGGACGCCGAACGCGCCCGAGCACCAGAACCAGTCGGTGTCCCAGCGCCAGAGGTAGTCGTACATCGTCAGCAGGTCGGCCTCCCGCGCCTGGATGCTGCGGTAGTAGATCTCCTGGCCGGTGTAGTCGCTGGTCGGGCCGGGCTCGGCCCGCCAGGTGGCCAGGGTGAGGTAGTACTCCCCCGGCGCGAACGCGACGCCGTCGAGACCGTCGACGCGGACGCCGTCGTGCTCGCCGGTCTCGATGATCTCGGCGAGCGCCTTGGTCAGCAGGCCGGCGTCGTCGTACCGCACGTGGCGCAGGGCGACGTACGACGGGGCGGGCTCGAGCTCGATCCGCAGCCGGGTGGCGTAGCCGAGCGAGCCGTAGCTGTTGGGGAAGGTGTCGAACAGGTCGTCGCCGGGGCGGGTCGTGACGACTTCGCCGGCACCGGTGAAGACGTCCATCTCGAGGACCGACTCGTGCGGCAGCCCGTTGCGGAAGCTGGTCGACTCGATGCCGAGGCCGGTGACGGCGCCGCCCAGGGTGATGGTCCGCAGCTGGGGCACGACGAGCGGGATCAGCCCGTGCGGCAGGGTCGCGTCGACGAGGTCCTCGTAGGTGCACATGCCCTGCACCTCGGCGGTGCGCGCCGCCGCGTCGACCTCGATCACGCCGGTCAGGCCGGAGACGTCCAGCCCGGGTGCGGTGGTCGCCGCCCGGGGGCGGAAGAGGTTGGACGTCTTCTTGGCCAACCGGACCGGCGATCCCGAGGGGATCGCGGTGTACGACGCACGCAGCCGCTGGACGGCCCGCTCGTGCGCCTCCCAGGCACTCGCACGACTCACGATGTGCAAGTTACTCCTGTCCGGTGACGACCCGGTTTCGGGTGGCGGCAGGGGTGGTCGTTCGTGGCGGCGGTCACCGTGCGACAGGATGCGCGGATGCTGCTCCGTGCTCTCCTGGCTCTCGGGCTCGTCGTGACCCTCACCGGTTGCGGCGACGACTCCTCGGGAAGCGGCATCGCCCACGACGACGGTGCCGTCGTGCGCGAGGCGCCGACGGACGTGACGACGCCCGAGGGACCGCGGTCCCTCGAGGAGGACTTCCTCGTCGTGGAGGGCGTGTGGTGGCTCGGGACCGACTACCCGCGCGTCACGAGCCCTTCGGGCAACCGCCTGCTGTGGTCGGGCGGCCGGTCCGGCCTGTGGATCTCGGTCCCCGGTCTCTACGGCCTCTGGCCGGTCCGTCTCGACGTACGGCGGACCGAGCCCCGGGTGCCGCGGTGGTGCGAGGACGTGGTCGAGGCTCCCTACGAGCACCACGGCGACGAGCTCCGGATGGGCAGCTTCGAGACCACGAGCGACCCGCTCCCCCTCGCCGCCGGCAGCTACCGCGTCCGGCTCTGCGCGACGGGACTCGATGCGGCGGCGACCGAGGAGGAGTTCGACGGCGAGGAGTACCACGTCTACTCCAGCCGGCACCTGATCCAGGTCTGGCCCGCACCGGCCGCCCCGGAACGGGTCCTGAGGGAGGGCTCGCGGTGGGCCCGCGACTCCCGGATCAGCTCGACGTCGAGCCGGTGACCGTCCCGCGGGCGTCGGCGAGGTGCACGGGTACGCCGGCGCCGGCGAGGTCGCGCAGCGCGGCCAGGTCGGTCTCGGCGACGGCCTCGGCACCGGTCAGCACCACCGCCGCCTCCAAACCCTTCGCCCCGGACGCGACCGCCATCGCCACGCAGACGCCGAGGGCGCTCACCTGCAGCGACGGCAGGTCGACGGTGGCGGCGGCGTAGGTCCGGCCGTCGGCGTCGCGGACGGCGGCGCCCTCCGCCGCGCCGGTGCGCGCGCGGGTCGCGCGGGCCAGGGTGACGAGCTTGCGGTCCTCCGCGGAGAGCTCGCCCGTGGTCTCAGTCATCGGCGTCGTCCTCGTTCTTGTCGTTCTTGTCGTTCTTGTCGTCCTGTCCACCGGGTCGCTCTCGTCGTCGGGCGTCTCCACGCGGGCGATGAGCACCGTGCCGATCTTGTTGCGACGGCCGGCGGCGTCCTCGGCGACGAACCGCAGGCCGTGGGCCTCGACCGCCGAGCCGGGGATCGGCACCAGGCCCAGGTGCTTGGCCATCAGGCCGCCGACGGAGTCGACGTCCTCCTCCTCGACCTGGAAGCCGAACAGCTCGTCGAGGTCGTCGACCGGGTAGCGCGAGGAGACCCGGACGATGCCGTCGACCAGCTGCTCGACCTCGATCTCCTCCTCGTCGTACTCGTCGGTGATCTCCCCGACGATCTCCTCCAGGAGGTCCTCGATGGTGATGATGCCGGCGGTCCCGCCGTACTCGTCCACGACGACGGCGATGTGCTGGCGGCGGGCCTGCATCTCGCGCAGCAGCGCGTCGACCGGCTTCGACTCCGGCACCCAGTGCACGCGCCGCATCACCGACTCGATCCGCTCGGTGGTCTCGGCGTCGGGCGCCTCGAAGTCCCGGCGGACGATGTCCTTGAGGTAGGCGAAGCCGACGATGTTGTCGAGGTTCTCGCCGACCACGGGGACGCGGGAGAAGCCGCTGCGCAGGAAGAGCGACATCGTCTGGCGCAGGTTCTTGTGCCGCTCGACGTACACGACGTCGTTGCGCGGCACCATCACCTCCCGGACCGTGGTGTCGCCGAGCTCGAAGACGGAGTGGATCATCTTGCGCTCGCCGGACTCGATGAGCGCCGACGCCTCGGCCAGGTCGACCAGCTCGCGCAGCTCGGTCTCGGTCGAGAACGGGCCCTGGCTGAACCCTCGGCCCGGGGTGAGCGCGTTGCCGATCAGGATCAGCAGCCGCGGCAGCGGCCCGAGCACCCGGGTGACCAGGGTGAGCGGACCGGCCGACCAGAGCGCGATGGTCTCGCTGTGCTGGCGCCCCATCGTGCGCGGCGCGACGCCGATCACGACGAAGGAGACGACGAGCATCACGCCGATGGCGACCAGGGTGCTGACCCAGAACTCACCGTCGAGCGCCTCGTCGACCAGCTGGGCGACCAGCACGATCGCGGAGATCTCGCACAGCAGCCGGAGGAACAGTGCGGTGTTGAGGTAGCGGGCGGCGTCGTCGAGGATGCCGAGCAGCCGCTTGGCCCCCGGCCGCTTCTCGGCCACGAGCTCCTCGGCGCGGGCGTGCGAGAACGACGCGAGCGCGGCCTCCGCGGCCGAGAAGGCGCCGGCGAGCACGACGAGGGCGGCTGCTGAGACCAGCAGCCACAGATCGCCCGAGCTCACTCCCCCGCCCGCCACTCGGCGAGCAGCCGGTCCTGGAGACCGAACATCTCGGCGTGCTCCTCGGGCTCGGCGTGGTCGTAGCCGAGCAGGTGCAGGATGCCGTGGGTGGTGAGCAGCTCGATCTCGGCCAGCGTGCCGTGACCCGCGGTCTCGCCCTGCTGGACCGCGATGGCCGGGCAGAGGACCAGGTCGCCGAGCACGCCCTCCTCGGGCTCCTCGTCGACCAGTCCGGGCCGCAGCTCGTCCATGGGGAAGGCGAGCACGTCGGTCGGCCCCTCCTTCTCCATCCACTGCTCGTTGAGCTCGGCGATGGTCGCCTCGTCGACGGCCTTGATGCACAGCTCGGCCAGCGGGTGGACCCGCATCCGGTCCATCACGAACCGGCTCAGCGACGCGAGGTGCTTCACGTCGAGGTCGTGGCCGGACTCGTCCAGCACCTCGATGCTCACGGGCGGGCCTCCTGCTGGCGCTCCTGGGCGCGCTCGGCGCGGGCGTCGTGCTCGTCGTACGCCGCGACGATCTTGCCGACCAGCCGGTGGCGTACGACGTCGCTGCTCGTGAGCCGGTTGAACGAGATGTCGCCGACCTCGTCGAGGATGCCCTCGACGACGCGCAGGCCGGACTTCTGGCCGCTCGGCAGGTCGGTCTGGGTCACGTCGCCGGTGACGACGATCTTGGAGCCGAAGCCGAGCCGGGTGAGGAACATCTTCATCTGCTCGGGCGTCGTGTTCTGCGCCTCGTCGAGGATGATGAACGAGTCGTTGAGCGAGCGCCCACGCAGGAAGGCCAGCGGGGCGACCTCGATCGTCCCGGCCGCCATCAGCTTGGGGATCAGCTCGGGGTCGAGCATGTCGTGCAGCGCGTCGTACAGCGGCCGGAGGTAGGGGTCGATCTTCTCGGTGAGGGTGCCGGGCAGGAAGCCCAGCCGCTCCCCCGCCTCGACCGCCGGGCGGCTCAGGATGATCCGGTTGACCTGCTTGCCCTGCAGCGCCTGGACCGCCTTGGCCACGGCCAGGTAGGTCTTGCCGGTGCCGGCGGGGCCGATCCCGAAGGTGATGGTGTGCTGGTCGATGGAGTCGACGTACCGCTTCTGGTTGAGCGTCTTCGGCCGGATCGAGCGACCACGGTTGGACAGGATGTTGAGGCTCAGCACGTCGGCCGGGCGCTCGGTCGTCTCGGCCCGGAGCATGGTGATGACCCGCTCGACGGTCTCGGACGTGACGCCCTGACCGGTGCGGATGATGGCGACCAGCTCGTCGAGCAGGCGGTCGGCGAGGGCGACCTCGCCCGGCTCGCCCTTGAGGGAGATCCGGTTCCCGCGCACGTGGATCTCGGCGTCGAAGGCCCCCTCGATGATGCCGAGGTGCTCGTCGCCGGGACCCAGCAGGCTCACCATGTTGACGCTGGTGGGGACGACCACGGTGTGCCGGGTCGTGGAACGGGGGGCCGGGTGGTCCCCGTGCTGGTGGCTGTCAGTCATGGATGCCCGGGCGGGCGGCCTTCCTGGAAGGGTCTGGGAGCGTCTCCATGCTACGGGAGCACTCCTCCCACATCGAGCGAGTTGCAGCCAGGACAGGAGGCAGACACGTACGGTGGTCGCATGGCCGCGCCGGACGAGCACCCTGAACCGGCCTGGGACGACGAGGACCACGGCCCCGACGACGACACCCCACCGGCCTGGTTCGCGGGTCAGCACCTCCCCGAGGACGCCCGCCGGATGGGCCTGAACCACTCCGTCCCCGACGGCGCCCTCCTCGACTTCGCCGGCCGCCTCGACTCCACCAAGCCACTTCACAAGGTCACCGCCTGGGCGATGCTCGTGGTCTTCGGCATGCCGGTCGTCTTCTACGTCCTCCGGCTGATCCGGGACTTCTCGGGCTGAGCACGGACGTACGACGACCCGGCTCGCGGTCTCCGACGACGCCCCTCCGACGGTCTCCGCCGGTGGTCGAGCAGTGAAGGACGAAGTCCTGAGCGCCCGTCGAGACCTCCGCAGCCTTGCCGCTGATCCATTCGAGCCGGTCGCGCCCCCGGTGGTCGAGCAGCGGGGCCGCGCTAGCGGTCGAGCGCCCGTCGAGACCCCCGCAGCCAACAAGCGACGTCATCCCTTCACGGGTCTCTGCCGTGGCGTCGCCGCTTGGCACCAGGTCGGTTCGAAGCCTTTTTACAGAGACAAGGGGGCTCACCGTCCACTGTGATCAAGGGCCATCACGAGCCTGCTTCTGGCTTTCGGTTACTTGGGGTCGACCGTTCGAACAAGGCTGTGAACAACCCCCGCATTCGATCACCTGTTCGACTAGAATGAGGGCATGGCTCGGGACCTCGACGACTGCGACACCGCTGCGGCGGTGCTGTCGTACGTGCGCTCCGAACGACGAGACGAGCTGCGCGCGGCCGCGAACCAGCTCGCTGCCGCCGTCACCTGGGCCGGCATGCACTCCACCGACTCACTGCAGGATGCGGCAGCCGTGTGGATCCCCGGTTGTGGGGACGAGATGGCCATAGCGGGCCCCGGCGCACCCCTCATCGCTGAGTTCTCGGTGTTGGAGTTCTCCGCTGCGCTGGGGATGTCGTCGGACTCGGGGCGGATCTACCTCGGCCATGCCGTCGAGCTCGCCCACCGCCTACCGCGGGTCTACGAACGCGTCCAGTCGTTGGACCTGCCGGTGTGGAAGGCCCGCCGCATCGCCGCGGAGACCATCGACCTCCCTGAGGACGGCGCGGAGTTTGTCGACATTCACGTCGCCGCGACCGCGCACAAGATCTCGATCGCCCAACTCGACCGGACCGTCGAAGAGGCCCGGGTCCGCTTCGACCCCGACACCGCCGCCCAGCGGGCACGTGATGCGGCGGAGGTGCGGCACTTCGACGTCGAGGTTCAGCAGGTCTCGTTCGACGGGCACGTCGAGGTCCGCGGAACGTTGGACCTGGTCGACGCACTGGATCTGGAGGACGCGGTCGCGCGGGGTGCGACCCACCTCGGCACCATCGCCGACGGGCTCTCCCTCGACGTACGCCGCTCCATCGCCGTCGGTGACCTCGCCCGACGCCAGCTCACCCTCGACCTGAACGCCGAACCCGACCCCGACCGCAAACGCCCCCGCCAGGTCGTCGTCCACGTGCACCTCGCCGACGCCGCCATCGCGCGGGTCGAGAACACCCGATCGATGGTGTCCGTCGAGCAGGTGCGGTCCTGGTGCCAGGACGGCGACAGCCAAGTCGTCATCAAGCCCGTCATCGACCTCACCGGCCACGTCCACGTCGACGCTTACGAGGTTCCCGACCGGTTGAAGGAACGCCAGGCCCTGCTCCAGCACTCGTGCGTGTTCCCGTGGTGCCGCCGCCGGGCGAGGTCCTGCGACCACGACCACAACGACCCCGCATCCAGAGGCGGGCCGACCTGCGACTGCAACATCGCACCACTCTGCCGACGACATCACCGCGCCAAGACCCACACCCGCTGGCGCTACGACAAGGTCGACGACACCACGTTCATCTGGCGCAGCCCCAACGGACTGACGTTCAGACGCGACCACACCGGCACCACCCCGCAGCCCTGACCGAGAACCTTCGGCAGGGCTACGGGCACGTGCACAGCGGCGGCACAGCGGTCGCCGGGTCCACGGATGACGGCGCCTCCTAGCGTCCGGGCCATGCCCTCCCCCACCCTGTCCCGCGAGGACGCCGCCAGCCGGGTCACGGCGTTCGTCTACGGGAACGTGGTCGCGCTCGCGAGCCTGGTGCCGCTGACCAGGGAGGACGCCGAGACCGGGCGCAGCGCGATCATCGTGCTGGGGGCAGCGGTGGCGACGTTCGTGGCTCACGCCTTCGCCGAGTCGGCGGGGCGGCGGGTGCGCAGCGACGAGCGGCTGACGGCGCGTCAGCTCGTGGACGAGGTCCGGGACTCGGCGCCGGTGCTGACCGCCGGGGCGGTGTGCGCGGTGGTGCTGGCCGCCGCGCGGGCTGGCGGGCTGCCCGGGCACCTGGCCGTGCTGGCCGCCGAGGGGTGGGTACTGCTGCGGCTGGCGGCGACGGGGCCGATCGTCGGGGCGATCCGGGGCACCGCCGTCTCGATGCGCACGCTGCTCGCCGGGGTGGGGCTCGCGCTCGCCGGGGCGTGCGTCACCGGGGCCAAGCTGGCGCTGACCCACTGACCGGGACGCCCCGGCTCAACCGAAGGCGACCGAGAGCATCCCGAGGCACATCTCGTCGGTGGTGCCGTCGGCCCAGACGACGTACTTGTCCTCACGCTGGGTCGCGAAGGCCGGCAGCCGGTCGCGCAGCCGCTGGCCGTGCGTGCAGGTGATCTTGACCGTGTCCCAGGTGTCGAGGCGTACCGGGTCGATCGGCCGTGAGCCCTGGTCGTCGAAGTCCCACACCGGGATGTCGAGGATCGTCCGTGCCTCGGGCGTGCCGGGGTTGGTCTCGATGCGGAGCTGCTGGCCGAGCAGGTGCATGTGGCCCGCCGCGCCCAGGACGGTCACCGGCTGCTGGACCCGGCGTACGCACGAGCTGCGGCGCGACGCGACCGGCTTGCCGCCGCAGAGGAAGTAGAGGAGATCGGCGGTCGAGCCCGGTCCCTGGCCGAACCGCTCCTTGGCGTCCGCCACCGCGGCGTCACGCTCGCACAGCGGCGAGGCGTCCCGCCCCTTCCGGCAGGGCAGCTCGACCGGGGCCGGCATCAGGAAGGTGTGCAGCGCGGTCAGGTCGCGCGTGCGCGGCATGGTGCGGATCTGGGTCGACGACACGTCGGGCGCGGACCCGGCCAGCAGGTTGTAGTGGACCTGCATGACGATCCGGCTGCCCTTCGGCAGGTCCGTGCCGTAGCCGTCGCGGGTCACGACCTCGTCGCCGCCGGGTGCCCAGGCTCCGAGCCACGGGGCGTCGTCGAGCTGAGCGAACTCGCCCTCCAGGGCAGTGCCGCCGAAGCAGGTCCAGCCCTGGTCGTCGGGGGTCTCGGCGTCCTTGGCCTCGGCCTTCGCGACGTCCTCCGGCAGGATCCGGAACAGGATCACGTGGTGGACGACGTCGGGGTTGCCGGGCAGCACGTTGGTGCCGGTCAGCCAGGAGTCGCGCTTCAGCTGGGGGTCGAGCAGGAAGCAGCGGTAGTCGTCGGTGCCGACGCCCGTGGGCGCGGCGGGCGTGTACGCCGCCGGCATGGTGAGCGTCCGGCGGCGCTCGCCCTTCCGCAGGGGCCGGAGCCTCCCGGGCTTCGCCGCGTGGGCGGCGTGGGCGGCGGCGGCCTCGGACGCCGACGGCTCCGCGGCAGCCGCGGACGTCCCGGGCTCGGACGGCGCGGGGTCGCCCGGCTGCAGACCCGGCTCGCTGTCGGCACTGCACGCGGCCGTCGCCAGCAGCAGCGCGGCCGCCGCGGCGAGGACGCGCAGCCGGCTCATCCGGGCGGCCACGACAGCGGCCGTCCGGCGATGACGTGCAGGTGGGTGTGGAAGACGCTCTGCCCCGCGCCTGCTCCGGTGTTGTAGACGAGGCGGTAGTCGTCGTACCCCTCGGCGGCGGCGACCGCCGCGGCGGCCGTGACGAGCTCGGCGCTGGCGGTCGGGTCGCCCGCGGCGAGCTCGGCGGCGTTCGCGTAGTGGTCGCGCGGCACCACGAGCACGTGCGTGGGCGCCTGGGCGTTGATGTCGCGGAACGCGACCGTCCGCTCGGTGACGTGCACGGTGTCGGCCGGGATCTCACCGGCCACGATCTTGCAGAACAAGCAGTCGTCCATGAAGTTCCTCCCGGGGGAGCGTAAACCTCCGGGACGGTTCGCGCGTCGCACTAGCGTGACGGTGGTGACCGAGCGGACCGCGTGGACGGCGGACGAGGCTCTCGAGCAGCTGTACGCCGCCCACTGGCGCCGGCTCGTGCGGCTCTCCGTGCTGCTGGTGCGCGACACCGCGACCGCCGAGGAGGTGGTCCAGGACGCCTTCGTCGCGGTGCACGCCCGCTGGGCCCGGCTGCGCGACCCCGACCGCGCTCTCGCCTACCTGCGCCAGACGGTGGTGAACCGCTCGAGGTCGGCGCTGCGGCACCGCATGGTGGTCGCCCGGCACCTCGCCCGGGCGCCGGAGCCGCCCGTCGTACCGGGCGCCGACGAGGCGACCCTCGACCGGGACCGTCGAGCGGGCGTGCTCGACGCGATGCGAGCCCTGCCCCGACGGCAGCGCGAGGTGCTGGCCCTGCGCTACTACCTGGACCTGAGCGAGGCCGAGATCGCCGACACGCTCGGCATCTCCCCCGGGGCCGTCAAGAGCCACGCCTCCCGCGGCGCCGCCACCCTCCGCTCCCTGCTCGAGAAGGACCTGTGATGGACGACCTGCACGCGCTGCTCGACGACGCCGTCGCCGACGTCGAGCCCGCCGACCGGCTGGGCGAGATCCGAGCGCGGACCCGGCGGCCGGCCCGACGCCCGGGACGGTACGCCGTGGGCGCCGCCGTGCTCGCGACCGCCGCGACGGTCGCGACGGTCGCGACGGTGGTCGTCGTGACGGACGGGCCGGCCTCCGACCCGGAGGTCGCCGCCGGGCCGGACCCGTCGGTGCTGGTGCCGGTCTACTTCGTCGGCGAGACACCCCGCGGCGCCCGGCTCTTCCGCGAGTTCGACCGTGTCCCCGGAGACGACCGGGGGGCAGCGGCCCTCGCCCTCCTGCAGGCGGAGCCGTCCGACCCCGACTACCGGACGGCGTGGCAGCCGGGATCTCTCCTCGACGTCACGCTGACCAACGGGACCATCGTGGTCCGGCTCGGCACGGGCGCCCCCGGCGGGGCCGATGGCGACCTGTCCGTCCAGCAGGTCGTCCACACGGTCCAGGCCGCCCTGCAGTCCCGGGCTCCGGTGCAGCTCGTCCTCCGGGACGGTGATCTTGTCGACCGGCCCGTGACGGCCCGACCGGCGCTCGACGTCCTCAGCCACGTCAACATCAGCGACCCCACCGAGGGCCGGGTGGTGAGCGGCTCGTTCACCGCCCGTGGCGTGGCCAGCTCGCCCGAGGCGACCGTGCCCTGGGAGCTGCGGCGTGGCGACGAGGTCGTGCGCGACGGCTTCGCGACGGCCGAGGGCTGGCTGGACCGCCTCTATCCCTGGGAGACCACCGTCGACGTGTCCGGGCTGGAGCCGGGCGAGTACACCTTCGTGACCAGGACGGCCGACGAGTCGGGCGGCGAGGGCCCCGGTCCCGACGTCGACACGCGTACCGTCGTGGTGGAGTAGGTCCGACGTGTTCACGCCGCTAGAGCAGAGGATGGAGCCATGACTGCGCTTCCCCGCCGTACCCGCGTCGCCGCCCTGGCGATGACCGCCGCCCTCGGGACCGCCCTCGCCGGCTGTGGATCGGACGACGGTTCCTCGAGCTCCGCGGCCTCCGACGCCACCGACAGCAGCACCGCCCCGTCCGAGCCGGCCGACTCCGCGGAGCCGACCGACGACGGCGGGTCCGGCGAGGAGGTGACCGTGCCGGTCTACTTCGTCGGCGACACCGGCACCGGTCCGCGCCTGTTCCGCGAGTTCCGCAAGGTCCCCTCCGACAACCCGCTCGAGGAGGCGGCCGCGCTGATGACCGCCGGCGACGCGCTCGACCCCGACTACCGCTCGGTGTTCCCCGAGGGCTCCTTCCAGGCCGTCACGTACGCCGACGGCGCGTTCCGGGTCGACCTCGCCGACGATGCGTGGGTGGCCCCCGCCGGCCTGAACGGCTCCGACGAGGCGATCCTCGGCGTCCAGCAGCTCGTCTACACGCTGCAGGGCGTCCAGCAGGACCGCGCACCGGTCACCGTCTACCTCGACGACGCCCCCGTCACCCTCTTCGGTGTCGACACCGCGGAGGGCGTGACCGCCGAGCCCGACATCGACATTCTCAACCTGGTCAGCGTGACCTCGCCCGAGGAGGGCGCCACGGTCGGCGACACCTTCACGGCCAGCGGCATCGCCAGCTCGTACGAGGCGAACGTCCCGTGGGAGATCCGGAAGGGCGACGAGAAGGTGCTCGACGGCTTCGCGACCGCCGAGGGCTGGATGGACGAGCTGTTCCCCTGGGAGACCGAGGTCGACGTGTCCAGCCTGGAGCCCGGCGAGTACACCTTCGTCGCGCTCACGGACGACCCGTCGGGCGGCATGGAGGGCCCCGGGGCCCAGCAGGACACCAAGACCATCACGATCGAGTAGCCCGCGGTGAGGCTCTCCCGGCAGCGCCTGAACCGCACGCTGCTGCACCGTCAGCACCTGCTGGCCCGCACCGACGCGGGCGTGGCGGAGCTGGTCGGGCACCTGGTCGGACTGCAGGCCCAGGAGAGCCTCCCGCCGTACCTCTCGCTGCACGCGCGGCTGCGGACCCTCGACCCCGAGGACGTCACCCGCGGGCTGGAGGACCGCAGCCTGGTGCGGCTGCTGACCATGCGCGGGACGATCCACCTCCTCTCCGCCGTGGACGCACAGCCGCTGCGCGCGTGGACGCAGCCGCGGATGGAGCAGGAGCTGCGCTCCAGCCAGAACGTGCGGGGGGCGGCCGACGTCGACCGAGCCGCCTTCGACACCGCGCTCCGGACGATCCTGGCCGAGGGCCCGCTGCCGCAGAAGGCGATCGGCCAGCGGCTCGCGGAGGTCTTCCCCGACCGGCCGGCGACCGCCCTCGGGCAGGTCGCCCGGGTGGCTGCTCCCCTGGTCCAGCTGCCGCCGCGGGGGTGCTGGAAGCAGGCGGGCGGCGTGGTCTACCAGTACGCCGACCGCTGGCTGGGCGGTCCGGGCGCGGAGCCCGACGTACCGGGGATCGTGCGGCGCTACCTGCGCGCCTTCGGACCGGCGTCGGCCGCCGACGTCACGGCCTGGTCGGCGATCACGCGACTCGGGCCGGTCCTCGCGGCGATGGACGACCTGGTGCGGCATGAGGACGAGGACGGCCGCCCGCTCTACGACGTCCCGGACGGCGTGCTCGCCGACGAGGACGTCCCTGCCCCCGTGCGGCTGCTGGGCTGCTACGACAACGTGTGGCTCTCCCACGCCCGGCGCGACCGGGTCACCGACCCGGAGAAGCGGACGGCGTGGATGGGCGTCAACGGCGGTACGGAGAACTCGCTGTTCGTCGACGGCTGGCTCGAGGGCCTGTGGCGGGTCGAGGACGGACGCGTGGTGGTCATCGAGACGCTGCGGACGCTGACGCGGGCCGAACGGACGGAGCTGGCCGAGGAGTCGGCGCGGGTCGAGGAGCTGCTGCGGTCCTAGCCCCAGCGGGGAGTGCGGGCGAGCAGCGCCGCGACCGCGACGACACCCGCGGTGGAGGTGCGCAGCACCTCGTCGCCGAGCCGGACCGAGGTCGCGCCGGCGGCCACGAACGCCGCGACCTCGTCGTCGGTGAGGCCGCCCTCCGGGCCCACCACGACCAGCAGCGGCCCCTCGGCGGGGACCTCCAGCGCGGCCAGCGGGAGCCTGGCCTCCTCGTGCAGCACGACCGCGAGCGCGGCCGACCCGACGAGCGCGACGACGTCGTCGGTCGAGGCCAGCGGATCGACCTCGGGGAACCAGGAGCGCCGGGCCTGCTTGGCGGCCTCGCGGGCCGTCGCGCGCCAGCGAGCGAGGGACTTCTCGGCCCGCTCGCCCTTCCACACCGCGACGCTGCGGGCGGCCGCCCACGGCACCACCCGGGCCACGCCGACCTCGGTCAGCACCTCGACGGCCAACTCGCCGCGGTCGCCCTTCGGCAGGGCCTGGACGACGGTGACCGCGGGCGTCGGGGCCGGCGCGGTGTCGACCGTCGTCGCCGTCACGGCGAAGACGCGCTTGCCGGTCGAGGCGACCTCGCCGACCACGGACGTGCCGCGGCCGTCGGTGAGGACGACCGACTCGCCGACCCGCAGCCGTCGTACGGCGACGGCGTGGTGGGCCTCGTCGCCCTCGACCGTCACCGGCGAGCCGACGCGGACGCCGTCCAACGACGGCACCAGGTGGACGGGGAGGGACATCAGCGCGGCATCAGTGCTGGTTGAACGCGTCCCGGAGCCGGCCGAAGACCGACTTGGAGCCGGGCTTCAGCTGGCCGGTCGGCTCCTCCTCGCCGCGGATCGCCGCCAGCTCGCGCAGCAGCTCCTCCTGGCGCGGGTCGAGCTTGGTCGGCGTCTCCACCGCGACGGTCACGATCAGGTCGCCGCGCCCGCCGCGCAGGCCGGGGACGCCCCGCGCGCGCAGGACCTGCTGGGTGCCGGACTGGGTGCCGGGGCGTACGTCGAGGGGGAAGGTCGTCTCGACGCCCGAGTCGCCGCCCTGCTCGACGTCGGCCTCCAGCGTCGGCAGCGTCAGCGTGGTGCCGAGCGCGGCCGCCGACATGGGAACGGTGACGGTGCAGTGGAGGTCGTTGCCCTGACGGGTGAAGACGTCGTGGGCCGCGACGTGGATCTCGACGTAGAGGTCTCCGGCCGGGCCGCCGCCGGGGCCGACCTCGCCCTGCTCGGAGAGCTGGACCCGGGTGCCGGTGTCGACGCCCGCCGGGATCTTGACGGTGAGCGACCGACGCGAGCGGACCCGACCGTCACCGGAGCACTCGCGGCACGGCTCGGGGATGACCGTGCCGAGCCCGCGGCAGGCCGCGCACGGACGCAGGGTGCGGATCTCGCCGAGGAACGACCGCTGGACGTGGGCGACCTCACCCTGCCCGCGGCAGGTCTCGCACGGCACCGCGTGGGTGCCGGGTGCGGCGCCCTCGCCGTGGCAGGTGCTGCAGAGGACGGCGGTGTCGACGGTCAGCTCGCGGGTGACGCCGAACGCGGCCTCGGCCAGCTCGACCTCGAGCCGGATCAGCGCGTCCTGGCCACGCCGCGTCCGGGGCCGCGGACCGCGCCCGCCGGCCGCGCCGCCGGGACCGGCCTGGCCGCCGAAGAACGCGTCCATGATGTCGGTGAAGGAGAAGCCCGCCCCCTGGCCGAAGCCGCCGGCGCCGCCGCCGAACGGGTCGCCGCCGCGGTCGAAGGCCGCCCGCTTCTGCGGGTCCGAGAGGATCTCGTAGGCCCGCGAGACCTCCTTGAACTTCTCCTGGGTCTCGGGGTCCGGGTTGACGTCGGGGTGCAGTTGACGGGCGAGGCGCCGGTAGGCCTTCTTGATGGCGTCGGCGTCCGCGTCGCGGGCGACACCGAGAAGCTCGTACGGGTCCTGGCTCACAGGTGGTTCCTATCGGTGGTTCGGTGGTGGTGGGTACGGCGGGGTGGGCGTCAGCCCTCGTCCAGGATGCGGGAGACGTAGCGGGCGACCGCGCGCACCGCGGCCATCGTGCCCGGGTAGTCCATGCGGGTCGGGCCGACGATGCCCAGGGTGGCCAGCGCGTCGTCGCGCGGGCCGTAGCCGGTGGCGACCACGCTGGTGGAGGCCAGCTCCTCGTAGGGCCCTTCGGCACCGATCCGGACGGTGACCATGCCGCCGGTGCTCGCCTCGCCGAGGAGCTTCAGCAGCACGACGTGCTCCTCCAGCGCCTCGAGCAGCGGCCGGACGGCCGAGTCGAAGGAGTCGCCGTACCGGGCGAGGTTGGCGGCCCCGCCGACGGCGATCCGTCCGTCGGAGCGGTGGTCGAGCATCGCCTCGACGAGCACGTCGACGACCGCGGCCGTCGCACCGCCGTCGATCTCGGGGACGGCCGCGCGGAGCGCGGTCACCGAGTCGGCGATGATCTCGCCGGTCGCGGCTCGGTTGACCCGGATGCGCAGCGCGGCCAGGTCGTCGTCGGCGAGGTCGGCGTCGAGCTCGACCAGGCGCTGCTCGACGCGGCCGGTGCTGAGGATGAGGACGACGAGCAGCCGGTTGGGCGCGAGCGAGACCAGCTCGACGTGCCGCACGGTCGAGCGGGAGAGCGTGGGGTACTGCACGACCGCGACCTGGCGGGTCAGCTGGGAGAGCATCCGCACCGAGCGCTGCACGACGTCGTCGAGGTCGACGGCGCCGTCGAGGAAGGTCGAGATCGCGCGCTTCTCGGCCGCGCTCATCGGCTTGACGGTGGAGAGCCGGTCGACGAAGAGCCGGTAGCCCTTGTCGGTCGGCACCCGGCCCGCGCTGGTGTGGGGCTGGGTGATGTAGCCCTCGTCCTCGAGCGCGGCCATGTCGTTGCGGACCGTGGCCGGCGAGACGCCGAGGCCGTGCCGCTCGACCAGCGCCTTGGACCCGACCGGCTCCTCGGTGGCGACGTAGTCCTCGACGATCGCCCGCAGGACCGCGAGCCGCCGCTCCTCCTGCATCTCGCCTCCTCCGCTGCCCGCCTGGCACTCGATTGACCGGAGTGCCAACTCTACTAGCAGGCCTCGACGGAGCACGGTTCGCGATCCGGACCACCGACTTCCGTGTCGCCGATCGATCGCGTAGGTTAGCCTTGCCTAAGTTGACCAGGAGGCGCCATGGCCGCGGATCCCACCACCCGTCCGATGCTCGACCCCGCCCAGCTCGCGGGCGAGGCCCGGAGCATCCTCGCGTGCCCGGCCGGCGTGAGCCTGGTCGTCGACGGCCACCCGAGCGTGCTCGCCGAGGACGCCCTCGGCATGCAGGACGTGCACGGCACCCCGACGTTCTCCTGCCCGCCCGGCAGCGAGCTCGCGGACGCTGCCGAGCACCACCGCAGCGCCCTGATCACGGTCGAGAGCGGCCTCGGCGGCCCCGGCTCCGACGAGCGGGCCGTCACGCTGACCCTCGCCGGTCGCCTCGAGACGCGTGGGGTCGAGGACTGTGCCTGCTGCGAGGAGACCCGCCACGTGGTCGTCCTGGAGCTCAACTTCGCACTGCTGACCCGGCCCGCGCCGACGGGCGACGACCGTCCCGACCAGCAGCACCGGGTCCCGCTCGAGCACTTCCGCTCCCCGTCCCACCACCTCAACCGCGGCTACCTCCAGCGCTCGGTTGAGCACGCCAACACCTGCCACCAGGAGGAGCTGCGCCGGGCCGTCTCCACGACGACCGGCATCCCGATGTCCCGGCTGGTCGGGGTGGCGCTCGCCGACCTCTCCCCCGCCAGCGTCCAGGTGCGGTGGATCGACGTCGACGGCGCCCACCTCACCGACATCGAGTTCCCCCGCACCGCCCGCACCACCGCGGAGCTGGGCGAGATGCTGCGCCGCGAGCTGCACGCCGGGCTCTGCTGACCCCGGTGGCCTAGCCTGCAGGCGTGCCCTTCACCGAGGTCGCGGACCGGATCTGGGTCGCGCGCTACACCTGGTTCGACGTCAACGTGACCCTCGTCGGCGGTGCCGACGGACTGCTGGTCGTCGACACGCACGCCTCCGGCCTCGCCGCGCGCGAGGTCGTCGAGGACGTACGCCGCCTCGGCGTGGGCCCCGTCGTGGGCATCGTCAACACCCACGAGCACTTCGACCACACCTTCGGCAACGACGAGTTCCGGGCGTCGTACGGCGCCGTCCCGATCCACGCCCACGAGACCGCCGCAGCCGGCACCGTCGCCGCGGGCGAGCGGATCCGGGCCCTGTACGACGCCGACCCCGACGACCCGCACCGCGAGGAGGTGCTGGCGACCCGGATCGTGCCGGCCGACCACACCTTCTCCTCGGCACTCACGCTCGACCTCGGCGACCGGTTCGTCGAGCTGGTCCACCCCGGACGCGGCCACACCGGCGGTGACCTGGTCGTCCGGGTCCCGGACGCGGACGTGCTCCTCGCCGGCGACCTGGTCGAGGAGTCGGCGGCGCGGCACGCCGTCCCCGGCTTCGGCGGCGACTGCTACCCGCTGGAGTGGCCGTGGACCCTCGACATCGTCCTGGGCCTGACCACGGCGGCCAGCGTGGTCGTCCCGGGGCACGGCGCGCCCGTGGACCGCGACTTCGTCGAGGAGCAGCGCAACGCGATCGGGATCGTGGCCGAGAACATCCGCACCCTGGCCGCGCAGGGCGTGCCGGCCGAGCAGGCCCTGGCCGCGACCCAGTGGCCCTACCCGGCCGAGGAGCTCGCCGACGCCGTACGCCGGGGCTACGAGCAGCTGCCCCGGGGCGGGAAGCGCCTGCCGCTGGCCTGAGCGGGTACTACCGGGGCATGAGCGAGCACGAGAACGAGCCCGGGGTACCCGACGAGGCGCTGCCCGAGGACCTGGTCCCGGGCGACGACAACCCGCTGGCCGAGGGCCTCGACGACGGCGAGACCGTCGAGGGCCTGTTGGACGGCGGCAAGCAGGCCGACCAGTCCTCGGAGGAGTCGGAAGAGTCACAGGACGAGTGATCCGGCGCGGCCTGCCGTCAACTGTCGGCGGTGGGACCTAGCGTGATGACGTGGCAGATCGATACGGCTCCGACGTCCTCTCCGGCGACTGGCGCGCGCCCAAGCGTGGGCGGGCCGTCGAGGCGCCGGCCGAGCTCGGCGCCGTGGTCGAGGAGGTCACCACCGACTGGGTGGGCGAGATCGTCGCGGTCGACCGCGACCTGCACACCCTGACCCTCGAGGACCGGCGGTCCCGGCGGCGCACCTTCCCCCTCGGAGCCGGCTTCCTGCTCGAGGGACGCCCGGTGATCCTGGTGGCGCCGGTGCGCCAGAGCGCCCCCGCGAAGCCGACGCGCACCGCGTCCGGCTCGGTCGCCGTCCACGACGCGAAGGCTCGGGTCGCCCGAGCCAGCCGGATCTTCGTCGAGGGGCGCCACGACGCCGAGCTGGTCGAGAAGGTGTGGGGCGACGACCTGCGCGTCGAGGGTGTGGTCGTGGAGTACCTCGACGGCGTCGACGACCTCTCCGAGCACCTCCGTGCCTTCCGCCCCGGCCCCGACCGCAAGGTCGGCGTGCTCGTCGACCACCTGGTCCGCGGCTCCAAGGAGAGCCGGATCGCCCAGGCGGTCGCGAAGTCACCGGTCGGCAAGCACGTGCTGATCGTCGGCCACCCGTTCATCGATGTCTGGGCCGCGGTCAAGCCGGAGCGGGTCGGCCTCGAGCGCTGGCCCGACATCCCCCGCTCGATCGAATGGAAGAAGGGCGTCTGCCAGCACCTCGGCTGGCCGCACCGCGACCAGGCCGACATCGCCCGCGCCTGGAAGCAGATCCTCGGCCGCGTCTCGTCGTACCACGACCTCGACCCGGCCCTCCTCGGCCGCGTCGAAGAGCTTATCGACTTCGTCACCGCCCCTCCCGCGTGACCGGGCGAGGCACGAGCCCGATCACGCGGGAGGACAGGCGGGGAGGTTGAGGGTCTCGGCTCGGACCGAGCTTGCGAGGGACGAGCGAGACGTCTCGAAACCCCATCTGATCTCGCGATCACAGACCTCGTGAACGCATCGCGGTCACCTCACGACCGCAGCATCAGCCCCTGCGCGTCCTTGCTGTCCGACGCCAGCAGGATGATGCCGTCGATGATCGGCCACAGCGAGCCGATGCCGCAGGTGAAGAGCGTGACCAGCAGCTGCGCGACGCCGATGCCGGTGTCGCCGATGTAGAAGCGACCGATGCCGAGCGGCAGCAGGATCTGCAGCAGCCCGGCGACCAGCTTGGACTTCTCGGAGTACGGGATGCCGGTCATCGGGTGGATGCCGTACGGCGCGGCGGGCGAGGCGCCGTACGGCGCGCCCGGGAAGCCGGGGTAGGCCGGGTAGCCGGGCTGCGGCTGGGTGTAGGGCTGCGTGTACGGCGGGGGCGGCTGCTGACCCCACGACTCCTGCGACGGAGGCGGCTCCTGGCCGTAGGGCCGCGCGCCGTAGGGCTGGGTGGGCTCCTCGCCCGAGGGGTCCTGCGGGCTGGGGTACTCCGGTCCCTGCGTCATGCGCACACCCTAGGACCCTCAGGGCAGCAGGTCGCGGACCACCGCGTCGGCGAGCAGCCGGCCGCGCGGGGTGAGCACCAGGCGCTCGGACGCGATCGTGAGCAGGCCGTCGGCGACCAGGCCCCCGACCGCGGCCCGGCCGGCCCGGTCGAGCACGTTCACCGGCAGCCCGTCGCGCAGGCGCAGCTCGAGGAGCACCTGCTCGACCCGGCGGTCCTCCCGGCCGAGCAGCTCGCGGGCGTGGGCGGGGCTGCGGTCGGCGGCCAGCCGGTCGGCGTACGCGGCCGGGTGCTTGACGTTCCACCAGCGGACGCCGCCGACGTGCGAATGAGCGCCGGGGCCGACACCCCACCAGTCGGCGCCGGTCCAGTAGAGGAGGTTGTGACGGCACCGGGTGGCCGGCCCGGTCGACCAGTTCGACACCTCGTACCAGCCGAGGCCGGAGGCCTCGAACCGCTCGTCGGCGAGCTGGTACTTGTCGGCGAGATCGTCCTCGTCGGGCATCGGCAGCTCGCCGCGGCGGACCTGGCGGGCCAGGGCGGTGCCGTCCTCGACGATGAGGGAGTACGCCGAGACGTGGTCCGGCGCGCACGCGAGGGCCGCCTCGACCGACGCCTCCCAGTCCGCGACGCTCTCCCCCGGCGTGCCGTAGATGAGGTCGAGGCTGACGTTGTCGAAGCCGGCCTGGCGCGCCCACTGCACCGCCGCGGGCACCCGGAGCGGGTCGTGGGTCCGGTCCAGCACCTTCAGCACGTGGTCGACCGAGGACTGCATGCCGAACGAGAGCCGGTTGATGCCGACCGCGCGCAGCTCCTCCAGGTCCCACAGCGCGACGCTGTCGGGGTTGGACTCGGTCGTCACCTCGGCGTCGTCGGCGAGGCCGAACTCGGCCGCGATCGCCGCGACCACGGAGCCGAGGTCGGCCGCGCTCAGCAGGGTGGGCGTGCCGCCGCCGAAGAAGACGGTCGAGACCGGCAGGTCGACGTCGCCGAGCACGGCCCGCGCCCGTCGTACCTCGGTGATGGCGGCCTCGGCGTACGTCGCCCGCGAGGCGCCGGGCGCCCCGCCGACCGGGCCGAGCTCCTCGGCGGTGTAGGTGTTGAAGTCGCAGTAGCCGCAGCGCACCGTGCAGAACGGGACGTGGACGTAGAAGCCGAACGGCCGCTGGCCGAGCTCCGCGAGCGCGGTCTCGGGCAGCGCCCCGTCGGCGGGGACGGGGTCGCCCGCGGGCAGGGCGGAAGGCACCAGCCCATCATCCCCCGGCGGGCGCGCACCCCGGCAATCGCCTCAGATCGGGACGTTCAGGGTGAGCGTGTAGCCCTCGTCGACTGACCCCGTCGCCTTGGCCATCTGCAGCGAGTAGCCGTCGGAGAAGATGTTGTCGCTGTCCAGCGGGGTCTGCTCCATGTTGGTCGCGCTCTGCTCGTAGCCCTCGGTCGCGTAGACCTCGTCGCAGGTCGCCTCGGGGATGGCCAGCTGCGAGGTGCGGAGCTTGTTCGTGTACGTCGTCGCGTCGGCCAGCGACTGGTAGACCTCGAAGTGCATGTGCGGCCAGCGGCCGGAGTACGCCGCGGGGAAGATCGTCGTGAACTCCACCGCCCCGTCGGCGTCGGTCTCCTGGACGCCGCGCAGGTAGTTCTCGTCCGCGATCGCCTCGGAGTACATCGAGTAGTCGCCGTTGCGGTCGCAGTGCCACAGGTAGACCGCGGCGCCGCTGAGGACGGTGATGTCGTCGCCGTTGAGGTCGTAGACCTTCAGCCGGACCGTGGTCGGGACGCCCTCGGCCACCCCGGAGGCGTCGCCGAAGCTGGTGGTGAGGTCGCTGCGGACGATCCCGGACTCACTGAGCACATTGGGCCCGTTCGAGCCGTCGCCCGGGTAGGGGCCGGCGGTCTCCTCGGGGATCTCGCCGTCGGCGACCTCCACGTCCGACTCCGCGCCCATCCCGCCGCCGCCCGGCGCACCGTCGGGCGGGGTGCCGCCGGGGCCGCCGCCGGCGGACGCCGACGCGCTCGCGGAGGAGCTGATCGTCGTGCTGCTGCCGTCGGAGCCGCAGGCGACCAGCGCCGCCGCGGCACCGACGCCGCCGAAGATCGACAGGACGCCGCGCCGGCCGAGCCGGTTGCGCTCCACGATCTTGGGGAGGTCGTGGGAGAGGCCGAGGTCGTGGTCCTCAAGCTCGTCGTGGCCATGGTGGTGATCGCTCATGGGGACCATGGAAGGCGAGGTCCCTGTGCGTCGCCTGTGCGCCACCGGTGGTGGAGCAGCGAAGGACGGAGTCCTGAGCGCCCGTCGGAACCCCCTCAGCCGACAGGTGACGGTGGTCACTGTCAGTGGAAGTCCCGTGACCGGTGCCGGGCCTTCAGGGCCGCTCCGGCGGTCGGATCGACCTCCTCCAGCGGACCGAGGCGGTCGGCGAGGAGATTGGTGGCGCCGTCCTCGTGCTCGAGCACGCCGCGGATGACCATGCCGGCCGACGAGGTGGCGACCTCGCGGTAGCGGCGCCAGACCCCGACCGTGACGATGACGTTGAGCATGCCGGTCTCGTCCTCGAGGTTGAGGAAGGTGACGCCACCGGCGGTGCCGGGGCGCTGACGGTGGGTGATCATGCCGGCGACGCTGACCCGGCGGCCGGAGTCGACCTGCTGGAGGTCGGTGACGCTGCGGATCCCGCCGGCGGCCAGGCGGGGGCGGAGGTGGACGAAGGGGTGCGCCTCGGGGGTCATGCCGGTGGCCCACAGGTCGGCGAGGGTGGTCTCGACCGCGCCCATCTCGGGGAGCTCGGGTGCGTCGGCGGTCATCCGCAGCCCCTCCAGCTGGTCGTCGCGCTCGGTCCAGCCGGCGTTCCACAGCGCGCGGCGGCGGCTCAGCCCGGCGCTCTCGAACACCCCCGCGGTGGCCAGCGCCTCCAGCTGCCGTGCGTCCAGGCCGGCGCGCCGCGACAGGTCGAGCTGGTCGTCGAAGGGCCGCTCGGCGCGGGCGGCGACGATCCGTTCCGCGACCGCGGTGCCGATGCCGCGCACGGAGTCCAGCCCCAGGCGGACGGCGTACGACGTGTCGCGCCGGTGGGTCGGGGTCGGGTCGGGCGTCCCGGGGACGAAGTCCGTCCGGTCGGGGTGGTCGCGGAGGCAGTCGGCCAGGCCGGTCGCGCCGGGGGCGGCCCCGGGCAGCAGCTCCAGGTCGGCCGTGGCCCGCGACCCGGCGAGGTCGGGGCGCAGCACGCTGACGCCATGTCGCCGGGCGTCGCCGACCAGGGACTGCGGGGAGTAGAAGCCCATCGGCTGGGCCCGCAGCAGCGCGGCCAGGAACGCCCCGGGGTAGTGCAGCTTGAACCACGAGCTGGCGTAGACGAGCTTGGCGAAGGACAGCGAGTGGCTCTCGGCGAAGCCGAAGTTCGCGAAGGAGAGGATCTTCAGGTAGATCGCGTCGGCGTCCTCGCCGACCAGCCCGCGGCGGGCCATCCCGGCGTACAGCTTCTCCTTGATGCTCTCGATCCGCTCGATGCCGCGCTTGGAGCCCATCGCCCGGCGCAGCAGGTCGGCCTCGTCGGGCGTGCAGTCGCCGATGGCCTTGGCCATGTCCATCAGCTGCTCCTGGAAGAGCGGGACGCCGAGGGTGCGCTCCAGCACCGGGACCAGGTCCTCGTGGGGGTAGGTGATCGGCTCGCGGCCGGTGGCGCGGCGGATGTAGGGATGGACGGCGCCGCCCTGGATCGGGCCGGGCCGGATCAGCGCGATCTCGATGGCCAGGTCGTAGAACGTGCGCGGCTGCAGCCGCGGGAGGGTGCCGATCTGGGCCCGGCTCTCGACCTGGAAGACGCCGATCGAGTCGGCCCGGCAGAGCATGTCGAAGACCGCCGGCTCCTCCTTCGGCACCGTGCTCAGCTCCCACGTCTCCCCGAGGTGCGCCTCGGAGATCCGCATCATGTGGTCGAGGGCGGAGAGCATGCCGAGGCCGAGCAGGTCGAACTTCACCAGGCCCATGAACTCGCAGGCGTCCTTGTCCCACTGCAGCACGGTGCGCTTGTCCATCCGGGCCCGCTCGATCGGGCAGACCTCGCCGATCGGCCGCTCGGTGAGCACCATCCCGCCGGAGTGGATGCCGAGGTGGCGCGGTGCCCCGAGCAGGTCGTTGGCCAGGTCGATGACCTGCCGGGGTACGTCGTCGCCGGCCGTCACCTCGCTCCAGGAGCTGACCTGCTTGGACCAGGCGTCCTGCTGGCCGGGGGCGTGCCCGAGCGCCTTGGCGGCGTCGCGGACGGCCATCTTGGGGCGGTAGCCGATCACGTTGGCGACCTGGGCGGCGTTGTGGCGGCCGTAGGTGTCGTAGACCCACTGGATGACCTCCTCGCGGCGGTCGGAGTCGAAGTCGACGTCGATGTCGGGCTCCTCGTCGCGGTGGGAGGAGATGAACCGCTCGAACGGCAGCCGGTAGAAGACCGGGTCGATCGCGGTGATGCCGAGGGCGTAGCAGACCGCCGAGCTGGCCGCGCTCCCCCGGCCCTGGCAGAGGATCTGCTGCGACCGGGCGAACGCGACGATGTCGTGGACGATGACGAAGTAGCCGGCGAAGTCCTTGCGGTCGATCACCTCCAGCTCCATCTCGACCTTGGCCCGCGCGTCGGCCTCGAGGTCGCGGCCGGCGTACCGCTCGGCGAAGCCGCGCTCGGTCAGCTCGCGCAGCCGGCTCATCGGCGTGTGCCCCTCGGGGATGCCGTTCTTGGGCAGCCGCGGGGTGGCCTTCTGGAGGTCGAAGGCGCACTCGTCGGCCAGGACGACGCTGCGCGGGACGGCGTCGGGATGCCGGGCGAAGCGGCGGGCCATCTCCGCGCCCGAGCGCAGGCTGGCCGCACCCGAGGGACGGAGCCAGCCGTCCATCTCGGCCAGGCTCCGCCGGGCCCGTACGGCGGCCATCGCCGCCGCGGTCCGGTGCCCGGCGGGGGTCGCGTGGTGGACGTTGTTGGTGGCGACGACCGGCAGCCCGCGGTCGGCCGCCACCGCGGCCAGCTGGTCGTTGTGGGACGTGTCGAGCGGGAAGCCGTGGTCGGTCAGCTCGACCGCGACGTGCTCGGCGCCGAAGCGCGCGACCAGCAGGTCGACCTCCTCGGCGGCCGCCCGGGGGCCGGCGCTCGCGAGGGCCTGGCGGACGGTGCCCTTGCGGCAGCCGGTGAGCACCAGCCAGTGGCCCCGCCCCCGCTCGGCCAGCTCGTCGAGGTCGTAGAGCGGGCGGCCCTTCTCGTCGCCGCGCAGCTGGGCGTCGGTGATCGCGGCGGCCAGCCGGTGGTAGCCCTCCACCCCCCGGGCCAGCACCAGCAGGTGACTGCCCTCCGGGTCGGCCACCCCCAGCTGCGGCCGAGTCAGGCCCAGCGACAGCTCGGCGCCGTAGACGGTGCGCACGTCGTGCTGCTGCGCGGTCTCGGCGAACAGCGGGGCGCCGTAGAAGCCGTCGTGGTCGGTGATGGCCAGCGCGTGCAGACCCAGCCGGGCCGCCTCGACGACCAGGTGGTCCGGCCCGCTGGCGCCGTCGAGGAAGCTGAAGCTGCTGTGGCAGTGCAGCTCGGCGTACGGCGTGACCGGACCGGACGGGCGGGTGACCACGACCTGCTCGCGCCGGTGCTTGCGCGTCGAGATCGGGGCCTCGGGGTCGGTCGGCCGCCGGCGGCCGGAGAGCCGGGCCTCCAGGTCGCCCCAGGACATGTTGGCGGGGTTGTTCCAGCCCACTAGTCGTACCCTGCCTCGGTCCACCAGACGTCGCCGTCGAGGGTGAGCAGCCAGGCGCGCCCGTCGACGCCGACCACCTGGAAGCGGGCCACCCGGCGGCCGCCGGACTCCCACCACTGCTCCTCGACCACCCACGGTCCGGCCCAGGCCCCGACCGGCTGGCGGTCCTCGTCGGGACCGGGCCGGAAGACCGCCGGGTCGGCGCTCAGCGCCCCCCGCTCGTCGAGGGCGACCGGGCGGCGGGCGGCGTCGTACACCTCGGCGGGCCAGGGGGTGCGCAGCACCCGCGCCGGGGCGGGCGGGGGCAGGCTGCCGGGCCACGGCGGGCCCGTCGGGCGCAGCCCGGTCGGCCGCTCGCCCCACGGCACCCAGGCCTGGCGGTCGGCCGGACCCCGACCGCCCTGCAGGACGGGTACGACGACCGCGTCGTGGCCGAGCATGCCCTGCACCCGGGCGATGCCGCGCTCGACCCGCTCGTCGGTGCCGCCCCACAGCACGTCGGCGTGCACCGCGTCGGGGACCACGGTCTCGGGCACGAACCGGATCCGCTCCACCGGCCGGCTCACGTCACCGGCCCTGAACCCACCCTGCAACTGCCAGTGCAGCCGGTCGACCAGGTCGGCGGCGGTGAAGAACCGGGGGTGCAGCCAGCTCCGCACCGACGCCGGCCGGCCCTCGGGGTCCTCGCCCTCGCAGCGCGCCTCGACCCGCACCTCGGTGCAGACCAGGCCATGCTGGGCGAGACCCGCCACGAACGCCTCGGCCGTACGGCGGGCGCTGAACACGATCGTCTCCGCCGAGTCGAGCGGCGGCTCGAAGTCGACGTGCCGCTCGAGCTCCGGCGGCGGCGTGCGGGTGGGGAGGTGGACCGCCCCGTCGCCGCCGACCACCCGGTGCACCCACGCGGCGTGACTGCCGAACCGGTCGCGGACGTCGGCCGCGCGCAGCCGGCCCAGGTCGCCGAGGGTGCGCAGCCCCAGCCGGCGCAGCAGGCTCACCGCGTCGGGATCGTCGAGCACCTCGACCGGCAGCGTGCGCAGGAAGTCGGGCGACCCGCCCGCGGGCACCACCAGGCTCTCCTGCGACCGGGCCCGCCGCGCGGCCTGCTCGGCGGTGAACAGCTCGTCGGCCACGCCGGTGCGGCTGTCCCAGACCCCCAGCGTCACCAGCCGCTCCGCGAGCACCGCGCCCGCCTCCTCCTCGCCGCCGTAGAAGCGGCCGGGCGAGCGCAGGGCCACCAGCCCGGGCCGCAGCGGGGCGATACCGGGGCGGAGCTGCTCGACCGCGACCAGCACGTCCTCGAAGGCGCGCGCGTCGCGCTCGGGCGACGCCGCCAGCACGGCCAGCTCGGGGCACCGGCCCTGGGCGTCGCGCCGCCGCATCCCCCGTCGTACGCCGAGGGCGCGGGCGGGCTCGTTGCAGGCCTGGACCAGGTTGGCGTGGAAGACCGCCGCGGGCAGCCGGTCGGGCAGCCCGGCCTCGCCTGCGGCCGCGACCACCGGCCAGTCCGGGCACCAGACGACCAGGACCCGCTTCTCCAGGACGCCGGTCATCCGGCCTCCTCCAGAGCGTGTACGGCGGGCTCGGCGCGGCGCGCCCCGGCCACCGGGTCGGGCAGCCACAGCTCGGAGCGGCGGGGCGGCGCCGCCCCCCGTCGTACGACGACCGCGGCCCGGCGGGCCCGGAGGTGCCCGTGGCCCTGCCCGACCCCCGACCAGACCGGCTCCTCGACGCCGAGCCGGGCCTCGCAGCGCGGCCACTCGCCCTGGACCAGCAGCACCGCGGCGCGCTTGCGCAGCCGCGCCCCCATCCGCTCGGCGACCGAGGCCGCGACCCGGCCGCCCGGGCGCACCAGCACGACCGGCGCGACGTCGACGAGCGCGGCGGTGACCTCCAGCCACTGCTCCCCCGGCTCGGGCACCAGCACGGTGCGCGACAGCTCGACGCCGGCCTCGGCCGCGGCCTCGACCCCGAAGTCGGGGATCCCGACGACCGCGCACCACTCCCCGGCCCGCGACGGCCCGGCCAGCAGGGTCATCGCCAGGCCCAGCCCGTCGACCTCGTAGCTGGCGCCGGCGTACAGCTGCACCACCCCGGACAGCGCCGGGTGGACCGGCAGCGTCGCCCGGGGCATCCCGCCGGCCATCCCCTGCATGCGCGCCCGCAGCTGGTCCAGCTGGCTCAGGTCGGGGGCGGCGGAGGACACACTCCATCATCGAACACCTGTTCGAACGAGTCAATCCGGCCCCCGAAATGCCGAGTCGGCGCGAGCTCGCGCCGACTCGGCAGCGAACTCACGCCGACTCGGCGTGGAACGGGTGGATCAGGAGTAGAACGCGGCGATGCGCTCCTTGTTGTTGCCCTCGACGATGTTGCGCTTGACCTTCATCGAGGGCGTGAGCTCGCCGGACTCGATGGTCAGGTCGTGGTCGAGGATCTCCCACTTCTTGATGGTCTCCCAGCGGTTGAGCTTGGCGTTCAGCTGCTCGACGTACCCGCCGACGAGCGCCTTGACCTCCGGGGACGACACGATCTCGGTGTACGACTTCCCGGCCTGGCCGTTCTCCTCGGCCCAGCCCGCGATCGCGTCGGGGTCGAGGGTGACCAGCGCGACCACGAAGTTGCGCTCGTTGCCGAAGACCATGAACTGGCTGGTGTAGGGGCAGATCGCCTTGAACTTCGACTCGATCGCCGACGGGGCGATGTACTTGCCGCCGGAGGTCTTGAAGAGGTCCTTGATCCGGCCGGTGATGGTGAGGAAGCCGTCGGCGTCGATGCTGCCCTTGTCGCCGGTGCGCAGCCAGCCGTCCTCGGTGAACGCCTTGGCGGTCTCCTCGGGGAGGTTGTGGTAGCCCTCCATGACGTGCGGGCCCTTGATCTGGACCTCGTCGCCCTCGCCGATGCGGATCTCCGCGCCGGGCAGCGCGGGGCCGACCGTGCCGATCTTGTACTCCTCGGGGTGGTTGACCGTCGCGCCCGCGGAGTTCTCGGTCATGCCGTAGCCCTCGAGGATGAGGATGCCGGCCGCGTGGAACCACTCCGCGATCTCGGAGTTCAGCGCCGCGGAGCCGGAGATGAAGAACCGGACCCGGCCACCGAACCGCTCGCGCACCTTGCTGAAGACCAGCTTGTCGAAGAGCCCGTGCTGCAGGTTGAGCAGGAACGGGACGCCCTGCCCCTCGCGCTTGAGCTTGTCGACCTTGATGCCGACCTCGAACGCCTTGAGGAACAGCTTCTCCTTCAGGCCACCCTCGGCCGCCTGCATGGTGACGATCCGGCCGTGGGCCTTCTCGAAGATGCGCGGCGCGGCGCCCATGAAGGTGGGCTTCACGATGCCGAGGTTCTCGACGATCTTGTCGACCCGGCCGTCGATGGCCGTCGCGAAGCCGCAGGCCAGCTGGGTCGAGAGCAGCACCTTGCCGAACACGTGGGCCATCGGCAACCACAGGAACTGCAGGTCGTCCTCGTGCAGGATGTCCTGGGCCTTGATCGCCGCGCCCTCGTAGACCCAGGAGCTGTGCTTGAGCCGCACGCCCTTGGGCTTGCCGGTGGTGCCGGAGGTGTAGACCAGCGTCGCCAGCTGGTCCGGCGGGATCGACTTGGCGGTCTGCTCGATCACGTCGGGGTGGTCGGCGAGGTAGGCCTCTCCGAGCTCGGCGAGACCGTCGAGGTCGATGACCCAGTCACCGTCGGTGGCGCCGTCGAAGGTCACGACCTTCGACAGGTGCGGCAGCTCGTTCTTGTGCTCGCGCAGCTTGGCGATCTGCTCGTCGTCCTCGGCGAAGACCACGCGGCACTCCGCGTCGCCGAGGATGTACGCCGTGTCCTCGCCGTTCGTGGTCGGGTAGACGGTGGTCGTCGCGGCCCCGGCGCACATCACGGCCAGGTCGGCGAGGATCCACTCGTAGCGGGTGCCGGCGGCGATGCCGACCCGCTGCTCGGGCTCCAGGCCGAGGGCGAGCAGCCCGGCGGCGAGCCGGGAGACCCGGTCCCCGGCCTGCTGCCAGGTGACGGACTCCCACGCCTCCCCTCGCGGGAAGCGGAACGCCTCGGTGCCGGGCGTGGCGGCCACCCGGTTGAGGAACTGCACGGCCACATTGGGCTCGAGATGGTCGACGAAGCTCGTGTCATGGTTGGCGGGCATGTCACTCCTGCAGGGGATGGCGGCGGGAGGCTGGCGGTCCCCGGCACCCTCCCAAGCGCGGCTTGTTGCGGAGTAACCTACGTCACTAGACAACTCGCGGGTAACCCGAACGGGCGAGCGTGTCCGGAATCCTCAGGTGGGTTGCCCGCGTCGCGTCGTACGGGCTGGTCGGCGCCGGGCGGGATGAGAGTTTCATCGGCTGGCCGATGAACCTGGAGCCTGGACGATGAACCTTTGTCGTCCCGGCGTGAGTTTCATCGGCCAGCCGATGAAACTCACGCGCCACCCCTCAGCCCTGCGCGGCGACGTACTCCCGGGCGCGGCGGCGCACCTTGGGCGCCAGGCCGTCGACGTCGACCAGGCGCGGGAGCAGGTGGTGGTCGAGCAGCAGGGCCCGGAAGACCAGCGAGACGGTCACGCCGTGACCGGGCTGGTGGACGACCTCGAGCGGGTCGCCGGCGGCGAGCTCGCCCTCGGCGAGCACCCGCAGGTAGGGGCCGGGGCGGGCCACCTGGGCGAAGCGGCGGACCCAGGCGGTGTCGTCGTACCCGGAGCGGCCCATCCAGACCTTGAAGTCCTGGCAGGGCGTGCGGACCGAAGCGACCTCGAGGACGACGTCGCCGATGCGCCACCGCTCGCCGATCTCGGCCTCGTTGACGTCGATGCCGGCGGTGGTGAGGTTCTCGCCGAACTGACCGTCGCGCACTTCCTGGCCCAGCTCGGCGGCCCACCCGTCGAGGTCCTCGCGGGCGAAGGCGTAGACGGCCTGGTCGGCGCCGCCGTGGTGGCGCCGGTCCGAGACCTGGTCGCCCGCGAGCCCGAGCCGGCCGACCATGACCGGTCCGGGGACGGCGAGCTTGTCGATGCTGGTGCGACCGATCATCGCCCAGTCCGCCTCGCGGGGCGTGCCGACGTTCACGGAGACGAGGTGGCTCACTCCTGCACCGCCTTGGCGATCGTCACGCAGGTGGTCAGCCAGCCCTTGTCCGGCGACCGCGGCTCCTCCAGCTCCCACAGGGCCTGGTGCAGCATCCGCACCACCACCCAGTCGCGCGCCCGGTCCTCGTCGAGCCCCGCCGCGTCGATCGTCGCGTGGAAGCGCCGTCGTACGCCGTCGCGGTAGCCGCCGGCCAGCTCGTCCCAGCGGTTCCAGAGCAGCGGAGCGACCTCGTAGTGCGGGTCGCCGCTGACCGGCTTGGGGTCGATGACCAGCCACGGCTCGCGGTCGGCGGCGAGCACGTTCTCGTAGTGCAGGTCGCCGTGGATCATCGTGCCGTCGCTGCCCGGATCGGCGACCAGGTCGCGGCCGAGCGAGACCGCCTGCTCCACCAGCCGGTGCGGGACCGGGGCGTCGCGGGGCAGGGCGGCCAGCCGTTCGGTCCAGGCCCCGACGTACGACGTAAGCGGCCGCAGCTGGGGCGGTGCCGGGAGGTGGATGCGCGCGTAGAGCCCGCCGACCACCTCGCAGGCCTCGACGTCCCACACCTGCGTCAGGTCCTGTTGGTGCAGTCGCTCGAGGAGCAGCAGCCGGCGGCCCGGGTCGGCGCGCAGCAGGCGCACGGCGCCGTCGCCCCCGATCCGCTGCAGCGCGAGCGCCTCATGCGTCTCCTCCTCGAGACCGGGCACCGGCGGGCAGGCCAGCTTCAGGACGGCCCGGGTCCCCGAGCGGTCGAGGACCGGGAGCACCAGCGCGGTCCAGCCGTGCATCGGCTCGCCGTCCCGGGTCAGCTCCCACTCGGCCAGCACGTCGTCGACGAGCCGCGGCAGCCGGTCGACCCAGGCCGCCCAGGCGGGACCCCGATCGGCGAACCCGAGGACGAACGGCGGGAGCGTCAGCGGCACCGCTCCATCCTGGCAGGCGGGACCCGGGGTTTCCCGACCCCCGACCACGGGGCATGAGTCCCCCGTTCGTCTCGGCCGAGGAACGCCGAGGAAACCAGGGGGCCCGCATGCGCGCAGGCGCACGAGACGCACTGCCGCTGCGCGGCATCCGCCCGCTGCTGGTCCTGGTCGACCCGCTCTCGGTCCTGCTGGCCGTGGTCGCGCTCCGGCCGGGCTGGTCGGCGACCGTGGTCGCCGTGGGCACCGTCGCCGCCGTGCTGGCCGCTGCCGGGACCGGGCTGCACCGCTCGCGCCTGGTCCTGTCGGTCATCGAGGACATCCCGAAGCTGGCCTTCACCGCCGCGGTGGCGGCAACCGTGCTGCTGGTCGCCGCCCCCAGCCGCCGGCTCGACACCTCGACCCTGCTCGAGCTGGCGACCACCGCCGGCGTGACGTTCGTGGCGATGGTGGTGCTCCGGACGGCGGTCTACGCGCTGGCCCACGCGCTGCGGCGCAGCGGCCGCAGCTCCCACCCCGTGATCGTCGTCGGTGCCGGGACGGTCGGGGTCCGGCTGACCCGGACCTTCCTGGCCCGCCCCCAGCACGGCCTCCGTCCGGTCGGCATCGTCGACTCGGCCCCGCAGGTCGACCCGCGCGACCTGCCGGTCCCCTACCTCGGTGGCCTGGACCGGCTCGAGAGCGCGATGGTCGACCTCGGCGTCCACGACGTCGTCTTCGCCTTCCCCGACCAGCCGGACGCGGAGACCACCGACGTCGTCCGCCGGTGCCTGGAGCGCGACCACCAGGTCTTCGTCGTCCCCCGCTTCTTCGAGATGATGGGGCTCGACCACCACCGCCGGGTCGAGGTGGTCGGCGACATCGCGCTGATGCGCCTGCGACGCTGGGGGCTGCGCCCGGTGACGCTCTTGCTGAAGCGGCTGCTCGACGTCACCGCGTCCGGGGTCGCCCTGGTGCTGCTCGCCCCGATCATGCTCGCCTGCGCCCTGGCCGTGCGGGTCGAGACCGGACCCGGCGTGATCTTCCGCCAGCTGCGGGTCGGCCGGCACGGCCGGCCGTTCCAGCTCTACAAGTTCCGCTCCCTGAAGCCCGCCTCGGAGGCGGAGAGCGCGACCGCCTGGTCCATCGACCACGACGACCGGCTCGGCCCGGTGGGCCGGTTCCTGCGGCGGACCAGCCTCGACGAGCTGCCCCAGCTGGTCAACGTGCTGCGCGGCGACATGAGCCTGGTCGGCCCGCGCCCGGAACGGCCCTACTTCGTGCAGGAGTTCACCGCCCAGCACGAGCGGTACGACGACCGCCACCGGGTCGCTGCCGGCCTCACGGGGTGGGCCCAGGTCAACGACCTGCGCGGCGACACCCCCATCGAGGCCCGGGTCCGCTTCGACAACCACTACATCGAGAACTGGTCGCTGTGGACGGACGTGAAGATCCTGCTCCGCACCGCCCGCACCCTGGCTCGACCGGCGCCCGGCGGGGACCGGCCACTGGTGCTGATGCCGGCCTCGGAGGCCGAGGAGGACGCGCGCCGGACCCCGCCCACGCGGCTCGGTGACGCCGTACCCCGCGTCCTGCACGTCGCCCAGCCCACCACCGAGGGCGTGGCCGACGTGCTGCTGGGCTACGTCCGCGACCAGGTCGCCCGCGGCTGGGACGTGACGGTCGCCTGCCCGTCGTCCGGCTGGCTGGCCGCGGCCGCCCGCGGGGCCGGCGCCCGGGTGCTGCGCTGGGAGGCCCGGCGCAGCCCGGGCCCCACCGTCCCCGGAGAGGTACGACGGCTGCAGCGCATCGTCGAGCGCGTCGACCCCGACGTCGTCCACCTGCACAGCGCCAAGGCCGGGCTTGCCGGGCGGCTGGCCGTGCGCGGCCGTCGTACCACCCTGTTCCAGCCGCACGCCTGGTCCTTCGAGGCCGTGCGCGGCCCCCTGCGCTGGGCGACGATCCGCTGGGAGCGGCACGCCCAGCGCTGGACCACCGAGCTGGTCTGCGTGAGTCGCGGCGAGCAGCTCGTCGGCGAGCAGCAGGGCATCCGTGCCGGCGCGACGGTGGCCTTCAACGGCGTGGACGTCGAGCGGTTCCACCCCCGGGGCGACGCGGCCCGGCAGGCGGCCCGCCGCCGGCTGGGCCTGCCCGACGTCCCCACCGTGCTGTGCGTGGGGAGGCTGACGGCACAGAAGGGTCAGGGCGACCTGCTCGACGCCTGGCCGCACGTCCGCGAGCGGGTGCCCGGCGCGCTGCTGGTCCTGGTCGGCGACGGGCCCGACCGCGACGAGCTCCAGCAGCGGGCCGACACGCTCGACGACGTCCGGCTGGTCGGCTCCCGCAACGACGTCGAGGACTGGCTGGCCGCCGCCGACGTGGTGGCGGCGCCCTCGCGCTGGGAGGGCATGGCGGTCGCGCCGCTGGAGGCGATGGCCGCGGGCCGCAGTGTCGTGGCGACCCGGACCACCGGCATGGAGGACAGCGTGCCGCCGCAGGCCGGGGTGCTGGTCGACGTCGGGAACGTGCGCCAGCTCGCCGACAGCATCACCGCCCGGCTGGTCGACGCCGAGCGCGCCGCCACCGAGGGCGAGGCCGGTCGCGTCCACGTCGAGTCCCACCACGACGTCCGCGCGTCGGCCCGCGAGGTGGCCCGCCAGACGCTCCGGCACTTCCGCAACGGCCGCGGGGAGGGCGACGTCCTGGTCGCCCTCCAGCCGCTCGCCCTGACCGGTCAGGTCTCGGTCGACCGCCGGCCCGCCGCCCGCTTCGCCGAGGTACGGCGGGTCCGCACTGACTGACCCGTCAGGCCGCGGCGCGCACGCTGCGCGGCGAGCGGGCCGTCTGCTTGGACAGCAGCACCGTGCCGAGCAGCCGGGCGCCGACCGAGCGGACCCGGGTCGCGGCGCGATGCAGCTGCTGCGGTGAGACCGCGCCCGAGGAGACCGTCAGCACCAGCGACCCGCCGGCCGCCATCACCCGTGCGTCGTCGCAGACGTCCAGCGCGGGCGCCAGCACCACGACGACGTCGAAGCGCCGGGTGGCCTCCTGCATGACCGCCGCGAACCGGGTCTCCAGCAGCCGCTCGGTCGGCTCGCCGCCCCAGTCCCCCGACGGGAGCACCTGCAGGCCGTCGACCGGGCCCTGGCTGAGCCCGTCGACCAGCTCGGCCCCGGTCAGGACGTCGTACAGCCCCGCGGTGCCGGGGGCGGTCGCGATCGGGCGGCCGTGGCGCGTGCCCAGCCGTCCGTCGACCAGGACCACCTGCCGGCCGGCGACGGCCAGCGAGACGGCCAGGTTGGCGCCGAGCCAGACGCTGGCGTCGTCCTCGGTGGCACCGGCGACGACCAGCAGGTCGACCGGCTCGGAGCTGGCCTCGGCCTCGAGGGCGATGCGCAGCCGGCGGAACGTGTCGGCGGCCGCCGTACCCGGGTAGAGCGACGGCAGCGTGGTCGAGTCCCGGGGCCGGGCGATCCGGGCCAGCACCGGCGCGCCGGCCGCACTCTCCGCCTCGCGGGGCGTCTCGACGCTCGTCGTACGACGGTCGCGCATCAGCGCCGCCCCGGTGGCCAGGATCAGACCGAGCACCACCGCGACGCCGCCACCGAGCAGCAGGTCAGGACTGGAGAAGGTGCGCGGCGGGACGGCCTCGTTGCTGACCGTGAACAGGAACGACCCGGTGCTGGGGTCGTAGAGCGGCAGCACGTCCGCGACCAGGTTGGCGATCTCGGCCGCCACCTCCGGGTCCGCGTCGTCCACCGTGACCTGGATCAGGATGGTGCCCTCGACCCACGCCCCGGCGACCGAGCGGCGCAGCTCGTCGACCGAGCGGTCCACGCTCAGCCGGCCGCGCACCTCGTCGAGGACGTCGCGGGAGTTGGCCAGCTCCGCGAGGGTCCCCCGCAGCGAGTCCGGGTCCGCCACGCCCGCGCCCGCGGGGTCCTCGGCGGTCGCGACCGTCGTCGTGGCGGTGTAGGTCTTGGGCGCGGCCCACAGGCCGAGGCCCGCAGCGCTCCCCGTCACCAGCAGCACGACCAGCACGAGCAGCTTGTGGCGCCACAGGGCACCACCGACGTCCTTCAGTTCCATGTCAACTCCACCGCGTGTCCCCCACGCAAGTCGGAGCGAGGGAGATCTTCCCTCGCTCGGTGCAACAGGCGACCCGGGTCACGGGCGCCTCGATCGGTTGAGCTCGTCGTAGATCCGTTGGTAGCGGGCCCGCATCGTCTCCACGGAGAAGCGGGCGGCCGCGGCCGCGCGACCGCGGGCGGCCATCTCGGCCCGCTGCGAGGCGCTGCCCAGCACGCGCAGCAGCCCGTCGGCCAGCGCGGCCGGAGACCCGGGGGCCACCAGCTCGACCGTGCGGGCGTCGAGGGAGCGCAGGCCGCCGACCGCGGACGCGACGACCGGTACGCCGGCCGCCATCGCCTCGAGCACGGTCATCGGCAGTCCCTCGCGGTCGGAGGGCAGCACCAGGACGTCGGCGGCTGCGAGCAGCCGGGCCACGTCGCGCCGCTGGCCGAGCAGCCGCACCCGGTGCTCCAGGCCGGCCGCGCGCACCTGCTCCTCGACCCGGTCGCGGTGCTCGCCGTCGCCCGCGACCAGGAGCACCGCGGGAGCCGGCACCCGCTGCCAGGCCTCGACCAGCAGGTCGTGACGCTTGGGCGGGGCGAGCCGGGCCAGACACAGCGCGACCGGGACGTCGGGCGCGATCCCGAGGTCGGCGCGTGCCCGGTCGCGGCCCGGACCGACGGCGACCCCGGCCGCGTTCTCCACGACGTCGAGCCGGGTACGACGCAGCCCGTGCTGCTCCAGGCGCGCGGCGACGTCGTCGGAGACCGCGACGACCCGGTCCGCGACCCGGTCCAGCACCCGGGCCGCGGCCGGGTAGTCGCTCTCGGCCAGGCCGTGCACGGTGCTCATCAGCGGCGTGCGTCGGGCGGGCCAGCGGGCCCCGAGGTGGGCCGCCACGGAGGCGCGCACGTTGTGGGCGTGCAGCACGTCGACGGGGCGGCGCAGCACCTCGCCCCGGATCCGCGCGGCGGCCACGCCGAGCGCGCCCGGGCCGCGCGAGCGCAGGGGTACGGCGACGGTGCGCACCCCGCGTTCCTGCAGGTGCTCGGCCCGCCAGCCCGGCTCGCTCGCCACCGCGAGGTGGTCGCCCTGGTCGGCGAGGTGGGCGACCAGGTCGCTGACCACCGTCTCGGCGCCGCCGGTGCCCATCTCGGCGATGACCATCAGCGCCCTCACGCGACCGCCCTCCCGTAGACGGCCTGGAGCCCGTCGACGCAGTGCCGCAGCGTCCAGCCCGACCCGATCCGCTCGCGGGCCGCCGCCCCCATCGCCGCCGGCCGTCCGGGGGTCCGCAGGACGTCGGCGAGCGCGGCGGCGAAGGCCACCGGGTCACCGGGCGCGCAGAGCCGCCCGTCCACGCCGTCGCGCACCAGCTCGGGCACGCCGCCCACCGCGGTCGCGACGACCGGGCGCCCGGAGGCCATCGCCTGCAGCACGACGAGCGGGCAGTTCTCGGCCGCCGAGGTCAGGGCGAGCACGTGCGCGCCGGCGAGGTGCGGGCGCGGGTCGGCGACCCGGCCGGTCAGGGTGACGCGGGCGGCCAGCGGGCCCCGGCGTACCCGGTCCTCGACGTGGGCCCGGTCGGGCCCGTCCCCCACCACGACGACCCGGACGTCGGACAGCCGCTCGGCGGCGTCGAGCAGGACGTCGAGCCGCTTGACGCCACCCATCAGACCCACCCAGACGACCGTCGGCGGACCGTCCGGCAGCGGCGTGACCGGGTAGTGGTCCGGGTCGACCCCGTTGGCGACGACGTGCACCCGGTCGGCGGGCAGGCCGACGTGCTCGACGGCGTACGACGCGACCGCGGCGCTCGGCGTCACCACGCGGGCCCGCCCCCAGCGGGTGACCAGCCGCTCGCCGGTCAGGTAGTAGAGCCGGTCGCGGCGCCGGCGCGGCCCGGCCAGCGCGTTGCCGGCGACCAGGTCGGACAGCCCGTCGGCGACGCCGTGCAGGGTGTAGACGACCCGCGTGCCCGGCAGCAGCGGCGCGGCCGCGCGGGCCAGCCAGCCGGCCCGGCGGTCGTGGGCGTGCAGGACCTCCGGGCGCAGCCGTCCGAGCAGGCGGCCGGTCGTCAGGGCGCCGTTCGCGTCGCGCTTGCTGGTCGGCGCCGCGTCGTGCCAGGTCACGCCGGCGGCGCGGGCCCGGTCGGTCCCGGGACCGGTCGGGCCGACGAGGTGGCTGTCCACGCCCCGAGCCACCAGCTCGGCGGCGACGGCGACGGCGTGGTCGACCGGTCCGCCCTCGGCCTGGGTCAGCAGCTGGACGACGCGGCTCACGTCGACACCCCCGTCTCCCGCGGCGACCGCCCGGCGAGCCCGGCGCCGAGGGCCACGAGCAGCCAGAGCGGGAGGAAGTATTGCTCGGTGACGAAGGTGGCGGCGGCCGCCGTACCGGCGAGGGCGGAGCAGACCGCGCCGGCCAGCGGATCGCGCTCGCGCCGCCAGGTCAGCAGGGCGGCCAGGAAGCCGGTGACCAGGACGGCGAGGAAGGCGAGCAGCCCGAGCAGGCCGAGCTCGCTGGACGTCTCCAGGTAGGTGTTGTGGGCGACGTCGAGCCGGTGGTTGACGTCGTCGGGCAGCCGGTCGAGGTAGTCGCTGTGGGAGAGTTGGAAGGCACCGGGGCCGAGCCCGAGCACCGGGTTCTCGAGGGTCATCCGGCCCGCGGACTCCCAGAGGTCGAGCCGCTCGGAGACGTTCTGGTCGGCGACGTGCTCCTTCTGGTCGAGGCTGGTCGCGACCAGGCCGGGGACGGCGACCAGGCTCAGCGCGACGAGCAGGCCGAGCAGCGCGGTCAGCCCGGCCAGCGCGCGCAGCGAGAGCTGCCCGAGCACGACGGCGACGAGCAGCGCCACCCCGGCGCCGACCAGGGCGCCGCGCGAGAGGGTGCCGAGCAGGGCGAGCAGGAGCAGCGCGGTCGCGACGCCGTACGGCCAGGGCGTGGTGGAGCGCGACCGCAGGCCGAGGGCGAGCGGGAGCGCGGCCAGCAGGAAGAAGGCCAGGTCGTTGGGGTCGCCGAGCGGGCCGACGACCCGCCGCTCGTCGGCGAACAGGTAGGTCAGCAGGCCGCACAGCGCGGCCGCGGTGCACGACCAGACGTAGGCCCGGGCCAGCCGGGCCGGGCTGACGAGCGCCGGCAGGCAGTCGAGGAGGACGGCGACGACGGCGAGGAAGCCGGCCCAGCGCAGCAGGACGGCGAGGCCCGCGGTCCCGTTGGTGTGCGCAACCGTCGCCGCGAGCAGCACGACGAGCAGGCCGAGCACGGACAGCAGCACCGGAGCGTGCACGGCCCCCGGCAGTGGCCCGCGGCAGCGGCGCAGCAGCCAGGCCGCGACCAGCAGCACGGCCAGCACCTTGACCACCCGCCCGTCGACCACGTGGAGGTAGTCCTCGAACACCGCCGAGGCCACCACGGCCAGAGCCGCCCACTCGACGTGCAGCAGCAGGGCGGTGCCGACGACGGCCGCCGCCAGGACACCGAGCACCAGGACCGGCTGCACGCCCGCGGCGAAGCCGAGCAGCGCGGCCAGCCCGACGACGATGACCTGGCCCCGGCTGCGCGAGCCGGAGCCGGTGGTCTCCTCGACCACGGCCAGGGAGGTCACGCGGGCCCCCGGCGGCGCCAGGTGTCGAGCGGGCGCAGGTAGGTGTAGGCGCCGTCGAGGATCAGCCGCAGGTCGGCCGTCGCCGCCGGCACGAACGACCGGCGCAGCTCCAGCGGGTGGGTGCGGGCCGTGTTGGTGCCGCGGTCGACGGTGATGCCCGTGGTGTAGCCGGCCCGCTCGGCGGCGGCGCGGACCGCGCCCGACCAGCCGCCCGTCGGGTAGGCGACCGCGCGCACCGGCCGCCCGAGCAGATCCTCCAGCCGGCTGCGCGACTCTCCCAGCTCGTGCTCCAGCAGGGCCGGGTCCAGGCCCGGCAGCCACGGGTGGGTGACGGTGTGCGAGCCGAGCGCGAGCCCCTGGCCCGCGGCCTCGACGAGCTCGTCGGCGGTGGCCAGCCGGATCCGGTCCGGCTCCCGCTCGCCCTCGTCCCAGGCGAAGCGCATCGGACCGACCAGGCTGCCCGTGACCACGAAGAGGGTGGCGTCCAGGCCGCGCTCCTTCAGCAGCGGCCAGGCCGTCTCGACCACGCTGGCGTAGCCGTCGTCGAAGGTCAGCGCGACGGCCCGCGGAGGCAGGGTCCCGGCCTGGAGCCGCGCCACGGCCGACTCCAGCGGCAGCACCTGCGCGTCCACCTCCTCCAGCACGTCGAGGTGGGCGCGGAAGTCGTCGACCCCCGTCGAGAGCCCGTCGGTACGACGGCCGTCGACCCGGTGCCAGCCGATCACGGTCAGGCCGTGCTGGCGGCGCAGCCGGCGCCCGGACCGGGCCAGCGGTCGCAGGGTCCGGGCGATCGCCCGGGTGGGAGCCTTCACGACGTCCTCCTGACGAGCCGGGCCGCGGCGAGCAGGTGCTGGCGGTCGAGCAGCCAGACCGGGACGGCGTACGCCGCGGCGCCGAGCAGCGCGAGCCCGACCAGGCTGCCGACGCTCGGGCCGTCGAGGTCGAGCAGGGTCCGGGCGGCGAGCACCACCACGACCATCGCCGCGACGCCTGCCGCAGCCGGGCGGAGCGCCCGGCCCAGGGCTCGCAGCGAGAAGCCGCGCACCAGGACCCGGGCCAGCGTGACGGCGAGCAGCGCGACGCACCCGGCGACCGCGAGCTGGGTGAGCGCGACCGGGACCACGCCGTGGTGCGCCACCACCGACAGGCTGGCGACGAGCAGCAGCAGGTGGCACAGCCGCACGGTCATCGTCACGGCGGGCCGTCCCGACGCGTTGAGGGTCACCTGCACCAGCTGACCGACGCTGAGCAGTACGGCGTACCCGGCGAGCCAGGCGACGACCGGCACGCCCGGCTCCCACTTCTCGCCGAGCAGGGTGAGGTGGTCGGCCAGCAGCGCGACGCCCGCGCAGAGCGGCAGCACCAGGGTCAGGGTCGCGGTCATCACCACGGTCGCGGCCTCGCCCAGCCGCCGCCCGCGCATCCGGCACAGGTAGGGGAACGCCGCGCCGGTGATGACGACGACGATCATCAGGTACGGCATGAACGAGAGCCGGAAGGCCAGCGAGTACTGGCCGAGCGCGACCGGGCCGAGCACCGCGGAGACGATGAGGTAGTCGACGTTGAGCTGGACCAGCTCCAGCAGGTTCGCGCCGGCGTACGGGCCGCCGTAGGTCAGCAGGCCGCGAGCGTCCTCGCGGTTCCAGCCGGGGAGCACCGGCGGGTGCACGCACCAGGACAGCAGCAGGGTGAGCACGGCCTGGACGACCTGGCCCGCGACCAGCGCCATCACGCCGCTGCCGCCGGCGACCAGGGCGATGGCGACACCCGCGCCGACGACCGAGGAGACCGTGTCCGGGACGATCCGGCGCAGGAACAGCAAGCGCCGGCGCAACAGCTCGTTGGTGACGGCGGCGACGGCCAGGCAGGGCAGGACGGCGGTCAGGCCACGGATCACCGGGGCACCGTCGGCGGCCCCGAGGGTGCGGGCGAGCCAGGGCGCCGCGGCCCACAGCAGCCCCGCGAGCGCGATCCCCATGCCCGCGCCGATCGTGACCGCCGTGCGCGCGGCGCGCTCGACGTCACCACGCCAGTAGACGAGCGCGCTCGCCGTCCCGAGGCTGGTGACGACCGCCGAGGCGTTCGCGACCAGGGTGCCGAGCGCGACCAGGCCCAGGGCCTCCGGAGCGAGCAGGGCCGCGAGGGCCAGCAGCACCACGGTCTGGGAGGTCTTGACCACGATGCCGTTGGTGGCCAGCCACAGTGCGCCGCGGGCGGTCCGCGCCGCGGCCAGTCCCTCGGTCCCGGTGGTCGGGACGGCCACGGGTGTCTCCAGACCGGTGCGCGCGGCGCTCAGGTGGGCGGCCAGCTCCTCGGGCGCGAGGTCGTGCTCGGACCGGTTGCGCAGGTAGAGCACCACCGCGGCCAGCACCAGGGCCCGGCGCTCGGCGCGGTCCCACGCGGTCCAGCGCCGGCCCGCCACCTCGGCGTCGCCGAGCAGGTCGACCTCGTCGACCAGCCGGAACAGCTCGGTCGTGACGTTGCGCCCCGGCTCCCCCGCCTCGCGCAGCGCCGGGCGGAGCACCCGGTCCAGGCCCAGCGGTGCGTCCGCCGAGGCGTTGTCCCAATCGATGACGACCCGCCGCTCGCCGTCGGCGAGCACGTTGCCGGACCACAGGTCGCCGTGGCACCAGGCCGTCGGGACGCCTCGCTCCAATACCGCCAGCTGCTCGGCCCAGGCCGCCCGCACGTCGAGCGGTACGACGTGCGCGCGCTCGCACCAGTCCGCGGCCCAGCCCGGCCCGGTCTCCCCGGTCAGCCGGGCGGCCAGCGCGTCGACGACCGCCTCCGCGCCGGCGGCCTGCGACTCGGCGGTCGGCCACGGCCACCCGCCGGTCGAGCGGCGTCGCGGCACCCACTCCACCGCGACCCAGGGAAGGCCGCGGACCGTGCCGGAGGCGAGGGTGGCGGGCAGCAGCGGCGCCAGCTCCGGCACGTCGGCGAGCACGGCCCGCGACGGGTCGGGGTCGCGGTCGGGGTGCACCATCGTCAGCCGTACGGCGACGTCGCCGTCCGCGGTGCGCACGCGCAGGACCGTGTGGCCGGCGGTCACCACGCCGACCAGTCGGCCGGGGACACCGGTGGCGTGCTCGAGCTGGGCGAGCACCTCGTCGGCGAGCGTCGGCCGGTCCGCACCGGTGACGTCGAGGAAGCTGCCGTGCCGCCGCGCGAGGGCCAGCGCCGCGCGCCGTCGTACCCACGCGGCGGGATCGGCGACGCCCGAGACCGGCCAGCCCCGGCGCCAGACCAGCTCGGGCCGGTCGGACGCCGGGTAGACGGCGTGCTGCCCGTGCGGTCCGAGCACGGCGACCGTCCCGCCGGGCGCGACCCGTCGGCGCAGCGCCTCGACGTCGTGGCCGGCCGCCTCGACGACCAGCAGCGTCCAGCCGTCGGCCGGGGCCTCGTCGAGGGTGGTCGCCTCCGGCAGCGCGGCCGCGAGGTGGGGCCGCAGGACCTCGCCGACGGCGAGCACCGGGACCGGTCCCGGGTCGGCCGGCAGCAGGACGCGGACGGCGGCCAGCCGGTCGCCGACCGTCCAGTGCGGCAGCGTCCGGGTCACCGTGTGCCTACCATGACGCCCGGCGCCGCGCGGCGCACGAGGACGGGGACACGGGTGCACACACGACGCAGGGCCGGGGCCATGGCGCTGGCGCTGACCGCGCTCGCCGCATCGCTCGCCGGATGCGCCCAGCTCACCGGCGCCGACGCCGACGTGACGGACCCGACCGCGGGCACCTCGGGGTCGACCGACGTACTGGCCACCCAGGAGTGGGGCGAGCTCGACGGTCTGGTCTCGGTGCTCGTCCGCAACGACGGCGACCGGACCCTACGGCGGGCCACCGCCGTCGTCACGGCCGTCGACGAGCGTGGAGTGACCCTGGCGTCATCGGCGGTCCAGTCGGCACGCGGCGACTGCTGCACGGTGCTCGACCTCCCTCCGGGAACGACGTACGGGCTGTACTTCGACACGCAGGTGGACCCGGCCGCGATCGCGGACGTCGAGGTTCGCTACCGCGACGTGTCGTGGGCCAACGACGACACCGCCTCGTCGGTCACGGCCGAGTCGGTCGGGATCCGCGGCACCGCCGAGGGCACGGTCGTGCTCGCCGACGTGACACCCGCGGGCACGGCCGTCGACGTGGCGACCGTGCAGGCGACGCTGGCCCGGCCCGACGGGACGTTCCTCGCCGTGGTCTCCGGGCGCTGGCACTGCTTCCCCGCCGACCAGGTGCAGCGCATCGAGATGGAGCTGCTGCACCCGGTGCCCGCCGGGAGCACGGTCACGGGCGTGCAGGTGCTCCCGATCCGCCCGCCCAACGCCGCGACGGACTACGTCGACGAGGCCACGCCCGTCGCCGGGGGTTGCGCCGACGGGCCGTGACCCGGTCACGTCCGGGGGGTGCGGAAGAGCCACCCGAGCGGGCGCTGGTCCGCCTCGGACTCGGGTCCGGACGGGTACGTCGGCGCCGGCGCCGGCTCGGTCGACAGCGTCTTCACGGCGACGGTCGGCTCGGGCGTGGGCCCAGGCGCGGGCGTCGCCTCGACGGGGTCCGGCTCAGCGGCCGGGGCCTCGTCCGCGGTCGCCGAGGAACGGGCGGCCAGGTCGTCGAGGACGGCCTCGGTGCGGGCCGCACGCTCGGCCGTCTCGGCCGCCGCGGCGAGCTCGCGCGGCGACGGACCCGCCGGCGTCTCGGGCAGCCGCTCGACGGCGTCGCTGCGGACCTGGTGCAGCGAGCGCTCCATCTCGGAGACCGACCCCTCCGCCTGCTGCAGGGTGCTCCCGAGGCCGCGCACGACCGTCTCGATGCCGGCGAGCAGCTCCTCGGCGCGCTGTCGCACCCCGTGCAGCCGCTCGCGGTTCTCGGCCTCGAGCTCGGCCAGGAACTGCTCGCGGGCCGCCTCGGCGTCGGCCCGTGCCTGCACCCGGAGCCGGTCCGCCGACTGACGGGCCTGGGCGAGGATGCCGTCGGCGCGCTCCCGGGCCTCGGCGGTGACCTGCTCGGCGCTGCTGCGCGCCTGCTGGGTCAGCTCGGCGGCGAGCGTCTCGGCCTCGGCGACCAGGCGCTCGGCGTCGACCCCGGCCTGGCGGCGCACCTGGGCCGCCTCGGCCAGGATCGCGTCGGCTTCCTGGCGTGCTCCGAGCGTGGCCCGGAAGGACTCCGCTCGGTCTCGTACGTCGGTGCTGCTGGTGGCGTGGTCGGACATGGCTCCGCCCTCGTTGTTCGGCACGGACATTTCCCCCCTGGAAACGTTCGGTCGCCCTAGGTGCCCGAGAAGGCGACACCCTGACGTCTGCTCGGAACAGCGATGGTGTAAACGTCAATCTCTCCTTGGCATCAGGCCTAGGCTCCGGGCGTGGACACCCCCCGGCCCGTCGTCGCGACCCTCGTCAGCGACCTCGGGGAGGCCGGTCCGGCGTGGGACCGGCTGGTCGACGAGAGCCCGGTCCCGTCCCCGTTCCTGAGGTCCTGGTGGTTGCGGTACGCGTGTACCGAAACAGGTTCCTACCTGGCCTTTCATCGAACGGGCGAGGGGCTGGTCGGCGGCCTCCCGATCACCCGGGACCGGCATCTCGGCGTGCCCCGGATCCGGTTCGGCGGCGCCGGCGTGCTGTGTCCCGACCACCTCGATCTGCTGTGTCGGGCCGGGGCGGAGAACGACCTGAAGGCACCTCTTATGACCTGGCTCACACAGCATCGGAACCTGATCGTTGACCTGAGTGGTCTGGTCCAGGGCTCGGTCCTCGGCCGGGTCCTCGGACGACCCGTCGAGGCGATCGACGTCGCGCCGTACGCCGCCCTGCCGGTCGCGCCCGCCGACTACCTCGCCACCCGGTCGTCGGGCACCCGCCGCAGCGCCCGGCGCTCCGACCGACGGCTGGCCGACGCCGGGGCCCGGCACCACCGCGTGCCGCGCGACGGCCTCGCCACCGCCCTCGCGGACTTCCGCCGGCTGCACGAGGCCCGTCCGGACCGGGCCCCGCTGCTGGCCGAGCTGCCCCGGCTGGCCCGCGCGCTCGACGCCGGCCTCGCGGCCGGCGAGGCCCGCGTCGACGTGCTGGAGACCGACGGTCGCGCGCGGGCGGTCTCGCTGGCCTTCGTCGTCGCGGGGCGGCTGAGCCTCTACCAGGTCGCCCGCTCGCTGGAGCGCGCCGACGACGGGGCCGGCACGGTCCTGCTCCACCGGGTCGTCGCGGACGCGGTGGCCGACGGCTGCCACGAGGTCGACTTCCTGCGCGGCGACGAGGGCTACAAGGACTCGCTCGCCGATGATCGGCGCAGCATCGGGCGGATCAGGTTCGCCCGCGGCGCGCTCGCCACCGGCGTGCTCGGCGCGCGGTCGCTCGCCGCGAGCGCGCACCGACGGGTCGAGCGGTCAGTGTGAGGCGGAGGTGTCCGGGCGCAACCGCCGGCGCAGCGCGGCGTACCCGCGCATGGCGCCGGCCTTCGCGCGGTCGCGCCGCGGCGCGTCGCCGTACGGACGGGGCGTCAGGCCGGTGCGTCGTACCTTCTCGTTGAGGGCCTGGACCAGCGACTCGTCCTCGTTGTCGCGGTTGAAGAACGTGACGGTGAGCGACAGCGACGTGGTGTCGCCGTTGCTCAGCCAGTGCGGGGTGTACGGCGGGATGTAGGCGCCGTCGCCGGGCCCGAGCGCGAGCTCGTCGGTCTGCTCGGGCATCGTCTCCAGCTTGCCGAAGGACGAGCCGCCCCAGTAGCGCCGTACCTCGCGCTCGCGCTGCTCGTCGTCGGCGAACCGACCGAACCCGAGCCGCCGGCGGCCCTGCAGCTGCAGGCAGAAGCTCTGCTCGATGTCGAAGTGCGCCGAGGTCACCGACCGCGGCGAGCTCGCGAAGACGAAGCCCATCCGGCGGCGCAGGGTGCCGGCCTCCACGCCGACCTGACGGGCGAGCTCGTCGACGATCTCGTCGACCAGCCGGTGGTACGACGCCACCCGCTCGATGTTCAGCAGCGTGAACCAGGAGTCGTTGGCCGCCAGCGAGCGGATCTGCTCGCTGATGGCCCGGACCGCGAGCGCGTCGGCCGTGCCGTCGGCGGCGACCAGCTCCTTCTCGGCCTTCTCCGCCGAGATGGAGTCCGGGCCGAGCTGCTCGGCCAGGTCGGCGATGGCGTCGAGCTGCAGCAGCGGGTGGTCCGGCAGCCGGTGCCGCAGCGCCAGCGGCCTCCGCTCGGCCAGGTGTGCTCCGAGCAGGCCGTCGCCGTCGATCAGGGGTGCGTCGCTCATCGGTGGTCCTCGCGTACGGGCGGGCCCGGTCGCCCGCCGAGACGCCCGGTCACTACCCGTCCTGGCGGACCGCCAACCGCACCGCCTACTTCTTGGCGGTCTTCTCGGTCGGCTGCGTGGTGGAGAGCGCGGCGACGAAGGCCTCCGGCGGGACCTCGACGGTGCCGATGTTCTTCATCCGCTTCTTGCCGGCCTTCTGCTTCTCCAGCAGCTTGCGCTTGCGGGTGATGTCGCCGCCGTAGCACTTGGCCAGGACGTCCTTGCGGATCGCCCGGATGTTCTCGCGGGCGATCACCCGGGCGCCGATGGCGGCCTGGATCGGGACCTCGAACTGCTGGCGCGGGATCAGGTCCTTCAGCTTGCCGGCCATCATCACGCCGTAGGAGTACGCCGCGTCCTTGTGGATGATCGCGGAGAAGGCGTCGACGGGCTCGCCCTGCAGGAGGATGTCGACCTTGACCAGGTCGGCCGCCTGCTCGCCGGACCGCTCGTAGTCGAGCGAGGCGTAGCCCTTGGTGCGCGACTTCAGCTGGTCGAAGAAGTCGAAGACGATCTCGCCCATGGGCAGCGTGTAGCGCATCTCGACGCGGTCCTCGGAGAGGTAGTCCATCCCCTGCAGGCTGCCGCGCTTGTTCTGGCAGAGCTCCATGATCGTGCCGATGTAGTCGCTCGGGCTCAGGATGGTCGCCTTGACGACCGGCTCGCGGACCTCGGAGATCTTGCCCTCGGGGTACTCGCTGGGGTTGGTCACCACGATCTCGGAGCCGTCCTCCATGACCACGTCGTAGACCACGTTCGGCGCGGTCGAGATCAGGTCGAGGTTGAACTCGCGCTCGAGGCGGTCGCGGGTGATCTCCATGTGCAGCAGGCCGAGGAAGCCGATCCGGAAGCCGAAGCCGAGGGCGCCGGAGGTCTCCGGCTCGAAGGTCAGCGCGGCGTCGTTGAGCTGCAGCCGCTCCAGGGCGTCGCGCAGCGTCGGGTAGTCGTCGCCGTCGATCGGGTAGAGCCCCGAGTAGACCATCGGATTGGGGTGCTTGTAGCCGCCGAGCGCCTCGGTGGCGCCGTGGTGCTGGCTGGTGACGGTGTCGCCGACCCGGGACTGGCGGACGTCCTTCACCCCGGTGATGAGGTAACCCACCTCACCGACGCCGAGGTCGCCGGCCTTGACCGGCTCGGGGCTGATCACGCCGACCTCGAGCATCTCGTGCACGGCGCCGGTCGACATCATCTTGATCCGGTCGCGGTGGGTGAGCTTGCCGTCGACGACCCGGACGTAGGTGACCACGCCGCGGTAGGTGTCGTAGACCGAGTCGAAGATCAGGGCCCGGGCGGGCGCGTCGGCGTCGCCGACCGGCGGCGGGGTCTCCTTCACGATGTGGTTGAGCAGGCCCTCGACGCCCAGGCCGGTCTTGGCGCTGACGCGCAGCACGTCGTCGGGCTCGCAGCCGACCAGACCGGCGAGCTCCGCGGCGTACTTGTCGGGGTTGGCGCCGGGCAGGTCGATCTTGTTGAGCACCGGGATGATGTGCAGGTCGGCGCCCATGGCGAGGTAGAGGTTGGCCAGGGTCTGCGCCTCGATGCCCTGGGCGGCGTCGACCAGCAGGATGGCGGCCTCGCAGGCCTCCAGCGACCGCGACACCTCGTAGGTGAAGTCGACGTGGCCCGGGGTGTCGATCATGTTCAGGACGTAGGTGCCGGGCTCGGCGGCCTCGTCGTTGCCGGCGGGGACCGTCCACGGCATCCGCACGGCCTGGCTCTTGATGGTGATCCCGCGCTCGCGCTCGATGTCCATCCGGTCGAGGTACTGCGCCCGCGCCGCGCGCGCGTCGACGACACCGGTCAGCTGCAGCATCCGGTCGGCCAGCGTCGACTTGCCGTGGTCGATGTGGGCGATGATGCAGAAGTTCCGGATGATCGCCGGATCGGTGCGGCCCGGGGGCGGCGCGGTGTTCGTGGGCACGAATGTCTCTCGTTCGAGTGCTCGGGGACCCGTCGATTCTCCCACACGGCCCGCACGATCACGCCTTCCGCGGTCCCGGGCGGAGCACCCGGGCGAGCACGTCGTCGGGGGCCGGCAGGGCATCGGGCCGATGGCGAGGCGATGCCCGCGCCCGGCCCCTCGGGGTTCGGGAGTGGGTACGGCGGGCACCGTGAGCACATGAGCTGGGACGTGGTGCTCGTGGACGTGGCGCGACCGAGGCCCCGGGTCTCCGAGCTCGACGAGGCCCTGGTGCGCCCGCTCGGCCCGGCCGACGACCTGCGCGCCTGGCTGTGCGAGGAGCTGCCGGGCACGGACTGGTCCGACCCGCGCTGGGGCGCCTGGTCCGACGGCGAGCACCTCTTCGAGCTGAGCATCGACGAGGACCCGGTGACGATGCTGATGATCGGGGTGCGCGGCGGCGGCGACCCGGTCGCGGTGCTCCGACGACTGGCCCGGGCGCGTGGCTGGAGCGTGATCGACACGAGCACCGGCGACTGGCTCGACCTCGACGGTCGGGACGGTGACGACGGCGGCGCCGGCTGGATGGGATTCCGGGCCTTCCGCGACCACGACGTCACTCGGGGCTCGTGACCGCCTCCTTGGTCTTGGCGATCGCGAAGCCCCACGCCTGACCGAGCGTCGGCTGGGGCGGGATCGACACCTCGTCGGGGTTGGTGAGCACGTCGAGCAGCACCGGGCCGTCGTACGCCATCGTCTCGGCGACCGCGGCCTCCAGGTCGTGGGGGTCCTCGACCCGGATGCCTCGCATGCCGACCGCCTCGGCCACCTTCGCGAAGTCGGGGTTGTGCAGCACGGTGCCGAACTCGGGCAGGCCGGCCTGCTCCATCTCCAGCTTGACCATGCCGAGCCGACCGTTGTCGAAGACCACCAGCTTCACCGGGAGGTCGTGGCTCACGGCCGTGAGCAGGTCGCCCATCAGCATCGACAGGCCGCCGTCGCCGCAGCAGGCGACCACCTGCCGCGTCCGGTCGAGCCCCGCGGCGCCCAGGGCCTGCGGCATGGCGTTGGCCATCGAGCCGAGGTTGAACGAGCCGAGGAGCCGGCGCTCGCCGGTCATCCGGACGAACCGGGCGAGCCAGGTGGTGGCCATGCCGGTGTCGACCGTGAACACCGCGTCGGGGGCGGCGTAGCGGTCCAGCAGCCCGGCGAGCAGCTCGGGCCGGATCCGCCCCTCGGGGTTGTCGACCTTCCGGCGGAGCAGGCCCTTCGGCTTCCGGTCGTACGACGGGTCGAGGAACTGCTGCTGCCGCTCCCGCCACGCGTCGTACGACGCCCGCGCCTTGTCCAGGTGTCCCCCGTCGGTCCGGGGCCGGACCTGCTCCACCAGGGCCTGCACGGCGAGCCGGGCGTCGCCGACCACGGCATGCTCCACCGGCGTACGACGGCCGACGTGCGAGCCGTCCGCATCGACCTGCACCGTCGTGGTGCCGTGCGGGAGGAACTGCGTGTAGGGGAAGTCGGTGCCGAGCATCAGCAGCAGGTCGCACTTCTCGAAGGCCACGGCGCTGGCGTGGTTGCCCAGCAGCCCGGACTGCCCGACCTCGAAGGGGTTGTCCTGCTCGAGGCCCTCCTTGGCCTTCAGGGTCAGCACCATCGGCGCCTGCAGTCGCTCGGCGAGCGCGAGCACCTCGGCCCGGGCGTGCCGGGCGCCCTGACCGACGAGCAGGGTCACCCGCTCCGCAGCGTCGATCGCCCGGACCGCGGCGGCGACCGACTCCTCCGACGGCGGGACCGGCGGCTGCTCGACGACGAGGCGCGGGACCGCCGTACCCTTCGGCACCTCCAGCTCCCCCACGTCGCCCGGCAGGGTGAGCACGGCGACCCCGCGCTCCTGCAGGGCGGCGTTCCCGGCCTGCTCAATCAGGCGTGGCAGCTGGTCGACGCTGGTGACCGTCGCGCGGAAGACCGCCACGTCGGCGAACAGGGCGTCGTTGTCGACCTCCTGGAAGAAGTCGCTGCCGATGTCCTCGCGCGGCACCTGGCCGCAGATCGCCAGGACCGGGGCGTGCGACTTCTTGGCGTCGTAGAGCCCGTTGAGCAGGTGCACGGCACCGGGTCCGACGGTGCCCATGCACACGCCGAGGCGGCCGGTGAGCTGGGCCTGGGCGCCGGCCGCGAAGGCACCCACCTCCTCGTGCCGGACCCCGATCCACTCGATCCGGTCCTCCCGCCGGATCGCGTCGGTCACCGGGTTGAGCGCATCGCCGACCACGCCCCACACCTGGGTCACGCCGTGCTCGGCGAGGGTCTCGATCAACAGCTCCGCGACAGTGGTCATCACCTCCGGTACCCGGACCCGGCAGGATGTCCCGGTGATCGCGACCACCGTGCCCTTCGGCCGCACCGCCCGCCGCCTGGAGTGGGCCCACCTGCCCCCACACGTCCGGGCGCTCGTGGAGCGGGAGTGCGGCTCGGCCGTGGTCGAGGCGACCTCGCAGGGCGGTGGCTTCACCCCCGGCTTCGCGTCGGTGCTGCGCTGCGAGGACGGCAGCCGTCACTTCGTGAAGGCGGCGTCCACGAAGGCCCAGCGGGCCTTCGCCCTCTCCTACCGCGAGGAGGCCCGCAAGCTCGGCGCCTTGCCGCCCGAGGCCCCGGCGCCGCGGCTGCTGTGGCTGCACGACCGCGACGACTGGGTGGTCCTGGGGATCGAGCACGTCGAGGCCGCGACCCCGCGGCGCCCCTGGAGGGTGGCCGACGTCGAGGGCGCGGCCGCGATGCTCGAGTCCCTGGCGGCCACCCTGACCCCCGTTCCGCCGGCCCTCGACCTGGCCCCGGTCGCCGACGACCTCGCCGACTGGCCGGCCGCCTGGGACCACCTGCGCCTCACCCGTCCGGACCTCCCCCACCTCGACGACGCCGCCGGGCTCGCGGCCAGCTTCGCCGCGGTGGGTGCCGGCGACACCGTCGTGCACACCGACGTCCGTGACGACAACCTGCTGCTCGCCGCCGACGGCCGGGTCCTGCTCTGCGACTGGAACTGGCCCGTGCTCGGCGCCGCCTGGCTCGACACCGTGCTGCTGATGGTCGGCCCGCGGGGTGACGGCCTGGACGTCGACGCGCTCCTGGCGCGACTCCCCCTGACCCGCGACGTTCCCGCCGACCACGTCGACGCGTTCCTCGCGCTGCTCGCGGGCTACTTCTGGAAGCAGGGCGACGAACGGGTGCCGCCCGCCTCGCCGTACCTGCGCGACTTCCAGCGCTGGCAGGGTGACGTGGTCTGGGACTGGCTGGCCGAGCGTCGCGGCTGGCATGACCCGGCGTGACTCCTGCGTGATTTGGGCGGCCCGCCGCGCCACTGTTAATCTCGTACGTCGCGTGTCTGGCCGTAGCCGTCCGCCGACCGCGCACCACGAACTTTCCTAGCTTCATCCACACCTACGACGAAGGCGCAGAAGTGGCGAACATCAAGTCCCAGATCAAGCGGAACAAGCAGAACGAGAAGGCGCACGAGCGCAACAAGGCCGTGAAGACGGGCCTGAAGTCTGCTGTCCGCAAGTTCCGCGAGCTCGCGGAGGCCGGTGACAAGGAGGCCGCGACCGTGGCCGGCCGCGACGCCGCCAAGAAGCTCGACAAGGCCGCCTCCAAGGGCGTCATCCACAAGAACCAGGCCGCGAACCGCAAGTCCGCGATCGCCAAGAAGACCGCCTCTCTCTGAGTCGTCCTCGCGAAGGCGCCGCCCCCTCGGGGTCGGCGCCTTTTTGGCGTGGTCTCGATACACCGCCTCGTCCCTCGGCGGCACTCGACCACCGAACCCACGACACCGCCTTGTCCCTCGGCGGCACTCGGCCACCGAGCAGCTAGCGGCCCTCGCGCAGCCCCGTGACCGTGAGCACCAGGCGCTCCAGGGTGTACGACGCGTCGGTCGCCGCGCCCTTGATGTCGGCGTCGGCCTGGGCGACCGCGCGGATCGCCCGGGCGATCCCGGCGTCGCTCCAGCCGCGGGCCTGGTCGCGCAGGGTGCGCAGCTTCCACGGCGGCACCCCGACCTCGCGGGCCAGGTCGGCGTCGCGCATCCGGCCGGGCGCGGACTTGAACCGGGCCAGCCCGCGGGCGCTGCCGGCGAAGGCCGAGGTGACCAGGACGGCGGCGGTGCCGCCTTCCAGCGCCCAGCGCAGCTCCTCGAGGGCGGCCTGGCGGCGACCGGAGAACGCGGCGTCGGCGACGGCGAAGGACTTGGCCTCGGCGCGGCCGCCGTAGTACTTCTGCACCTTCTCGAGGTCGATGGGCGCGCCCGCGAAGTCGTTGGTGAGCTGGTGGGCGGCGGCCGACAGCGAGCGCAGGTCCTGACCGACGGCCTGGACCAGGAACGCCGCCCCCTCCTGGTCGATGCTCGAGCCGTGGCTGCGCACCTCGCTGGCCACGAAGGCCGGCAGCTCGGACGGGCGCAGCTCGCCGGACTTGGACTCGGTGACCGTGGCCAGCTTGCGCAGCTTGGTCAGCACCCCGGAGCCCTTCGGGCCGCCGCCGTGGACCAGGACCAGCGCGACCTCGTCGGCGGGCGCCGCGGCGTAGCCCAGCAGTCCCTCGACCGACTCGTCCGGCAGGTTCTCCAGCGACCGCACCACGACGCAGCGGATGCTGGAGAAGAGAGACGGCGCCGCCAGCTCGCCGAGCGTGGCCAGGGGCAGCTCGGACGCGGCGGTCTCGGCCAGCTCGGCCTCGGCATCGTGGGCCCGGACGGCGGCCCGGACGGCCACCACCGTGCGCTCGTTGAGGAACTCCTCCTTGCCCGTCACCAGGGTGACCCGACCGAGGACGTCTGCTGCCTGAGGACCGCTCGCCATGATGGGTCCAGCCTCCCACACGGGACCGACGCTCAGCCCCGGGTGGCGGTCGCCGGATCACCGTCGTCGGCCACCACCGCGAGGTCGCCGTCCTCGTCGGTGCGCAGCACGTCGGCGCCGGTCTCGGACAGCGGGTCCAGGACCTCCGGGGACGGGTGCCCGTAGTCGTTGTCGGCGCCCACGGAGACCAGCACGACCTCGGCCCCCAGCGCGGCGAGGAAGGCAGGGTCCTGGTGCCGGCTGCCGTGGTGGGGCAGCTTCAGCACGTCGACCCGCAGGCCGGGCAGCGAGCGGGCCAGCCCCGCCTGGCCCGGCGGCTCGAGGTCGCCGGTCAGCAGCATCCGGATCCCCCGCACCTCGACGAGCAGGACGACGCTCGCGTCGTTGGCGGCGCTCCCGTCACCGGGACCGTCCCGCACCGGGCCAGCCGGGCCGAGCACCTGGACCGTCGCCTCCCCGATCCGCCGGGTGCCCGGGACCGCGGTCCGGACCGGCACGCCGGCCCCGACCGTGGCGTCCCGGACCAGGTCCACGCCCCCCGGCGGATCGAGCACGGGCGTGATCTCGACGACGCCGACGTCGCGCCCGCCGAGCACCCCGGACAGCCCGTCGACGTGGTCGGCGTGGAAATGGGTGAGCACGACCAGCGGCACCGCGCTGACCCCGAGCCGGTCGAGGCACCCGTCCACCGCTCCCGGGTCGGGTCCGGCGTCGACCACCATCGCCGCCGCCGGCCCGACCCGGACCACGAGCGCGTCGCCCTGGCCCACGTCGCAGGCCACGAGCACCCAGCCGTCCGGCGGCCAGCCCGGGCTCGGCAGCCGGACCACGACGGTCACCACCATCACCAGGCAGCAGGCGACGCCCCCGGCGCGGTGGCGCAGCAGCCGCGGGGCCAGGACGGCGATCGCCACGCTCAGCACCGTCAGGACGAGCAGCGAGAGCGGCCCGGTCCCCCAGTCGACCGCCGACGCCGGCAGGTCCGCGCCGCGGCGCGCGACCAGCACGATCCAGCCGACGCACCAGGACGCGAGCGTGCCCGCCACCCGCCCGAGCGGCCCCCAGACCAGCCCCACCAGACCTCCCAGCAGCCCCAGCACCGTGGCGGGCCCGACGACCGGGGCGACCAGCAGGTTGGCCACCACGGCGACCAGACTGACCTGGCCGGAGATCGCGGCGACCAGCGGTGTGCACGCCAGCTGGGCCGCCGCCGGCACCGCGACCGCCTCGGCCAGCCACCGCGGCAGCCACCGCGCGAGGGCGTCGCGCCACCCCGGCGCCAGGACCAGGATGCCCGCGGTCGCCAGCACCGACAGGGCGAAGCCGATCGACACCGCGAGCGCCGGCTGGAGCAGGAGCAGCGCCGTGACGGCCACGCCAAGGGCCCGGAAGCCTCGCCTCCGACCGTCGGTCCCCATGCCCAGCAGGCCGACCGTGCCCATCGCCGCAGCCCGGACCACGCTGGGCTCCGTGCGGGCGAGCAGCACGAACCCGCAGATGCCCGCGGCGCCGACCAGGTAGAGCCAGCGTCCGCGCACCCCCAGCCACCGGCACCCGACCAGCAGGAACCCGACGACCAGGGTCAGATTGGTGCCGGACACGGCCAGCAGGTGGGTCAGCCCGGTCGTCCGGAAGTCGTCGGCGAGCGCAGGATCGAGACCGCCGTCGTCGCCGTCGACCAGGGCCGGGACCAGCGCGCGCTGGTCGGCGGGTCGGTGGGCCACCGAGTCGCGCACCGATGCCCGCACCCGGTCGGCCGCGCGCCACCACAGGTCCGGCGCCGCCACAGGCGCCGGTTCCCCCGCCGCCCCGAGGACCGCGGCGACGTCGCCGTCGTCGGAGGGCGAGAGCCGGCCGGTCGCCCGCACCGTCGTGCCGAGCGGCACGGACCTCCAGGCGTCGTCGCCCAGCACCAGCACCGGCGTCGCCAGCGAGTACGACGACCCGCGTCCGGTCACGGCCCGGACCTCGACGCGGAGCATGACCTGGTCGGCGAACCGCCCGTGCACGACCTTCGGGTCGGAGGTCACCGTGGCGACCACCGTCGCCACGGCCCCGTCGGCCGCCAGTCGGGCCACCGGGTTGCGGGCGACCTGCTCCTGCCGCAGGAGGGCAGCACCGGCGACGGCCGTCCCGACGAGCAGCACCGCCACCGCGGTCAGCGCCGCCCGCCGCCCGCGCCTCCGGGCGAGGACCGGCACCGCACCCAGGACCCCGAGGCCCGCGGCCAGGACCGGCGACCACGAGCCGTGGTGGCCCAGGAGCCCTCCCGCCCACGCCGCCAGGCCGAGCAGCGGCATCCGGAGGTCCGGCCGGTCCCGGACCTCCCCGGGGTCGAGCCGCACCTCACACCGTGACGTGCGGAGTCAGGGTCGCGAGCGTCTTGTCGCCGATGCCGTCGACCTCCAGCAGCTCCTGGACCGCGGTGAAGCCGCCGTGCTCGTCGCGCCAGGCCACGATCGCCTGGGCGGTCACCGGGCCGATCTCGGGCAGCAGCTCCAGCTCCGCCGCGGTGGCGGTGTTGAGGTTGACCAGCGCCCCGGCCGCCGGGGCGGTGCTGCCGGGCGCCGCGGCCCCTCCGGCCCCCGCCGCCGGGCCGGTCGGCTCCCCCACCACGACCTGCTCGCCGTCGACGAGCACGCGGGCCAGGTTCAGCGACGAGAGGTCGACGCCGCGGCGGGCTCCGCCTGCGGCCTCGACGGCGTCCACGACCCGCGAGCCGGCGTCGAGGACGGCGATGCCGGGACGGCGCACCTTGCCGGTCACGTCGACCGTCACGGAGCCGCCCGCCTCCGGCGCGGTCGCCGCCCCCGAGGCGGGCGCCTCGAGGGCGGCCGGGGACGCCTCCGGGCCCTCGGCGGGCGCCGCCTCGAACCGCCCTGCCACCGGGTCGGCGTCACCGCGGACGACCCACCAGCAGGTGACCGCCAGCCCCAGCGCCACCAGCACCGCCACCACCGCGAGGTGGGCCGGCCCCAGCCCCACGGGTCCGCGCAGCGGCTCCGGCAGCAGGGTGGCCAGGGCCCGACCGGGCGCGAGCCGGCGCCGGGCGGCGTGCCGTCCGGGTCGGGGCACCTCGGGTGCGGGCTCGTCGAGGACGGGCAGGTACGACGCCGGACCCGGATCCGCAACCGGGCGAGACACGGCGAGGCGGGTGTGGTCGCTCCACCAGTCGTCGGGGCCGCCTCCGCCCGGGACCTCCGGCCCCTCGTCCTCGGGTCGCGCCGCCGCCAGCTCGGCGCTCAGCTGCGCGAGCCGTCGCGAGACGGCCTCCTGGTGCTCGGGGCTCGGGCGGCGGGTGCGCATGGCACGAACCTAGGAAGATCCGTCGCCGTCCGGGACCGGGTGGCGCCGACCTGTGGAGAACACCCGCGGGACGGTGACCTGTGGAGGCCCAGCGGCCCCTCAGAGACGAGGTGCCACGCAGACCGCGATCATGCCGGGGCCGACGTGCGCGCCGAGCACCGCACCGAGCTCGCCGCACCAGATCTCGCGGTCCCCGTCGGGCCCCGCGAGGTTGGGTGCGAGCCGGCCGGCGAGCCTCTCGACCAGCTGGGCCGCCCGCTCGGCGTTGGCGAGATGGCCCACCCACACGTCGACCTGCGCCTCGCCCGCGGCCGTCACCGCGATCTCCTCGAGCCGACCCAGCGCGCGGGCCGACGTACGCACGCGCTCGAGGGAGGCGACCTTGCCGTCCTCGATCTGCAGCAGCGGCTTGACCGCGAGGGCTCCGCCGAACAGCGCCGCGGCCGCCCCGATCCGACCGCCCCGGCGCAGGTACTCGAGGGTGTCGACGTAGAACAGCGAGGTGGAGGCGGCCGCGCGGGCGCGGGCGGCCTCGGCGGCCTGGGCGGCGCTTCCGCCCCCGGCGACGACCTCGGCGGCGGCCAGCGCGGCGTACCCGGTCGCGACGCCGACCTGGCGGCTGTCGACCGTGACGACCGGGACCGGCGACTCCCGCGCGGCCAGCTGGGCCGACTCGAAGGTGCCGCTCATGTCGCCGGAGAGGTGCACCGACACGATCTCGGTCGCGCCCTCGCGGGCCGCCTCCTCGTAGACGGCCAGCATCACCGACGGCGAGGGCCGCGACGTGCTGACCGGCGTCCAAGCCCGCAGCGCCTCGGCGAGCCGCGCGGGCGTGGCCTCCGGCGACCCCTCGTCGTGGATCTCGGCCCCGATCACCACCTGGAGCGGGACGACGACGATGCCGTGCTCGGCCGCCACCTCCGGCGGGAGGCTGGCGGTCGAGTCGGTGACGACGACCACAGGCATGCGACGAAGGTTAGAGGACCGGCCTCAGACGACCACGTTGACCAGCTTGGGGGCGCGGACGACGACCTTGCGGACGGGGCGACCGTCGATCGCGGCCACGACGCCCGGGTCGGCCAGGGCCAGGGCCTCCAGGTCGGCCTCGGTGATGTCGGGCGACACCTCCAGGCGGGCCTTGACCTTGCCCTGGATCTGCACGATCGCGGTCACCGAGTCCTCGACCAGCAGCGCCGGGTCGACGACCGGCCAGTCGGCGCGGGCGACGGTGGGCCGGTGGCCCAGGCGCTCCCACATCTCCTCCGCCGTGTACGGCGCCACCAGCGACAGCACGATCGCCACCGCCTCGGCGGCCTCGCGAACCGCCGGGTCGGCGGGGCCGCAGCCGGAGTCGATGGCCTTGCGGGTCGCGTTGACCAGCTCCATGACGCGCGCGATCACCACGTTGAAGCGGTACGACTCGACCAGCACCTCGGCCTCGTGGACGGTGCGGTGGGTGAGCTGGCGCAGCGCCCGGTCACCGGTGGTGACGTCCGCGCCGGGCTCGGAGGTCACGTCGTTGGCCAGCCGCCAGGCGCGCTGCAGGAAGCGCAGCGAGCCGGCGGGCGACACGTCGGCCCAGTCGATGTTGTCCTCGGGCGGGCTCGCGAAGACCAGGGTCAGCCGGACGGCGTCGACGCCGAACTCGTCGAGCTGGTCGCCCAGGCTGATGCCGTTGCCCAGCGACTTGCTCATCTTGCGGCCGTTGTTGATGACCTTGCCCTGCGACAGGTACGCCGAGAACGGCTCGTCCCAGTCGATCAGCCCGATGTCGCGCAGCACCTTGGTGAAGAAGCGCGCGTACAGCAGGTGCAGCACGGCGTGCTCGTCGCCGCCGATGTACAGGTCGACCGGGCCCCACGCGTTGGCCAGCGCGGTGTCGAACGCCTGGGTGTCGTCGTGCGGCGACAGGTAGCGGAAGAAGTACCAGGACGAGTCGACGAAGGTGTCCATCGTGTCCGTGTCGCGCCGCGCCGGGCCGCCGCACGACGGGCAGTCGACCTCGACCCACTCGGTGGCCGCCCCCAGGGGCGACGTGCCCTTGGGCTTCAGGTCGGCGCCGCGCAGCTCGGGCAGCTCGACCGGCAGCTGGTCCTCGGGGACCGGGACCTCGCCGCACGCCTCGCAGTGGATGATCGGGATCGGGCAGCCCCAGTAGCGCTGGCGGCTCAGCAGCCAGTCGCGCAGCCGGAAGTTGACCGTGCCCTCCCCCGTGCCGGCGGCCTGCAGCTGCTCGATGGTGGTCCGGATGCCGGTCGCCTTGTCGGCGATCCCGTCCAGGGCGCCCGAGTTGACGTAGGTGCCGTCCCCCGTGGTGGCGACGTACGACGACGCCGGGTCCTCCTCGCCGGTGTCGACGACCATCCGCACGGGCAGGTCGAACTTCCGGGCGAAGTCCAGGTCGCGCTGGTCGTGCGCGGGCACCGCCATGATCGCGCCGGTGCCGTAGTCGGCCAGCACGTAGTCCGCGGCCCACACGGGGATCCGCTCGCCGTTGACCGGGTTGGTGGCGTGCACGCCCAGGAAGACGCCGGTCTTGGGCCGGTCGGTCGCCAGCCGGTCGATGTCGGAGGCCTTGCGGATCTCCTCGACGTACGCCTCGTACGCCGGGCGCTGCTCGTCGGTGACGACCTCGGCGGCCAGCCCGGCGTCGGCCGCGACGACCATGAACGTCGCGCCGTGCAGCGTGTCCGGTCGGGTCGTGTAGACGGTGACCGGTTCGTCGCGGCCATCCAGGACGAAGTCGACGTGGGCGCCCTCGGAGCGGCCGATCCAGTTGCGCTGGGCGTTGACGACCTTGCCGATCCAGGTGTCCTGCAGCGCGTCCAGGCCGTCGTACAGCTCCTGGGCGTAGTCGGTGGTCTTGAAGTACCACTGGGTCAGCTCGCGCTTGGTGACCTCGGCGCCGCAGCGCTCGCAGGTGCCGTCGGCCAGCACCTGCTCGTTGGCCAGCACGGTCTGGTCCTGGGGGCACCAGTTGACCGGGGAGTTCTTGCGGTAGGCCAGGCCCCGCTCGCGGATCTTCAGGAACAGCCACTGGGTCCAGCGGTAGTACTCCGGGTCGGAGGTGTGCAGGCGGCGCGACCAGTCGAAGCTGGTGGCGTAGCGCTGCATGGAGTGCAGCTGGGTCTCGATGTTGGCGTAGGTGTAGGTCGCCGGGTGCTCGTCATTGCGGATCGCGGCGTTCTCGGCCGGCAGCCCGAACGAGTCCCAGCCCATCGGGTTGAGCACCTCGAAGCCGCGGAACCACCAGTAGCGCGCGATGACGTCGTGGATCGCGAACACCTCGGCGTGCCCCATGTGCAGGTCACCCGAGGGGTAGGGGAACATCGTCAGCGCGTACTTCTTCTCGCGCGGCGAGTCGTCGTCGGCGCGGAACGGCTGCAGCTGGTCCCAGACCGGCAGCCACTTGTCCTGCACGGCCTGCACGTCGTACGTCTCGGCGCCGGTCTCGGTGGTCTGCTGCTCGCTCATCTCGTTCTCTCTCGCGCTCTCTCGTCTGGCTGCTCCGGGCACAAAAAAGCCCCTCGGACACGAGGGGCGGCCGCGTCGGGTGGTGCTCGTCGACGCGGCTAGGTAAGGAGCAGGGTCCTGCGCATGACGCCCACTCTACCGGAGGGTCAGGACGCGGCGGAGTCGACGACCCGGGCCCCGAGCAGCAGCGGCATCAGGGCGCGCACCTGACCGGTGATCCGGTCGAGAGCAGCGGCCTCGCCACCCGCCAGCGCGAGCAGTGCCTGCTGGAAGACCCCGTCGAGGACGCCGTACGCCGTGTCGCTGGTCGCCACGACCTCGCGCCCGGCGAGCTCGGCGTAGCGGGTGACGACGCGCCAGATCATCTCCTCCAGGGTGCGGTCGATCATGGTGACCGCCTCACGGAGCTGCTCCTCGAACATGCTCTGGGCGCGGAGGTCGTACCAGAGGCGGTGCATCGGCGCCTCCTCGTGCAACGTCTCGACCAGCTTGGCGGCGAACGCGTCGAGCAGCCCGTCGGCGGTCGTCGACTCGGAGACGACCGCGTCGTAGCGGGTCACGCAGCGGGCCTTGTAGTAGCGCACGCAGTAGACGATCAGCTCGATCTTGTCGCGGAAGTAGTAGTGCACGACGCCATGGCTGAACTCGGAGTTGGTGGCGATCTCGCGCAGGCTCGCCCGCGCGTAGCCGAGCTCGCCGAGCGTCTTCAGCGCCGACTCGGCGAGCTGGTTGCGGCGGGCGTCGACCTTGTCGGTGGCCCGGGTGGTGAGCGCGGTCATCGGTCGCATCCTAGGACTTCCCGATTTTCTTGACAATTGTCCAGAGAAATCTTGACAGTCGTCAAGATTCTCGTAGGTTGTGAGCGGCACCACATCCACCGTTTTCCGCTGACGAAGGAGTCACGATGACCGTTCTCGACCTGACCGGCCGCAAGGCACTGGTGACAGGAGGCGCCCAGGGCCTGGGCGAGGGCATGGCCCAGGCGCTGGCCGCGGCCGGCGCGCACGTGGTCGTCGCCGACCTGCAGGACGACCTCGGCCCCCAGGTCGCGGAGTCCCTGGGCGAGGGCCACGGCTTCGTGCACCTCGACGTGACCGACGACGCCAGCTGGGAGTCGGCGGTCGCCGAGGCCACGGCGCTGCTCGGTGGGCTCGACATCGTCGTCAACAACGCCGGCATCGAGATCACCAGCCTGATCGTCGACCTCGACCCCGACCAGGTGCGCAAGCAGCTCGAGGTCAACCTGCTCGGCACCTCGCTCGGCATCAAGCACGCCTTCCGCACCATGCGACCCGGCGGCGCCGCGGGCCGGGGCGGCGCGGTCATCAACGTCGCCTCCGTCGCCGCGACCATCGCGTTCCCCGGCATCGCCGTCTACTCCGCCACCAAGTCCGGCGTCGACCGGCTGACCCGGGTGGCCGCCATGGAGTCGGGCAAGCTCGGCTACGGCGTGCGCGTCAACTGCATCTACCCCGGCCTGGTGCCCACCGCCATGGGGGCCGGCCTGGCCAACGACGTCGCCGAGCTCGGCCTGTTCGGCTCCCCCGAGGAGGCCGTCGGGGCCGTCATCGAGCTGACTCCGTCGGGCCGCCTCGGCGAGGTCGCCGACATGGCCGACGCCGTGGTCTTCCTGGCCTCCGACGCTGCGCGCTTCGTCAACGGGGCCGGTCTGCCCGTCGACGGCGGAATGGGGATGTGAGATGAGCACCGACAAGCAGGTCGTCGTCTACGGCGCCTCCGGCTACACCGGCCGGCTCATCTGCGAGTACCTCCGCGAGTACGGCGTCCCCTTCGTCGCGGCCGGCCGCGACGAGGACCGGCTCCAGGCGTCCATGGACAAGCACGTCCCCGGCATCGAGACCGCGTCGTACGACGTCGTGCAGGTCAGCCACGACGTGGACTCGCTGACCGAGCTGTTCAGCGGTGCGTCCGTCGTCCTGAACACGGTCGGCCCGTTCAGCAAGTGGGGACCGGAGGTTGTCGAGGCGTGCCTCGCCGCGGGTGCGCACTACACCGACACCACGGGCGAGCAGGACTGGCTGATCACCTGCGACGAGCAGTACGGCGCCGACTTCGCCGCCGCCGGACTCCTGCTCTCCCCCGGCCTGGCGCAGATGTACACGACCGGCGAGATCGCGGCCGAGATCGCCCTGGAGACCCCCGGGCTCGACACCCTCGACATCGCGGTTTTCTGGGGCGGCAGCCCGACGATCGCCTCGACCCAGACGATCCTGTTCAACGCGGCCCTGTCCGGGGCGCACTACCTGGAGCAGAACACCTACGTGCCGTTCGACCCGGACGGCGGGCACACCGAGCTGGTGCTGCCCGGGCAGCACGAGGTGGCGCTCGCCCTGCCGTGGGGTGGCACGTCCCACCCGGTCTGGTACCGCCGGGACCCGCGGGTCGCCAACGTCAAGGCACTGGGCGGGGTGTTCAACAAGCAGCTGATGCTGGCCGTCCCGCAGATCGTGGCGGGTGCCGTCGAGGCGACCAAGGACATGAACCCCGACGACAAGTACGCCGCGCTGGTGGCCACCGCCTCGCAGGTGATGAGCGAGATGCCGCCACGCGAGAACCCGCGGCTGAACAAGTCGCTGGACTCGGTGCACGCGTCCGGCCCGCTCGGGCGTGCGCACTGCGTGATCCACGGCAACCAGAACTACAAGCAGACCGGACTGATGCAGGCGTACGCGGCGTACTCCCTGCTCCAGCAGCCGCCCCGACGGGTCGGCTTCGCGTCGGGCTGCCAGGCCTTCGGCCACCGCGAGCTGCTCGGCGTGCTGCGCTCGTTCGGGCTCGTGCAGGCCCCCGTCCTGACCGTCGAGGGCTGACGTCGTGCGGCTCGTCGACTACCTCGACAAGGGCTGGTCGATCGGGCCGGACGCGCCCTGCCTCACGACCGACGGCACCACCAGCTCGTACGCCGAGGTGCGGGAGCTGAGCTTCCGCATCTCGGCGGGCCTGGTCGCCCGGGGCGTCCGGCCCGGCGATGCGGTCGCGATCCTGTCGGCCAACGACCCGCTGGCCTTCACCACGGTCTTCGGGATCAGCCGGGCCGGCGCGGTCTGGTGCCCGATCAACCCCCGCAACGAGGCGTCCGAGAACCGTGACCTGCTCGCCCTCTTCGGCTGCCGCGTGCTGGTCTTCCAGGCGTCGTTCGCTCCCCTGGTCGACCAGATCCGCGGCGAGCTGCCCGAGCTGACGGCCCTGGTGTGCCTGGACGGCGACGTGGAGTGGGCCCTCGACTGGGAGTCGTTCCTGGACGCCGAGCACCGGGAGGCCACCCCGGTCGACGACATCGCCATGATCGTCGGCACCGGCGGCACCACGGGCACCCCGAAGGGCGTGCTGCTCACCGGCACCAACCTCGAGACGATGACCGCGATCACGCTCATGAGCTACCCGTGGGAGGGGCGGCCCGTCTACCTCGCGCTGGCCCCCCTGACCCACGCCGCCGGCGTCCTGTGCTTCCCGGTCCTCGCGAAGGGCGGCGAGATCGTCGTGATGCGGCAGCCGGACGTCGGGGACTTCCTCGAGCACCTCGAGCGCCACCGCGTCACCCACACGTTCCTGCCGCCGACGCTGATCTACATGGTGCTGGCCCATGAAGCGCTGGAGCGCACGGACCTCACCTCGCTGCAGTGCTTCTGGTACGGCGCCGCCCCGATGTCGGCCGCCCGCCTCGAGGAGGCCCTGAGGAGGATCGGCCCGGTGATGGCGCAGCTGTTCGGCCAGACCGAGGCGCCGATGATGATCTCGACGATGTCCCCCCGCGACCACTTCCACGCCGACGGCACGGTCGCCCGCGAACGGCTGTCATCAGCGGGGCGTCCGGCTCCGCTGGTGACGGTCTCCATCATGGGCGAGGAGGGTCGCCTGCTGCCGCCGGGCGAGCGCGGCGAGATCGTCGTCCGCAGCTCGCTGGTGATGGCCGGCTACCTCCGCGATCCGGAGGCCACGGCCGAGGCGTCGGCGTACGGCTGGCACCACACCGGCGACATCGGCTACCTCGACGAGGACCAGTACCTGTTCATCGTCGACCGGGCCAAGGACATGGTCATCACCGGCGGCTTCAACGTCTACTCCTCCGAGGTCGAGCAGGCGGTGATGCAGCACCCGGCGGTGCAGGACTGTGCGGTGGTCGGCCTGCCCGACGAGAAGTGGGGCGAGCGGCTCACGGTCGTGGTGCAGCTGCGCCCCGGCCAGGCTCTCGACCCGGCCGACCTGAGGGCGTCGGTCAAGCAGCGGCTCGGCAGCGTGAAGACCCCGAAGCAGGTCGAGGTGTGGGACGACCTGCCCCGCTCCAAGGTCGGCAAGGTGCTGAAGTCGGAGATCAGGAGCGCCCTACAGTGACCGCATGACCGTTCCCGACATGTTCCGACTCGACGGCAAGGTCGTCGTGGTCACCGGTGCCTCCAGCGGCCTGGGGGTCGCCTTCGCCCAGGGCTTCGCCGAGGCGGGCGCCGACGTCGTGCTCGGCGCCCGCCGGGTCGACCGGCTCGCCGACACCGCCGCCCTGGTCGAGGCGACCGGCCGGAAGGCCCTGGCGGTGGAGACCGACGTCGCCGACCCGGAGGCCTGCACGAACATCGTCGCCCTGGCCGTCGAGGAGTTCGGCCACGTCGACGTGCTGGTCAACAACGCCGGCGTCGGTACGGCGGTCCCCGCCACCCGCGAGACGCCCGAGCAGTTCCGCGGCGTCATCGACGTCAACCTCAACGGCTGCTACTGGATGGCCCAGGCCTGCGGCCGGGTGATGCAGCCGGGCTCCAGCATCATCAACATCTCCTCGGTCCTGGGCCTGACGACCGCCGGACTGCCGCAGGCGGCGTACGCCGCGTCCAAGGCGGGCCTGATCGGCCTGACCCGGGACCTGGCGCAGCAGTGGACCGGACGCAAGGGCATCCGGGTCAACGCGATCGCCCCGGGCTTCTTCACCTCCGAGATGACCGACCAGTACCCTCCCGGCTACCTGGAGTCGCAGAACCAGCGCAACCCCAGCGGCCGCAAGGGTGACCCGCGCGAGCTGGCGGCGACCGCGGTCTTCCTCGCCTCGGAGGCCGGCGGCTACATCACCGGCCAGACCCTCGCCGTCGACGGAGGCATGACCATCGCATAGGTCGTGACTGCGGAATGCTCACCTTCACCGACGAGCAGTTCCGCGACCAGCTGACGACCGACACCCGCGTCGAGCCGACCTGGGCGGCCCACGCGTCCAGCGACCTCGACGCCGACGTGCGCGAGTCGCTGCGACGGACCCACCCTCGGTGTAACGCGATGTTCGCCGCACTAGGTACGCGCTGCAGCGCGTACCTAGTGCGGCGAACATCGCGTTACAGCTCGGCGGCCGCGGCCCCGGGTCAGCCGCGATAGGCGCCCGGCGTCGTCCCCGTCCACCGCCGGAAGGCGTGGGTGAACGCGGCGGCATCGGCGTACCCCAGCCGGGCCGCCACGTCCGCGACCGGGATGGTCGCGCGACCGCCGAGCAGCGAGCGGGCCAGCGCCGAGCGGACCTCGTCGAGCAGCGCCTGATAGCTCGTCCCCTCGGCACTGAGCCGCCGCCTCAGGCTGCGCTCGGTGAGCCCCAGCTCGGCGGCGACGGCGCCCATCGGCGACCCGTCCGGCAGCTGCTGGGTGATCAGGACCCGTACGTCGCCCACCACCCCGGCCCGTTCGCGACGAGGGGCCACCACGTCGCGGCACAGCGCCTCGGCGACCTCCGCCGAGCCGCGCGTCGGCAGCGGTCGGTCCAGCTCGCCGACGGCCAGCGAGATCCGGGCGACGTCCTCGCCCGGCACCAGCCGGGCCCCCACCCCGCCCGGCACCAGCCCCGCCAGCACCACGTCGATCGCGGTTGCGTCGCGTGCGACCAGGAACGACCGCACGTCGCGCGGCAGCCGGGTGCCGTCGACGGTGATCTCGACGCGGTCGCCGACGACGTCCGCCCGCGGGATCGCGAAGGTGTAGCTGAGGTCGATGAATCGCAGGGCCAGGTCCATGGCGTCCAGGACGGTGCGGCTCGCCAGCAGGCCGAAGCCGAAGACGCCGAAGCTGGCCGGGCGGTACGTCGCCCCCACGTCGGCGCCCGCGCCGGGGAAGTGCCGCTGCAGGGTGCGCACGACCCGCAGCTCCTGGGCCGCGGTCACCTCGCGGTCGGGGACGTCGAGGTCGGCCAGGCCCAGCCCGGTCCCGGCCAGCAGGGCCGCAGGCTCGGCGCCGCGCGCCGCGGCGTACCGGACGAGGTGGGCGATGCCGGCGACGGCGCGCGGGAACTCCCAGTCCTCGGCGGCCGGCGGCGGGAGACGCATGTCCGGAATTATCAACCATGAGGGCAACACCCCCTCCCCCCGACCCGCGCGGATTCGTAGCGTCCTCGTCATGGGACAGCCGCGCGTGGTCGTGATCGGGGCCGGCTTCGGCGGCCTCGGCGTCGCGCACGCGCTGCGCGAGCAGGGCCTGAGCGACGTGACCGTGCTCGAGCGGGCCGACGGGGTCGGCGGGGTGTGGCGCGAGAACACCTACCCGGGCGCCGCGTGCGACGTGCCGTCGCCGCTCTACTCCTGGTCATGGGCGGTCAAGCCCGACTGGAGCCGGCGCTACGGCACCCAGCCGGAGATCCTCGACTACCTGCGCTCGGCCGCCGCGGACGACGGGCTGCTCGACCTGGTCCGCACCGGCGTCGAGGTCACCGCCGCGACGTACGACGAGAGCACCGGGCGCTGGCGCGTCGACGCCGCCGGCGGGACGTCGTACGACGCCGACCTGGTCGTCGCCGCGCTCGGTCAGCTGTCCCAGCCCGTGGTGCCGCGGATCCCGGGCCGGTTCGACGGCCCGGCCTTCCACTCCGCCCAGTGGCGCCACGACGTCGACCTGACCGGGAAGCGGGTCGCGGTCATCGGCACCGGCGCGAGCGCGATCCAGCTGGTGCCCGGCATCGTCGACCGGGTGGCCGCGATGACGGTCTTCCAGCGGTCCGCGCCGTACGTCGTCCCGAAGCCGGACCAGGCCTACGACCCCCGCCACCACCGGCTGTTCCGCCGCTTCCCGGCCCTGGTGCGGGCCGAGCGGCGCGCGTGGTTCTGGCTGACCGAGCGGTTCAACGCGGCCCTGTCCGGCGACTCGCCGATCAGCCGCCCGCTGCTCGCGACCCTCCGGCTGGCGTGGCGCGGGCACCTGCGCCGCCAGGTCTCCGACCCAGCGCTCCGACGACGGCTGGTCCCCGACTACGCGCTGGGCTGCAAGCGACTGCTCTTCTCCAACGACTGGTACCGCGCGCTCGACCGCCGGCACGTCGACGTCGTCACCGAGGAGGTCACCGGCCTGGAGCCGACCGGCGTCCGCACCGCCGACGGCCGGTTGCACGAGGTCGACGCCGTCGTGTGGGGCACCGGCTTCGCCGCGACCCGGTTCCTGGACCCGCTGACGGTCACCGGCGTCGACGGGCGCGACCTGCACGAGGCCTGGTCCGACGGCGCCCGCGCCCACCTCGGGCTGAGCGTGCCCGGCTTCCCCAACCTGTTCTGCATCTACGGCCCCAACACCAACCTCGGCGGCAGCTCGATCATCAACATGCTCGAGGCCCAGGCCGGCTACGTCGCCCAGGTCGCGCGCCGGATCGCCGACGGCGGAGCCCGGGTGGTCGGCGTCCGTGCCTCGTCGTACGACGCCTACGACCGCGAGATGCAGGAGCGGCTGGCCCACAGCGCGTTCGCCGGCTGCGACAGCTGGTACGTCGACGGCCGCCGGATCACCACCAACTGGCCGGGCCTGGTCGCGGAGTACCGCGCCCGGCTCGCCGCCGTCGACTGGAACGACCTCGAGGAGGTCTCGTGACCGCCGCCTACCCCCCCGAGCCCTGGGACCTGACCGGCGTCGGACACGTGACCCTGTGGCGCGTCCCGGTCGACGCGCTGCCCCCACTGCCGTTCTCGGCGACGCCGCTCGCGGTGCGCGGCACGGCCCTGGCCGCCACCGCGTTCGTGTCGTACGACGACCGCGGGCTGATGGCCTACGACGAGCTGCTCGCCGGCGTGGTCGTCCGCACCGGCCGGAAGGTCGGGATCTCGATCACCGACATCTGGGTCGACAGCGAGACCTCGATGCTCGGCGGGCGCGCCCTGTGGGGCATCCCCAAGGACCTCGCGACCTTCGGGCCGCTCTTCGCGGAGACGGCCACCGGGCCGATCGCCTCCGCCTCGTTCTCCCCGCGGCGGGGACGGGTCCCCGTCCCGCCCCTGCTGCGGGGTACCACCGTCCAGACACGCGCGGGACGCACCCTCGTCAGCCCGATCCGCGCCGGCGGCCGGGTCCGCTCCGCGCAGGCCACGTGGTCACTGGACGCCGACGGCCCGCTCGCCTGGGTGCGAGCGGGCCGTCCGGTCACCTCGGTCGTGGCCGAGGACTTCTCGATGCGCTTCGGGTCGCGGGTTGAGGTGCCCCGAAGCGACGAAGGAGCGGAGGGGCCTCGAAACCCCCGCAAGCCGAGAAGCAGGCTGACGTAGACGCCACCGCTCGGCTCACCGGGTTTCGAGGCTCAGGACTTCGTCCTTCGCACCTCAACCAGCGAGGGCCAGCGAGGGCCAGCGAGGGCCAGCGAGGGCCAGCGAAGGATCAGCGGTGCACGGGGCGCGGCAGCGACTTGCCGGCGACCCGGTTCTCGGAGTCGATCATCCAGGCGAGCTGCTCGAGGCGCTCAAGGATGGCGTGGATGATGTCGGCCGAGGTGGGGTCCTCGGCGTCGACCTCGTCGTGGATGCGACGCGCGGTGCCGGCGACGGCGTAGAGCGCGCTGCCGATCAGGTCGACGGTCTCGGAGGTGTTGACCTCCGCGGCCGGGAACTCGGCGAGGCTGGTCTGCGCGGCCACGGTGGCGGCGCGGGCGTCGGGCTCGGCGTAGATGGCGCGCATCCGCTCGGCGACGGTGTCGGAGAACTCGCGGGCGGCGTCGACGACCTCGTCGAGGGCGAGGTGCAGGTCGCGGAAGTTGAGGCCGACGACGTTCCAGTGAGCCTGCTTGCCCTGCAGGTGCAGGTCGGTCAGGTCCACGAGCAGCTGCTGCAGGTGGGCGGCGAGGGTGGGCGAGGCCTGGAAGGCGGGACGGGCGACGTGGGTGGGGGCGCCGGCGTGCAGGAGGTCGGACACGTGTGGTTCCTTTCGATCGGTGACGTCCTCACCTAACCACCTTTTCTGGATCGATTCCAGAAAGGTGAGGCTAGCCTCAGCGGGATCCCGACGACCGCCGTCCGGAATCTGTCGTACCGTCCCGGCATGACCGCCCACGACTACGACGTGCTCGTCATCGGCTCGGGATTCGGGGGCAGCGTCACCGCCCTGCGCCTCACCGAGAAGGGGTACGACGTCGGCGTGCTCGAGGCCGGGCGCCGCTTCGCCGACGACGAGTTCGCCGCGACCTCCTGGGACAGCAGGCGGTACCTCTTCGTCCCTGCGCTGCGGATGTTCGGCATCCAGCGCTTCCACCTGCTGCGCGACGTGCTGGTGGTCAGCGGCGCGGGCGTCGGGGGCGGCTCACTGGTCTACGGCAACACGCTCTACCAGCCCGGCCGCTCCTTCTACGACGACCCGCACTGGCGCGACCTCACCGACTGGGAGGCCGAGCTGGCGCCCTGGTACGACCAGGCCCACCGGATGCTCGGGGTCACGACGTACGACCGGGTCACGCCCGCGGACCGGGTGATGCAGGCCGTCGCCGACGACCTCGGGGTGCGGGACGGCTGGCGCCCGACCGACGTGGGCGTGGTGCTCGGGCCCGAGCCGGGCACACCGGTCGGCGACCCGTTCTTCGGCGGCGTCGGACCGGAGCGGCACACCTGCCGCCACTGCGGCGAGTGCATGACCGGCTGCCGCCACAACGCCAAGAACACCCTGGTCAAGAACTACCTCCACCTCGCCGAGCGCGCCGGGGCGGTGGTGCACCCGCTCACCACCGTGACCGCCGTACGACCGCTGCCCGGGGGCGGGTACGCCGTCGACACGCACCGCACCGACCGGCGCCGGGCCCGGCGTACCTTCACGGCCGGACACGTCGTCCTGGCGGCCAGCTCGCTGGGCACCCAGCGGCTACTGCATGCCCAGCGCGACGCCGGCAGGCTGCCCCGCCTGTCCCCGCGACTGGGCGAGCTGAGCCGGACCAACTCCGAGGCCGGGCTGGCGGTGCGCGCCCGCGGCGACGACGTCGACTACACCGAGGGCGTGGCCATCACCTCCTCGATCCACCTCGACGAGCGGACCCACGTCGAGCCCTGTCGCTACGGCCGCGGGTCGAACACGATGGGGCTGGCGATGGCCACGATGACCGACCCCGAGCCCGGCCGGAGCCGGCTGGGAGTGATGCTGCGCGCGATGTGGCGCGGACGCCGCGACCTGCGCCGGCTGCACGACCCGCGCGGCTGGTCCGAGCAGACGATCGGGCTGCTGGTCATGCAGACCGACGACAACTCGCTCACCACCTACACCCGGCGTCGACGGCTGGGCCGCGGCCGGGTGATGACGACCCGCCAGGGCATCGGCGAGCCGAACCCCACCCACCTGCCCGAGGCCAACCTGGTCAGCCGGCAGGTGGCCGAGCGGATGGGCGGCATCCCCGGGGCCGGCTGGAACGAGGCGTTCGACGTCCCGATCACCGCGCACTTCCTCGGTGGCTGCCCGATCGGCCTGACCCGCGAGACGGGCGTCGTCGACCCCTACCACCGCGTCCACGGGTACGACGGGCTGCACGTGATGGACGGCTCGGTCGTCGCGGCCAACCTCGGCGTGAACCCGTCGCTGACCATCACCGCGATGGCCGAGCGGGCCGCCTCGCTGTGGCCCAACAAGGGCGACGCGGACCCGCGGCCGGCCAGCGGCTACGTCCGGCTGCCCGCGGTCGCACCACGGGCGCCCGTCGTACCCCCGACGGCGCCGGCGGCGCTGCGGCTGCCGCTCTACGTCGTGGAGGGGACCGACTGACCGGCCTGCTCCTTGGCCCAGCGGTAGTCGGCCTTGCCCGCGGGCGAGCGCTGCACCGACGGCACCCGCACGATGCCCTTGGGCAGCTTGTAGCGCGCGACGTGCCGAGCGCACTCGGCGACCAGGTCCTCGTCGGTGACGTCGCTGCCGTCCTCGAGCTGCACGATGGCGACCACCTCGCTCCCCCAGCGCTCGGAGGGCCGACCGGCGACGACGACGTCGCGGACCGCGGGATGTGCGGCCATCGCCCGCTCGACCTCCTCGACGAAGATCTTCTCGCCGCCGGAGTTGATGGTGACGCTCTCGCGACCGAGGAGCTGGATCCGGCCGTCCTCGAGCAGGTTGGCCCGATCGCCGGGCACCGCCCAGCGGACCCCGTCGATGACCGGGAACGTGCGGGCGGTCTTGGCCGGGTCGCCCAGATAGCCGAGCGGGATCTGCCCCTTGCGGGCCAGCCAGCCGCCGGACTCCCCCGGCTGCAGGACGCGGGTCAGCAGGTCGTCCACGACCGTGGTGTCGGGGTTCTGCGGCGTGAAGACCATCGCCTCGCTGCTGCCGCCCCTGCCCACCGCCTGGCTGGCCTGCAGCCCGGTCTCGGAGGCGCCGGCGGAGTCGAGGACCATCACGTGCGGCGCCACCGCGAACAGCCGCTCGCGCACCGTCGGCGTGAGGGCGGCACCGCCGTTGCCGAGCGCGAACAGCCCCGACAGGTCGTACGACGTCCGCTCCATCTCCTCGACCAGCGGCATGGCGATCGCGTCGCCGACCGTCGGGATGCTGGCCACCCGCTCCCGGGCCGCCAGCATCAGCGCGTTGGCCGGATCGAAACGGTGCACGTCGTCGGGGAAGACGATCCGACCGCCGGAGGTGATCGCGAAGAAGGTCGACCACTGCGCCGCGCCGTGCATCAGCGGCGGGATCATGAGCAGCCCCATGCCGCCGCCGGCCGCCTTCGCCGCGGCACCGATGGCGTCGTACGACGCGAACGGCTCGCTGGCCCCAAACGGGGTGCCGCCCATGGAGTTGACGTAGATGTCGGCCTGGCGCCACAGCACGCCCTTCGGCATGCCGGTCGTGCCGCCGGTGTAGATGAGGAACAGGTCGTCGCCGCTGGGCGTCGGCATGCCCGCGGCGGGCGGCGGCGTGCGCACCGCCTCCTCGTAGTCGACCGCCCCGGGGAGCAGGGCGTTGCCGGACCCGTCGGCCACCTGGACCAGGACCCGGAGGCCGGGCAGCCGGTCACGCACGGAGGCGACCATCGGGGCGAACTCCGCGTGGTAGACGAGCCCCTTGGTGTCCGCGTCCGAGAGCAGGTAGAGGAGCTCCTCCTCGACGTAGCGGTAGTTCACGTTGAAGGCGGCCGTGCGGGAGCGGTAGCCGGCGACCATCGACTCCAGGTACTCGGGTCCGTTGCGCAGGTAGATGCCCACGTGGTCCTGGCCGGACTCGTGCCCGGCCAGGTCGGCGCGCTCGGTGTGGCAGCCGAGGCCCTGCGCCACCAGGAAGTGCGCCAACCCGTCGACACGTCGGTCCATCTCGGCGTAGGTCACGCGCCGGTCGCGCCAGACCACCACCTCCTGGTCCGGGACCGCGGCGGCCACGGTCGCGAAGACGGTCGAGAGGTTGAAGTCGGTCATCGGTCGCTCCCTGCAGTGACGTAGAACACGTTCTAGTCACGATAGGGGAATCGCCGTCACCCCGCAGCCGGCCGTTCCACTCGGGGGCCGGCGCGCGTCAGCCGGTCGGCAGCGGGTAGCCGAACCGCTCGTAGTCCGCCCGGTAGAAGTCGGCGAGCTCGGCGGCCAGCACCGGCGACACCTCCACGTCGTCGCTCGAGACCCCGACCCGGCGGCTGTGGGAGGCGCGCGGCAGCCGGCCCTCCAGGCCGAGGTCGAAGCGCGCGTTCAGGTCCGCGACCACGCGCTCCAGCCCGTCCTCCAGGCGGTAGACCTCGGCGTCCGGGAGCAGGAACTCCGCCTGGGGACGCAGGTGGTTGTCGTGGACGAACGGGTCCTCGTCGTACCGCGCGCGGGCCCAGCGCCACCAGGACAGCACCTGCGGGGCCGCGTTCCGCGCGTTGGCGCCGTGGCGCATGACGTACTCCGACCGGAACCGCGCGATCGGGTCCCGGACGACCAGGAACCGGGCGTCGAACCGGTCCAGGTGGAGCAGCTCGCCCAGCAGGGTCGCGTGGTAGTGCTGGGGCGAGCAGCGGATCAGGTCGAACGTGTCCGGGTCGGAGCGCCGCGAGGCACGGAGGTGCATCGTCCAGCCCGACTTCCCGAACAGTCGCTCCAGGCTGGTGCCGCCGGCCTTCGGGACGTGCACGAAGAGGACGGCCCGCCCGTCCTTGAGGAAGACAGGCACGTCAGCACCACGTCCCGTTGGCCCTGCCGACTCCACGTTCCTGCACGGTGCACCCCGTCCACAGCCCGACTTCAGTGATAGGCGAAACCTTTCACGAATTCCTGTGAGGAGCATCAGGAGGGATGCTCCATGAGACGAGGGGCTGCCCGGCAGCAGGCGGCGTCGGCGGGCCTCGCCGTGAAATGACGAGAGGACGTGGTCCGCAGACCACGTCCTCGTCATCGAGTGGAGCTGAGGGGACTCGAACCCCTGACCCTCTGCATGCCATGCAGATGCGCTACCAGCTGCGCCACAGCCCCATCAGTTCGCTCTTCGGTCTCCCGTCGAGCAACCTGCGGAATATTAGCCAACCGATGTCGCCGATGTGAAATCGGGGGTCGGTACGGCCCGGTTGTAGGCCTCCAGAGCCAGTCCGTCGGAACCGGGTCGCTCGACCAGGACCACCCAGCCGCAGTTGCCGAGACCGCGCAGCGAGCGGTACTGGTCGGCCGGCCAGCCCAGCAGGCCGCCGACGGCCACCCGGATCGCCGCCCCGTGCGAGACCGCGATCCCGGTCTCGCCGGGAGCCAGGGCGCGGCGCAGGTCGGTGACGGCGGCGACCATCCGGTCGCGCACGGCGGCCGTCCGCTCAGCGCCGGGCACCGCGTCGTAGTGGCCCTGCCGGAACTGCGCGAACTCGACCGGGTCGAGCGCGGCGTACTCGTCGTGGGTCAGGCCCTGCCGCTCCCCCAGGTGGGTCTCCCGCAGCCGTGCGTCGTACGACGCCGCGAGGCCGGCGGCCTTCTCGACGTACGACGCCGTGTCCCGCGCGCGGGCGAGGTCGGAGGACCAGAGCAGCGTCGGGTCGAGGGTCGCCAGCACCGGCGCCACCGCCTCGGCCTGCGCGCGCCCGGTGTCGTCGAGGTCGGCGTCGATCTGCCCCTGGACGCGGAGCGCCTTGTTCCAGGCGGTCTGGCCGTGCCGGAGCAGGACCAGGCGCCGCGGGGTCACTGCTCGCGCGAGGTGACGTCGGCGGGCAGGGCGATCGACGGGCAGTCGCGCCAGAGCCGCTCGAGCGCGTAGAACTGCCGCTCCTCCTCGTGCTGGACGTGCACGACGATCTCGCCGTAGTCGATGAGGACCCAGCGTCCGTCGCGCTCGCCCTCCCGGCGGATCGGCTTGGCCCCGATCTCGCGGAGCTTGTCCTCGACCTCGTCGACGATCGACTTCACCTGTCGGTCGTTGCCGGCCGAGGCGAGCACGAAGGCGTCGGTGATGGCCAGCTGCTCGCTGACGTCGAAGGCGATGATGTTGGTGGCGAGCTTGTCGGACGCGGCGCGGGCCGCGGCGCTCACGAGCTCGAGGGCGTGCTCGGTGGCAGTCACTGCGAATCCTTGGGGTAGAGGTGGTGCTTGCTGATGTACTGCACGACGCCGTCGGGGACGAGGTACCAGACCGGTTCCCCGCGCCGGGCGCGCTCACGACAGGCGGTCGAGGAGATGGCCAGCGCCGGGATCTCGACGACGGTCACGCGGTCGGCCGGCAGCGCGGCGAGCGTCTCGGCGTCCATGGTGTAGCCGGGCCGCGTGCAGCCGACGAACTGGGCCAGCTCGAAGAGCTCGTCCGGGTCGCGCCAGGTGAAGATCTCGGTCAGGGCGTCGGCACCGGTGATGAAGTAGAGCTCGGCGTCCGGCATCGCGACCTTCAGGTCCTGCAGGGTGTCGCGGGTGTACGTCGGCCCGTCGCGGTCGATGTCGACCCGGGAGACGGTGAACCGCGGGTTGGCCGCCGTCGCGATGACCGTCATCAGGTAGCGGTCCTCGGCCGGCGAGACGATCCGGTCGGACTTCTGCCACGGGTCGCCGGTGGGGACGAACACCACCTCGTCCAGGTCGAACCAGGCCTGGACCTCGGAGGCGGCCACGAGGTGGCCGTGGTGGATCGGGTCGAACGTGCCGCCCATGACCCCGACGCGCCGGGGCCCGGGGGCGGCGGCGGTCACGTCAGCTGTGCTCGCGGCCGGCCCCGAACGCCATCAGGGCGAAGATCAGGCCGAAGAGGATCCCCAGGGTGAGCACGCCGATGCCCCAGGCCAGGGCCTGGTTGACCTCGTGGTGGGTCTCTTCGGCGGCGAGCACGGTGGTGGTCAGGGTGCTGAGCATGAACGCAGCCTACCCGTGAGGACCGGCGTCAGCGCACGTGGCCGTCACCGGTGACGACGTACTTGGTCGACGTCATCTCCGGCAGGCCCATCGGACCGCGGGCGTGGAGCTTCTGGGTGCTGATGCCGATCTCGGCGCCGAAGCCGAACTCGCCCCCGTCGGTGAACCGGGTCGAGGCGTTCACCAGCACCGCGGCTGAGTCCACGGCCGCGGTGAACCGACGGGCCGCCCGCTGGTCCTCGGTGACGATCGCCTCGGTGTGCCCGCTGGAGAAGCGTCGGATGTGGGCGATCGCGTCGTCGACCGAACCCACGACGGCCGCGGAGATGTCGAGGGAGAGGTACTCGGTCCCGTGGTCCTCGTCGGTGGCCGGCACGACGCCGTCGTACGACGCGAACGCCTGGTCGCCGTGGATGGTCACGCCGGCCGCCTGGAGCGCGGCGACGACCTGCGGCAGGAACGCGTCGGCGACGTCGGCGTGCACGAGCAGGGACTCGGCCGCGTTGCAGACGCTGGTGCGGTGGGTCTTGGCGTTCAGCACGATGGCCAGCGCCTTCTCCAGGTCGGCGGCCGCGTCGACGTAGACGTGACAGTTGCCGACGCCGGTCTCGATCACCGGCACCGTCGACTCCTCGACGACGCTGCGGATCAGCCCGGCGCCGCCGCGCGGGATCAGCACGTCGACGTGCCCGCGGGCCCGCATCAGCTCCTTGACGCTGTCGTGGGTGTCGCCGGGCACCAGCTGGACGGCGTCGGCCGGCAGCCCGACCGCGACGACGGCATCGCGCAGCACGGCGACGATCGCGGCATTGCTCGACCGCGCGCTCGAGCTGCCGCGGAGCAGGACCGCGTTGCCCGACTTCAGGCAGATCCCGGCCGCGTCGGCGGTGACGTTGGGCCGGGCCTCGTAGATGATCCCGACCACCCCGAACGGCACCCGCACCTGACGCAGCTCCAGCCCGTTGGCCAGGGTGCTCCCCCGCACCACCTCGCCGACCGGGTCCGGCAGCCCGGCTATGTCGCGCAGCCCCTGCGCCATGCCGGCAAGCCGGTCCGACGTGAGGCGGAGCCGGTCGACGACGTTGGCGGGCGTCCCCCCGGCCTCGGCCCGGGCGACGTCCTCGGCGTTGGCCGCGAGCACCTCGGTCTCGCGGGCCAGGAGCGCGTCGGCCATGCCGTGCAGCGCCGCGTCCTTCCGGGCCCGGGTGGCCAGGGCGAGATCGTGGCTGGCGGTGCGTGCGCGGACGGCGACGTCGATCACGCCGGGCGCTTCGGGGGTACTGCTCATGCGCCCAGCCTAGGACCGAGAGGAGCGCCGGATGCCCGTCTGGTTGCAGGCCGGACTGTGGGGACTCCTCGCCGGCGGCACGCTGGTCGTCGGCGCGGCGATCGCCTGGTGGGTGCGCGTGCCGCGACCCGTCGTCGCCGGCGTGATGGCCTTCGGCTCCGGGGTGCTGATCTCGGCGCTGTCGTTCGAGCTGGTCGAGGAGGCCGAGGCGACGGGCGGCCTGTCCGCGACCGCCGCCGGCCTGCTGACCGGAGCGGTCACGTACGTCGGCGCGAACGTGCTGCTCGCGCGACGCGGCGCCCGACACCGCAAGCGGGCCGGCGACGAGCAGCCCACCGAGGAGGAGCAGCAGGGCAGCGGGACGGCGATCGCGGTCGGTGCGCTGCTCGACGGCGTCCCCGAGTCCGTCGTGCTCGGGCTCTCCCTGCTCGGGGGCGGCGGGGTCGGCGTCCCGGTGCTCGCCGCGATCGCGATCTCCAACCTGCCCGAGGGACTCTCCAGCGCGGCGGGCATGAAGCGCGGCGGACGCAGCGCGTCGTACGTCTTCGGGGTGTGGGGGGCGATCGCCCTGGCCTCCGGGCTGGCCGGGCTGCTGGGCTGCCTCGCGCTGGACGGCGCGAGTCCCGAGACGCTCGCGGTGATCACCTCGATCGCCGCCGGCGCGATCCTCGCCATGGTCGCGGACACGATGATCCCGGAGGCCTTCGAGCGCACCCAGCTCTACACGGGACTGCTGGCCGCGCTCGGGTTCATCGCGGCGTTCTCGATCAGCCGGGCCTGATCCCCGGCTAGCCTTCCTCCCGTGAGGGGCATCGTCGGGCAGACCGCGGTCAGCGTGGGCCGGATGGCCTCGTCGCGCCCGGCCTCGATCCGCGTGGTCGCCACGTCGACCGCGGCGACCCGGATCTGGACCTCGGCCCGCATCCGCGGCGGCGGCGCCGCCGTCTCGTACGCCGTCCCCCGCACGCGATAGCCCGAAATGCCGAGTCGGCGCGAGTTCGTGCCGACTCGGCAGCAAACTCACGCCGACTCGGCGTGGTGGATCAGCCCTTGCGCTGGTTGATCTCCTCGGTGGCCGCGGGCAGCACCGCGTGCAGGTCACCGACGACGCCGAAGTCGACGAGCTCGAAGATCGGCGCCTCCTCGTCCTTGTTGACCGCGACGATGGTCTTCGAGGTCTGCATGCCGGCCCGGTGCTGGATGGCGCCGGAGATGCCGTTGGCGACGTAGAGCTGCGGGCTCACGACCTTGCCGGTCTGACCGACCTGGAAGCTGTGCGGCATCCAGCCGGAGTCGACCGCGGCGCGCGAGGCACCGACCGCGGCGCCCAGCGCGTCGGCCAGACCCTCGATCGGCTCGAAGTTGCCGCCGGTGCCCCGACCGCCGGAGACCACGATCGCGGCCTCGGTCAGCTCGGGACGACCGGTCGCCTTGCGCGGCTGCTGGGCCACGATCTGAGCGGTCTTGGCGGCGTCCGAGATGGTGGCCGCGAACTCCTCGACGGTGCCGGCGGCGCCCACCTCCTCCACCGGGGCGGAGTTGGGCTTGACCGTGATCAGCGGGGTGCCCTTCGTGACCTTGCCGGTCACCGTGTAGTTGCCGGCGAACACGCTCTGGGTGACGACACCGGCGTCGTCGATGTCGACGGCGTCGGTGATCAGGCCGGAGGAGGTCTTGATCGCCAGCCGGGCGGCGACCTCCTTGCCCTCGTAGCCCGAGACGAAGAGCACCGCGGCGGGGCTGGTCTTCTCGACCAGCTGCTGGAGCGCCTCGGCCTTCGGGGCCACCAGGTAGCCCTTGATCTGCGCGTCGTCGACGACGTAGACCTTCTCGGCGCCGTACTGGCCGAGCTTGGTGGCCGCCTCGGCGCCCTTGTCGGGGCTGCCGAAGAACACCGCGGACGCCTCGCCCAGCTTGCGGGCGAGCGTCAGCAGCTCGTAGGTGGGCTTGCGGATCGCGCCGTCGACGTGGTCGACGACGACCAGGACCTCAGTCATGTGTCTCTCCCCGTCCTCAGATGAACTTCTTCGAGACGAGGAACTCGGTCAGCGCCGTGGCGCCCGAGCCGTCCTCGTCGGTGACGATCTCGCCGGCCGTGCGCGGCGGGCGGGCCGAGGTGTCCTCGACCGCGGTCCAGGCCGCGTCCAGGCCGACCTCGCCGGCGTCGACGCCGATGTCGGAGAGCGACCAGGTCTCCAGCGGCTTCTTCTTGGCCGCCATGATCCCCTTGAACGACGGGTAGCGGGCCTCGCCGGTCTGGTCGGTCACCGAGAGCACCAGCGGCATCGAGGCACCGATGACCTCGGTCGCGGTGTCGGAGTCACGCTTCACGCGGACCTGGTCGCCCTGGGTCTCGACGACCGACGCGTAGGTGACCTGCGGCAGACCGAGGCGCTCGGCCAGCATCGCCGGGAGCACGCCGCCGGAGGCGTCGGTCGAGGCCATGCCGCACATGACGAGGTCGACCTTCTTCTCCGACCCGGCCTTCTCGACGGCCTTGGCCAGCACCAGCGAGGTGGCGACGTAGTCGGAGCCGGCGATGGCGTCGTCGATGACGTGGATGCCCTGGTCGGCGCCCATCTGCAGCGCCTTGCGGACCGCGTCGACACCCTTCTCGGGACCCACGCAGAGGGCGGTCACGGTGGTGTCGTCGCCGGCCTTCTCCTTCAGCTGGAGGGCCTGCTCCACGGCGTACTCGTCGAGCTCCGACAGCAGGCCGTCGACACCCACTCGGTCAACGGTGTTGTCCGACTCGAACTGCCGGTCGGCAGTGGCGTCGGGCACGTACTTCACACAGACAACAATGTTCATGGTGATGGCCGTGAAGGCCCCTCCTGTGCACTCGAATGTGTCCGTGAGGCTACCGGCCAGTCACCAGGGTCGAAACCGGCCGGACGGGTTGGATACCTCACAGTGTCGCTGTCACGGTACGGCGGGCGCCGTACCGGAGGCTCAGGGCCGGATCACCCGTTCGAGCACCCGGCCGATGACCAGCCAGACCACGGCAGCCAGGCCCCAGTTGACGAGGGCGTTGGCCGAGTCGGTGTCGAAGGTCATCACCCCGTCCCGGCGGTCGAAGACACCGAGGTCCACCGCGTCGGCGAGATCGAGGACGAACCGGACCAGGCCGTTGGACTCGTTGGTCTGGTCGATCGCGACGAGCAGGGCCCCGACCGCCAGCACCAGGGCCAGCAGGGCGGCCACGGCCCAGACCGCCTGGGCCGCGCGCACGCGGATCTTCGCGGTGCCGGATCGGGTCACGGTCTTGCTCTCTCTCGCCACGTCCCGAGGATGGCACAGCGGGGTGTGACCCAAACCTCCCCGGAACCGACGCCGACGGGTCAGCGACCGGTGAAGGTCGCTTTCCCCGGACCGCTCTCGACGAAGGAGCGCATCCCGGCCTCGCGGTCGCTGGTCGCGAACAGGGCCGCGAACTGCTGGCGCTCGATCTCGAGCCCGGTCCCCAGATCGGTCTCGAGGCCGCGGTCGACGCTCTCCTTGGCCGCGCGCAGGGCGAGCGCCGCCGCTTCGCTGAACTGGCCGGCCCAGGCGACGGCCTCGGCGTACACGTCGGCGGCGGGGAGCACCCGGTCGACCAGCCCGATGGCCAGGGCCTCGTCGGCCTTCACGAACCGGCCGGTGAAGATCAGGTCCTTGGCCTTCGCCGGCCCGATAAGCCGGGCCAGGCGCTGGGTGCCGCCGGCGCCGGGGATGATCCCGAGCAGCACCTCGGGCTGGCCGAGCACCGCGCCCTCGGCCGCGAACCGCACGTCGGCGGCCAGAGCCAGCTCGCAGCCGCCGCCCAGCGCGTAGCCGGTCACGGCCGCGACGACCGGCTTCGGGATCCGGGCGATGGCGGTGACCGCGTCCTGCAGCGGGCCGGAGGCCTTGACCATGTCCGCGTGGGACATGTCGGCCATCTCCTTGACGTCGTTGCCGGCGGCGAAGACCCGCTCCCCGCCGTACACGACGACGGCGCGGACGTCGTCGCGCTCGGTCGCCTCGGCCGCGGCGGCGCGCAGCTCGTCCTGCACCTGGAGGCTGATGGCGTTCATCTTCGGCCGGTCCAGCCGGATGGTCCCGACCCCGTCCGCGACCTCGAGCCTGACGTGCTCACCCATGTCCTGCCTGCCTCTCCTCCGACGGTGCTTGCCCGGCACTCTGCCGCATCGGGGACAATGGCCGGCGTGACCCCTGGCATCTGGACCCATCTCGGACAGCAGGCCAAGGTCTGGCCCGGGCGCAACTGGCCGCTGGGCGCGACCTGGTCACCGGAGTCGACCAACTTCGCCGTCTACGCCCCGAACGCCACCGAGTGCTGGCTCTGCGTCTTCGACGACGAGGACGTCGAGACCCGCCACCAGCTCACCGAGCGCTCGCTCGGCATCTGGCACGGCGCGCTCCCCGAGATCGCCCCCGGCACCCGCTACGGCTACCGGGTCGACGGCCCCTGGGACCCCGAGCGGGGGTTCCGCTTCAACGCGCAGAAGCTGCTCCTCGACCCCTACGCCCTGGCCACCTCGGGGACGATCCGACCCGAGCAGCCCCTCTTCGGCTACGACTTCGCCGACCCGACCCGACCCGACGGGGCCGACTCGGCGCCGTACACCGCGCGCAGCGTGGTCGTCGATCCCTCCTTCGACTGGGAGGGCGACACCCCGATGAAGCACCGGTGGCGCGACACGGTGATCTACGAGGCGCACGTCAAGGGCATGACGAAGCTGCACGACCGCGTCCCCGAGCACCTGCGCGGGACGTACGCCGGCCTCGCGGAGCCGGCCGTCGTCGACTACCTGCGCGACCTCGGCGTGACCGCGGTCGAGCTGCTGCCGATCCACCAGTTCTTCTCCGAGCCGGCGCTGCTCGAGCGCGGCACGGTGAACTACTGGGGCTACAACACGATCAGCTACTTCTCCCCCGACGCGTCGTACTCCAGCGCGGGCGACCGCGGCCAGCAGGTCACCGAGTTCAAGCACCTGGTCAAGACGCTGCACGCCGCCGGCATCGAGGTCATCCTCGACGTCGTCTACAACCACACCGCCGAGGGCGGGCCGCAGGGACCCACGATCTCGTTCCGCGGCCTCGACGACCGCGGGTTCTACAAGCGGGTCAAGCCGACCGTCGACGCCGACACCGGACTGGAGGTCTTCGACGACTCCTACTGGGACGTCACCGGCTGCGGCAACACCGTCGACTCCAACGACCCTCTGGCGCTGCGGATGATCCTCGACTCGCTGCGCTACTGGGTCACCGAGATGCACGTCGACGGCTTCCGCTTCGACCTGATGTCGGCGCTCACCCGCACCGGCTACGACATCGACATGAACTGCCGCCTGCTGGTGGCCATCGGCCAGGACCCGGTGTTGCGGCACGTGAAGCTGATCGCCGAACCGTGGGACGCCTCGATGGACGGCTACCTCGTCGGTCGGATGCCTCCTCCGTGGGTGGAGTGGAACGACCAGTACCGCGACGAGATCCGCGACTTCTGGCGCAACCACACCTCCGGCATCCGCACCGTCTCCACCCGGCTCGCCGGCTCCTCCGACCTCTACGCCGACGACGGCCGCTCGGCGTACAACTCGGTCAACTTCATCACCGCCCACGACGGCTTCACGCTGCGCGACCTGGTCACCTACGAGGGCAAGCACAACGAGGCCAACGGCGAGCAGAACCGCGACGGGACCGACAACAACCGCTCCTGGAACCACGGGTTCGAGGGCGAGACCGACGACCCGGCGCTGGTCGCCGTACGGCGGAGGCAGGCCGCGAACATGATGGCCACCCTGTGCCTGTCCAACGGGGTCCCGATGATCACCGCCGGCGACGAGCGGGGCCGGACCCAGGGCGGCAACAACAACGCCTACTGCCAGGACAACGAGACCTCGTGGGTCGACTGGCGTCCCGACGACGCCTGGCTGGACGTCTACGAGATCACCAAGCTGGCGCTGAGGCTGCGCCGCGAGCACCCGGCGCTGCGCCAGCGGCACTGGTTCGAGGGTCGCCCCACGATCCGCGGCGGTCCCAAGGACCTGGCCTGGCTGCACCCCAGCGGCCGCGAGATGACCGGCGACGACTGGCACGACCCCGAGCTGCGCACCGTCGGGATGTTCGTCTCCGGCCAGCCGCTGCGCGCCCCCGGCCCGCAGGGTCAGCAGCAGGTCGACAAGTCGTTCATGCTCTGGTTCAACTCCGGTTGGCTCCCCCAGCGCGTCGAGCTGCCCGAGAACGACTGGGTGCAGTCCGGCGAGGTGGTCCTCTCCACCGACGTGAAGCTCCCGATCGGCACCAGCGTCAAGGCCGGCGACCGGATCTCCATCGGTCGCCGTACGGTCGTCGTGCTCCGCGAGGTCTGACGCCGACGCGCCGCAAAGGTTCATCGGCTGGCCGATGAAACTCACGCCGGGACGATGAACCTTCGTCGTCCCGGTGTGAGGTCCATCGGCCAGCCGATGAAACTCATCCGGCCCCTCAGGGCAGGGCGACCACACCCAGCTCGGCGTACGACGTCAGCAGCGCGTTGCGGGGCACCACGCGGACGGTGTAGCCGAAGCCGCCGGCGTGGTCGAGGACCACGTCGCCGTCGAAGCGGTGGCGGCCGGCGTCGTACGACTCGGCGAGCGAGAGCGGCTCGGTGACGGTGTCGACCAGCTCGTCCTCGCTGGTGGTCCGGCCGTGGACGAGCTGTACGGCGACGTCCTCGGGGGCGAGGTCGCCGAGGGCGACGAACGCGCGGACGTGCATGGTGGCGCCGACCTCGGGGGCGTCGCCGACGCCGCTGCTCTCGACGTGCTCGACCCGTACGCCGGGCCAGCCGGCGCGAACCTTCTTCTTCCAGGCGGCCAGCTCGACCGCGCCGGCGTAGTCGCTGTTGAGCCGGCGAGCGTTCACGGCGGCCGGGGCGTAGAGCTGGCGCACGTAGTCGCGCACCATCCGGGTCGCCAGCACCTTCGGGCCCAGCGACTTCAGGGTGTGCCGCAGCATCTCGACCCAACGGGTCGGCACGCCCTCCCCGTCGAGGTCGTAGAAGCGCGGGGTGACCTCGTGCTCGATCAGGTCGTAGAGGGCGTCGGCCTCGAGGTCGTCGCGGCGGTCGGTGTCGTCGACGCCGTCGGCGGACGGGATCGCCCAGCCGTTCTCGCCGTCGTACCACTCGTCCCACCAGCCGTCGAGGATCGACAGGTTCAGCCCGCCGTTCAGCGCCGCCTTCATGCCGGAGGTGCCGCAGGCCTCGTAGGGCCGCAGCGGGTTGTTGAGCCACACGTCGCAGCCGGGGTAGAGCGGCTGGGCCATCGCGATGTCGTAGTTGGGCAGGAAGACGATGCGGTGCCGGACCTCGGGGTCGTCGGCGAAGCGCACCAGCTCCTGGATCAGCCGCTTGCCGCCGTCGTCGGCCGGGTGGGACTTGCCGGCGATGACCAGCTGGATGGGCCGCTCGGGGTGCAGCAGGAGGCGCTTGAGCCGCTCGGGGTCGCGGAGCATCAGCGTCAGCCGCTTGTACGACGGCACCCGCCGCGCGAAGCCGATGGTCAGCACGTCGGGGTCGAGGGCCGAGTCGATCCAGCCCAGCTCGGCCTTGGCGGAGCCGCGCTTCTCCCAGGAGCGCAGCAGCCGGCGCCGGGCGTCGAGCACGAGCCGCTCGCGCAGCTGCCGCTTGACCGTCCAGACGTCGCGACCGGGCACCCGGTCGACCGCGGCCCAGAACGCCTCGGTGTCGTCGCCGTCGGGGTCCGCCCCCTGGCCCGCGGCCAGGTCGAACACCTCGCGGGCCACCCAGGTCGGGGCGTGCACACCGTTCGTGATCGAGCCGATCGGCACCTCGGCCTCGTCGAAGGCCGGCCACAGGCCGTTGAACATCCCGCGTGAGACGTGGCCGTGCAGGAGCGAGACGCCGTTGGCCCGCTGGGCCAGCCGGAAGCCCATCACCGCCATGTTGAAGACGGAGGCGTCGCCACCGTCGTAGTCCTCGCGGCCGAGCGAGAGGATCCGCTCGACGGGGACGCCCGGGGTCGCGCCGGCGTCGCTGAAGTACTGCTCGATCAGGTTCGCCGGGAACCGGTCGATGCCGGCCGGGACCGGGGTGTGGGTCGTGAAGACGGTGGACGCCCGGCTGACCTCGAGCGCGGTGTCGAAGTCGAGGCGCGGGCCGTCCTCGGCGACGGTCAGCTCGCGGATCCGCTCCAGTCCGAGGAAGCCGGCGTGCCCCTCGTTGGTGTGGAACACCTCGGGCTCGGGGTGGCCGGTGATCCGCGCGAAGGCCCGCAGCGCCTTGACGCCCCCGACGCCGAGCAGCAGCTCCTGGCGCAGCCGGTGCTCGGAGTTGCCGCCGTAGAGCCGGTCGGTGACGTCGACGTAGTGGTCGGGGTTGCCCTCGACGTCGGTGTCGAGCATCAGCAGCGGGACCCGGCCGACGCTGGCCACCCAGATCCGCGCCAGCAGGTCCGGTCCGTCGGGCAGGCTGATCGCGATCATCGCCCGTGAGCCGTCGGGCTCGCGTAGCAGCGAGATCGGCAGCTCGTCGGGGTCGAGGACCGGGTAGGTCTCCTGCTGCCAGCCCTCCCGCGAGAGCGCCTGCTTGAAGTAGCCGTGCCGGTAGAGCAGGCCGACGCCGATGATCGGGACACCGAGGTCGCTGGCCGCCTTCAGGTGGTCGCCGGCCAGGATGCCCAGGCCGCCGGAGTACTGCGGCAGCACGGCGGTGATGCCGAACTCCGGCGAGAAGTAGCCGATCGCGCGCGGACCGCTGCCGTCGGAGCCACCGCCGGAGCGCTGGTACCAGCGGTCCTGGGTGAGGTAGGCCTCCAGGTCGGCCCGGGCGGTCCCGAGGCGGCCGAGGAAGCCCTCGTCGGTCGCGAGCTCGTCGAGCCGGGCGCGACCCACGGCCCCGAGCAGGCGCACCGGGTCGTGCCCGGTCGACTCCCACAGGCCCGGGTCGACCTCGGCGAAGACGTCCTGGCTCTCGGGGTGCCAGGACCACCGGAGGTTGCCGGCCAGGTCGCCGAGGGCGGCCAGAGCGGGAGGGAGGACGGGGCGGACGGTGAAACGTCGGATCGCTCGCACCTCCCGGACGCTAGCGGGTGGCCTGGATCGATCCAACCCCGTACGGGGCTTGCCGTCCGGCGTAACCCCGGCGTAGGGCGCCGCGTTGCTGGTGCGGATCGGGCGGGTCGAACCATGGGGGTCGGCCCGCCCGATTCTCGTGGGGTGCAGATCCACGACCGCTGGGTACTCGGAACTTCGTCCCGGGTCCGGTGTACGACTTGCCAGCCCACCTTTCGCCCTCGCTAAGTTGGAGCAATGGTCGGACGCATCCCCGTCATGAACGTCATGCCCGTCGTCGACCTCGGTCGACTCCCCGCGAAGGCCACGGTCGACGAGCCGTTCCCGGTCTCCGCGTCGGTGTTCCGCGAAGGACACGACAAGCTCGGCGCCGAGGTGGTCCTCACCGACCCCACCGGCACCCGCCGTGCCCCGGTCCGGATGGTCAAGCACGAGGAGGTCCCCGACCGGTACGACGCCTGGGTCACCCCGGACGCGCCCGGTGCGTGGACCTTCGAGGTGCAGGCCTGGTCCGACCCGATCGCGACCTGGCAGCACGCCGCCGGCATCAAGGTCCCCGCCGAGATCGACGTGGAGCTGATGTTCACCGAGGGCCGGCTGCTGTTGGAGCGGGTCCAGGCCGACCTGCCCCGCACCGACCGCGCCGCCCACGAGCTGGTCGCCGGTGCGATCGCTGCCTGCACCGACACCGCCCGGCCCGCCGCCGCCCGGCTGGCGGTGCTGCAGTCGCCCGACCTGGAGGCGCTGCTGCTGGCCCACCCGCTGCGGGAGCTGGTCACGGTCGAGGGCCCCTACCCGGCGTACGCCGACCGCACCCGCGCGCTCTTCGGCAGCTGGTACGAGTTCTTCCCGCGCTCCGAGGGCGCCACCCGCGACCCCCAGACCGGCGCGGTCACCAGCGGCACGTTCGTGACCTCGGCGAAGCGCCTGGACGCCGTCGCCGAGATGGGCTTCGACGTCCTCTACCTGCCGCCGATCCACCCGATCGGCGAGGTCAACCGCAAGGGTCCCAACAACACGCTGACCCCCGGTCCTGACGACCCGGGCTCCCCCTGGGCCATCGGCTCGAAGGACGGCGGCCACGACGCGATCCACCCCGACCTCGGCACGATCGACGACTTCGACGCGTTCGTCGCCCGGGCCCGCGAGCTCGACATCGAGGTCGCCCTCGACCTGGCCCTGCAGTGCGCACCCGACCACCCGTGGGTGACCAGCCACCCCGAGTGGTTCACCACCCGCGCCGACGGCACCATCGCGTACGCGGAGAACCCGCCGAAGAAGTACCAGGACATCTATCCCGTCAACTTCGACAACGACCCGACCGGCATCTGCCGCGAGGTGCTGCGCGTCGTACGGCACTGGATGTCCCACGGCGTGCGGATCTTCCGCGTGGACAACCCGCACACCAAGCCGTTGGCCTTCTGGGAGTGGCTGCTGAAGGAGATCCGGCGTACCGACCCCGACGTGCTCTTCCTCTCCGAGGCCTTCACCCGCCCCGCGATGATGCACGGGCTCGGCGCGGTGGGCTACCACCAGAGCTACACCTACTTCACCTGGCGCACCGCCAAGTGGGAGATCGAGGAGTACCTCCTGGAGGTCTCCCACGAGTCAGACCACCTGATGCGCCCGAACTTCTTCGTCAACACCCCCGACATCCTCCACGGATTCCTCCAGTACGGCGGGCCCGCGGCGTTCAAGATCCGCGCCGTCGTGGCGGCCACCGGCTCCCCGAGCTGGGGCGTCTACGCCGGCTACGAGCTCTACGAGCACGTCGCGGTGAAGCCGGGCAGCGAGGAGTACCTCGACTCGGAGAAGTACCAGATCCGGATCCGCGACTGGGACGGCGCCGCGGCCGAGGGCCGCACGCTGGCGCCGTACCTGACCCGGCTCAACGAGGTCCGCCGCCAGCACCCCGCGCTCCAGCAGCTGCGCAACGTGACGGTGCACAGCACCGACGACGAGAACGTCCTGTGCTTCTCGAAGCAGACGACCGGCGCCGACGGCCGGCCCGAGGACCTGGTCATCGTCGTGGTCAACCTGGACCCCCACGCGGCCAGGGAGACGATGATCCACCTCGACCTGCCCGCCCTCGGCCTGGGCTACGGCGACTCGCTGGTCGTCCACGACGAGATCACCGGCGCCGACTGGAGCTGGAGCCAGCACAACTACGTCCGACTCGACCCCTACGACGAGCCCGCCCACGTGCTGAGCGTCAGGAGGACTGCGTGACCCAGATCGAGACCGACCCCACCACCACCGAGGACGGACCCACCCCCGTCCAGGACGGCCCCCCGCTGGGCGAGGACCCGATCGTCGACGGCCACACCGACTCCGGAGTCGACGCCGACTCGGCGGCGCACTCCACGCCCGACTGGTTCAAGACGGCCGTGTTCTACGAGGTGCTGGTCCGCTCGTTCCGCGACTCCAACGGCGACGGCACCGGCGACTTCCGCGGTCTGGTCGAGAAGCTCGACTACCTGGAGTGGCTGGGCGTCGACTGCCTGTGGATCCCGCCGTTCTTCCCCAGCCCGCTGCGCGACGGCGGGTACGACGTCGCCGACTACACCGGCGTGCTCCCGCAGATCGGCACCATCGAGGACTTCCGCTACTTCCTCGAGGAGGCCCACAAGCGCGGCATCCGCGTGATCATCGACTTCGTCATGAACCACACCAGCGACCAGCACCCGTGGTTCCAGGCCAGCCGATCCGACCCGGACGGCCCGTACGGCGACTTCTACGTCTGGTCCGACACCGACGACAAGTACGCCGACGCCCGGATCATCTTCGTCGACACCGAGCCGTCGAACTGGACCTGGGACCCGGTGCGCCAGCAGTACTTCTGGCACCGGTTCTTCTCGCACCAGCCCGACCTGAACTTCGACAACCCCAAGGTTCTCGAGGCGATGATCGACGCGATGAAGTTCTGGCTCGACATGGGCATGGACGGCTTCCGCCTCGACGCGGTCCCCTACCTCTACGAGCGTGAGGGAGGCGACGGAGAGAACCTGCCGGAGACCCACGAGGCGCTGAAGATCGTGCGCCGCTTCGTCGACGACAACTACCCGGGCCGGGTGCTGCTCTGCGAGGCCAACCAGTGGCCCGAGGACGTCGTCGACTACTTCGGTGACCCCGAGGTCGGCGGCGACGAGTGCCACATGGCCTTCCACTTCCCGGTGATGCCGCGCATCTTCATGGCGGTGCGGCGCGAGTCCCGCTTCCCGATCTCCGAGATCCTCGAACAGACGCCCGCGATCCCGCACAACTGCCAGTGGGGCATCTTCCTGCGCAACCACGACGAGCTGACCCTCGAGATGGTCACCGACGAGGACCGCGACTACATGTGGGGCGAGTACGCCAAGGATCCGCGGATGAAGGCCAACATCGGCATCCGCCGGCGGCTGGCCCCGCTGCTCGAGAACGACACCAACCAGATCGAGCTGTTCAACGCGCTGCTGCTCTCGCTGCCGGGCTCCCCCGTCCTCTACTACGGCGACGAGATCGGGATGGGCGACAACATCTGGCTCGGCGACCGCGACGGGGTCCGCACGCCGATGCAGTGGACCTCCGACCGCAACGCGGGCTTCTCCTCCGCCAACCCCGGCAAGCTCGACCTGCCGGTGGTGCAGGACGCGATCTACGGCTACGAGTCGGTCAACGTCGAGGCCCAGCTGGAGAACTCCTCGTCGCTGCTGCACTGGACCCGCCGGATGATCCATGCCCGCCGGCACCACCCGGCGTTCGGGCTCGGGACCTTCCAGGACCTCGGCGGCTCCAACTCGACCGTGCTGTCCTACGTCCGCGAGCACGTCGACGAGGACGGCAACGAGGACGTCATCCTCTGCGTCAACAACCTCTCCCGATTCCCGCAGCCGGTCGAGCTCGACCTGCGCCGCTTCGAGGGCCACCGACCGGTCGAGCTGCTCGGCGGCGTGCCCTTCCCGGTCATCGGCGAGCTGCCCTACCTGCTGACCCTGGCCGGCTACGGCTTCTACTGGTTCCGACTGACCGCGCCCGAGACGGCGTCCGAGGAGGGCCAGCTGCTGTGAAGGTCGACCACATCGATCCCTCGGTCCTCGTCGACTACCTCGGCCGGACCCGCTGGTTCGGCGGCAAGGGCCGACCGTTCGAGGTCTCCGGCGTCGAGCGGGTCGGCGACGTCCCCGGTGCCGTCGAGGGCGGCCCCCGGGTCGTCGTCCACCTCGTCGAGCTGACGTACGGCGACCCCGAGGGCGGGACCGACCACTACCAGGTGCCGCTCTCCCTCTACACCGACCCGGAGAGCCGGCTCGACCACGCCTTCGTCGGCTGGTGGGAGGAGCCCGACCACGGCTGGGTGCACGCCTACGACGCGCTGCACGACAGGGAGGCGATGGCCAGCTGGCTGCGCACCTTCGTCGCGGCGGAGACCGCACCCGACGGCCTGGTCACCGACGCCGACAGCGGGCTGAGCTTCCACCGGGTCCCCGGGCACGCCCTCGACCCGGAGGCGCACTCCACCCTCTTCTCCGGCGAGCAGTCGAACTCCTCGGTGATGTACGGCGAGGACGCGCTGATGAAGGTCTTCCGCAAGGTCACCCCCGGGCGCAACCCCGACATCTCCGTGCACGACGTCCTGACCCGCGCGGGGTCCGAGCACGTCGCGGACCTCTACGGGTGGGTGGACTGCACCGATCCCGCGACCGGCGAGGTCTACCAGCTGGCCATGCTCCAGCAGTTCCTCCGCACCGCCACCGACGGCTGGGACCTGGCCCTGTCGAGCGTGCGCAACCTCTTCGCCGAGGCCGACCTGCACGCCCACGAGGTCGGCGGCGACTTCGCCGGCGAGGCCTCCCGACTGGGCGAGGCGCTGCGCGAGGTGCACGACGCGCTGGCCACCCACTTCCCCAGCGCCGAGCAGGGCGCCGACGAGGCCCGCGCGCTGGCCGACGCCATGAAGGGGCGGCTCGAGGCCGCCCTGCCGGTCGTCCCGGAGCTGGCCGCCCACGCCGACCGGCTGCGGGCGACGTACGACGCCGTCGCGGCGCTGCCGGGCGTGAGCGTCCAGCAGGTCCACGGCGACCTGCACCTCGGCCAGACCCTGCGCACCGCCGTCGGCTGGAAGATCGTCGACTTCGAGGGCGAGCCGGCCAAGACCCTGGCCGAGCGCCAGCTGCCCGACTCCCCCTGGCGCGACGTGGCCGGGATGCTGCGCTCCTTCGACTACGCCCCGCGCGTGGTCGAGCGCAGCCACACCGAGGACGACCCGGAGGGCGCCACCCAGCGCGCCTACCGGGCCGAGGAGTGGGCGCACCGCAACCGCAACCACTTCCTCGTCGCCTACGCCGGCGGCGAGCTCACCCCTGAGCAGCAGGTGCTGCTGGACGCCTACGTCGCCGACAAGGCCGTCTACGAGACCGTGTACGAGACGCGCAACCGGCCGACGTGGGTCTCCATCCCGCTCGACGCCATCGCGAGGATCGGAGCCTGATGAGCACCCCCACCGTCCAGCCCGTCGAGACCGAGCTGCTCGCGCAGGTCGTGCGCGGCGAGCACGGCGACCCGCACGCCGTCCTCGGCCCGCACCCCCACGACGGCGCGGTGACGATCCGCGTCCTCAAGCCGCTGGCCTCGTCCGTCGTCGTCCAGTACGACGGCGCCGAGACCGCCCTCGAGCACGAGCACGAGGGCATCTGGGTCGGCGTCCTCCCGGTCGCGGACGTGCCCGACTACCGCCTCGCCGTCTCCTACGACGGCCCCGCGAGCGTGGTCGACGACCCCTACCGCTTCCTGCCCACGCTGGGCGAGATGGACCTACACCTGATCAACGAGGGCCGCCACGAGCAGCTCTGGCAGGTCCTCGGCGCGCGGGTGCACCACTACGCCGGCGCGATCGCCCCGGTCACCGGCACCTCGTTCGCCGTCTGGGCGCCCTCGGCCCGCGCCGTCCGCCTGAAGGCCGACTTCAACGCCTGGGACGGTCGCGAGCACCCGATGCGTCAGCTCGGCAGCTCCGGCGTGTGGGAGCTCTTCGTGCCGTCGGTGGGCAGCGGGACGACGTACAAGTACGCCATCCTCGGCGCCGACGGGGTGTGGCGCGAGAAGGCCGACCCGATGGCCGCCTGGTCCGAGAAGCCGGCCCAGACCGCGTCGAAGGTCTTCGAGTCGACCTACCAGTGGGGCGACGACGAGTGGATGGCCGCCCGGCCGTCGAAGCAGCCGGTCGCCTCGGCGATGTCCACCTACGAGATGCACCTGGCCTCGTGGCGGCGCGACAAGACCTGGGAGCAGCTCGCCGACGAGCTGCCGTCGTACCTCTCGGACCTGGGGTTCACCCACGTCGAGCTGATGCCGGTCATGCAGCACCCCTTCGGCGGCTCGTGGGGCTACCACGTGACGTCGTACTTCGCGACGGACGCGCGCTTCGGCGACCCCGACGGGTTCCGGCTGTTGGTCGACCGGCTGCACCAGGCCGGGATCGGCGTGATCCTGGACTGGGTGCCCGGCCACTTCGCCACCGACGAGTGGGCGCTGGCCCGCTTCGACGGCACCCCGCTCTACGAGGACCCCAACCCGCAGCGGGGCTGGCACAAGGAGTGGGGCTCCCACATCTTCAACTTCGGGCGCCACGAGGTGCGCAACTTCCTCTACGCCAACGCGCTCTACTGGCTGGAGGAGTTCCATGCCGACGGGCTGCGCGTCGACGGCGTCGCCTCGATGCTCTACCTCGACTACTCCCGCGAGGAGGGCGAGTGGACGCCGAACGTGCACGGCGGCCGCGAGAACCTCGAGGCGGTGCAGTTCCTGCAGGAGATGAACGCCACCGTCTACAAGCGGGTCCCCGGCATCACCACCATCGCCGAGGAGTCGACGTCCTGGCCGGGCGTCACCCAGCCCACCTCGGACGGCGGGCTCGGCTTCGGCTTCAAGTGGAACATGGGCTGGATGCACGACTCGCTCGGCTACGTCGAGCACCAGCCGGTGCACCGCGCCTACCACCACGGCGAGATGACCTTCTCCCTCGTCTACGCGTGGTCGGAGAACTACGTGCTGCCGATCAGCCACGACGAGGTCGTGCACGGCAAGGGCTCGCTGCTGCGCAAGATGCCGGGCGACCGGTGGCAGCAGCTGGCGAACCTGCGGGCCTACCTCGGCTTCATGTGGGCCCACCCCGGCAAGCAGCTGCTCTTCATGGGCGCCGAGTTCGGCCAGGAGTCGGAGTGGGCGGAGTCCCGCGAGCTCGACTGGTGGCTGACCGACCACCCCGAGCACCGCGGCGTGCAGTCGCTGGTGCGCGACCTCAACGCTGCCTACCGCTCGTCGGAGGCGATGTGGGGCCAAGACCACTCCCCCGACGGGTTCGCCTGGATCGACGCCAACGACGCCGGCCGCAACACCTTCTCCTTCGTCCGACGCGCGCCGGGCGCCCCGGACGTGGCCTGCGTGACCAACTTCGCCGCCGTGCCGCACTTCGACTACCGGCTCGGGCTCCCCGCCACCGGCGAGTGGGAGGAGGTCCTGAACACCGACGCGTCGGCCTACACCGGCTCCGGCGTCGGCAACCTGGGCTCCATCACGGGCGTCGAGGGCGAGTGGTCCGGGCAGCCGGCCCACGCCGACATCGTCGTACCGCCGCTCGCGACCGTGTGGTTCCGGAAGAAGTGATCGCCCCCACGGGCGTGCTGCGCGCCTCCATCAACCTCGGCAACCCGGTCCTCGCGTCCGGGTCGGCCGCCGACCCCGGCGGGATCACCGTCGACCTGGCCCGCGAGGTCGGGCGGCGGCTGGACGTGCCGGTCGAGCTGCTGTGCTTCGACGCCGCGCGCGACTCGTTCGCGGCGCTGGTCGACGGGCGGGCCGACCTGGGGTTCCTGGCGATCGAGCCGGCCCGGGCCGCCGAGGTCTCCTTCACCGAGGCCTATGCGGTGATCGAGGCGGTCTTCTGCGTGCCCGTCTCGTCGCCGATAACCTCGGTGGCCGACGTCGACCGGCCGGGCGTGCGGATCGGGGTGAAGCAGGGGTCGGCGTACGACCTGTTCCTGACCCGGACGCTGTCGCAGGCCACGCTCGTGCGCGGCTCGGAGGGCACCTCCGTCTTCGAGGCGGAGGGACTCGAGGTCGGCGCGGGCATCCGGGCCCCGGTGGCGGCGTACGTCGAGGGTCGCGACGGGGTGCGCGTGGTCGACGAGGCGTTCATGCAGATCCGGCAGGCGCTCGCCGTACCTCGGGACCGGCCGGAGGCCGACGTGGCCTGGCTGGCCGAGCTCGTCGAGGAGCTGAAGGCGTCCGGCTTCGTGGCCGAGGCGCTGCAGCGGTCCGGTCAGTCCGGCGCCGCCGTCGTCGCTCCGCCGTCCCACTAGGGTTGGCGTTGTGAGCGAGCAGCCGACGACCGTGACCACGGTGGCCGACGGGACCGCCCGGATCGCCTGGACCGCCGACCAGCCGGTCGATGTCGTCCGGCACGAGATCGCCGCCGCGCTCACGGGTCACGCCCGGGTCGAGGCGCTGGTCGACCCCGACGACGAGGCCGGCCAGCGGATCGCCACCTGGTCCGGGATGCGGCGCGAGGGCGTGATGCGCGGAGTGACCGTCGACGGGACGCCGGTCGACCGGATCGTGTACGCCCGGCTGGCCAGCGACCTGCCGGTCCAGGAGCCCGAGGGCTTCCGCGCGCTGCTCAACTCGTTCCTCCCCCGCAAGCGGGCGATCGCGCAGCTGCTGGTGCGCGACGAGGCCGGCCGGGTGCTGCTCTGCCAGCTCACCTACAAGCAGGACTGGGACCTCCCGGGCGGGGTCGTCGAGGTCGGTGAGTCGCCGCAGGTGGCCGTGGGGCGCGAGGTCGAGGAGGAGCTCGGCCTGACGATCGCGCCCGGTCCGCTGGTGCTCACCGACTGGCTGCCGCCGTGGAGCGGCTGGGACGACGCGCTCACGCTGGTCTTCGACGGCGGCGTCCGGCCCGCGTCGCTGCTGGACTCCGTGGTCCGCCAGGAGCGCGAGATCCGCTCCGCGGAGTTCTGCACCCTCGAGCAGGTCGACGAGCGGTGCGCCGACTTCACCGCCCGGCGGGTGCGAGCCGCGCTCGCGAACCTGGACGGCCGGGGGTCGTCGTACACGGAGTCGGGCCGGGCGTAGCGCCGCGTGCGGCGGCGGTGAGCGGGCCACCGCTCTCGGCCCGCCGACGGTGTCCGGCTCACCGCCGGTCGGCCGGCACCAGCGGCGACGGTTCCTCAGCAACCTCCTCGGTGCCGGGAACGGTGTCGCGCTCACCGCCGACCCGGGCGGGCCGACCCGCGCGCAGCGCGACCAGCACCCCGACCACCAGCAGCAGCCCGCCCCCGGCCTCGGCCCGGTTCGGGACCTGGTCGAGCAGCAGCCAGGCCGAGGCCATCGCCACGACCGGGGCGAGCAGGATCCACGGCACGACCGCGGCCGAGGGGTTGCGGGCGAGCAGCGAGTTGAAGGCGCCGTACCCGACCAGCGAGGCCAGCCCGGCGGTGTAGAGCGTGGAGAGCGCCGCCTGCCAGCCGAACGCGGCGAGCCCGTCGCCCACCGCGGTCGGGCCGTCGACGACCAGCGCGAGCGCCAAGAGCGGCACGGGTACGACGGTCGCCGACCAGACGGTCAGCGACAGCCCGCCGGGGACCTTCGCCGCACGCGAGACGACGTTGCCGATGCCCCAGGAGAGCGCGCCCAGCAGGCAGAGCAGCAGCGCGCTGGCCGGGACGTGCCCGCCGCGGCCGAGACCGACCACGACCAGACCGGTGACCCCGAGCAGCACCCCGCCGATCTGCGCCGAGGTCGGGATCTCGCGCAGCACGCCGGCGGCGATCACGATCGTGAAGACGACCTGCGCCTGCAGCACCAGCGCGGCCAGACCCGGCGGCATCCCGGCGTCCATGGCGACGTAGAGGAACCCGAACTGGCCGGTCGACATCAGCGTCCCGACGAGTGCCAGGGTGCGCCAGGAGACGGCCGGCCGCGGGATCAGGAAGAGAGCCGGGACGAGCACCACGACGAAGCGGATCCCCACGAACAGCAGCGGCGGGACGCCGTCCATCCCCCAGTCGATGACGACGAAGTTGAAGCCCCAGACGGTGGCGACGAGGGCGGCGAGGAGGGAGTCACGGCGGGTCACACCCCTAACCTTCGGCACGAACACCATGAAGCACCAGCGAATTGATCTGCACCGATCCATGTAGCATCGCTGCATGATCGATCTGGCCGCGCTCACCGCCCTCCGGGCCGTCGCCACCCACGGCTCCGTGGTGGGCGCGGCCGACGCGCTCGGCTACACCCCCAGCGCCGTCTCCCAGCAGGTCAAGCGACTGGAGAAGCAGACCGGGGTCCCGCTGCTGGAGCGGGTCGGCCGCGGCGTGATGCTCACCGGCCACGGCCGTCACCTCGTGGACGACGGCGGTCGGCTGCTCGCCGACTTGGAGCGGCTGGAGGCCGGCCTGCACCGGCAGGCCGGCGCGGTCTCGGGCCACCTGCGGCTGACCACGTTCTCCACGGCGATGCGCGGACTGATCGCCCCGGTCGTGCGCGACCTGCTCGCCACCCATCCCGACCTGACCGTCACGCTGACCGAGCGCGAGCCCTGGGACACCGTCGACCTGGTGGCCACCGGCCAGACCGACGTCGGCGTCGTGCACCGCTGGGGCGACGTCGCCATCGCCGTCCCCGACCACCTGGCCACCACCTTGGTCACCCAGGACGTCGCCGACGTGGTCGTCCACCCGACCCATCCGCTGGCCGCCCGCGAGCGGGTCACCCCCGCCGACCTGGTCGACGAGGGCTGGATCGCGACCCCCGAGGGCACCATCTGCCGGCAGTGGCTCAACCGGATGTACGACGGCACCGGCCGCCTGCCCCGGATCGCCCACACGGCGATGGAGTTCGACTCCCACCTCGCCCTGGTCCGCGCCGGGCTCGGCATCGCGCTGGTCCCGCGCCTGGGCCGACAGCCCCTCGACGGCGTGGTCGCCGTACGCGCCCACGACCCGGTCCCCACCCGCGACGTCGTCGCCGTGCACCGGCGCAGCATGGCCGACTCCCCCGCCGTCAGCGCGGTGCTCGCCGCTCTCGCCGGTTCGCTGGTCGAGTAGCGAGGCCCACGCCCCTCGCTGGTCGAGTAGCGAGGCCCACGCCCCTCGCTGGTCGAGTAGCGAGGCCCACGCCCCTCGCTGGTCGAGTAGCG
>NZ_JBBBBJ010000006.1:139975-226665 GCF_037120545.1 Nocardioides sp. CCNWLW216
AGCGCCAGCGAGCGTATCGAGACCCTCGGTCACGGTCTCGATACGCCGGTCGCGACCTCCTTCGTCGGTCGCGCGGCTACTCGACCTTGCCGCTGCTTCCTCGTCCCCGAGCGAGCTCGGGGACGAGGGCGGCTAATACAGCGCGGAGGCGAGGGCCTGGCGGCCCTTCAGGACGCGGGCGTCGTCGTTGCCGACAGCGGCGAACAGGCCGAGCAGGTGCTCACGGGCGGCGTCGCGCTCCTTGCCCGACGTACGACGGACCAGGTCGACCAGGCGCGTGAAGGCGTCCTCGACGTGCCCGCCGTAGAGGTCGAGGTCGGCGACCAGGGTCTGCGCCTCGAGGTCGTCGGGCGCGGCCGCGGCCGCGGCCCGGGCGGCGTTCAGGTCGACGCCCTGGACCCGCTGGAGCACCTTGGCCATGGCCAGCCCGGCGGCCGCCTCGGCGTCGGCGGGGTTGGCGGCGACCAGCTTCTCGTACTCCGCGACGGCCCGGTCGACGTCGCCCTCGGCGAGCGCGTCCTGGGCGGGCGCGTAGCGCGGGTCGACGTACTCCTCGGCCTCGTCGCCGTCCGCGGCCGGGCCGGCCTGCCGCGGCTGGTGCCGGCCGCTGATGCCCTGCGCGGTGAGCTGCTGGGCGAGCTGGTTGAGCAGCGTGCTGAGCTCGTCGGCCTGCAGCACGCCGGGAATCGGCTGCGTCGCCGGTCGGCCGTCGAGCAGCACCATCAGCAGGGGGATCTGCTGGACCTGGAGCGCCTGCGCGATCTGGGGGGTCACGTCGACGTCGACCAAGGCGGCCAGGAAGCGGCCCTCGTAGGCGGCGACGGCGGCGGCCACGTCCTCGGCGTACGTCGCGCTCTCGGGCGAGCGGCCCGGCGAGTAGAGCACCAGCACGACGGGCGCGGTGACCGACGCCTCGATGGTCTCCTGGAAGTTCTGCTCGGTCACGGAGACGGCGTACGACGAGCCGCCGCCCGGTGCGCCGCCCGGCGTCCCCGCGGGCGCTCCGGCGCCTGCCGGCGGGGCGCTCGGCGCGGGACGCTTGAGCGCCGACAGGTCGATGGCACCGGGACGGGAGAACGGCTGCTGACTCATGGGCCCAATCCTAGGGATCCCGGGGTCACCCGATCACGCCAGCCCGAGCTCGACCGCCTCTTCCAGCAGCTCGTCGCGCACGCTCGGGTGCGCCACGGAGATGATCTGCCGGGCCTGCTCGCGCTCGTCGACCCCGAAGACCTCGGCCAGCCCCTGCTCGGTGACGACCGCGCTCATCTGGAACGAGGTGACCGGCTCGTCGACGAGCGGCACGATCGTCGAGACGTCGGCCTTGGGGTGCCAGGAGCGCAGCGCCATGAAGGCCTGGCCGCCCTGGCTGTGCAGGGCACCGACGTAGAAGTCGGTCTGACCGCCGAAGCCGGAGTGGATCCGGGCCCGGATCCGCGAGGCGTTGACCTGGCCGAAGAGGTCGACCTGCAGGGCGGTGTTCACGCTGACCATCCGCGGGTTCCGGGCGATCCGCGCCGGACTGTTGGTGACCTCGGTGCGCTTCATGACGATCCGGTCGTTGCGGTCGACCCACTCGAGCAGCTCCGGCGATCCGAAGAGGAACGACGCCGTGACCGGGACGTTGCGGTCGAGCGCGCCGGCCTTCTCCAGGGCCAGCACGCTGTCGGAGAACATCTCGGTCCAGACCCGCAGCCCGGTCCGGTCGACCAGCCCGCGCAGGGTGGCGTCGGGGACGGCGCCGATCCCGGCCTGCAGGGTGGAGCCGTCGCTGACCCGACCGGAGACCAGCGCACCGATCCGGGCGGAGGTCTCGTCCACGGCGTGCACCGGGGCGTGCGGCATCTCCGCGTCGCCCTCCACCAGGACGTCGATCTGGTCCAGGTCGAGCTCGGCGTCGCCGTACGTCCACGGCATCCGGTCGTTGACCTGGGCGACCACCAGGCCGCCCCGGCGGCGGCAGGCCTCGATCGCGGCCGGCAGCACGTTGACCTCGACGCCCAGCGAGACCTTGCCGTCGCGCGGGCGGGTCGTGTGCAGCACGACCAGATCGGGCGGCAGCCGGTCGGCGAAGAGCCGCGGCACCATCGACAGCCGGGCGGGCACGTAGCGCAGCCGCGGGCTGCGCCGCTGGGCCGGACCCACGAAGGACGACTCCAGAACGACGCCCTCCCGGTCGGGCAGGCCGGGCTGGCCGTTCAGCGCCCAGAGCCGGTACGACGCCAGCGCCTCGTCGACCAGGCCCAGCAGGTGCCACGGAGTGGCGTGGTTGCCGGTCACGACGACGCGGGGGTTCTCGGGCAGGCGGGCCAGGGCGGTACGGAGGTCCACGTCCCCATCCCACCACGCCCCCGGGCACCGGTCCTGGGGCGAAGGTCACCGGCCGACGGGACGTTCGCTCGCGGTTCGGTTTCCCGACACCTGCCCCGGGGACGCTCGAGCCATGACTCTCTCTCGGGGAGCCGCCGCTTGCGTCGCGGCTCTGATCACCACGTCCACCCTCACCGCCGTGACCGCCGGGCCCGCCGACGCGGGCCGCGGCCACCAGGACCATCACGGCCATCACGGCCACCAGAACCGCACCGTGCGGTTCCAGACCTTCAACGCCTCCCTCAACCGGGCCACGGCCGGGGAGCTGGTCGCCGACCTGTCCACTCCCGACGACGCCCAGGCGGCGGCCGTCGCCGAGATCGTCCAGCGCACGCGACCCGACGTACTGCTGCTCAACGAGTTCGACTACGTCGAGGGCGGGAAGGCCGTCGACCTGTTCCGGGAGAACTACCTCGAGGTGCCGCAGGGCGACGCCGAGCCGATCCGCTACCGCTACTCCTACGTCGCCCCGTCCAACACCGGCGTCCCGAGCGGGCACGACCTCGACAACAACGGGACCGTCGGCGGCGGCAACGACGCCTACGGATTCGGCGAGTTCGAGGGGCAGTACGGCCTGGTCGTGCTGAGCCGGCTGCCGATCGACACCCGCAAGGTGCGCACCTTCCAGCACTTCAGGTGGGCCGACATGCCCGGCAACCTGATCCCGACCGACTTCTACTCCCCCGAGGAGCAGGCCGACCTGCGGCTGTCCTCGAAGTCCCACTGGGACGTCCCGATCAAGGTCGGACGCCGGAGCGTGCACTTCCTGGTCTCGCACCCGACCCCGCCCACCTTCGACGGGCCCGAGGACCGCAACGGCCGCCGCAACCACGACGAGATCCGGTTCTGGGCCGACTACGTCGCCGGTGCCCGCTACCCGTACGACGACCGCGGCCGCCGCGGCGGCCTGGCCCGGGGCGAGTCCTTCGTGATCGCCGGCGACCAGAACGCCGACCCGCTCGACGGCGACTCCGTGGACGCCGCCATCGACCAGCTCCTCGACTCCCCGCGACTGCGCGACCCGCTGCCGACGTCGGCCGGCGGTCCCGAGGCGGCGGCCCGCCAGGGCGGCGCGAACGCCACCCACCGCGGCGACCCGTCGTACGACACGGCGGACTTCGCGGACACCGCCCCGGGCAACCTGCGGGCCGACTACGTGCTGCCCTCGCGCGACCTGAAGGTGCGCCACGCCGGGGTGTTCTGGCCCGAGCCGAGCGACCCGCTCTCGCGACTGACCGGCGAGTACCCCTTCCCGTCCTCGGACCACCGGGCGGTCTGGGTCGACGTCGAGGTCCGCCGCTAGCCGTCGGTGGCGGTGGGGCCACCGTCACCTCTGGGCTGCGGGGGTTTCGACACGGTTGCTGCGCAACCTGCTCAACCACCGGGAGCGCCGGTGGCTGAGCAGGGACGAAGTCCCGTGTCCAAACCCCCGGGAGCGCCGGTGGTTGAGCAGGGACGGAGTCCCGTGTCGAAACCCCCGCAGCCCGACCGCCCACCTGGATCGAGACCGTCGCTCGATCACCATCAGCGGATCCGCTGGCGCGTCTGCCGCTAGTTCATCCGGGGCCCGCGGAGCCCGCTGCGCTGCACGACCCGCTGGATGGACAGGTCCCGCTCGTCGGGGCGGCCGACGTAGCGGATGTCGCGCAGGCCCTGCTCCTGGGCCGCGGACTCGAACACGAAGTGGCCGAAGCCGAGGACCCGGCCGTGCAGCGGCTTGACGACGGTGATGTCGAGGATCCGGCTGAGCGGCATCGTCGCCAGGTTGCTGGAGAGCACGCCGTGCACGCGGAAGACGCGCATGTTGGTGATCACGAACCGGTCGCGGTGCTCGCGCAGCACCCCCCAGAGGCCGTACAGGAAGACCGCCAGGGCCAGCAGCATCACGATCCCGGCCACGTCGACGTGGATCCAGGGCGTGGTCGCGAGGAGCACGATCGAGGCGACGATCGCGAGACCCGGCCGCAGGTAGGCCATCCAGTGGTGGACGACCTCGTCGACGATCACCTCGCCCTCCTCGCGGAGCAGGTGGCGGGCGATCTGGGGGTCGGCGAGGGAGCCGAGGAGCGTCACAGCTCGCCGAAGAACGTGATCGCCGACGAGAACACGTCGCCGGTCGCCTCCCAGGCCCGGCCCCCGCCGTCGCTCGCCGTGTCGGCGAGTCCTCGGGGGTCGGAGACCAGCCAGAAGCCCAGGAACACCACGAGCACAGGCACGACTGCCTTCTTCACTACGACACCATCCTCAGACACCCGGAGTCAGACATGGATCGCCGTCGATGATGGCGTACGGCGGGCGGCGGACCCGGCAGGCGCGCCGGTCCAGACCAGTCGGCTACCCGGCGCGGACCGCGTCGTAGAACGCCTGCATGGCCGGGCCGATCCGGGCCAGCTCGACGTACGGGACGCCGGAGGCGGAGCCGTCGACGTAGGCGAACTCGATCTCGCCGTCCATCATCGAGCCCCGCATCAGCACCGGTACGCCGGCCGCCTCGGCCCGACGACAGGCCGCGTCCACGTCGTCGACGGCGAAGCAGAGGTGGTGCAGCCCGGGCCCGTTCCGGTCCAGGAACTCCCGGTGGATGGTGGGGCCGCTGACCGGCTCGATGAGCTCGAGCTGCAGGTCGCCGGCGTACCCGAGCGAGACGTGGGCGGTGAAGTCGACCGGCCGCCCGCGCAGGGTCGTGGCGTCCTGACCGAACCGGACGTCGGGGATCCGGGTCCAGGCGCCCACGCCGAACTGCTCGCTCAGCAGCCGCTCGGTGGCGGCGACGTCGTCGGTGACCCAGGCGAGCTGGATGACCGGACCCTGGGCGATCGTCATGGCCGGACCGTAGACCGGATCGCCGCAGGTCGGGCCCGCGCCGGCCGATGAGCGGGGCATGGACACCCTCTTCGACGGCCTGATGACCGTGGCGGCCGGCCTCCTGGTCGGCGCCGCCTGTCGCGTCGCGATCGACGCCTGGGACCCCGCCCGCGCCGAGGCGCGCACCTCGCTGACCGACGCCCGGCTCGAGGCCTTCCTCGAGGCGGCCGTTCGCTACCGCTGACCCGTCAGGAGTCGGCGAGCAGCTCGTCGGCCGCGGCGTAGGGGTCGCACTCCCCCGCCACCACCCGCTCGGCCAGCGCGTCCAGCTCGGACCGCCCGCCGAGGTCGGCCCAGCGCGACCGCAGCGCGGTGACCGCGATGGTCTCGATCTCCCGCCGCACCCGACGGGTACGACGGCGCGCCAGCTCCCCGGTCGACTCCAGCCACGCGTGGTGGTCGGCGATCGCCGCCGCGACCTCGTCGAGCCCGGTGCCGGCCCGGGCGACCGTCTTCACGATGGGTGGGCGCCAGGCGTCCTCGGTCCGCTCGGCGAGCGCCAGCATGGAGCGGAGGTGGCGTCGTACCTCGTCGGCTCCGTCGCGGTCGGCCTTGTTGACGACGTAGAGGTCGCCGATCTCCAGGATCCCGGCCTTGGCTGCCTGGATCCCGTCGCCCATCCCGGGCGCGAGCAGCACCAGGGTGGTGTCGGCCTGGGCTGCGATGTCGACCTCGCTCTGGCCCACGCCCACGGTCTCGACCAGGACCACGTCGTAGCCGGCGGCGTCCAGGACCCGGATCGCCTGCGGGGTGCTCCAGGCCAGCCCGCCCAGGTGGCCGCGGGCGGCCATCGAGCGGATGTAGACGCCGTCGTCGGAGGCGTGGTCCGACATCCGCACCCGGTCGCCCAGCAGCGCGCCGCCGGAGAACGGCGACGAGGGGTCGACGGCCAGGACGCCGACCCGGTGTCCCGCGCCGCGCAGCTCGCGGACCAGGGCGCTGGTGGTGGTGGACTTGCCGACGCCGGGCGAGCCGGTGACGCCGACCACCTGCGCGCGGCCGGCGTACGGCGCCAGCGCGGCCATCACCTCGCGCAGCAGCGGCGACTCGTCCTCGACCAGCGAGACCAGGCGCGCGACGGCCCGGACCTCGCCGGCGCGGGCGCGCTCGACGAGGTCCGGGACGTGGACGACGCTACTTCTTCGGGACACGCACGATCAGCGCGTCGCCCTGGCCGCCGCCCCCACAGAGCGCGGCCGCGCCGACGCCGCCGCCGCGGCGCTGCAGCTCCAGCGCGAGGTGCAGCACGACGCGGGTGCCGGACATGCCGACCGGGTGGCCGAGCGCGATGGCGCCGCCGTTGACGTTGACCTTCTCGGGGTCCAGGCCCAGCGCGCGGGTCGACTCGATGCCGACCGCGGCGAAGGCCTCGTTGAACTCGACCAGGTCGAGGTCGTCGACGGTGAGGCCCTCCTTGTCGAGCGCCTTCCTCGTCGCGTTGGCCGGCTGCAGCTGCAGGCTGGAGTCGGGGCCGGCGACCATGCCGTGCGCGCCGATCTCGGCCAGCCACTCCAGGCCCAGCTCCTCGGCCTTGGCCTTGCTCATCACGACCACCGCGGCCGCGCCGTCGGAGATCTGCGAGGCGGAGCCGGCGGTGATGGTGCCGCTCTTGGCGAACGCCGGGGGCAGCTTGCCGAGCGACTCGGCGGTGGTGTCGCCGCGGACGCCCTCGTCGGCGGAGACCACGATCGGCTCGCCACGACGCTGCGGGATGGTCACGGGGACGACCTCGTCGTCGAAGACGCCGTTCTTCCAGGCGGTCGCGGCCTTCTGGTGCGAGGCGGCCGCGAAGGCGTCCTGCTCCTCGCGGGTGAGCTGCACGCCCTCGGCGTTGACCTGCTCGGTCAGCCCGCCCATCGCCTGCTGGGTGGCCTGGTCGTAGAGGGCGTCGTACGCCATCGAGTCGAGGAGCTTCACGTCGCCGAACTTAAAGCCCTCACGCGACTTCGGCAGGAGGTGCGGGGCGTTGGTCATCGACTCCATGCCGCCGGCCACGACGATCTCGCACTCACCGGCACGGATCAGCTGGTCGGCCATCGCGATCGCGTTGAGGCCGGAGAGGCAGACCTTGTTGATGGTGATCGAGGGCAGGCTCCACGGCAGGCCGCCAGCGATGCCGGCGGCGCGGGCCGGGTTCTGGCCGGCGCCGGCGAGGATGACCTGGCCCATGATCAGGTAGTCGACCTGCTCCGGCTGCACGCCCGACTTCTCGAGGGCACCCTTGATCGCGATGCCGCCGAGGTCGGAGACCGACAGGGACTTCAGACCGCCGAGCAGGCGGCCGATCGGGGTGCGGGCACCGGCGACGATCACCGAGGGCGAGGCGCTAGACATGGGTTCCTCCAGAGCGGGGCGGACAGGCCGATGTCTCGGACCTTACCCACGGGTCACATGCCTGGCGAGGGGCTGTGAGATGCCCGGATGAGGCACATGTCACAAGGCGTCGCCGCGCTGCGCGCCGTCGTACGACGATGAGGCCATGAGCCTGCCGACCCACCTCTTCACCGCCATCGACCACGTCGGGATGGCCGTGCCCGACCTCGACGAGGCGATCGCGTTCTACCGCGACGTCTTCGGCATGACGCTGGCGCACCAGGAGGTCAACGAGGAGCAGGGGGTGCGCGAGGCGATGATGGCCGTCGGCGACTCCGGCTCGTCGGTCCAGCTGCTGGCGCCGATCGACGAGACGTCGACGATCGCCAAGTTCATCGGCCGCAACGGTCCCGGCTGCCAGCAGGTCGCCTACCGGGTCGAGGACGTCGAGCAGGTCAGCGCGATCCTGCGCGAGCGCGGCGTCCGCCTGCTCTACGACGCCCCGAAGCGCGGGACGTCGGACTCGCGGATCAACTTCGTGCACCCCAAGGACGCCGGCGGCGTGCTGGTCGAGCTGGTCGAGCCCGCGGGCTCGGCGCACTGACCTGCAGCAGGACCGTGGCGAGGTCGCCCATCGCGTCGTGCACGCAGCGGTAGGCGCGGCGCAGCCGCTCGTCCCGCGACTCGCGATGCGGGCCCAGCGCGACGAGCGCGACGCTCAGCCGGTGGCCGACGTCCTCCAGACCGTCGTCGGCGGGCGTGGCGTCCACCCGCCCGGCCACCCGGCCGGAGCGCAGCAGCAGCTCCGTGGCGTTGCAGGGCTCGACCTCGGCCCGACGTGACCACGCCCACACGGTCATGGGGCCACGGTACGCCCGAACCGTCCGGACGCCGCGTGAGCCGCCGGTCGGTCAGAGGCGGGTCCAGCGGAACCGGACCGCCTGCCCCGCCCGGACCTGGGCGGCCCGGTCGACGTCGGCGTCGATGACGACGCCGACCACCGGGTAGCCGCCGGTCACCGGGTGGTCGGCCAGGAACAGCATCGGCTCGCCCCCGGGCGGCACCTGCACCGCGCCCCGCCAGGCTCCCTCGCTGGGCAGCTGACGGTCGGGGTCGCGGTGGCGCAGCGGGGCGCCGTGCAGCCGCACGCCCACCCGGTTGCTCTCGTCGGACACCGTCCACGCGGTGCTGACGAGGCGGTCGGCGTCGGCCAGCCAGCCGTCGCGCGGACCGCGCACCACGCGCAGCTCGACCACCTCCGGCAGCCGCTGCGGGGGCAGCAGGTCGGTCGCGGGCAGGTCGCCGGTCGGCGCCCCGACCGGCAGCTCGTCGCCCTCGGCCAGTGGCTCGGGCCCGAGGCCGGCCAGCACGTCGCGGCTGCGCGAGCCGAGCACGGCCGGCAGGTCGAGCCCGCCGCGGACCGCGACGTACGAGCGCAGCCCGGAGGGCGGCCTCCCGAGGCGGACGACGTCGCCGTCCCGCGCCCTCGCGACGTACGACGACCCCGTGTCGCGGTCGCCCACGCGCACCGGCGCCGGGGCACCGGTGACGCAGAGCGTGACCGACCCCCCGACCACCTCCAGCTCCAGCCCGCCCAGCAGCACCTCGATCGCCGCCGCCGCCTCGGGGTTGCCGACCGCCCGGTTGGCCAGCCGGAGCGCGGCCCGGTCGGCGGCGCCGGAGCGGCCGACCCCGATCGCCGCGTGGCCGGGCCGGCCGAGGTCCTCGACCAGCGCCAGCGGCCCGGTACGACGGACCCGCAGGACGGTCACCGGCCGACCTCCACGAACCGCACCCTGAGGCCGCGCTGCAGCAGGGCCGGCGGGTCGCGATCGAGGTCCCACAGCCGCAGGTCGGTGCGGCCGAGCAGCTGCCAGCCGCCGGGCGAGGCACGCGGGTAGACGCCGCTGAACTCCCCCGCCAGGCCGACCGCACCGGCCGCAACGGTGGTGCGGGCCCGCTCCCGGCGCGGCACCCGCAGCCGCGGGTCACCGCCGACCAGGTAGCCGAAGCCGGGGGCGAAGCCGCCGAAGGCGACCCGCCACGGTGTACCGGTGTGCGCAGCGACCACCTCGGCCGCGGACAGCCCGGTCAGGGCCGCGATCTCCGTGAGGTCGGGGCCGTCGTACACGACGGGGACCTCGAGCACGCCCGTGTCCGGCGGGCCTGGGCTCGTCGTACCTGCTCGGACGGCGCGCAGCGCTTCCCGCACGCGCTCGTACGGCGCGTCCCCGCCCAGCACCACGAGCACCGTCTCGGCGGCCGGCACGACGTCGACGACGCCCGCCGGCCGATCGGACTCGAGGGCGTCGACCCAGGCCAGGGCCCGCTCGGTGCTGCCGAGCTCGACCAGGAGCGCGCGGTCGCCGTACGGCAGCAGGGTCGGGGGCTCGCTCACGCGAAGGCTCGCAGCTCGACCCCGGCCTCCCGGAGCCGGGCGTTGACGGTCTGGGCCGTGCGGACGGCACCCGGGGTGTCACCGTGGACGCAGAGCGAGTCGGCCCCGACCTCGACCACCCTCCCGTCGACCGCCACGACCGTGCCCTCCACGGCCATCCGCACCGCCCGGTCCGCGACCTCGTCGGGGTCGGTGACCAACGCGCCGGCCTCCGAGCGCGGGACCAGGGTCCCGGCCGCGGTGTAGCCGCGGTCGGCGAACGCCTCGCGGACCGTCCGCAGCCCGGCCCGCTCGGCGGCGGCCAGCAGGGCGGAGCCGGGCAGACCGAGCACGGCCAGGCGGCCGTCGTACGCCGTGACCGCGTCGACCACGGCGCCCGCCTGCTCCTCGTCGTGGACGGCGGTGTTGTAGAGCGCGCCGTGCGGCTTGACGTAGGCGACCCGGGTGCCCGCGGCCCGCGCGATGCCGTCCAGCGCGCCGAGCTGGTAGAGCACGTCGGCGGCGAGCTCGGCCCGCTCGTAGGCGATGTAGCGACGGCCGAAGCCGGCGAGGTCGCGGTAGCCGACCTGGGCGCCGACGCTCACCCCGAGGCCCTGGGCGACCTCGCAGACCCGGCGCAGGGCGAGCGGGTCGCCGGCGTGGAACCCGCAGGCGACGTTGGCACTGGTCAGGGCCTGGAGGAGGGCGGCGTCGTCGACGAGCTCCCAGCGCCCGAACGACTCGCCGACGTCGCTGTTGAGATCGATGGTCCGGGCCACGTGCCCACGGTAGAGCCAGATAGATCACAGGTGGTCGCGCTGGGCGTTACCGACCGGTAATACTCGGCCCACTCGTGACCCCGACCACGCAGGAGCCCGACGTGCAGCACATCCTCGACGCCATCCTCGCCGCCTCCACCGATCCAGGGAGCACCTCCCCGGAGGACTTCGCGAACCTGGAGATCCCCGAGTCCTACCGCGCCGTGACCGTGCACAAGGACGAGGTCGACATGTTCGAGGGCGTCGCCTCGAAGGACAAGGACCCCCGCACGTCCCTGCACGTCGAGGACGTCGCACTCCCCGAGCTCGGCCCGGGCGAGGCGTACGTCGCCGTCATGGCCAGCGCGATCAACTACAACACCGTCTGGACGAGCATCTTCGAGCCGGTCTCGACCTTCGGGTTCCTGGAGCGCTACGGCCGGGTCTCGGAGCTGACCAAACGCCACGACCTGCCCTACCACGTGGTCGGCTCGGACCTGGCCGGCGTCGTGCTGAAGACCGGTCCCGGCGTGACCGCGTGGAAGCCGGGCGCCGAGGTCGTGGCCCACTGCCTGTCGGTCGAGCTCGAGGACCCGGCCGGCCACGACGACTCGATGATGGACCCGCAGCAGCGGATCTGGGGTTTCGAGACCAACTTCGGCGGTCTCGCCCACATCGCGCTGGTGAAGTCCAACCAGCTGCTGCGCAAGCCCGACCACCTGACCTGGGAGGAGGCGGCGTCTCCCGGCCTGGTCAACGCCACGGCGTACCGTCAGTTGGTCTCCAAGAACGCCGGCCAGATGAAGCAGGGCGACAACGTCCTCATCTGGGGCGCCTCCGGCGGCCTGGGCGGCTTCGCGACCCAGTACGCCCTCAACGGCGGCGCGAACCCGATCTGCGTCGTCTCCAACGAGGAGAAGGCCAAGATCGTCCGCTCGATGGGCGCCGAGCACGTCATCAACCGCTCCGAGGAGAACTGGCAGTTCTGGAACGAGGACGGGACCGAGCAGAACCCGAAGGAGTGGCAGCGACTCGGCAAGCGGATCCGCGAGCTCACCGGCGGCGAGGACATCGACATCGTCTTCGAGCACCCGGGCCGCGAGACCTTCGGCGCGAGCGTCTACGTCACGCGCAAGGGCGGCACCATCACCACCTGCGCCTCGACCACGGGCTTCATGCACGAGTACGACAACCGCTACCTGTGGATGAACCTCAAGCGCATCGTCTCCAGCCACTTCGCCAACTACCGCGAGGCCTTCGAGGCCAACCGGCTGATCGCCCAGGGCAAGATCCACCCGACCCTGTCGCGCACCTACTCCCTCGACGAGGTCGGCCAGGCCGCGCTCGACGTCCACCACAACCTGCACCAGGGCAAGGTCGGGGTCCTCTGCCTGGCCCCCGAAGAGGGCCTCGGCGTCCGCGACCACGAGCTCCGCGCCCGCCACGAGGCCGCGATCAACCGCTTCCGCGGCGTCTGATCCGCCCCGCTCGCACGACCCACCACCCCGGTTCCTGCCCGGTCGCCACACCGTCGGGAACCGGGGTGGGAAGTTTTCAGGGTCATCGGGGAGGATGGGCCAGCGAGACCTCCCCCGATGCGGAAGAAGGATGCTTCGACCATGAGCGACCAGGGCCTGTCCATCTTCGACGACGAACCCGACAAGGAGTCGGCCGACGGCGAGAAGACCCAGGTCATCCCCGTCGTCGACCAGAAGGGTGCGGCCCCGGCCGCGCCCGCCGCGAAGCCTGCCGCGCCGAAGCCGGCCACCGCGGAGCCGACCCAGAAGCGTCCGGTGATCCCGCCGGCCCGGCCCGCCCCGAGCCCCTCGCGGTCGACCGCCGCCGCCCCGCGCACCACCTCGACGACGCCGTCCTTCCCGGTCGTCCGGCGCAACGGCTACGACCCCGCCGCGGTCGACGGCGCCTTCACCCAGCTGGCCGGCGAGAAGGCCGGCCTGGGGGCCAGCCTGGCCGAGTCCGAGCGCCGCGCGGTCGCCCTGGAGGAGCAGCTGGAGGCCGCCCGCCAGGAGCTCGCCGAGCACGCGAACCCGTCGTACGCCGGCCTCGGCGGTCGGGCGAGCGCGATGCTCCGGCTGGCCGAGGAGGAGGCCAACGAGATCCGCGAGACGGCCGACCGCGACGCGGCCGAGATCCGCGACCAGGCCACCCGCGACGCCAAGGCGATCCGGGCCGACGCCAGCCGCGAGGCCGAGGACATGCGCACCGTCCAGCTCGCCGAGCTCGACGAGATGCGGCAGCGCGCGACGGCCGACGCCGAGCAGGAGCGCACCCTGGCCCGCGGCGAGGCCGAGGACCTGCGCGCCTCGGCGCGCCGCGAGTCCGAGCAGCTGCGCCTGGCCGCCCAGCAGGAGACCACCGAGCAGCGCACCACCGCCCAGCGCGAGGTCGAGCAGGCCCGCGCCGCGGCCGACCGCGAGGTCCAGGAGGCCCGCCGGATGCTGGCCGTCGAGAAGGAGCGGCTGGCCCGCGAGGCGACCGACTTCCACAACAGCGCCACCGCCGAGACCCGCAAGCTGGTCCAGGAGGCCGAGGAGCGCGCGACCGCGGCCGAGGAGCGGGCCCGCCAGGCCACCTCGCAGGCCACCGAGCACCGCCAGCAGGCCCAGACCGAGGCCGAGGCGCTGCTGAGCCGGGCCCGGCGCGAGGCCGAGCAGATCGTCACCTCGGCGCGCACCCAGGCCGAGTCGATCAGCTCCTCCGGCAACGCGGAGGCCGAGCGTGAGCTGGCCCAGACCCGCGCCGAGCTCGAGCGGCTGCGCAAGCGGCGCGACGCGATCACCGCCCAGCTCGCCTCCCTGCGCGACGTGGTCGCGGGCTTCGGCGAGGACGACGCTTGAGCGACGCGCCGGAGGCGGCCGCCCCGGCCGCCCCGCCCGAGGACGCCCTCCCCGAACGCACGACCGTCGCGAGCCCCGACCACCTCGGCGAGCCCGGCCCGCCGCTCGACCACAAGGCCCCCTTCTTCGTGGGTCTGGTCGGCGGGCTGGGCTTCGCCCTGGCCTGGTGGCTCTTCGACCTGGTCACCGGCATCGGGTCGACCCTGGTCCTCATCGTGGTGGCGTTCTTCATCGCCGCCGGCCTCAACCCGGTCGTGCTCCTCCTCGAGCGACGGGGCCTGAAGCGCTCCTACGCCGTGATCGCGGTGATCATCGCCTTCCTGGCCGCGCTGGCCCTGTTCTTCGTCGCGATCGTCCCGGTCATCACCGACCAGATCACCAAGATCACCGACAACGCGCCGCACTGGCTCGACGAGCTGCAACGCAACCGTCGGGTCCAGGAGCTCAACGACGAGTACGAGGTCGTCGACAAGATCCGCGACTACGTCACGAACGGCGACTTCGCCGGCGCCGTGTTCGGCGGCGCGCTCGGCATCGGCTTGGCGGTCGTCGGCGCGCTGTTCAACGCGTTCATCGTGCTGGTCCTGACGCTCTACTTCCTGGCCTCGATGAAGTCCACGACGGGCGCCCTCTACAGCCTGGCCCCCGCCTCGCGCCGCGACCGGGTCAGCCGGCTCGGGGACCGGGTGATCGCCGGCATCGGGGGCTACGTCTCGGGCGCGTTCGTCGTCGCCCTGTGCGCCGGCACCTCGACGCTGGTCTTCCTCTTCATCGTCGGCCTGGGCGAGTACGCCGTCGCGCTGGCCTTCGTGGTCGCGCTGCTCGACGTCATCCCGATGATCGGCGCGACGCTCGGCGCCGTGGTCGTGACCGCGATCGCCTTCGCCACCGACGTCAAGACCGGGATCATCTGCGCGATCTTCTTCATCATCTACCAGCAGCTCGAGAACTACGTGATCTACCCGCGGGTGATGTCGCGCTCGGTCGACATCCCCGGCGCCGTGACCGTGATCGCGGCCCTGGTCGGCGCGGCCCTGCTCGGCGTCGTCGGCGCGCTGCTGGCGATCCCCACCGCCGCGGCGATCCTGATGCTGGTCCGTGAGGTCTACGTACGCCGGCAGGACGCCCGCTGAGCGTTGCTCAGGCCGGTGTCGGCACCTCGGTCCGCACGGTCCGCTCCCCCAGCTTCACGCCAACCACGCCGGCGAGGATGAGCAGGCCCCCGACGAGCTGCACCGCCCGGGGCAGCTCGTCGAGCAGCAGCCAGGCGAACCCGACGCTCGCGACAACCTCCAGCAGCGCGACGAAGGACGCGAGCCGGGAGCCGAGGCGCCGGTTGGCGGCGACGCCGGCGACGTAGGCGAGGGCGGCGGTGATCACGCCGAGCCCGATCAGCGGCACCCACCAGGCCACGTCGCCGACGGCGTACGACGCCCGCGCGGTGCTGGCCGTCATCGGCATCAGCCCGACCAGCCCGAGGGTGCCGAGCACCGCGGTGCCGACGGCCAGGCCGCCGGCGGCCAGGGTCAGCCCCGGCAGGCCGTTGGACTCGTCGGCCGAGATGATGAAGTACGACGCCGCGCCGACCATCGCGGCCAGCGCCCACAGCACGCCGGCGGTGCTGAGGTCGGCACCGGACAGGAGGTCGAGGACCAGCACCAGGCCGAGCGCGGCGACACCCGCGCCCGCGAGGGTGAGCGGGCCGGGGCGCTGACCGTGGCGCAGCCACAGGAAGACGACCACGGCGGCCGGTGCGGTGTACTCGATGAGGATGGCCGGGCCGACCTGCATGTGGGTGATGGCCTGGAAGTAGCAGAACTGCGCCCCGGCCACCGCGAGCAGGCCGTAGAGGCCGATCAGCCCGGCGTTGCGGCGGACCAGCCCCCAGCGACCGCGCAGCGCCACGATGCCGAACGGGAGAACGACGGCGGCGGCCAGCGCCACCCGGACCAGGACGACCGAGCCCGCGGTCCAGCCCGTGTCGAGGAGGCCCCGGGCAAGGGCGCCCGACATGCCGAAGGACGCCGCCGACACCACGGCGAGGAGCAGCCCGGCCGCGAGGCGCGACCCGTCCGCGACGATCGGGGCGACCGGATCGCTGTCATGAGTCATTGCCGTCATGGAGCATGACGGTAGGGGCCTATGGAGTAACCTGTCAACGTGGTATTCGCCCATGACACCGAGATGGCCCTGCAGGCGGCGGCGACGCTCGCCAACAGCGCGCTCGACCCCGACACCCTCGAGACCGTCGCCGACCTCGACGAGATGTACGCGCGCTTCGAGTACACCGGCCGCCACGAGCGCACCCGAGCCGAGCTCGACGAGGTCCGCGCCCTGCGGCCCCGGCTCTACGCGCTGCTGACCGCCGACCGCGACCGCGCCGTCGAGCTGGTCAACGAGATGCTGGCCGAGGCCCGGGCGCTGCCCCGCCTGGTGCGCCACGATCGCTGGGACTGGCACCTGCACGCGGTCGCCGACGACGCCCCCCTGGCGACCCGGTTCCTGGTCGAGACGGCGATGGCCATGATCGACGTGATCCGCGCCGACGAGATGTCCCGCCTCGACATCTGCGCCGACGACGACTGCGAGGGCGTCGTCCTCGACCTGTCCCGCAACCGCTCGCGGCGCTTCTGCTCCAACTCCTGCGGCAACCGCAACGCCGTGGCCGCCTACCGGGCCCGCCAGGCCGCGAGCGGCTGAGTCAGGCCAGGAACCGCTTCAGCACCTCCAGGAACACCGCCGGCTGCTCGGAGTGCACCCAGTGGCCGGCCCCCTTCACCGTCACCTTGCGCACCCGCGGGAACCACCGCTCCATCGCGGCGGCGTACTCGTCCTGCACGTACGACGAGGTCTGGCCGGCGACCCACAGCACCGGCCCGCCGTACGGCGCGGTGCCGGCCAGTGCGTCCTCGGGCCAGCCACCCAGCACCGGAAGGTCGCGGCCGAGCACGTCGAGGTTGGGCTGCCAGGCCCAGCCGTCGCCCTCGCGACGCAGGTTCTGCAGCAGGAAGCCCCGCACGGTCGGGTTCGGCACCGCCTCGACCAGGGCCGCGTCGGCCTCGTCGCGCCGGGTCAGCGCAGCCAGGTCGAGACCCTGCATGGCGTCGATGTAGCGGCCGAACTCCGACAGACCGTGGTAGTCGACCGGCGAGATGTCGACGACGCAGAGTCGCTCGACGAGCTCGGGGTGGCGCAGGGCCAGCACCATCGCGGCCTTGCCCCCCATCGAGTGGCCGATCAGCGCGACCGGGTCGTCGGCGGACAGCAGCGCGGCGACCTCGTCGGCGACGTCGAGGTAGTCGAACCGGTCCTGCCACGGTGAGCGGCCGTGGTGGGGCATGTCGACCAGGAGGACCCGGTGGTCGGGCGCCAGGGCCTTGGCGACCGAGGTCCAGTTCTTGCCCTGGCCGAAGAGCCCGTGGCAGAAGACGACCCGGGGCCCCGACTCGCCGTACGACGTGGTGTGCAGGCCGGCCATGGCGGCGAGGCTACTTCCGGCAGTACTCGCGCACGCCGTCGGGGCTCAGGTCGCGGTCGCGGTAGACGACCGCCAGCCGGTCGCCGTACTCGCGGCAGGTCTTCACGAAGTCCTGGCGGCGGTACTCGATGACCAGGACGCGCCGGCCGTACTCGGCGGCGTACTGCCCGCACTCGTCGTAGCGCCCGCACTCCTCGGCGACGGCGAAGTCGAAGCCGACCCGACGGCCGTGGAAGCCGGCGAGGTTCTTCTGCCCGACGGCCAGGCCGACCCGGTGGGCCCGACGGGTGAGCAGCCTCGAGAACGCGACAGCGTGCCGCTTGCGGACCAGGCCGTGGCTGCGGGTGAAGGAGTCGAGGTTGTCGTACTCCACGGCCTCGTAGCCGGCGCGCGCGCAGCCGGCCGTCCAGCGGCCCACCACCCGGGCCAGGGCTCGGCGCTTCTGCGGGGTGCGGATGTCGAGCAGCCACTCGCCCCAGGCCTCGTCGACGACGACCCTGCCGGCGCCGTCGCGCAACAGCAGGTGGCGGCGCTTCTTCCAGAACCGCTTCTCGTTGGGCTGGGTCTGGAAGCCGTTGACGTAGCAGACGTCGTAGCGCCCGGCCGGGCGCGCCGTACGCTCGCGCACCACGATGCCGACGTCGTCGGGGACGCTGCGGTTGCCCCCGAGCTGGTAGTCGACGCCGGTCCCGACCGGCAGCTGCTCCACGGCGTACGACGGCGCGACGCCGCCCACCAGCAGACCCAGCACGACGAGCATCCCCATGATCTTGCGCATGCCCGACGGTAACCCGGGGCACGGACCGGAGCATGACCGAGCCTGCCCGCTCCGAGACCCGCCTGGAGACCAGCCGCCTGGTCGCCGCTCCCGCCGCCGACGTCTTCGCCCTGCTCTGCGACCCGCAGGGTCACGTCGCCATCGACTCCTCCGGGATGCTCCAGGACGCCACCGGGGAGCCGGTCGCCGCGGCGGGTGACAGCTTCGTCGTGCACATGGACCGCGAGTCCTTGAACGACTTCCCCGAGATGGGGCGCTACGACGTCACCGTCACCATCCAAGAGTACGAGCCGGACCGACTGATCTCCTGGGACATCCTGGGCCGGGTCCGCCCGCAGATCGGCCACGTCTACGGCTACCGGCTCGACCCGGACGAGTCCGGCGGGACCCTGGTCACGTCCTTCTACGACTGGTCCGACATCCACCCCGACTGGGCCGCGGCCGGCATCTTCCCGGTCATCTCCGAGGACGCCCTGCGCGCCACCCTCGGCATCCTCGACCGCACCGTCCGCCGCGGCTACGTCCGGCCGTGACCGGCTCGGTGGTCGCGTAGCCCGCGAGGGACGAGCGGGCGTATCGAGACCTAGTCGTCGGCGTCCCCGGCGTCCTCGTTGCACTCCAGCTGCGGCGGCTCCTCGCCCGGGAACGCCAGCAGGCTGAGCTGCGGGAGCCGGGGTCGACCCAGGTCGAGGACCAGCGCCCGCCGGCGCGAGGGCCGGCCGGCCCGGTCGCGGTAGTCGTACCCGGCCTCGACGCGCGCCCCGACCGTGTAGAGGCACTCGTCGAAACGGGTGATCTCGGCGACCGGCCCGCGCAGGTCCGCGACGTCCTCGCGCAGCGCAGCGATCCGGGACCGGCGATCGCGCGCGCTCACCCGGTCGGTCCCCTCGCCGGGGTCGCGGTCGCAGCGACCGAGGGCCAGCAGCTCGTAGTCCGGGTCGTCACGCTCGCTGCGGTCCAGGTCGAGCGCCGGCCGGTACGCCGTCCGACCGCCCACCCGGGCCAGGTAGCCCAGCCGCTGCTCGGCGTCGCCGTCCTGGGTCACCGGGACCGACGTCAGGCAGGACTCCCACGCGTCGAAGCGGCCCGCCTTGCGGTCGATCACCCGGACCGCCCGCTCGAGCCGGCCCAGCCGCGACCGGCGCGTCGGGTGGGCGACCCGGGCGTCGGCCCCCGTCCCGTTCGGTGCCGGCGCCCGGCTCAGGCAGCGGCGGGCCGCAGACAGGGCGAGCAGCCGCCACCGGGGCGTCCCGGTCGCCGGCGCCAGCGCGGACCGTCGGTCGAGACCGGTGCCATCGCGCTCGTCGTAGGCGTAGCCCCAGCGGTGCCGCGGGTCCCCCAGCCGGTCCACGCCGACCGGGTGCGTGCAACGGCGCAGCGTGTCGAAGCGTCGTACGCCGCGGCGCAGCCGCTCGACCCGCACCTCCAGGCGGCCCAGCCGGGACCGGGGCCGGGTCCGGTCCCGGTCCCGGGACCTGGCCGGAGCCGCCTCGTGGGCGGCCGCCGGCTCCGTCGTCGCCGGCGGGGGCGGGACCGGGGGCGCGCTCCTCCCCGGGCCCGGCAGCGGTGCCGACTGCACGGCGCCGATGTCGCACGGCACTCCGGTGTCGCGACGGTTGCCGAGCGCGTCGTGGGCGAGCACCCGGTCCCAGTCCAGCCAGGCCTCCAGCAGCTGCCCGGCCGGGACACGAGCCGGCAGCCGGCCCCGGCAGGAGCCGGGCGGGATCCGGGCGCGGACCGGGCTGTCGTCGTACGGCTCGAGCACGAAGCCGCCGGGGTCGTCCTCCAGCCGGGCCAGCTGCGGGCTCTCGCCCGTGACGTCGGTGGTCGCCGACAGACCGCAGGACGACTCGGTGCTGAAGTTGTGGCCCCCCGAGACCGGGTGGTGCAGGCGGCAGCTGCGCCGGGTGGGGATGGTGTCGCCGGTGACGCCCTCGAAGGCCGGCGGCCCCAGGATCGAGCCGAAGACCTCGCTCGGCCCGGCCGCCCCGAGGTCACCCGCGATCGACGCGATGTTGCGGGTGACGGTGGAGGAGACGACGTAGGCCCGGCCCGCGGTCAGCAGTCCGCCACCCTCCCCCTCGGCGTAGTTGTCGGTGACCGTCGAGTTGACCACCGCGAGGTCGCCGCGGGCCCAGACGCCACCGCCGGCGTGGGCGACGGCCAGGTTGCGCGCCACGGTCGTGTTGACCAGCAGGACGTCGGCCTCGCCGGCGATCGCCCCGCCGCGGTCGTCGGCCCGGTTCCCGATCAGGGTCGAGTCGAGCACCGCGACGTCACCGTCGACGGTGAAGATCGCGCCCCCGGGACCGTCCGCGTCGCTGCCGTCGATCAGCGAGTCGACGACCGTGACGTCGCCGTCCTCGTCGGCGTACAGCGCGCCGCCGTCGCCGTCCGTCGTGTTGCCGTCGGCGTACGACCGGACGACCAGGACGTCGCCGGTCGAGCCGATCGCCCCGCCCGAGCCGTCGACCAGGTTGTTGCTGAGCACCGAGTCGTGGACCCGCACCCCGCCCCTGCGCGCGTAGAGGCCCCCGCCGTCGTCGTTGGCCAGGTTGCCGCTGATCCGGCACCGGCGGGCGGTGATCCGCCAGCTCGCGAACACCCCGCCGCCCGGCTCCTCGGACAGGTTCTGCGCGACCACGCAGTCCGACAGCAGCACCTCGCCGCGGGAGATCAGGCCGGCGCCCGGTCCGTCCGCGCCGCCGCGCGTCAGCGTCACGTGCCGCAGGTCGACCAGGCCGGTGCCGTCCTGGCGCAGCACCCGCTTCTCGACGCAGGTCTGGCGCAACACGTGGCCGTGCCCCTCCAGCACCACCGGGTACGGCGACTCGCGGATCGGATCGCCGAGATGGCAGTCACGCAGCACCACGTCGGCGCCGAGGTCGATCCGCCTCCGGGTCGGGTCGGCCCACGCCGCTCGCAGGGCCTGTTCGGTGGTGACCGCTCCCCCCGCCCCGTCAGCGGCGGACGCCGCGTCCGCGGGCACCATCAGGACGAGCAGGACCAGGGCACCCGCGAGGATGCTCGAGCCGGCCTGCGCGCGGACCACGTCCGCGACGCTACGGCAACGCAGGCCTCAGCGGACGCTGTAGTCCCGGAAACCGCGCTTGGTCTTGCGGCCCAGGTAGCCGGCGGTGACCAGGTGCTCCAGCAGCGGCGCCGGCGCGAAGCCCGGCTCGCGGAACTCCAGGTAGAGCTCGCGCTGGATGGCCAGCGAGACGTCGTTGCCGACCACGTCGAGCAGCTCGAAGGGCCCCATCGGCAGCGCGCACCCCTGCTTCATCGCGGTGTCGATGTCGTCGGCCGTCGCGTAGTGCGCCTCGAGCATCTTCACGGCGTCGTTGAGGTAGGGGAAGAGCAGCGCGTTGACGATGAACCCGGCCCGGTCCCCGCAGGTCACCGCGACCTTGCCGACCTTCGCGCACAGGGCGCGGGTGGTCTCGGTGACGGCGTCGTCGGTGGCCACGGTCGAGACCACCTCGACCAGCTTCATGATGGTGGCCGGGTTGAAGAAGTGCATCCCGATGACGTCCTGGGGACGGCTGGTCACCTTAGCCATCGCGATGATCGGCAGCGACGACGTGGTGGTGGCGAGGATGGCGCCGGGCTTGCAGATGTCGTCGAGGTTCTCGAAGAGCGTCGTCTTGATCGCCAGGTCCTCGGCGATCGCCTCCACCACCAGGTCGACCTCGGCCAGGTCGTCGAGCGAGGCGGAGCCGGTCAGCCGGGACAGCACCTCGGCCTTCTTCTCCTCGGTGGAGCGGCCGCGCTGGATCTGCTTGTCGAAGCTCTTGGTGATCGCGGCGACGACGCCGTCGACCTTCTCCTGGCTGCGGCCAACGTACGTGACGTCGTACCCGCTCTTGGCGAAGACCTCGATGATGCCGGTGGCCATCGTGCCGGTGCCCACGACCCCGACGGTGGTGATCTCGTGGCGCAGCGCCGGCTCGTCGTCGGCCGACGGGGTGAGGGCGTCGGCGACGACGACCGGGCTGTCGGGGGCCTCGTAGGTGTAGAAGCCGCGCCCGGTCTTGCGGCCGAGCAGGCCCGCGGTGACCATCTGCTTGAGGATCGGCGACGGGGCGTGCAGCCGGTCGCGACCCTGCCGGTACATCGTCTCGAGGATCTCGTACGCCGTGTCCAGGCCGATCAGGTCGAGCAGCGCGAGCGGGCCCATCGGGTAGCCGCAGCCGTAGCGCATGGCCGCGTCGATGTCCTCGCGGGTCGCGTAGCGGCCCTCGTACATCGCGACCGCGTGGTTGAGGTAGCCGAACAGCAGGGTGTTGGCGATGAAGCCGGCCTTGTCGCCGCAGACCACCGGGTTCTTGCCGAGCGCCTCGACCAGCGCCTTCACCTCGCCCAGGACCGTGTCCTCGGTGACCACGGTGCGCACGATCTCGACGAGGTCCTGGACGGGCGCGGGGTTGAAGAAGTGCACGCCGACGACGCGACCGGGTCGGGCCGTCGCCGTCGACAGGTCGGTGACCGAGAGCGAGGAGGTGTTGGTCGCGAGGATCGCGTCGGGCGCGACGATCGCGTCGAGCTCGCGGAAGATCTGCTTCTTCAGCTCCATCGACTCCACCACGGCCTCGACCACGAAGCCCGCCCCGGCGAGGTCCGTCAGCTCGGTCGTCAGCGAGATCCGGCCCAGCAGCTCGGCCTGCTCGGCCTCGGTCAGCTTCTCGCGCTTCACCGCGCGGGCCGTGGAGTGCTCGAGGTACTGCCGGCCCCGGGCCAGCGCCTCCTCGTCCTTCTCGACGCCGACGACGGCGTACCCGTGACGGGCGAGGACCTCGGCGATGCCGGCACCCATGGTGCCGAGGCCGACGACGCCGACGGTGGTGAGCGTGCGGGCGGTGGCGGTGGTCTCGGTCATGTCGGGGATGCTGCCAAAGATGACCCGTGAGTAACTTACTTAGTGAGCGACGTCACCATCATCAGTCGTGGGCCGTGCTCGAGCAGGCCCATCCGCTCCTCCGTGCGCTGCGCCGCGCGGTGCCAGTGCTCCAGCCGTTCGAGCTCGCGGAACCCGAGCCGCTCGTAGAACGGCGCGTTCCACGGCACGTCGCGGTAGGTGCTGAGGGTCAGCCGCCGGTGGCCGCGCGCCCGGGCCTCCGCCTTCGCGGCGGCGACGAGCGCGGACCCGATCCCCTGCCGCCCGTGGTCCCGTCGTACGGCGAGCAGCTCCAGGTGGGCGTCGCCGTCGATCTCCAGGACGTGCGCGAAGCCGACCGGCGGACGACCGGCCACCAGGAGGAAGCCCGGCTCGAAGGCCCGGTCCTGCCCCGGCGTCGGCGGGTCCCACGGCGGGTTGCCGAACCGCTCCAGGAAGAGCTCGTCGGCGTCCGCCTCGATCCCGGCCAGCAGGGGGAGGTCGGCGGCCCGCGCGGGGCGTACGTCGGTCACGCCGCCACCGTAGGCGACCTGTAGATTCACCGCCCGTGAGAATCGTCGTCGCGAAGTGCCAGGTCGACTACGCCGGTCGACTGACCGCCCACCTTCCGATGGCCACCCGGGTCCTGATGATCAAGGCGGACGGGTCGGTCCTCGTCCACTCGGACGGCGGCTCCTACAAGCCGCTCAACTGGATGTCACCGCCCTGCACCCTGCGCGAGGGCACCACCGAGGACGGCGTCGTCGAGTGGACGGTCACCAACCCCAAGACCGACGACACCCTGCGGATCCTGCTGACGGAGGTCCTCAGCGACTCCAGCCACGACCTCGGCGTCGACCCGGGCCTGCAGAAGGACGGCGTCGAGAAGCACCTGCAGGAGCTGCTCGCCGAGCACCCCGCCACCCTCTCCCCCGGCCTGACCCTCGTCCGTCGCGAGTTCCCCACCGCGATCGGCCCGGTCGACCTGATGTGCCGCGACGGCGAGGGCGTCTCCGTCGCCGTCGAGATCAAGCGTCGTGGCGAGATCGACGGGGTCGAGCAGCTCACCCGCTACCTCGAGCTGCTCAACCGCGATCCGCTGCTCACCGGCAACGGCGCGGTGAGAGGCATCTTCGCCGCCCAGGAGATCAAGCCCCAGGCCCGCGTGCTGGCCACCGACCGCGGCATCGCCTGCGCCGTCGTCGACTACGACGCGCTGCGCGGGCTCGACGATCCCAGCCACCGGCTGTTCTGAGGGTGCGTCGCCGCTCGTCCACAGCCGTGGCGGATCCACTGGCGACTCCCGCCCCCTCGACGTAGCGTGACCGGCATGACGAGCGAACCCAGCCTCACCCGCCGGGTGACCCGACTCGAGAACGACGTCGAGTCGGTCGATGAGCTCATCACCGAGATCAGGTCGGTCCAGGACGAGCACAGTCGACGGTTCGAGCAGGTCGAGGCCACGCTCGGCGAAGTCGTCCGGCGCCTGCCCGAGCCCCGCTGAGCTCCCTCCGTGCTGATCTACCACGTCGCGACCGCAGCCGACTGGGCCGAAGCGCAAGAGGCTGGTGCTTACACGACCTCGACGTACGGCGTGAGCCTGGCGCAGGAGGGGTTCATCCACGCCAGTCGCGAGGAGCAGTGGCCCGCCGTGCTCGAGCGCTTCTACGCGGAGGTGACCGAGCCGCTGGTGCTCCTCGTCATCGACACCGACCGGCTCGACGTGCCGCTCGTCGAGGAGGCTCCGGCGCCGGGGGTGGAGGAGACCTTCCCCCACCTCTACGGCGCGCTGGATCCGGCGTCGGTGGTCGACGTGCGGCCGTTGGGCGCGGAGTAGGGCAGCTCGACGCGGAAGGTCGTCCCGACGCCGAGCCGACTCTCGACGCTCACGTCCCCGCCGTGTGCCTCGACGATCTTGCGGACGATCGAGAGCCCCAGCCCGGCGCCCTGTGCGTGCGCGGCCACGGCACTGGGGGTCCGGTAGAGCCGGTCGAAGATGCGGGAGGTCTCCTCCTCGCGCAGGCCCACGCCGGTGTCGGCGACCTCGAGCCGCGCCCCGCCGTCCGTCTCGGCGACGAGGACTCGCACCTCGCCGCCCGAGGGCGTGAACTTGAGGGCGTTGGTGAGCAGGTTCTCGACCACCTGGACCAGCCGGTAGAAGTCCCCCGACACCGGACGCACCGGCCCGTCGGCCTCCAGCACCAGCCGTACGTCGGCCTCCGCGGCCGCCGCGCGCTGGTCACCGACCACTCGGCGAGCCAGCGCGGCCAGGTCCATCGGCTCACGCACGATGCGCAGCCGGTCGCCGTCCAGGAAGGCCATCGTCAGCAGGTCGTCGACCAGCCGCATCTCGCGGGCGGCGTTGCGCTCGATGACCGAGACCAGGCTGCGGGCGGTCGGTCCGAGCTGGTCGGGACCGAGGTCGGCCAGCAGCTCGGTGTAGCCGATGATCGAGGTGAGTGGGGTGCGCAGCTCGTGGGAGACCGTCGCGATCAGCTCGTCCCGCAGCCGGTCGGCCTCCTCCTGGATCCGGCGCCGCTCGGTGATGTCGCGGATGGCGGCGGAGACCATCACCCCGTCGTCGGTCTCCAGCGGTGAGAGGGAGACCTCGACCGGGACCTCCTGACCGTCGCGGTGCAGGACGGCCAGCTCGTGGTTGCCGGTCGACCACGGACCCGGGCTCTCGAGGAAGCGCTCGGCGCCGCGCCGGTAGCGCTCGGGCAGCAGCACGTCCACCGCCTGCCCGACGAGCTCGTCGCTCGACCAGCCCAGCACGTGGAGCATCTGCCGGTTGGCGAGCACCACCCGCGCCTCGCCGTCGACGATGACCGTCGCGTCGGGAGCGGCGTCCAGCAGCTTGCGGAACAGGCTGGCATCACCGGCGATGGCCACGTGTGAAGCCTAGGCCATGGCCTCGGCGAGGCCGGCCACCTCGTCGGCGCAGCCCCACGACAGCGTGACGCCGGCGCCGCCGTGGCCGTAGCAGTGCACGACGCGACCGACCCGCTCGAGCCGGACGGCCGGACGCGCGGGACGCAGCCCGACCCTGTGCTGCAGCACCCGGGCTCCGGCCAGCTCGGGCACCAGCCGCGCGGCCCGCGCGAGGATGGCGGCGGCGGTCTCCGGCGACGGCGTACGACTCCAGTCGCCCTCCTCGTCGGTGCCGCCGACGACCACGTGCCCCGAGAGCGGTACGACGTAGGTCGGCCCCGCTGAGTCGAGCCACCAGCGGTCCAGGCCCCACTGCTCGAGCACCACGACCTGCCCGCGGACGGGGGTCACCGACAGGTCGGCGCCCAGCAGCCGCGCCCCGAGACCCGAGCAGTTGACCACCAGGTCGCCACCCTCCGGCAGACCCCGGACGTTGAGGCGGGTCAGGGTGCCGCCGAGGTCGAGGAGCCGCGTCCGCAACCAGTCCAGGTGCACCGGCATCTCGACCACGGGCGTGGTGAACGACCAGCCGTCGTCGTACCCCGACGGGAGGCCGGTCGCCCGCTCCAGGCCGGGGACCGCAGCGGCCCACCACGGCTGGACGCGGGGCTCGGCGAGCACCTCGGTCCCGGGGACCATCCGGACCCCGGTCGCGACGTCGGCGGACAGCTGCTCGAGCACCTCGAAGGTCCGACTCGCCCAGGCCGCGACCCGGTCGGGCGGGAAGGCGCGGTAGGGGTACCAGAGCGCCGCAGCCACGGCCGAGGTCGTCTCGCGGGGCAGGTCGCGCGCCACGACGTCGACGCGGTGCCCGGCCTCCAGCAGGCGCACCGCGCAGGTCAGCCCCACGACGCCCGCTCCCACCACGATCACCCGGCTCACGTCTGCAGTGTGGCAGGCCGGGCGTCGTCCAGGTCACAGCGTCGGACCTCGGAGCGGGGGTACTACTGAACCATGTTCAACAACCTGCGCGCGCGGACGCTCCTCCTCGGCCTGGTCGGCGGACTGCTGGTCGCCCTTCCCGCAGCCCCCGCCGCCGCGGGCGATCGGGACCGCGCCCCACGCATCGTCTCGCGGGCGGTCACCTTCTCGGTGGTCAACCGGGGCCCCGGGTGGTGCGCCGCCGACGGCGGGACCCATCAGGTCCGAGGTCGCCTCGTCGGCACCCGCGCGGCCGTCGAGGGCCGCACCGGCGCGCGCCGGCTCAACATCCTGGTCCACGACTTCGCCGCCGGCTCCTGGTTCTGGCACCTGCGCAGCCACCCGGCCTACGACTACGCGACCCAACTCGCCCGGCGCGGTGAGGTCTCGCTGGTCCTCGACCGGCTCGGGTACGGCGCTAGCCCGCTCGCCGACGGTCGCGCGACCTGCCTGGGCGCCCAGGCCGAGACGCTGCACCAGGTGGTCCAGCGGGTCCGGTCCGGGCTCTACTCCTTCTCCCCCGACCGCGACACCCGGCCCCTGCACGCAGCCAGCGTGGTCCTGCACGGCCACTCGGTCGGCGCCGCGATCGCCCAGCTCGAGGCCGGGACGCACGACGACGTCGACGGGCTGGTGCTGATGTCGTGGGCGGACTCCGGCGCCTCGACGCGAGCGGTCCGCGCGGCCTCCGCCCAGGTGTCGACCTGCCTGCGCGGCGCGGACTACGCGACGTACGGCGGCGGTGCCGCGGCGTACCGGGCCCTGATGTTCCGGACGGCACCCGTTGCCGTCCAGCGCAGCGCCGTACGACGCCGCAGCGCGGATCCCTGCGGCGACGCCACCAGCCTCGCGCCGGCGCTGCTCCCGTCGGCCCTGGCCGCTCGGAAGGTCGACGCCCCGGTGCTACTGCTCGTCGGCAGCGCGGACGTCCGGGTCCGTCCGGGCGCGGCCGAGCGTCAGGCCCGGTCCTACCCGCGCGACGTCGCGGTCACGACCCGCACCATCCCCGGTGCCGCGAGCGCCCTCCCGCTGGAGCGCTCCGCGCCGGCGACCCGCCGGACCGTGCTGCGCTGGCTGCGGGCCTTGCGCTAGGCGCCGGCGACGCGCGGGGCGGTCGGGTCGGCGCCCTCGCCACCCTGCTCGCGGGCGACGTACTCCTCGATGTCCTCGACGTCGTCGAGGTTGCGGTTCACCACCGCGAGCAGGTCGGTCATGGTGGCGACCTCCTCGACCTGCTCCTTGATGAACCACTGCATGAACTGCTCGGAGGCGAAGTCGAACTCCTCGCGGGCGATCCGCAGCAGGCCGTTGATCTGCTCGGTGACCCGCTTCTCCTGCTCGAGGGCGAGCGCGACCGGCGCGGCGACGTCGGCGAAGGTGGCGATCGGTGCCTCGACGCCCGGGATGACGACGTCGGCGTCGGTGTCGAGGAGGTACTGGACCATCATCATCGCGTGGTCGCGCTCCTCGAGCGCCTGCGCGTAGAAGAACGCGGCCATCCGCGGCATCGTCAGCGCGTCGTAGTAGACCGCGCAGGCGAGGTACTGGTTGTGGGCGGAGAGCTCGTTGCCGATCTGGACGTTGAGCTGCTCGGCGAAACGGGCGGCGGGCATCGGTGCTCCTAGCGAGGACGGGAGGTCGGGGATCAGGCGGCCTTGGCCAGCTTCTTCTTGCTGACCTTCTTGCCGTCCAGACGGACGAGCTTGCGCCTCTTGACCGTATACCCGTCGGGCAGCGTGCCCTCCTTCAGCATCCGCAGCGGGCACCGACCGCACTTCGACTTCGAGACGCAGCACTCCACCTTGGGGAGCTTGGTCTTGGTCTTCTTGCCCACGCCCGCATCGTACGCGACGTCCCTTAGGTGTGCCTTGCCTTCGTGACGCGTGACACGGAAGCAGGTCAGGCCCGCTCGCCGACGAGCGTCAGCAGATCGACCGTCAGCGCCCGGACGTCGTCGGCCGGCAGGTCCTCGGCCTGGAGAACGGACACCTGGACCGTCGTCCCATCCAGCAGCACGGCACCGCCGCCCTGCTGGTTCTCCCCACCCAGAGCGGTGCCGACCGCGACGAACGCGTCGTCGCCGACCCCGTCCAGGGTCTCCGCGGTGGCCCCGTCGAGCAGGCTCGTGACCCCCTGCCGGGTGCCGTCCATGCCACCGGAGCCCTCGTCGTACGGCGTCGCGACGAGGCTCGCCGAGACCGCGCGCGGGTCCTCCTGGTGGAACGAGCAGCCCCCGCCGGGCACCTCGGTCGTCGTCACGGTCGCGCCGAGAACCTCCCCGACGTCCTCGGCCGAGACCTGCGAGCAGACGTCGACCAGCTCGGACGAGCCGGATCCTCCGTCCCCGGGCGCGTCGGCCGCGGACGACCCGGAGGAGTCGTCACCGCCGCAGGAGGTCAGGACGGCGAGGGCGGCGAGGGCCAGGGCAGGGAGGGTACGGCGCATGCGGCGACCGTAGGGACCGGTCACCCCGGGGGTCTGTGGTCCGAACGGGCCATGGCGCGGCGGGTCGACCTCAGTCCAGCCGCAGGTGCTCGGCGGCCACGGACCAGGTCGCCCCGGCACGGACCAGCTCGACGTACCCGCCACCACCGAGCAGCAGGTCCCAGGCCGATGCGCGGGGACGACCCACCAGGACCGGGACGGTCGCCATGATCGCGCCGCCGTGGCTGACCACCAGGGCGGTGCCGTCCTCGTGCCGGTCGGCGACCTCCACGAGCACGGCGCGCACGCGCGCGACCACTCCCGAGACGGCCTCCCCGCCGGGGATGGTGGCCTCGTCGTCACCGCCGACCCACCGCTCGAAGACCGGCCCGATCACCTCGGTCTCGCTCCCGTCGGTGCCCGCGAGCGAGCCGACGCCGTACTCGCGCAGGCCCTCGCGGACGGTCACCTCGACGCCCAGCACACCGGCGGCGAGCTCCGCGGTCTGCACGGCCCGCGAGAGCGGGCTGCTCCAGACCGCCTCGACGCCCTCGGACCGGAGCCGGTCGCCGAGGGCACGCGCCTGGCCCCGGCCCTCGCCCGTGAGGGAGCCACCGTCGTCGGTGACCAGCTCCGTCTCGTAGTCCGCGAGCCCGTGCCGGCCGAGGAAGAGCCGCGCGACCACCGGTCAGTCCAGTCCGTTGGCGGCCCGGATGACGTCGACGATGCCGCCCATGATCTCGGTGAGCCCGAAGTCCTTCGGCGTGTAGACCGCGGCCACCCCCGCCTCGCGGAGCCGGCGCGCGTCGGAGTCGGGGATGATCCCGCCGACGATGACCGGTACGTCGTCGAGGCCTGCCGCGCGGAGGCCGTCGAGGACGGCGGGGACCAGCTCCATGTGGGAGCCGGAGAGGATCGACAGCCCGACGCAGTGCACGTCCTCGGCCACGGCCGCCGACACGATCTGGTCGGGGGTCAGCCGGATGCCCTGGTAGACGACCTCGAAGCCCGCGTCCCGCGCCCGTACGGCGACCTGCTCCGCACCGTTGCTGTGCCCGTCGAGGCCCGGCTTGCCGACCAGCAGCCGCAGCCGGCCGCCCAGCTCCTCGCCCGTCTCGCGGACCCGCTCCCGGACCGCGGCCAGCTCCGCGCCGGCCTCGGCCACGACCGCGCCGCTGACGCCGGTCGGGCCGCGGTACTCGCCGAACACCTCGCGCAGCGTGCCGGCCCACTCCCCCGTCGTCGCGCCCGCCCGGGCCGCGACCAGGGTGGGACCCATCAGGTTCGCCTCCGTCTTCGCGGCCGCCGCCAGCGCGGCGAGCGCCTCGGCGACCTCGGCCTCGTCCCGCTCGGCCTTCCAGGCCTCGACGCTGGCCCGGGCCGAGTTCTCCGCCTCCGGATCGGCGGCCATGATCGCGCCGTCCAGGTCGGCGGTCAGCGGGGACGGCTCGGTGGTCTCGTACTTGTTCACGCCCACGATGACCTCCTCGCCGGACTCGATCCGCGCGCGGCGGGCCGCGTGGGAGGAGACCAGCTCGGACTTCATGTACTCGACGGCCGCGATCGCACCGCCCATCGCCTGCACCCGGTCGATCTCGGCCTTGGCGCCCGCCACCAGCTCGGCGACCTTGGCCTCGATCACGTGCGAGCCGTCGAAGATGTCGTCGTACTCGAGCAGGTCGGACTCGAAGGCCAGCACCTGCTGCAGCCGCAGCGACCACTGCTGGTCCCACGGGCGCGGCAGGCCGAGCGCCTCGTTCCAGGCGGGCAGCTGGAGCGCGCGGGCCCGGGCGTTCTTCGAGAGCGTGACGCCCAGCATCTCCAGGACGATGCGCTGGACGTTGTTCTCCGGCTGGGCCTCGGTCAGGCCGAGCGAGTTGACCTGGACGCCGTACCGGAAGCGGCGCATCTTGGGGTCCTGCACGCCGTACCGCTCGCGGGTGATCTCGTCCCACAGCTGGACGAAGGCCCGCATCTTGCAGGTCTCCTCCACGAAGCGCACGCCCGCGTTGACGAAGAACGAGATCCGGCCGACGACCTTCTCGAAGTCGCCCTCGTCGACCTGGCCGGAGTTCTTGACCTGGTCGAGGACGGCGATCGCGGTACTCAGTGCGTAGGCGAGCTCCTGCGCCGGCGTCGCGCCGGCCTCCTGCAGGTGGTAGCTGCAGATGTTGATCGGGTTCCACTTCGGGATCTGATGGACCGTGTAGGCGATCATGTCGGCGATCAGCCGCATGGAGGCCTCGGGCGGGAACGCGTAGGTCCCGCGGGAGAGGTACTCCTTGATGATGTCGTTCTGGGTGGTGCCGGCCAGCTGGGCGGCGACCTCCTCCGGGGTGCTGTCCGGGTTCTGCTCCTCGGCCACCACCTGGTACATCGCGAGCATCCACATGGCGACCGCGTTGATCGTCATGGAGGTGTTCATCCCCGTGAGCGGGATGTCCGCGAAGAGCTTGCGCATCTCGCCCAGGTGCGGGACCGGGACGCCGACCTTGCCGACCTCACCCCGCGACATCACCGAGTCCGGGTCGTAGCCGGTCTGCGTGGGCAGGTCGAAGGCGACCGAGAGCCCCGTCTGCCCCTTGGCCAGGTTGCCGCGGTACAGCGCGTTGGACGCCTCCGCGGTGGAGTGCCCTGCGTAGGTGCGCATCACCCAGGGACGGTCGCGAACCGGTCGAGCGTTCTCGGTCATGGGACGAGAGTAGGACGCAGGCTACCGATTGGTAACCGTCCGGCGTGTGGTCAATCCGACAGTGTCAGCCCCTGTCCCCGCGCGCTGACCCGTCACTCAAGTACTCGAATCGGCGGCGTGTCGGCGCCGGATCGACGGTTCGCCCAGAGGTACGACGGCGTCCGCTCAGCGACCCGTGGACGGCGGCACGACACGCCGACGAATCAGGACATCCAGTGACGGGTCGGCGTCAGGCGGGGGTGGCGGTTCGCTCGACCTCGAGGACGCGGATCATCCGGGTCATGTGCAGCAGGCGCCGTACGGCGGGCCGGCAGCCGCGGAGCGTGAGGTGGTGACCGTCGCGGGCGGCCTGGCGGGTGGCCACACCGAGGACCTTCAGCGCGGTGAGGTCGATCGAGTCGACCCCCGAGAGGTCGACGACCACGTCGCCGTCGTGGAGGGCGAGCAGCTCGTAGAGCGCGTGGCGGACCTCCATGGTGCTGCGGACGTCGAAGTCACCGGCCAGCACGAGCGTCGACCCGTCCGTCTCGATGTCCATCGCAGCCTCCCGCGGCGCCAGGGTGTGGTCCTTTACCCACAATGACGCGCGGCACCACCGTTCGGTTGCACCGAGCACCGAACTTTCTTGCTCGTGTCGGTCGTGACTTCTTCAACCACCGTCCGCTCGGGTCCGTCGCTACCCTCGGCGCATGGTCAACCTCACCCGCATCTACACCCGCACCGGCGACGGCGGGGAGACCCGGCTCGGAGACATGAGCACCACGACGAAGAACGACCTGCGCCTGCACGCGTACGCCGACGTCGACGAGGCGAACGCGACCATCGGCCTCGCGCTGGCCGTCGGGAGCGTCGAGGACGACGTCGTCACCGTGCTCACCCGGGTGCAGAACGACCTCTTCGACGTGGGTGCCGACTTCTGCACCCCGGTCGTCCCCGACCCCGAGTACCCGCCGCTGCGCATCGAGCAGGAGTACGTCGACCGCCTCGAGGAGTGGTGCGACCACTACAACGAGGACCTGGAGACGCTGCGCTCCTTCATCCTCAGCGGCGGCACGCCGACCGCCGCGCACCTGCACGTCGCGCGCACCGTCGTACGACGGGCCGAGCGGTCGGCCTGGGCCGCCTTCGAGGTGCATCACGACACCATGAACAAGGTGGCCATCACCTATCTCAACCGGCTCTCCGACCTGCTCTTCATCCTGGCCCGGCACGCCAACCGGGCACAGGGCGACGTGCTGTGGGTGCCGGGCGGCGAGCGGGGCTGACGTGGCCCGGTTCCTCGGCCCGGTCGTCGCGCTGGTCCTCCTGGTCGGTTGCGCCTCGGCTCCGGCGCCGGACGCCCCCGAGCAGGACGTCACGCCGTCATCCTCGGCGACGCCGGACGCCCCGGCCGCGGAGCGCCGTACCGGGCTGACGCCGCCCGTGGTCGCCCGGTCACCGCGCGAGCTGGCCGAGCGCCTGCTCGCCGCTGAACGGATCACTCGCAGCACGAGCGCCGCGGACGCCGAGGTCGCCGCGGCGGCCTTCGAGAGCCAGGTGCTCTACCGTCAGCTCGCCCGACGGGAGGCCTGGCGGCGCCCGGTGGGCCGGATGCTCCCCCGCTGGCTGCGGGCCACGGCGCGCGCCCACGTCGCCGCTCGCCGCGACTTCCGCGGCATGCACCGCTCGCTGTCGCGGACCCTGCCCGCCTGGCGCATCGTCGCCCCCGCGAGCGAGGCGGACCTGAGGTCCTTCTACCGCCAGGGCGAGCGGCGCTTCGGGGTTCCGTGGGAGGTGCTCGCCGCGGTCAACCTCGTCGAGACCGGCTTCGGCCGGATCCGCGGTACGTCGGTCGCGGGCGCCCGGGGGCCGATGCAGTTCATGCCGGCCACCTGGCAGGCGTACGGGCGCGGTGACATCGATGACCCGCGCGACTCGATCCTGGCGGCGGCCCGCTACCTGGCCGCCAACGGAGGCGGGCGCGGCCGGGTGGCCGAGGCGCTGTACGCCTACAACCGGCACCCGGCGTACGTCCGCGGCGTGCAGGCGTACGCCGGGATCCTGCGGGCCGCGCCCGAGGCCCTCCGCGGGCTCTACCACTGGCAGGTCGTCTACCTCTCCGCCCGCGGCGACGTCTGGCTCCCCACCGGGTACGACCGGGAGCGACCGTTGCGGGTGGAGCGCTACCTGCAGCGTCACCCCGAGCGACTGCTCGACACGCGGACCGACTAGTCGTCGGCCGCGCGGTCGGCGTGGCCCAGCGACTTGTCCGGGGCCACGAGGTCGCGCACCCGCCGCTTCAGCTCGGTGATCTCGGGGAAGCCGCCGTCGCGCTTGCGGTTCCAGACGGTCTCGCCGGCCACCTCGACCCGGAAGACCCCTCCGGTGGTCGGCGCCAGCGCGACCTCGCCGAGCTCGTCGGCGAAGGTGGTCAGCAGCTCGCCGGCGTACCACTGCGCGCGCAGCAGCCAGCGGCACTGGGTGCAGTAGGTGATCAGGACACGAGGCGCGGGCACGTCAGCCATTCTCCGGTACGACGGGCCGCGCCGCGGACGCGCTGAGGAACGCGGGAACCATCAGCACCGCGACGACCAGCAGCGCGTCCAGCGTGCCGACGTGGTCGCCCACCAGGCCGAGGAGCGGCGGGCCGGCGAGGAAGGCGCTGTAGCCGATCGTCGACACGACGCTGACCCGGGCGGCCGAGCGGCGGCTGTCGTCGGCGGCGGCGCTCATCCCGACCGGGAACCCGAGCGACGCGCCCAGCCCCCAGACCAGGATCCCCAGCGCGACCACCAGCGAGTGCGGACCGAGCACGACCAGCACGATGCCGACGGCGGCCGCAGCAGCGGTCGCCCGCAGCACGGGCACGCGGCCGAAGCGGTCCAGGACGACCGGACCGAGCAGCCGGCCGGTGGTCATCGCGCAGACGAAGACCGAGAACCCCGCGACGCCGACCCAGTGGCGGACGTCGTACCCATCGATGAGCGCGAGCGAGAGCCAGTCGTTGGCCGTGCCCTCGACGAGGGCGAAGGCCAGCACCATCGCGCCGATCGCCAGCGTCCGGGGCTCGGTCCAGGCCGAGGCGGCGCTGCCGGACGGCTCGGCGTGGTCGACCTCGGCCGGCAGGAAGCGGCCTGACGTGATCACGGCGAGGGTGAGTGCGACCAGGGCGACAACGCCCAGGTGCAGGACCAGCGGTACGTCGGCCGCCGCCATCGGGATCCCGATCGCGGCACCGGCGATCGACCCGAAGCTCCAGCCCGCGTGGAAGCGGGGCATCACGGTGCGCTGAAGGCGACGCTCGACCTCGGCCGCCTCCACGTTCATCGCGACGTCCCAGATCCCGATGCCGATGCCGTGGACGAACAGGCCGAGCGCCGCCAGCGGCACCAGCTCGAGAACGCCCGCGCCGAGCGAGGCGAGCACCAGCCCGCACGCGTCGAAGGCCGCGCCCAGGCGCACCACGGTGGCCGCGCTCGAGCGCTGGATGAGCGCGCCCGTGGTCGGCAGGGTCAGCACCGAGCCGGCCGCGATGGCGAGGAGCAGCAGGCCGAGGTCCCCGTTGCCGAGGTCGAGGTGCTCGCGCACCGTCGGGATGCGGGACACCAGGGTCGCGAAGAGCAGTCCGTTGAGCGCGAACGACAGCCCGACGGCGTTGCGCGCGGGGATCACGTCGACGGCCACGCCGCCCAGTCCATCAGAAGCCATGGCCCCCGCCGCGGGTGGGCCGCCGGGTGAGCAGGAGCTAGCGCTGGTCCCAGTCGGTGCCGGGCGGCCGGGCCTCGAGCCAGGCCTGGAAGCCCGTCAGCGACGCCGTGCTCATCGCCAGCTCCAGGTCACCGTCCCGGGTGCTGAGCTCGATGACCAGGTGGTCGGGGTAGAGCGAGATCTCCTCGGGCCCCTCCGGGACGCGGCGTCCGTCGAAGGAGAGCTCGGCCCGGCTCCAGCAGGCCTTGGGCCGGGCGGACAACGAGAAGATGCGGAACCACTCCAGGGTCTCCCCGGAGTAGCGGCCCAGTCCCAGAAGCCAACCGCGCCCGGCCCTCGTGGACCGGACGCGGTAGCTGAGCTCGAAGGTGCCGCCGTGGCGCGAGATGACGCGACGGCGGACGATCAGGGCGACGCCGTACACCAGGAACAGCCCGAGCAGCAGTCCGGCCCCGTCCAGCAGCCACTGCCACACCGGCATTCCGTCCCCCTTGCACCGGACGCGACCCGGCGATCGCTCGCGCTCTCACCCTAGCGGGCGATGGACGCACGAGCGCGGTCGGGTCCGGCGTACCGGACCCGACCGCGCTCGGGGGTGAAGCGGTTGTTCAGGAAGCCTTCTCGACGGCCCGGATCCGGGCCTCGGCGAGCCGGATCCGGCGCTCGGTCTCGTCCGGTACGTCGAGCTCGCCGGACCGAGCCGCCTCGAGCTCCGCGCGGGCCTCGTCGACGTTGATCTCGCTGGCCAGCACCGAGCGCTCCGACAGGATCGAGACCCGGTCGTTGGCGACGGAGAGGAACCCGCCGTCGACCGCCGCGACGACGACGTCACCGTCGACCTCCGCGATCTCGACGACCGCCTCGGTCAGCAGGGACAGCATCGGCGCGTGCCCGCGCAGCACGCCGACGTCACCCTCCACCGTCCGTGCGATGACCATGGTGGCCTCACCCGACCAGACCGTGCGGTCGGCCGCGACGAGCTCCACCTGAAGGTTGTCAGCCATCAGAGACCCTTCTGGATCTCGGCCCACTTCGCCTCGACGTCGTCGAGGCCACCGCACATGAAGAACGCCTGCTCGGCCACGTGGTCGTAGTCCCCGTCGGCGATCTTGTTGAACGCCTCGATGGTGTCCTTGACCGGGACGGTCGAGCCCTCGATGCCGGTGAACTGCTTGGCGACGTAGGTGTTCTGCGACAGGAACCGCTGGATGCGGCGGGCGCGGGACACGATGATCTTGTCCTCTTCGGACAGCTCGTCGACACCGAGGATGGCGATGATGTCCTGGAGCTCCTTGTTGCGCTGCAGGATCTGCTTGATCCGGATGGCGCAGTCGTAGTGCTCCTGCCCGATGTACTGGGCGTCGAGGATCCGCGAGGTCGACGTCAGCGGGTCCACCGCGGGGTAGATGCCGAGCGACGCGATCTCACGGGAGAGCTCGGTCGTCGCGTCCAGGTGGGCGAACGTAGTCGCCGGCGCCGGGTCGGTGTAGTCGTCCGCGGGGACGTAGATCGCCTGCAGCGAGGTGATCGAGTTGCCTCGCGTCGAGGTGATCCGCTCCTGGAGCTGACCCATCTCGTCGGCCAGGTTGGGCTGGTAGCCCACGGCGGAGGGCATCCGACCCAGCAGGGTGGAGACCTCGGAGCCGGCCTGGGTGAACCGGAAGATGTTGTCGATGAACAGCAGCACGTCCTGGTTCTGCACGTCGCGGAAGTACTCCGCCATCGTCAGCGCGGACAGCGCCACCCGCAGCCGGGTGCCCGGCGGCTCGTCCATCTGGCCGAAGACGAGCGCGGTCTGACCGAGAACGCCCGCCTCCTCCATCTCGGCGATGAGGTCGTTGCCCTCACGGGTGCGCTCACCGACGCCGGCGAACACCGACACACCGCCGTGGTCCTTGGCGACGCGGGCGATCATCTCCTGGATGAGCACCGTCTTGCCGACGCCGGCGCCGCCGAACAGGCCGATCTTGCCGCCGTTGACGTAGGGCGTCAGCAGGTCGATGACCTTGATGCCGGTCTCGAACATCGTGGTCTTCGACTCGAGCTGGTCGAAGGCCGGCGCCTTGCGGTGGATGCCCCAGCGCTCGGTGACGTTGTACTCCTCGCCCTCCTCGAGGTTGAGGACGTCACCGGTCGCGTTGAACACGTGACCCTTGGTGATGTCGCCGACGGGGACCGTGATCGGCCCGCCGGTGTCGAGGACGGAGGCGCCGCGCACCAGGCCGTCGGTCGACTGCATCGAGATGGCGCGGACCATGCCGTCGCCGATGTGCAGCGCGACCTCGAGGATCAGCGTCTTGGTCTCGCCGTTGAGCTCGAGCTCGACCTCGAGCTTGTTGTACATGTCGGGCATCGCGTCCGCGGGGAACTCGATGTCGACCACGGGGCCGGTCACGCGGGCGATCCGACCGGTGCTCCCGGCGCCCGAGGCCTGGTCGGTCTCTTCAACAGTGGCAGTCATGTCTCTCACTCACTCCCGGCGTTGGCGTCGGCCAGCGCGTTGACGCCACCGACGATCTCGCTGATTTCCTGGGTAATGCCGGCCTGGCGGGCCTGGTTGGCGATACGGGTGTACTTCTTGATCAGCTCGTCGGCGTTGTCCGTCGCGGACTTCATCGCCTTCTGCCGAGCGGCGAGCTCGGAGGCCGCCGCCTGCAGGAGGGCGAAGAAGATCCGACTCTGGACGTACTGCGGGAGCAGCCCGTCGAGCACCGCCTCCGGCGACGGCTCGAACTCGTAGAGCGGCAGCACCTCGGACGCGCCGGGCTTCTCCCCCGGACCACCGTCCTCGGCCTCGACGACCTCGAGCGGCAGCAGCCGCACCGCGGTCGGCTCCTGGGTGAGCATCGAGCGGAAGCGCGTGTAGACCACGTGCACCTCGTCGACGTCGCCGTCCTCGCCCTGCTCCTTGAGGAAGGACTCGATCAGCGCGTGCCCGATCTCCGCGGCCACGTCGTACGACGGCTGGTCGGAGAAGCCCGTCCAGACCCGCACGACCGGGCGGCTGCGGAACTTGAAGTACGCCTCGCCCTTGCGACCGGTGATGTACCAGTCGATCTCCTTGCCCTCGTCGCGGAGCCGCTCGGCGAGCCGCTCCGCCTCCTTCAGCACGCTGGAGGAGTAGGCACCGGCGAGACCACGGTCGCTGGTCACCACGAGGACGGCGGCCCGCTTGGGGTTCTCCTCCTCGCGGGTCAGCGGGTGGTCGACGTTCGAGAACGTCGCGACGGCCGAGACCGCACGGGTCAGCTCACGGGCGTACGGCGCTGCCGCCTGTGCCCGCTGCTGCGCCTTGATGATGCGAGACGCAGCGATGAGCTCCATGGCGCGCGTGATCTTCTTCATCGACTCCGTCGACTTGATCCGCGCGCGGTACTCACGCAGCGATACAGCCATGGTGTCGTCAGCCCCGCTTCTGCTTGACGATCTGCTCCTGCTCGAGCTCCTCGTCCTCGAGGGCCTCGGCCTGGGCCTCGTGACCGACCTTGATCGAGCCGCCGTCCGACGTCTCGAACTGGTCGAGGAACGAGGTGTAGGCGTCCTCGAGCGAGGAAGCCGTGTCGTCGTCGAACTTCAGCGACTCACGGATCGCGGACAGGATGCCCTCGTGCGAGCGGCGCAGGTAGTCGAGGAACTCGTTCTCGAAGCGCAGCACGTCGTCGACCGGGACCTTGTCGAGGCGACCGGTGGTGCCGACCCACAGGGAGACGGTCATCTCCTCGACCGGGTACGGCGAGTACGCCGGCTGCTTCAGCAGAGCCATCAGCCGCTGGCCGCGGTCGAGCTGCTGGCGCGAGGCCGCATCGAGGTCGGAGGCGAACATCGCGAACGCCTCCATGGCGCGGAACTGGGCCAGGTCGACCTTCAGCGAGCCGGTGACGGCCTTCATCGCCTTGGTCATCGCCGAGCCACCCACGCGGGAGACCGACACACCGACGTCGATCGCCGGGCGCTGGTTGGCCGCGAACAGGTCCGACTGCAGGAAGATCTGGCCGTCGGTGATCGAGATGACGTTGGTCGGGATGAACGCCGAGACGTCGTTGGCCTTCGTCTCGATGATCGGCAGGCCCGTCATCGAGCCCTTGCCCATCTCGTCGGAGAGCTTCGCGCAGCGCTCGAGGAGCCGGCTGTGCAGGTAGAAGACGTCACCCGGGTAGGCCTCGCGGCCCGGCGGACGACGCAGCAGCAGCGACACGGCGCGGTAGGCCTCGGCCTGCTTGGTCAGGTCGTCGAACACGATGAGGACGTGCTTGCCCTCGTACATCCAGTGCTGGCCGATGGCCGAGCCGGTGTAGGGGGCGAGGTACTTGAAGCCGGCGGAGTCGGACGCGGGGGCGGCCACGATGGTCGTGTACTCCAGCGCGCCGGCCTCCTCGAGGGCGCCACGCACGGAGGCGATGGTCGAGCCCTTCTGGCCGATGGCGACGTAGATGCAGCGGACCTGCTTCTCCGGGTCGCCGGTCTCCCAGTACTGCTTCTGGTTGATGATCGTGTCGATCGCGACCGTGGTCTTGCCGGTGGCGCGGTCGCCGATGATCAGCTGACGCTGGCCGCGGCCGATCGGCGTCATGGCGTCGATCGCCTTGATGCCGGTCGCGAGCGGCTCGTGCACCGACTTGCGCTGCACCACCGACGGAGCCTGCAGCTCCAGCGCGCGACGACCGCTGGTCTCGAGGTCGCCGAGACCGTCGATCGCGTTGCCGAGCGGGTCGACGACACGACCGAGGTAGCCGTCACCGACGGGCACCGAGAGCACCTCGCCGGTCCGGCGGACCGTCTGGCCCTCCTCGATCTTGTCGAAGTCACCGAGGACGACGGCGCCGATCTCGCGGGTGTCGAGGTTCAGGGCCAGGCCCAGCGTGCCGTCCTCGAACTCGAGCAGCTCGTTCGCCATCGCCGAGGGCAGTCCGCTGATGCGCGCGATGCCGTCACCGGCCTCCGCGACCGTGCCGACCTCTTCCTTGCTGGCCGCCTCGGGCTGGTAGTCGGCGACGTACTTCTGCAGCGCGTCGCGGATCTCCTCCGGACGGATGGAGAGCTCCGTCATCGTTGTGCCTTCTCTCTTGTCTCTACTGACGTCTGGGTGGTGTGGGGTCAGCCCACGAGCCGGCGGCGGGCGTCGTCGAGACGGCTGGAGACCGTCCCGTCGATGACGTCGTCGCCGATCTCGACACGGATGCCGCCGAGCACGCTCGGGTCGACGACGAGGTTGAGGTGGACCGGGCGGCCGTACTGGGTCGACAGCGCCTGCTCGAGGCGCCCCCGCTCCGCGTCCGACAGGTCCCGGGCGACCCGGACGGTGGCGACACCCTGTCCGTGCACCTCGGCCGCGATCTTCTGGTACTCGTTCAGCGCAGCGCCCACCGTGCGGTGGGTGCCCGAGAGCGACTGCACGGCGAGCGTGACGGTGGCCGGGAGGGCCTTGCCGTCGAGCAGGCCGTGGAGCAGCGAGCTCTTGTCCTGGATCGACCGGGCGGGGTCCGAGAGCGCGTCGCGCAGCTCGGGGTTCGCCTTGACGACCTGGGCGAAGGCGAACAGCTCGTCCGAGAGCCGCCCACCGTCCTGACCCGCGGACCGGACCACGGCGACGGCGCCGAGGTGCTCGAGCGTGTCGGCGAGGTCGCGCGCCGCCGTCCAGCGGCTCGACACGGCCTTCGTGAGGACCCCGAGAGTCCCCCCGTCGACCTTGCCGGCGAAGACCTGCTGGACCAGCCCGGCCTTGGCCTCGGCCGGGATCGAGCCGTCGGTCGCGAACCGTCGCAGTGCCCCTTCGGAGCGCAGCGTCGCCGCGACGGAGAACAGCTCGTCGCCGACCGTGGACGCCGACGATCCGGCGCCGGAGAGCACGCTCTCCAGCTCAGTGGTCAGCGCCGCGAGGGCGTCGGCCGAGGCACCGCGCAGGCTCATCAGTTGACCCCGCTCCCGGGCGTGCCGGCCTCGAGGTCGGCGAGGAACCGCTCCACGACACGCGACTGGCGCTCGTCGTCGTCGAGGCTCTCGCCGACGATGCGGCCGGCCAGGGTGGTGGCCAGGGTGCCGACCTCGGCGCGCAGGGAGGTGACCGCCTGCTGGCGCTCCGCCTCGATCTGGGCCTTGCCGTGGTCGACGATCCGCGCTGCCTCGGTCTGGGCCTGCTCGCGCATCTCGGCGACGATCTGGGCACCCTGCTCACGCGCTTCCTCACGGATGCGCGCGGCCTCGTGCCGGGCGTCGGCGAGCTGCTTCTCGAGCTCGGCGAGCTTGGCGTCGGCCTCGGCCTGCTTGGTCTCGGCCGCCGCGAGGCCGCCTTCGATCGCCTTGGTGCGCTCGGTGTAGATCTCCTCGAACTTCGGCGCCACGAACTTGCTGACGGCGAAGAAGAGGATGCCGAACACGACGAGCGAGAGAACGATCTCGACGGTGTGCGGGAGCAGCGGGTTCAGCTCACCCGCCGCGAGGGGGACGAGTTGTGTCTGCATGGGCAGGTCCTTCCGGGTCCTACGTCAGTGGGACCGGTCAGAGGACGAACGCGAGGGCGATACCGATGATCGCGAGCGCCTCGGCGAGCGCGAAGCCCAGGATGGCGATCGACTGCAGGCGGCTCTGGGCCTCCGGCTGACGGGCGACACCGCTGATGTAGGCGGCGAAGATCAGACCGATGCCGACACCGGGGCCGATGGCAGCCAGGCCGTAACCGATCATGTTGAGGTTGCCGTCCACGGCGATTTCCTTTCGGTTGTTTCTACTTCAGAGGGGTGAAGCTGGGTGGTGCGGTGGAGATCAGTGCTCGTCCGCGAGCGCGCCCTGGATGTACATGGCGTTCAGGAGGACGAAGACGTAGGCCTGGAGGAACTGGATCAGGATCTCCAGGAAGGCGACCAGGGCGAAGAGCACCCAGGCCAGGACGCCGACCGGCGCGTAGGCGCCACCCATCTCGACGATGAGGTACTCGCCACCGAGGGCGAACAGGATCAGCAGGAGGTGGCCGGCGAACATGTTGCAGAACAGTCGCAGCGCCAGGGTGACCGGGCGGACCAGGATGTTCGACATGAACTCGAGCGGGACGAGCAGGAGCAGCATCGGGCCGCCGATGCCCGAGGGCACGCACTGCAGCTTCAGGTAACCGAGGAAGCCGTGCTTGCGGATGCCGACCGCGTTGTAGATGACCCAGCTCAGCAGCGCGAGGCCGTAGACCATGCCCGAGCGCGAGAACGTCGGGAACTGGATGAACGGGATCGTCGCGAACAGGTTGTTCAGCAGGATGAAGAAGAACAGCGTGAAGAGGTACGGCACGAACCTCGCGAAGTCGTGGCTGCCGATGATGTCGCGGCCCAGCGAGTTCCGGGCGAAGCCGTAGGCCTCCTCACCGACGAACTGCAGCTTGCCGGGGACCATCGCGCGCTTGCGGGACGCGAGGTAGAAGAAGACGAAGACGAGGACGCCGGCGAGGACGATCTGGAGCATCGGCTTGGTGACGCCGGCGACGAAGTCCTGGCCGAACATCGAGAAGGTGTCGTGGCCACCGCCGATCGCGGGGAGGTCGAAGTCCGCCGGACCGGGGGCGTGGAAGGACTCGCCACCCGAGCCCTCGCCGCCTTCGCTGCGGATGATGACGCTGCCGATGCCGCTCACCGTGTCTCCTGTGTCTGTGCTGCTACGTCGGTCGCTGCTGAATTCACTGCTTGCCGCCGTCCTGCGGATCGTCGTCCGGGATCTGGAAGCGCTTGTAGGTCTGGTAGGTGCCGAGCGCGGCACCCGCGATGATTCCGATCGCCACCAGGAACGACGTCCCCAGCCAGCGGTCGAGCCCCCAGCCGATCAGGCCGTACAGCAGCACGCCGGAGACGAGGTACCCGAAAGCGTTCCAGGGGTCGCCCTGGGGCCGGTTGGGGTCGCGTTGCCCTGCGGGGGGTTCGTGCGGAGCCATCGCGAACCGGACAATAGCAGTCGGACTTCATGCTCGATCACCCCCCTGCTCCGGGCGCCCACGACCGGCCGCCACCGGCTCCGGGGACTCCCCCGCCGGGAGGTCGTAGGCCGGGATCCGCATCCGGGTCGTCAGGACCACCTGGGCCGTCAGCCACACGAAGGTCCCGACGATGACGACGCCCGCGAGCCACTCACGGTCGAGGGTGTCGTCGAGCAGGCCCGAGCCGGACAGGGCGGCGAAGACCAACCCCATCAGCACGACCTGGAGCGTGTAGGTCAGCAGCGCGACCATCAGCGAGGCCGCCGGCATCACGGTCGCGACGACGTTGACGACCGTCGAGCCGAAGCCGATGACCGCGAGCACGAGGGCGGTGCCGGCGAGGGCGCCGTACGCCGCGGCCGAGCCGTCCGTCAGCGCACCTGCGAGGGCGCCGACGAGACCCAGCGACAGGGCCGCGAGGGCCGCGAGCAGCAGGACTCGTGTCCCGCTGGCGCGTGGGTCCTTCTTCGACTCGGTCGTCATCTCGGCGGCCCGTCCATGGAGGTGTGCGGCATGCTGATCGGTGGTGCGGGCGGCCCGGCGGGGCTGCTCGTGAAAACTATCACAAAGTCTCCGCAGCCCTGAACTCGAACGATCCAAGCCCGCTCAGGGGTCGACCGGCTCGTCGAGCGCCTCGAGGACCTTGGGCTTGTGCAGGACCGGCAGCGCGAAGGTGAGCACGACCGTCACGGCCGTCATGACCGCGAGCGAGACCCACATGCCGACTCCCTCGTACAGGCTGGCCAGGACCGTCCCGAAGGCCACCAGCGCGGCCCACAGCCACATGATGACGACCGCGCGGCGCTGGGAGTGCCCGATCTCCAGCAGCCGGTGGTGCAGATGCTGCTTGTCCGGGGCGAACGGCGAGCGACCGGCACGGGTACGGCGTACGACGGCCATCACCAGGTCCAGCAACGGCACCAGCAGGATCGAGACCGGGAGCAGGACGGGGAGCAGGGTCGGCAGCAGGCTTGCGGTCGCGCCCGCGCCGCCCTGGCTGAGGTCGGAGCTGGAGAACTGGCCGGTGAGGGTGATCGCGCTGGCCGAGAGCACCAGGCCGATGAGCATCGAGCCGCTGTCACCCATGAACAGCCGGGCGGGGTGGAAGTTGTGCACGAGGAAGCCGATGCACACGCCCGCCAGGGCCACGCTCAGCAGGGCGGCCGTCGTCGCGCGCGGCGCGCTGTTGAGGCGGGTGAGCTCGTAGCAGAAGACGAAGAAGGCCAGCGCCCCCACCGCGACGACGCCGGCGGCAAGACCGTCGAGACCGTCCACGAAGTTCACCGCGTTGACCGTCGCCACCACGATGAACCCGGTCAGCAGGGCACCCTGGGCGGCGTCGACGGTGTACTGCTGGCCGTCCCAGGTGAAGAAGTAGTACTGGATCTGGTAGCCGATGAGGAACGCCGCCGCCAGGACCTGGCCGCCCAGCTTGGTGAGGGCGTCCAGCTCGAAGAGGTCGTCGAGCACCCCGACCGCGCAGATCAGGGCGCCCGCGATGAGGACGACCCCGGCGTCGCGGAACACGAGCGGTCCGGCACCCGACAGGAACGGCAGCTCGCGGGCCACCAGGTAGGCCGCCACCAGACCGCCCAGCATGGCCAGGCCGCCGAGGTACGGGATCGGCTCGGCGTGGACGTCGCGGTCGCGGACCTTCGCGACCGCACCGGTGCGGAGCGCGATCTCGCGCGCGACCACCGTCAGCAGGTAGGTGACGGAGGCGGCGACGAGGAAGACCAGGATGTACTCCCGCAACCGCTACCCCTCGTCCGTGAGCGTCGCGCCGAGAGGCTCGAGCGCGGCGTTCAGGGTCCAGATCCCCAGGGCACCGCGGCGCAGGATCCGGCCCTGGGTGCCGGTGCAGTCGACGATCGTCGAGGCCTCGCCGCCGGGCGACGTCCCGTCGTCGACCACGACGGCGACCGACTCGCCGAGCATCTCCGTCGCCTGGTCGGCGTCCGTGGCCGCCGGCAGCCCGGTCTTGTTGGCCGAGCTGACCGCCAGGGGGCCGGTGCGCTCGAGGATCTCCAGGGCGACCGGGTGGTCGGGCATCCGGACCGCGACCGTGCCGCGGGTGTCCCCGATGTCCCACTGCAGGGACGTCTGCTGGTGGCAGACCAGGGTCAGCGGGCCGGGCCAGAAGGCCTCGACCAGCGCCCGGGCGTAGCCGGGCACCTTGGTCGCAAGGGCGTCGAGGGTCGTCGCGGAGCTGACCAGCACGGGCGGCGGCATCTCGCGGCCGCGGCCCTTCGCGGCGAGCAGGGCGCGGACGGCGTGCGGGTCGAACGCGTCGGCACCGATGCCGTAGACGGTGTCGGTCGGGATCACCACGAGCTCGCCGCGCTGGACCGCGAGGCTGGCCGCCTCGATGGCCGCCTCGCGCTCGTCCTCCGACGAGGTCGGGAAGCGCTCGCTCACGGCAGGATCACCACTGTCGTCACCAGGGTCGTCACAGGGGTCATCGTGCCAGCCGCGCGGTCAGGAACCGTGCCCGACCTGCCAGGTCCGGGTGGTCGCGGACGTCGCGCCAGCGTCCCGCGCCGGCGAACACGGCCGGTGCGGACTCGCCCTGGAGGTCGGCGTGCTCGGCGCCGACGACTCCTCCGGGCCTGAGCAGCAGCGCGGCCCGCGTCTCGAGGACGCGCATCGCGTCCAGGCCGTCGTCGCCTGAGAAGAGCGCGAGGTGCGGGTCGTGGTCCCGGGCCTCGGTCGCCACGGACTCCCAGGCGTCGAGCGGGATGTACGGCGGGTTGCAGACGACGACGTCGACCGTGCCGGCCAGGTCGTCGAACGCGGTCCCCATGTCCCCCAGCCGCAGGTCGACGTCCGTGCCGGCCAGGTTGCGCTCGGCCCAGGCGTGCGCGGCCGGGTCGAGTTCGACGGCGTGCACGCGGGCGCCCGGGACCTCGTCGGCGACCGACTTGGCCACCGCCCCCGAGCCGGTGCACAGGTCCACGACGACGCACCCGCCCCGCTCGGCCACGAGTTCCTCGGCCCGGGTGATCGCCCAACCGGCCAACAGCTCGGTCTCGGGCCGCGGCACGAACACCCCCGGGCCCACCTGCAGCTCGACGTTCCGGAACCAGGTCACCCCGGTGAGGTGCTGGAGCGGCTCGCGGGCGGCTCGGCGGTCCAGCAGCCCGTCGTACGTCTCCTGGGCGCTGGGCGCCACGTCCTCGACGAGGAACAGCCGCGACCGCTCGGTGCCGAGGACGTGCGCGAGCAGCACCGCGGCGTCGGTCTCGGGGCTGGCGACCCCGGCCTCGGCCAGCCGGGCCGCCGCGGCACGGAGCAGCTCGCGGGCCGCCGTCGGTCGGCTCATTGCTCCAGTGCCTCGAGCCGGGCCGCGAGATCGGCCTCGACGCTGGATGCCACCACCGGCCCCAGGTCGCCGTCCAGGACCTGGTCGAGGTTGTAGGCCTTGTAGCCGGTGCGATGGTCGGAGATCCGGTTCTCCGGGAAGTTGTAGGTGCGGATCCGCTCGGAGCGGTCCACCGTGCGGACCTGGCTGCGTCGTACGTCGCTGGCCTCCGCGTCCGCGGCTTCCTGGGCGGCGGCGAGGAGCCGCGCGCGGAGGATCCGCATCGCCTGCTCCTTGTTCTGCAGCTGGCTCTTCTCGTTCTGGCAGCTGGCGACGATCCCGGTGGGGACGTGGGTGATCCGCACCGCGGAGTCGGTCGTGTTGACGCTCTGGCCGCCGGGCCCGCTGCTGCGGTAGACGTCGATGCGCAGGTCGTTGTCGTTGATCTCGACGTCGACCTGCTCGGCCTCCGGCAGCACCAGCACGCCCGCCGCGCTGGTGTGGACCCGCCCCTGGGACTCGGTCACCGGCACCCGCTGGACGCGGTGCACGCCGGCCTCGAACTTCAGGAGCGCGTACGGCGTCTCCCCCGGCTCCGGCGTGCCCTTGGTCTTGACCGCCACGGTGACGGACTTGTAGCCGCCCAGGTCGGACTCGGTCGCGTCGAGCACCTCGGTGCGCCAGCCCCGGGCCTCGGCGTACCGGGTGTACATGCGGAGCAGGTCGCCGGCGAACAGCGCCGACTCCTCGCCGCCCTCCCCCGACTTCACCTCGAGGATCGCGTCCTTCTCGTCGGCCGGGTCGCGCGGGACGAGCAGCCGGCGCAGCCGCTCCTCCCCCTCGTGCAGCCGGGTCTCCAGCGACCGGGCCTCCTCGGCGAAGGCGGCGTCCTCGCCGGCCAGCTCGCGAGCGGCCTCGAGGTCGTCGCCGAGCCGCTGCCAGTCACGCCAGGCTCCGATGATCGAGGAGAGCGCGGCGTACCGCTGGTTGAGCTGCTTGGCCAGCCGGGCATCGGCGTGCGTCTCGGGAGCGGCCAGCCGCTCCTCCAGGTCACGGTGCTCCGCGAGCATGCCTTCGACAGCCTCGAACACTCGGGTCCCCTCGTCGGTCGGGTGGTGTGGGGTGGCGGAAATACGACGAGCGCCGGTCCCCGCCTGTGGGCGGGGACCGGCGCTCGGACGCAGCTACTTCTTGGCAGCCTTGGCGTAGCGGGCCTCGAAACGGGCGACGCGGCCGCCGGTGTCGAGGATCTTCTGCTTGCCGGTGTAGAACGGGTGGCACTGCGAGCACACGTCGGACTTGATGACGCCCGACGTCACGGTGCTGCGAGTGGTGAACGACGCGCCACAGGTGCAGGTCACCTGGGTCTCGACGTACTCGGGGTGGATGTCGCTCTTCATGGTGTCTTCCTCTCAGTCGCCGGGTCGCCTCCGCGCCGTGCGGAGCAGCGTGAACCGGAACCAGCGCACAAGTGTGCCACCGACTCCAACACCGTGGTAATCGGCGACATTCCCCCTCAGGTGACGCTGGGGAAGTCGACCACCCGGGCGAGCGGGGAGGTGTCCTCGGCGTGCAGCCGCAGCCGGATCGACACCGTGGTGCCGACCCGCTCCTGGGACTCGATCCGGACGTCGCCCGCGTGCTTGTCGACGATGGTCTGCACGATGCGGATGCCGAGACCGGTGCCCGCGATCTCGTTGGTCACGGCATTGGACGCCCGGAAGAAGCGGGTGCCGAGCCGCTCGACCTCGGCCTGCGGGATCCCGATCCCGTGGTCGGCGACGGTCACGGTCACGCGGCCCATCTCATCGGTGATCCCGACCTCGACCCGGCCGCCGTCGTGGCTGAACTTCACCGCGTTGCTGAGGACGTTGAGGAAGGCCCGGTTGAGCATCGCCCGGTCGGCGAGCACCGGCAGCGGCTCCGCCGGAGCCGTCACCGCGACGTCGATGCCGCGCCCGGCAGCCGTGATCCGGACGTCGGTGACGGCGTCGCGCACGACCTGGATCAGGTCGACCGCCTCCAGGTCGGTGGCGCGGTTCTCGGCCTTCGACAGGGTGAGCAGGTCGTCGATGAGCGCGCGCAGGCGCGAGACGTTGCGTCGGGTGGCCTCGAGCATCCGCTCGTGGCGGGGGCCCATCTCGCCCTCGAACTCCTCGGCGACCATCTCGAGGTACCCGCTGATCGTGGTCAACGGCGTCCGCAGCTCGTGCGAGACGTTGGAGACGAAGTCGTCCTTGGCGGTGTCGAGGGTGCGCAGCTCGTGCTGGATCCGGTTCTCGACGGCGCGGGCACGACCCTGCGCCTCGGCGAAGTCGTTCAGGGCGGCCGCAACCGCCCGGACCTCCTTGGGCCCGTCGTTGCGCGCTCGCACCTCGGGCTCGTTGCGCGACATCTTCTGCACGACGTTCTCGAGCGCGATAAGCGGCGCGGAGAGCTCGCTGAGCAGCCGGGTGCGGGAACGGGACACCCCGAGCCAGGCCAGGCCGGCGACCAGGACGATGGCCAGGATCGTGCCGCGGAATCGCCACCCGGCGTCCTCGCGGGCCTGTCGCACCCGTTGGTCGAACGCCTCGGACGTCGCGGCGTGGGTGTCCTCGACGGTCCCGAAGAGCGCCCGGCCGAGCTCGAAGCGCTGCTGGTCGAAGGTGCGCGGACCGCCCGGCGCGCCGATGCGGGGGTCGGCGTACTGGCTGATCCAGGCCTGGGCCGCCTCCTCCTGGCGGGTGACCAGGATGTCGAGCTGGGCATCGTCGGCGGCGAACTCTCGGACCCGCTGCTGGTCGCCCGGCAGCCGTTGGAGCAGCTGCTGATAGGCGTCCTGGGCCGTCGGGTCGTTGCTCGCCGCCCAGGACTCGACCGCGGCCTCCATCGAGGTCAGGTCGAGCAGCACGTCCTGGTTGGCGGCCGCGGCCGGCTGCAGCTCGTCGGTGAGGTGGTCGACCGCACGGGTCGAGAGCACCACGCCGAGGATGCCGATGACCGCCATCAGTCCGACGAGCGTGCCGAGGCGGAAGATCACCGGCGCGACGAGCCGGGCGACCGGGCGACCGCTGCTCGGCAGCGGTGCCGCCTTCCCCGGTGAGCGGTGCTGGATGCCGGACTGGACCGACGGTGCCACGGGGCCGCCTACTGCGAGCGCGAGAGGAGGGCCTCGACGCGCGAGGCCAGCTCCCGGGGGCTGAACGGCTTGGTGATGTAGTCGTCTGCGCCGGAGTCGAACCCGGTCTCCACGTCGGACTCCTGGGCCCGCGCCGTCAGCAGGATCACCGGCAGGTCGGCCAACCCCGGATCGGCGCGGATCGCCCGGATCGCATCGAGACCGGAGACCCCGGGCATCATGACGTCGAGCACCGCGAGGTCAGGACGCTGCGCCTGGCAGGCCTCGATGGCCGCCTGACCGTCCGAGACCGCCGTGATGTCGTGCCCGAGGGTCGAGAGCTTGAACTCGACGAGCTCCCGGATGTCGACGTCGTCGTCCGCCACCAGGATCCGTGCCACGTCCGTGTTCCTCCCTGCCATGATCCTCGCGCTTGCCCCCTGCGCGACGGCCTCGGCGAGCAGCCTAGCCGCAAGCCGCGACAGCCACGCCGCATTGGGGGCAAGCCTCAGTCGTCGCTGCCCGCGGTGGGCGTGGTCTTCTGCACCTGCATCAGGAACTCGTAGTTCGTCTGCGCCTTCTTCAGCCGCTCCAGCAGCAGCTCCAGCGCCTGCTGCCCGTCGAGGGACGACAGCACCCGCCGCAGCTTCCAGACGATCGCCAGCTCCTCCTTCGACAGGAGCAGCTCCTCGCGCCGGGTGCCGGACTGGATCGCGTCGATCGCCGGGAAGAGCCGCTTGTCGGCGAGGTCGCGCCGCAGCCGGATCTCCATGTTGCCGGTGCCCTTGAACTCCTCGAAGATCACCTCGTCCATCTTCGAGCCGCTCTCGATCAGCGCGGTCGCGAGGATGGTCAGGGAGCCGCCGTTCTCGATGTTGCGCGCGGCGCCGAAGAACTTCTTGGGCGGGTAGAGGGCCGCCGAGTCCACGCCGCCGGAGAGGATCCGACCGCTCGCCGGCGTCGCCAGGTTGTAGGCACGGCCCAGGCGGGTGATCCCGTCGAGGAGCACCACCACGTCGTGACCGAGCTCGACCAGCCGCTTGGCCCGCTCGATCGCCAGCTCGGCGACCATCGTGTGGTCGGCGGCCGGCCGGTCGAAGGTCGAGGAGATGACCTCGCCCTTGACCGAGCGCTCGAAGTCGGTGACCTCCTCCGGACGCTCGTCGACCAGGACCACCATCAGGTGGCACTCGGGGTTGTTGGTGGTGATCGAGTTAGCGATCGACTGCAGCACCATCGTCTTGCCGGCCTTGGCCGGGGACACGATCAGCCCGCGCTGGCCCTTGCCGATCGGCGCGGCGATGTCGATGACCCGACCGATCATGTTGTCGTGACCGGTCTCGAGGCGCAGCCGCTCCGAGGGGTAGAGCGGCGTCAGCTTGGAGAAGTCGACCCGGTGCTTCGAGCTCTCGGGGTCGGCCCCGTTGACGCTGTCGATGCGCACCATCGGGTTGAACTTCTCCTTGCGCTCGCCCTCGCGCGGCTGGCGCACCTGGCCGACCACGGCGTCGCCGCGTCGCAGGCCGAACTTCCGGACCATCGAGAGCGACACGTAGACGTCGTCCGTGCCCGGGAGGTAGCCGCTGGTGCGCACGAACGCGTAGTTGTCGAGCACGTCGAGGATGCCCGCAGCTGGCACCAGCACGTCGTCCTCGAGCACCGTCGTGTCGGGCTCGTTGCGGCCCCGCGGGGCGTCGGTGGCGCGGCCGGCCGGCGCCGGGCGGTCGCGGTCGCGATCACGGCCGCGGCGACGCCGGTTGCGGCCTCGGCCCTCGCCGTCGACGTCCTGCTCCTGCTCGCGGTTCTGGTCGCGCTGCTGGTCCCGGCTCTGCTCGCGGTTCTGCTCGCGCTGCTGGTCCCGGCTCTGGTCGCGCTGCTGCTCGCGGTTCTGGTCGCGCTGCTGCTCGCGGTTCTGGTCCCGGTTCTGCTCGCGGTTCTGCTCGCGCTGCTGGTCCCGGTTCTGCTCGCGGTTCTGGTCGCGCTGCTGGTCCCGGTTCTGCTCGCGCTGCTGCTCGCGGTTCTGCTGGCCCCGGTCGCGCTGCTGGCCCTTCTCGGGTCGCTCCTCCGGCTCGGACTGCTCAGCCCGCTCCTCGGCCGGGGCGTCCTGCTTGGCCTGCTTGGCCTGGCGCGACTGCCGCGGCTTGCGCTCGGCCTTCGGCTGGTCCGCCGGCTCGCCCGCGACGGGCAGCTCGGGCTGCGCCGGCGACTGCTCGGGCTGCGCCGGCTGCTCGGGGTCGGTCTTACGGCGGGTCGCGCGCTGGCGCGCCGGCTTCTCCGCCGTCGGCGCCGGTCCGCTCTGGGCAGCCTTGATGGCCTCCACGAGCTGCGCCTTCTTCATGCCACCCGCGCCCGCGATCCCCAGGCCGCCGGCCAGGGACTTCAGGTCCGCGAGGAGCATGGAGTTGAGCCCACCACCGCGCTTCTTGGGCGCCCCGCCGGCCGGGGCCGAGTCGGGGGCTGCGGTGGAGGAGTCGAGGGTCTCCGTCACGTGAGGTCCTTCCCACGTATCAGTGCCGAGGGCCGCCTACCGGGGCCGTCGGCTGCTGGTCGGGTCCTCTCCCCGACACCCGCGCCCGTCACAAGGACGAACGGAGGGGCACGGAGGTCCGTGCGGGAGAGGAAGGGTGGCGCACCAGGGCGCGTACGCCGAGCTGAGCGGCGTGCCGTCAATGTATCACCCGGGTGTCCGGCTGTGACGCGGACCGCGCCACTCCCGCTAGTCCACCGTTGCGCCCCTCGTGTCGACGCGCAGCCGGTGCACCGCCCAGCCGTCCGGGCAGAGAGCCGCCAGGGCAGCGACCCCCGCCTCGTCGGCGGTGTCACAGAACGCCAGGACCGTCGGCCCCGCACCTGAGACGACCGCCGGGTGTCCGTCCGCGCGCAGGGCTCCGACCAGGTCGAGGGAGGCCGGCATCGCGGGCCGGCGATAGTCCTGGTGGAGGTAGTCGCGGGTGGCGACCAGCAGGTGCTCGGGACGGCCGGCCAGCGCCGCGACGAGCAGCGCGGCGCGGCCGGCGTCGGCGGCCGCGTCGGCGTGCGGCACCTCGGCGGGGAGCAGGCCGCGAGCCACCTCGGTCGAGACCGGATCGGCCGGGACGAACACCACGGCGCCGACGGCGGGGTGCACGGGCGAGCCGACGGCGTACCACTGGTCGGCCTCGCGGCCGGAGATCACGAACCCGCCGAGGAGCGCGGGCGCGACGTTGTCGGGGTGCCCCTCGAGGTCGGCCGCGAGCCGCAGCACGGCGTCGTCCTCGAGGCGGGCCGCGCCGTCGGCGACCAGCGCGCGGGCCAGCACCAGGCCGCCGACGATGGCGGCCGACGACGAACCCAGCCCCCGGGCGTGCGGGACCACGTTGTCGCAGGTCAGACGCAGCCCCGGGGGCTGCTCCCCCAGCGCGGCGAAGGCGGTGCGCATCGCCCGCACGACCAGGTGCGACCCGTCGAGGGGTACGGCGCCCGCGCCGGCCCCCCGCACCTCGACGACCAGCCCCTCGGCCAGCACCTCGCCCTCGAGCCGGTCGCGCAGGTCGAGCGCGAGGCCGAGCGAGTCGAAGCCGGGGCCGAGGTTGGCCGAGGTGGCCGGGACCGAGACCCGGACCGGACCCTCGACGAACGTCACCTCAGGCCGGCGGCCTCGGCCGCCGCGGTGACGTCGACGTCGACGACCGTGTCGACGAGCGGGCCGAAGCCCTCCAGCGCGGTCGCGGTGTCCTTCAGCCCGTGGCCGGTCACCGTGACGACCAGCTGCTTCCCGGCGTACGACGTGCCGCCGGCGAGCTGCTGCAGCAGACCCGCGACGCCCGCGGCGGAGGCCGGCTCGACGAAGACCCCGTCGTGGCAGGCCAGCTCGCGCTGGGCAGCCAGGATCTGGTCGTCGGTGACCGACTCGAACGAGCCACCGGACTCGTCGCGGGCCGCCTCGGCCAGCTTCCACGAGGCGGGGTTGCCGATCCGGATGGCCGTGGCGCGGGTCTCGGGGTCGGGGAACGGCTCGCCGGTGACCAGCGGCGCGGCGCCCTCGGCCTGGAAGCCGCGCATCACCGGCTTGCGGGTGGCCAGCCCGAGGTCGGCGTACTGCCCGTAGCCGAGCCAGTACGCCGAGATGTTGCCCGCGTTGCCGACCGGCAGCAGGTGGTAGTCGGGGGCGTCCCCGAGGAAGTCGCAGATCTCGAAGGCGGCGGTCTTCTGGCCCTCGAGCCGGACCGGGTTGACCGAGTTGACCAGCGCGACGGGGTAGTCCCAGGCCAGGCCCTTGGCCATCGCCAGGCAGTCGTCGAAGTTGCCGCGGACCATGATCACCTGGGCGCCGTGCAGGATCGCCTGGGCCATCTTGCCGGCCGCGATCTTGCCCTCGGGCACCAGCACGAGCGGCTTCAGCCCGGCCTTGGCGGCGTAGGCCGCCATCGACGCGGAGGTGTTGCCGGTGGAGGCGCAGACGACCGCCTCGGCCCCGTCGTGCTTGGCGACGCTGATCGCCGCGGTCATGCCGCGGTCCTTGAAGGAGCCGGTCGGGTTGTCGCCCTCGACCTTCAGCCACACCTCGCCCCGGGTCAGGCCGGAGAGCCACTCCGAGTGCACGAGCGCGGTGCCGCCCTCGCGCAGCGTGACGGCCGCGGTGCCCTCGGGGATCTCCAGCAGGTCGCGGTACTCCTCGATGACGCCACGCCACTGGTGGGTGCGGGCTCGGGTCGCGGTGCTCACTCTGCTTCTCCTTCGACGCGCATCACCGAGGTGACCTCGCGGACGATCTCCATGCCCCGCAGGTGCTCCACGGTGGCGCTGAGCTGGGCGTCGGTCGCCTCGTGGGAGACGACGACGAGCTGGGCGTCCAGGTCGCGGCCCTCCTGGCGCACCGTCTGGATGGACACGTCGTGCTCGGCGAACGCGAGCGCGACCTGGGCGAGCACGCCCGCGCGGTCGTCGACGTCGATGGCGACGTGGTAGCGGGTCCGGGTCTCCCCCATCGGCAGCACCGCGCGGTCGGCGTACGCCGACTCGCCGACGCCGCGGGTGCCGGCCCGGGCGTTGCGGGCCACGGTCACCAGGTCGCCGAGGACGGCGGAGGCGGTCGGCGAGCCACCGGCGCCGGGGCCGTAGAACATCAGCTGGCCGGCGGCCTCGGACTCGACGAAGACGGCGTTGTAGGCCTCGCGCACGCTGGCCAGCGGGTGGGACCGCGGGATCATCGCGGGGTGGACCCGGACGGCGACCGCGTCGTCCTTCAGCTCGCAGATCGCGAGCAGCTTGACCACCGCGCCCATGTCCTTGGCGGACTGCACGTCGGCCGCGGTGACCTCGGAGATGCCCTCGCGGTGCACGTCGGAGGCGGTGACCCGGGAGTGGAAGGCCAGCGAGGCCAGGATCGCGGCCTTCGCGGCGGCGTCGAAGCCCTCGACGTCGGCCGTCGGGTCGGCCTCGGCGTACCCGAGCTCCTGGGCCTCCTCCAGCGCCTCGGCGAACCCGCTGCCGGCGGTGTCCATCTTGTCGAGGATGAAGTTGGTGGTGCCGTTGACGATGCCGAGCACCCGGGTCACCTTGTCACCGGCGAGCGACTCGCGCAGCGGGCGCAGGATCGGGATGGCGCCGGCCACGGCGGCCTCGTAGTAGAGGTCGCGTCCGTGCTTCTCCGCGGCCTCGAACAGCGTCGGGCCGTCCTCGGCCAGCAGCGCCTTGTTGGCCGTCACGACGCTGGCGCCGTTCTCGAGCGCGGCCAGGATGAGGGTGCGGGCGGGCTCGATGCCGCCGATCACCTCGACCACCACGTCGATGTCGTCCCGGCTGACCAGCGCCAGCGCGTCGGTGGTCAGCAGCCCCTCGGGGACCTCGACCTCCCGCGGCGCGTCCAGGCGTCGTACGGCGACGCCCACCAGCTCGACCGGCGCCCCCACCCGGGCCTCGAGGTCGGCGGCCTGCTCATCGAGCAGCCGCACCACCTGGGACCCGACCGAGCCGCACCCCAGCACGGCGACCCTGAGGGCCTTGTCGCTCTCCATTACTGATCACCCATGTCCGTTGCCAACAGGTCGTCCTCAGTCTCGCGGCGTACGACGACGCGCGCGACCCCGTCCCGCACCGCGACGACCGGAGGACGCAGCGCGTGGTTGTAGTTGGAGGCCATCGACCGGCCGTACGCGCCAGTGCCCGGGACGGCCAGCAGGTCGCCCGGGGCGACGTCACCGGGCAGGAACTCGTCCTTGACCACGATGTCGCCGGCCTCGCAGTGCTTGCCGACCACCCGAGCCAGCACCGGCGGCGCGGTCGAGGTCCGCGAGGCGACGGTGCAGGAGTAGTCGGCGTCGTAGAGCGCGGTGCGGATGTTGTCGCTCATCCCGCCGTCGACGCTGATGTAGGTGCGTACCGCTCCCCCGTCGAGGCGGACCGGCTTCACGGTGCCGACGGTGTAGACGGTGCACATGGCCGGGCCGACGATCGCTCGGCCGGGCTCGATGGACAGCCGCGGCGCAGGGATGTCGAGGGCACGGCACTCGTGCTCCACGATCTTGGACAGCTCGGTCGCCAGCTGCGCCGGGTCCGACGGGTCGTCCTGGGTCGTGTAGGCGATGCCGAAGCCGCCGCCGAGGTCCATCTCGGGCATCGTCACGCCGAGCTCGTCGGAGACCCGCGCGTGCAGGGCGAGGACCCGGCGGGCGGCGACCTCGAATCCGGAGGAGTCGAAGATCTGGCTGCCGATGTGGGAGTGCAGGCCGAGCAGCTCCAGGCCGGGAGCGACCTGGACCTGGCGGACCGCCTCGAAGGCGTCGCCGGAGGTGATCGAGAAACCGAACTTCTGGTCCTCGTGGGCGGTGGCGATGTACTCGTGCGTGTGGGCCTCGACGCCGGCGGTGACCCGGACCATCACCCGGGCACTGAGGCCGGTGTCGGCGACGATCATGGCCAGCCGCTCGATCTCGACGTAGGAGTCGACGACGATCCGCCCCACGCCGGCCGCGACGGCGCGACGCAGCTCGGTCACGGTCTTGTTGTTGCCGTGGTAGCCGATCCTGGCCGGGTCGAAGCCGGCCCGCAGCGCGACGGTCAGCTCGCCGTTGGAGCAGACGTCGAGGCTCAGCCCCTCCTCCTTGACCCAGGCCGCGACCGCGGTGCAGAGGAAGGCCTTGCCGGCGTAGAAGACGTCGTACGCCGAGAACGCGTCGCGGAAGGCGCGCGCCCGGGCCCGGAAGTCGGCCTCGTCGAGGACGTACGCCGGGGTGTTGTGCTCGGCGACCAGGTCGGCCACCGCGAGGCCCCCGACGTGCAGCTCGCCGTCGACCTTCTGCGCGGTGGTCGACCACAGGTGCGGGACGAGGTCGTTGGGATCGGCGGGCTCGCGGAGCCAGGACGGTCCGCGGAGGGCGCCGGGCGCGTGGGCCCAGCCGGCTTCGTGGCTCATGCCTTACATCCGCTCCGGGGCGCTCACGCCGAGCAGCTCGAGGCCGTTGGCGAACACGACCCGGGTCGCAGCCACCAGGGCCAGCCGGGCGCGGTGCAGGTCGTTCGGCTCCTCGTCGCCCATCGGCAGCACCCGGCAGTTGTCGTAGAAGCGGTGGTAGATGCCGGCGGTGTCCTCGAGGTAGCGGGCGACCCGGTGCGGCTCGCGCAGCTCGGCGGCGCTGGCGACGACCCGCGGGAGCTCGGCGAGGGCGCGGAGCAGCTCGCCCTCCTTCTCGTGGGTGAGCAGCTCCATCGCGGTGCCCGGCTCCAGGCCGAGGTCGGCGGCGTTGCGCAGGATCGAGGAGACCCGGGCGTGGACGTACTGGACGTAGTAGACCGGGTTGGCGCTCTCGGCCTTCGTCCACAGGTCGAGGTCCAGGTCGATGTTGGAGTCGGAGCTGTAGCGCGCCAGGGCGTAGCGGGCCGCGTCCTTGCCGATCGCGCCGACCAGGTCCTCCAGCGTGATGACCGTGCCGGCCCGCTTGGACATCCGGACCGGCTCGCCGTCCTGGAGGAGGTTGACCATCTGGCCGATCAGGATCTCGAGGTTCTGGCCGGGTACGTCGCCGAACGCCGCGCACATGGCGTTCATCCGGCCGACGTACCCGTGGTGGTCGGCGCCGAGCATGATCAGGCAGCGGTCGAAGCCCCGCTCGCGCTTGTCGAGGTAGTAGGCAAGGTCGCCGGAGATGTAGGCGCCGTTGCCGTCGGACTTGATGATCACCCGGTCCTTGTCGTCACCGAACTTCTCGGTGCGCAGCCACAGGGCGCCGTCGGACTCGTAGGTGTTGCCCATCTCGGTGAGCCGCGCGATCGCCCGGTCGACCGCGCCGCTCTTGTGCAGGTCGTCCTCGTGGAAGTAGACGTCGAAGTCGACGCCGAACTCGTGCAGGCTCTGCTTGATCTCGCCGAACATCATGTCGACGCCGACCGCCCGGAAGACCTCCTGGGCCTGGTCGTCGGCGAGGTCCTTCACGTCGGGGCGCTGCGCGACCACGGCCGCGGCGATGTCGTGGATGTACTGGCCGCCGTACCCGTCCTCGGGAGCGGGCTCGCCCTTCGCGCTGGCCAGCAGCGACCGGCTGAACCGGTCGATCTGGGCACCGTGGTCGTTGAAGTAGTACTCGCGGGTGACCTCGGCGCCGGTCAGGGTGAAGATCCGGCCGAGCGCGTCGCCGACGGCCGCCCAGCGCACCCCGCCGATGTGGATCGGGCCGGTCGGGTTGGCGGAGACGAACTCCAGGTTGATCTTCTCGCCGGCGAAGGCGTCGTTGGCGCCGTAGCGCTCGCCGGCGGCGAGGACGTCGAGGGCGACCTGGCCCTGGGCCCCGGCCTCGACGGTGATGTTGAGGAAGCCCGGACCGGCGATCTCGACGTCGCCGATGCCAGCCGTCGCGGTCAGCCGGGCAGCGACCAGCTCGGCCAGGGCACGCGGGTTGGTGCCCGCCTTCTTGGCCAGCTGGAGCGCGACGTTGGTGGCGTAGTCGCCGTGACCCTTCTGCCGGGGTCGCTCCACCGTCACGCTGGCCGGGACGCCGTCCGGGAGGGCGAGCGCGCCCTCGTCGGTCAGGGTCGTCAGGACGTCGACGATCGCGGTGGAGAGCTGCTCGGGAGTCACCGACCCAGCGTATCGGCGCAGCGACGCACGCCCCGCATCGATATCGGCGGTGGGACGCGCGGGCCGATTGCACGTCGCCCGCGCTGCGGTTGTAGGGTTCACAACCGCACCGGCTTGGCCGGTGCACGCGCCTCCGTAGCTCAGGGGATAGAGCACTGGTTTCCGGTACCAGGTGCCGCAGGTTCGAATCCTGCCGGGGGCACGCGTCGATCGAGGCCCCGTCCCGCTGTTGCGGGACGGGGCCTCGTCCTTTCCTGGGACTCAGCAGCTGCCGAGCATCTCCCGCAGCGCCGCGATCTCGCTGCGGTCGGCCGACAGCGACCAGGCGGTCTTCACCGCGATCCAGTGCGCGGCGTACGCGCACTGCCGGGCCCGGCGCGGGCGCCAGGCGGCGGGGTCGTCGTCGGACTTGGCGGCGTTGGTCGGACCGTCCGCGGCCTGCAGGACCGCGAGGTCGTTCGCGAACGCGCGACGCCGCTCGTCGGTCCACGAGTCGGCACCCGAGCGCCAGGCCTCCGCGAGCGGGACGACGTGGTCGATCTGGACGGCCTGGGCCTGCACGGGGTCCTTCAGGTCGTCGAGGACCAGGGTCCGACCGGTGGAGGGATCGATCCAGGTGCCGGCCAGGACGTCGTGGTCGCAGCGACCCTGCTGCGCGACCACGGTCGACCCGGCGACCGCGTCGCGCAGCAGCACGTCGTCGCGCTGGTTGCAGCCGTTGCCGTCCGTGTCGGCCCAGGCCGAGCCGAACGCGTCGCGGTCGTACGACGCCACCGCGGGCGATCGGTCCGCCAGCCGGAGCCCGTCCAGCGCCCGGGTCGCCTCCGCTGCCGACAGCACGGCGAGCGGGGTCGGGCCCGCGGGCGCCGGCGCCGGGTCCGCCTCCGTGACCTCGCAGCCGGTGAGTGCCGCCACCGCGGCGAGCCCGGCGACGGCCCGCCTCAGCACCGCTTGATCGTCGCGTCCCGGCGCGCGTCGTCGCCGTAGCGGCGGGCGGCGGCGACGTTCGGGATGACCACGCTGGCGCCCCCGATGTTGCCGATGCCGCCGGGCAGCACGCAGGTGGTGATCCGACGCGGCTCGACCTGGGCGATCGCCTGGGCGAGCCGGTAGAGCTCGGCCGGCCCCAGGTCGGTGTGCAGGTGCCGCATCACCGACACCACGCCCCGCTCCACGAAGCCGGGCCGGTCGGCGCGGGCGCGGATCGCGGCACCGATGCCGCGCAGCACCCGCTGCTGGTTGGCCGAGCGGTCGAAGTCTCCGCCCGGGAGGCTCTTGCGGATCCGGGCGAAGGCGTGGGCCTGGTAGCCGTCGAGCCGGATCCGCCCGGCCTTGAACCCCTTCTTCTTGAGGTACTGGTCGGAGAAGGCGCGCGGGTTGCGCACCTCGATGCCGCCGATGTCGTTGACCATCCGCTCGAAGAACTCGAAGCGGGTCACGAAGACGTAGTCCGGCTGCACGCCGACGAGGTTGCCGACGGTCCGGCCCAGCAGCTGGGGCCCGCCGAAGGTGAGCGCGGCGTTGACCCGGCTGGAGCCGTGCCCCGGGATCGGGACCCACGAGTCGCGCGGGATGCCGATCGCGGTCGCGGCCCCGGTGCGGGTGTTCAGGCCGATCAGCTGCAGCGCGTCGCCGCGCGAGCGGAGCATCGACTCCCCCGGCCGCGCGTCCGACCCCACGGCCAGGATCCAGACGACCCCGGGCGAGACCGACAGCCCCGCGGACCGGTCGACCTTGACCAGCGCCACCTGCTCGGCCCGCGGGGCCGAGTCGGGGACGACGACCGCGGCCACCGCCAGCACGAGTCCCAGGGACAGCAGTCGCTTGAGCACGCGGTTCATCGGGTCCTCCCCTGGCCGGCCTCGCTCGCCGACACGTCGTAGCCGAACACCTTCCATCCCCGGCCGCCGCCCTTGGTGAGGAACAGCCGGCCCTGCACGGTCTCGGTCCGGGCCACCTCCCCGGTCGTGGTGAAGGTGAGCGAGACCCGCGCGGTCACGGCCGCCGCCTTGCGCCGCACGGCGAGCACGTCGAGGGCCACAGCGCGGCGGCGCACGGTCACCGCCGTGATCCGTCCGCCGATGTCGACGTTGGTCATCACCTTCAGGTCCCGCCGTACGTCGCGGCGCGCGCCGGCGGTGAATCCTGCGAAGGCGTCGCCCACCGTACGGCGCGGCCAGGTGCCACCGACGTAGGCGCCGTCGAACCAGGCGTCGACGATCGGCACCACCTGCCGCAGCAGCGTCTCGCGGGTCGTCCGCGAGATCCGGGTGCCCTCGACCTGGCCGATCCGGGCGTTGGTCGCCGGAGCCGTCGGCTCCGCGGGCGCCGGCGCGGACGACGCGGACTGGCTCGCCGGCGGCTCCTCGCCGCCCCCGCTGTCGTCGTCGCCGCTGCAGGACGTGGTCGCCAGGACGAGTGCCACGGCCAGTGCGGCCGTGCCTCGGGCCCGTCGCCGGACTGTCGTCGTTCTCGCCGTCATCGTCGGCATCATCCTCAAGGACTCCCCATTTCGTCCGATTGAGTGAGGTGTGGTGCGGATCGCATTCACACCCTGCCCGAATGCTGCCCCTGACCTCGGCATTTGCCCGGGCGGGGGCTAGCCTGGAACACCGGAAACCCATCCAAGTCGCGCGCATCGGAAGAGGCGAAGCAAGTCGTGCCGCAGCCCTCAGGCAGCCAGTCCACCCACTCCACCACCGCAGGCCCGCCTGACGACGACTTCGGGGCCAACGAGTGGCTCGTGGAGGAGATGTACGAGCAGTACAAGCTGGATCCCGGGAGCGTCGACGCGCGGTGGGTGTCGTACTTCAAGGACGGTCACGACGGCGGTACGACGACCAACGGGTCGGCACCCGCCCAGACCGCGGCGAAGGCCGAGCCCGCGAAGGCCGCTCCTGCGAAGGCTGCGCCGGCCCAGGCGGAGTCGAAGCCCGCCGAGGCCAAGGCCGCCGCGAGCAAGCCCGCGCCGGTCGCCAAGCCGCGCCCCGACGCCAAGGCCGCCGAGCCGGCCAAGGGCACCTCCGCCCCGGTGCCGAAGGAGTCCCCGAAGGCCGAGCCGGCCGCGGCGAGCGACCAGCCGACCTACACCGTCCTCCGCGGGGCGCCGGCCCGCACCGCGGCCAACATGGACGCCTCGCTGGAGGTGCCGACCGCCACCTCGGTGCGCACGGTCCCCGTGAAGCTGCTGTGGGACAACCGCATCGTCATCAACAGCCACCTCGCCCGGGCCCGCGGTGGCAAGGTCTCGTTCACCCACCTGATCGGCTACGCGCTGGTCAAGGCCGTCCGGTCGATGCCCGAGATGAACAACGGCTTCGACGTCGTCGACGGCAAGCCCAACCTGATCACCCCGGCGCACATCAACCTCGGGCTCGCGATCGACGTACCGAAGCCCGACGGCTCGCGCCAGCTGCTCGTCCCGAGCATCAAGGCGGCCGAGGGCATGGACTTCGCCGGCTTCTGGACCGCCTACGAGGAGATCGTCCGCAAGGCCCGCGACGGCAAGCTCGGCGTCGTCGACTTCCAGGGCACCTCGATCTCGCTGACCAACCCCGGCGGCATCGGCACCACCCACTCCGTGCCGCGGCTGATGAAGGGCCAGGGCGCGATCATCGGCGTGGGCTCGATGGAGTTCCCGGCCGAGTGGCAGGGCGCCTCGCCGGAGGCGATCGCCCGCAACGGCATCTCGAAGGTCATGACGCTGACCTCGACGTACGACCACCGGGTCATCCAGGGCGCCCAGTCCGGCGAGTTCCTCAAGCGCGTGCACCAGCTGCTGCTCGGTGCCGACGGGTTCTACGACGAGATCTTCCGCTCGCTGCGCATCCCCTACGAGCCGATCCGCTGGAACGCCGACATCTCGACGTCCCACGACGACGACATCAGCAAGCAGGCCCGGATCCTCGAGCTGATCCACGCCTACCGGGTGCGCGGCCACATGATGGCCGACACCGACCCGCTGGAGTACCGCCAGCGCAGCCACCCCGACCTCGAGGTGGAGTCGCACGGCCTGACCCTGTGGGACCTCGACCGCGAGTTCGCCACCGGCTCGTTCGGCGGCGAGGGCCGGCGGTTCATGAAGCTGCGGGACATCCTGAAGATCCTGCGCGACTCCTACTGCCGCACGACCGGCATCGAGTACATGCACATCATGGACCCCGAGCAGCGCCGCTGGATCCAGGAGCGCGTCGAGCAGCCGCACACCAAGACGCCCCGCGAGGAGCAGCTGCGGATCCTGCTCAAGCTCAACCAGGCCGAGGCCTTCGAGACCTTCCTGCAGACCAAGTTCGTCGGCCAGAAGCGCTTCTCCCTCGAGGGCGGCGAGACCACGGTCCCCGTCCTCGACGAGATCTGCGAGGCCGCGGCCGAGGCCAACCTCGACGAGGTCGCGATCGGCATGGCCCACCGAGGCCGGCTCAACGTGCTGGCCAACATCGTCGGCAAGAAGTACTCCCAGATCTTCCGCGAGTTCGAGGGCAACATCGACCCGCGCACGGTCCAGGGCTCCGGCGACGTGAAGTACCACCTCGGCGCCGAGGGCGAGTTCGTCGCCGAGGCCGGCGACACGATCAAGGTCTCGGTCGCCGCGAACCCGTCCCACCTCGAGGCCGTCGACCCGGTCCTCGAGGGCATCGCCCGCGCCAAGCAGGACGTGCTCAACCGGGGCGCCGAGTACCCCGTCCTCCCCCTCCTCGTGCACGGCGACGCCGCGTTCGCGGGCCAGGGCGTGGTGGCCGAGACGCTCAACCTGAGCCAGCTGCGCGGCTACCGCACCGGCGGCACCATCCACGTGGTCGTCAACAACCAGGTCGGCTTCACCACCTCCCCCGGCTCCTCCCGCTCGTCGCTCTACTGCACCGACGTCGCGCGGATGGTCCAGGCGCCGATCTTCCACGTCAACGGCGACGACCCGGAGGCGTGCATCCGCGTCGCGCGGCTCGCGTTCGAGTACCGCCAGGCGTTCAACAAGGACGTCGTCATCGACCTGGTCTGCTACCGCCGCCGCGGTCACAACGAGGGCGACGACCCGTCGTACACGCAGCCGCTGATGTACGACCTCATCGAGCAGAAGCGCTCGGTCCGCAAGCTCTACACCGAGTCCCTGATCGGTCGTGGCGACATCACGATCGAGGAGGCCGAGCAGGTGCTGCGCGACTACCAGCAGCAGCTGGAGCGGGTCTTCACCGAGGTCCGCGAGGCCAGCACCCAGCCGTCGGAGTGGACCACCGTCCCGGACTACCCCGAGAAGTCGGTCGGCGAGACCGACACCGCCGTCCCGCTCGAGTACCTCAAGCGGATCTCGGACGCCTACGTCACGCCGCCCGACGGCTTCACGGTGCACCCCAAGGTGATGCCGCAGCTGCAGCGCCGGGCCACCGCGATCACCGAGGGCCCCATCGACTGGGGCACCGGGGAGATCCTCGCCTTCGGCTCGCTGCTCATGGAGGGCCGACCGGTCCGCCTGGCCGGCCAGGACTCGCGGCGCGGCACCTTCGTGTCGCGGTTCGGCACCATCATCGACCGCACCAACGCCGACGAGTGGACGCCGCTGGCCTCGCTGACCGAGGACCAGGCGAAGTTCTACATCTACGACTCGCTGCTCTCCGAGTACGCCGCCCTCGGCTTCGAGTACGGCTACTCCGTGGCCCGACCCGACGCGCTGGTGCTGTGGGAGGCGCAGTTCGGCGACTTCGTCAACGGCGCCCAGACGGTCATCGACGAGTTCATCACCGCGGGCGAGAGCAAGTGGCGCCAGCAGTCCGGCGTCGTCCTGTTGCTGCCGCACGGCTACGAGGGCCAGGGTGCCGACCACTCGTCGGCGCGGATCGAGCGGTTCCTGCAGATGGCCGCCGACGAGGCCCTGGTGATCGCCCAGCCGAGCACGCCGGCGTCGTACTTCCACCTGCTGCGCCAGCACTCGCTCGGCGAGGAGCACCGGCCGCTGATCGTCTTCACGCCGAAGTCGATGCTCAAGCGCAAGGAGGCCGCCTCCCAGCCCGACGACTTCACCTCCGGCTCGTTCAAGGCCTTCGTGCCCGACGCGACGGCGGACGCGGAGAAGGTCGACACGCTGCTGCTGTGCTCGGGTCGCGTCACCTGGGACCTGATGGTCGAGCGGGCCAAGCGCGAGGACAGCGAGCGCTTCGCCATCGGCCGCGTCGAGCAGCTCTACCCGCGTCCGATCGACGCCATCAGGGCCGAGATCGCCCGCTACCCGCACCTCAAGCAGGTCCGATGGGTGCAGGACGAGCCGCTCAACATGGGCCCGTGGCCGCACTACGCCCTAAACGTCTGGCCCGAGGTCGACGCCCAGGTCGTGCCGGTCACCCGGCCCGAGGGGTCCTCCCCCGCGGTCGGCACGGTCAAGCGGCACCAGGCGGAGCAGAAGGAGCTCATGGAGCGGGCCTTCGCCTGACGGCGTTCGCCGGTCGACGGGAGAGCAGATGTACTTCACCGATCGCGGGATCGAGGAGCTGCAGAAGCGCCGGGGTGACGAGGAGGTCACCCTGGAGTGGCTGGGTGACCAGCTGCAGGCCTTCACCGACGCCCACCCGGAGTTCGAGACCGCCGTCGAGCGGTTCGCGACCTGGCTGGCGCGTCTGGACGATCCCGAGGACTAGGACGCGGCAGCGGACCAGTCCATCGGTGGTCGAGCGAGCGCTCTGACTGAGCCTGCGAAGTCAGAAGGCGCGTGTCGAGACCCATCTGGTCTCGCGGACCCACCCATCAGCACGGCCCGGCGACGACTGTCGCCGGGCCGTTCTACTGTGTCGGCCATGACCAGCCCCGCTGATCCGTCGTACGACGTGGACTACCCCGCCGCCCCGTGGGACATGGTGGGCCAGCTCTGGCTCTCGCTGTTCCGGGTCCGCGGGGCCGTGGACGCGCTGCGACCGGCGGGGGTCTACGGGGTCGCGTTCGTCTCCTACGAGGAGGGCAGCCCGCTCACCTACTCCGAGCTCCTGGTCGCGCGGCCGGTGCAGGAGGACGGGCTGAAGGCGGTCTCGATCACCGACATCTGGGTCGACTCCCCCGCGTCGGTCGCGGGCGGGCGGGAGCTCTGGGCGATCCCCAAGGAGCTGTGCGACTTCCGGCTGGAGTCGTCCTACCGCGGCCCGCTGTCGCGGACCGAGTGGACGGCGAGCGCCGAGCGGCGGCCGATCGCCCGGGCCGAGTTCACCGACGTGTCGCGGATCGCCGTACGGATCCCGTTCAAGGGCGCCACCTGGCAGCCGCCGATCGACGACCACACGAGCCCGGTCACGGCCGCCCTCACCGGCTCGGCGAAGGCGCTGCCCTGCCGGGGTCGGTGGGAGTTCGCGCCCGACGGCCCGCTGGGCTGGCTCGCCGACGCCCGCCAGCTCGCCTCCTTCCGCCAGGCCGGCTTCCGGATGTCCTTCGCCTGACGGCGACCGCGCCGTGCCCCGCCGGATCGAGCCCGCCGCCGACGTCGTACGACGGGTCGCGACGACCGCGACCGCCCTCCCGGAGGCCTACGAGGAGGACGCCTGGACCGGCGTGCGCTGGCGGATCCGCACCAAGACCTTCGCGCACGTGATGGTGGCGCAGGAGGGCTACGAGTCGTCGTACCGGGACATCACCGGGGACCCGACGCCGCGGACCGTGCTGACCTTCCACTCCGTCGGCGACGAGCTGCTCGCCCTGACCCACGCCGGGCTGCCGTTCTACAAGCCCCCGTGGTCCGGCTCGATCGTCGGGCTGGTGCTCGACGACGGCACCGACTGGGACGAGGTGGCCGAGCTGGTCACCGACTCCTACCGGCTGTGCGCACCGAAGTTCCTGGTGCGCCGGCTGGACGGCTGAGCTGGTCGAGGCCAGTGCCCACGGGCGATCGGGCGGTGCGTGGTCCACCCTTCTCGCCTTCGACCCAGTGGATCGGTCACCGCCGGAACGGCGCGTCGCGAAGGCCTGCCGACACGGCGGTGACTGACCCACCGTTCGGCCGCGGCGAAGGGTGGACAACCCACCGCCCCGCGGTCGGAGGGCGAGAGCGTGCGACGGATCAGTCGCAGCCGAAGCCGTCCCCGTCGCGGTCGAGGTCGTAGATGTCGGACCCGACCACCTCGACGACGCCGTAGACGTAGCCAGGGCCGTCGCCGCTGCCTCCCCCGCAGTCGACGTCACTCGCGACCGGGACGCAGGCGCCCGCGTAGTTGGAGTCGCAGCTCGACTCCGGCTCGGGGGGCTCTTCGTAGGTGCCGCGCAGGACGATCCGCGGCTCGGGCGCGCGCTTGACCACCTTCCGCAGGACGCGGCGCGCGACCTCGACACCGTCCACGAGTCGTACCCGGATGACCCTCACCTGGACCCCGGCGCGACCGGGCTGCGCCACCTCCTTGACCCCGAGGTCGAGGTCGTCGGTCTCGCGAATCTCCTTGCCGAAGGGGATCTCCACGGGCTCGCGAACGGTCTCGAAAGTGACGATCGGGGGCGCGCTCGTCTCTGCCGCCGGCTCTGCCGCCGGCTCTGCCGCCGGCTCTGCCGCCGGCTCTGCCGCCGGCTCGACCTCCGGCTCGACCTCCGGCTCGCCGGACTTGTCGGTCTCCGCGCCCGACGACTTCGACGGACCCGCCGTCCCGGCCTCCGCGGAGCAACCGGCCAGCGCGAACGCCAGCAGGGCCGCGATCACGCCCAGTACTCGTACGACGGTGTTGCCCATGACGCCCCCTGTGATGTCGGTCACCGGACCGTAGGGGTCGCCCGGCACGCCCGGGGGCATTTCGTCCCGATCGGGCGCCGCTGGTCTACACCTGTCAGGGCTGACCTGGCAGGTCGAGCCTGGCTCAGTCCTCCCCGTGCTCCGCCGACGCCCGGCGGGCGGACTCCCGGATCTCGAAGACCTCGGTGGCGAACCCTCCGACGGCGGAGGCGACGTCGCGGACGGCGCCGGTGATGATGGAGGTCACCTGGCCGACGGTCGAGGCTGCGGCCTCGACCGTGCCCTGCACGGCGTCCTTGCGGATCTCGGCCTTGCTCAGGTGGTCGCTCATGGGCACCAGTGTCATGCGGCGGCGGGCTCCGCGACAACGGGGGCGGCGGTGCGAGACCGGTCACGTCGGTCGGGCAGGGCGAGGCGACAGATCTTCTTCGCCACGCTGCCGAGCTGCCGGCCGAGGGAGCCGGTGTTGTAGGGCAGGCCGTAGCGGTCGCAGATCTCGCGGACCTCGGTGGCGATCTCCGGGTAGCGGCGGGCCGGCAGGTCCGGGAAGAGGTGGTGCTCGATCTGGTGCGAGAGGTTGCCGGTCAGGACGTGGAACAGCCTGCTGCCCGTGATGTTGGCCGAGCCGAGCAGCTGACGGTAGTACCAGTGGCCGCGGGTCTCGTCCTCGCACTCGTCGGCGGAGAAAGTCGCGACGCCGGCCGGGAAGTGGCCGCAGAAGATGATGTTGAAGGCCCACACGTTGCGCACCAGGTTGGCGGTCGCGTTGCCGGCGAGGGTGAGCGGGAACAGCGGCCCGGTCAGGGCTGGGAAGAGCACGTAGTCCTTCAGCGCCTGGCGCTTCACCTTGCGCATGATCCCGGCGTGCAGGGCGGCGTTCTCCGAGACCTTCCGGCGCCCGGCGACGATGTTCTCGACCTCCAGGTCGTGCATCGCCACGCCCCACTCGAAGAACACCATCAGCAGGAAGGCGTAGACCGGGTTGCCGAGGTAGTAGGGGTGCCAGGGCTGGTCGTCGTCCATGCGCAGCACGCCGTACCCGATGTCGCGGTCCTTGCCGAGGATATTCGTGTAGGTGTGGTGGAGGTAGTTGTGGGAGTTCTTCCACTGCTCGGACGGACAGACGTTGTCCCACTCGTACATCCGGGAGTTCAGGCTCGGGTCGCCCATCCAGTCGTACTGGCCGTGCATGACGTTGTGGCCGATCTCCATGTTGTCGAGGATCTTGGAGACGCTCAGCGCCGCGACGGCGAGCGGCCACGCGGGCGGCAGGTAGAACAGCGCGCGGCCAGCGACCTCGAAGGCCCGCTGAGCCCTCACCACGTCGCGGATGTACGACGCGTCGGCCTCGCCGAGGTCGGCCAGGACCCGCTGGCGGATGGCGTCGAGCTCGTCGCCGAACTCGTCGAGCTGCTCGGCGGTCAGGGTGGTGCGGTTGGTCTTCACGGTTCCTCCTCAGAGGTCGACGGTCAGAGGTCGACGGTGCAGTCGCCCACGGGGGCGGAGACGCAGATCCGGACGTCCTCGTCGGGCAGCGAGGACTCCTCGCCGCTCACGACGTCGCGGACCGTTCCTTCGGTCTTGCGGGACACGCAGGAGAAGCAGATGCCCATCCGGCAGCCCGACGCAGGCCTGAGCCCGGCGGCCTCGGCCTGCTGGAGCAGCGGTGCGCCGGAGTTGGGCAGGGTGCGCCCGGAGCGGGCGAAGACGACCTCGCCGCCGCTCGCGCCGGTCGAGACCCGGGGCGGGCGGAACCACTCGGTCCGCAGCGCGTCCGACCCGTCGTACGACGCCAGGACCGCCTCCATCAGCGGCGCCGGCCCGCAGGCCCAGGTGGGCACGTCGCGGTAGCCGGGCACCAGCCGCTCGAGGTACGCCGGGGACAGGTTCGGGTCTCCGTGCTCGGGGTGCAGCAGGTGCACGTCGACCCCGTGGCCGGAGCGGCGCACCTCGTCGAGCTCGGCGGCGAAGATCAGGTGCGCGGGACTCTGCGCGTAGTGCAGGAAGGTGATCCGACCGCGGTGCGTACGCCGCTGCAGCGAGCGCAGCATCGACATCACCGGGGTGATCCCCGAGCCGCCGGAGATCATCACGACGTGCTCAGGCACCCGGTCGGGCAGCACGAACTCCCCCTGGGCCTGCGAGAGGTGCAGCATGGTGCCGGGGCCGGCCTGCTCGACCAGCCACCGGGAGACGACTCCCCCGGGGTTGGCCCGCAGGGTGATGGTGAAGCGCTCGCCGGGTCGGGAGTCGGAGCTGGAGATCGTGAACACCCGCGTCGTACGACGGGCGCCCTCGACCTCGACGCCGACCTGGACGTGCTGGCCGGCGCGGTGGCCGCGCCAGGTGGCGGTGGGCTGGAGGGTCAGGGTGGCGACGGGCGGGTGGCCGGGCAGGTCGACCTCGCGGGTGACGTCGACGATCCGGGCCCGGACCTCGTGGGCCGCCCACATCGGGTTCACCAGCTCCAGGTAGCGGTCCACGCCGTGCGGCGAGGTGAGCGCGGCCAGGGTCCGGGAGCGGAGGACGGTGTCGACGACGCTCATCGGAGCTCCTTCCGAGAGTTTGGGTGTACGTGTGTACACCCAAACTCTCGCCGGGACGCGCGACGACCGTCAACCCGCGTCGCTCGTGATGGTGCACACATGTGCACTGATAAGATGGGTGCTTGTGACCGAGACCCGTGTCGAGCGCAAGGAGCGCACCCGGCGCGCCATCCTCGACGCGGGCCTGGCCCTCTGTGAGGACAGCAGCCTGATCGCGCTGTCGCTGCGCCAGGTCGCCAAGGAGGTCGGCATCGTCCCGACCGCCTTCTACCGCCACTTCGAGTCGATCGAGTCCCTCGGCCTCGCGCTCGTCGACGAGTCGTTCGTGTCGCTGCGCGCCATGCTGCGCGACATCCGCCAGGGCGCTCCGTCGTACGCCGACATCGTCGACCGCTCGGTCGACATCCTGGCCCAGCACGTGCGGCAGGAGCGCGCCCACTTCGCCTTCATCGGCCGCGAGCGCGGCGCCGGTCCGCCCCAGGTCCGCGACGCGATCCACCACGAGATCGACCTGTGCGAGCACGAGCTGGCCACCGATCTCGCGCTGCTGCCCGGCACCGAGTCGTGGTCGGCCGAGGACCTGCGGGTGCTGTCGAACCTGATCGTGACCGCGATGGTCGCGACCGCCGAGCGGCTGATCAGTGCGCCGCAGCCGGGCGCCGAGAAGCAGATCACCGAGACCGCCCGCACCCAGCTGCGGATGGTCCTGATCGGTGCGCTCAACTGGCGCTCACGGACCTGACGCCGCGCCGCCAGACCGCCAGCGCGACGAGGCCGAGGAGCACCGGTCCGGCGACGGTGAAGACCCGCCACACCACGAGCCCGGCCAGGGCGGCCGCCTCGACCTGGTGCCCGCCTGTCTCGACCAGGGCGGCCAGGACCAGGGCGTCGACGACCCCGAGGCCGGACAGCGGGAAGAGCGTGAACGGGTAGGCGAACAGATAGGCCACCGCCACGGCCGCGAACCCGACCTCCCCACCCTCCACCCCGACGAAGCGCAGGCAGAGCGCCAGCAGCGCGAGGTCCACGGCGAGCATCCCGGCGAGGGCCAGGAGCGAGCGGGGGAAGCCGTGCCGGAACCGGCCGGCGACGTCGTGCCGGAACTCCGCGCACGAGCGCGCCCACGCCTCGGGGTCCACGCTCCGGCGGACCCGCCGCACCAGCCGACCGGCGCCGCCGCCGATCGCCAGGGCCAGCGGCTCGCTGCGCACCACGAGCACGACGCCGACCACGATCGTGAGCGACACCGCCACGCTCAGCAGCTCGAACCACCGCGGCCCGGGCGGCTGCCCGAGGACCAGCAGGAGCACGAAGCCCACCCCCGGGGCCGCGAACCGGACCACGTAGAAGGTCAGGGTGTTCATCACCGTCCCGGCGACGGCCCGCGCCGCGGGCACGCCCCAGGAGCCGAAGATGGCGATCCGCAGCGCCAGGTCGCTCGGCGGTGCCGCCACGGTCGCCATCAGGATGGCCGCCTGGTCGTTGACCGTCGCCCGGTACGGCGTGATGCCCGGGATGAACAGCGCGAGGGGCAGCGCGTTGAGCACCTGCCGGACCAGCAGCACGACCAGCAGCACCAGCGGGTGCCACCAGGTCAGCTTCCCGAGTGCGTCCCGCACGGCGCCCCAGTCGACCTCGCCCACGAGCCGGACCACCACCACGGTGACCAGCAGCGCGACGGCGAGCAGGCCGAGCCGGATCAGCCACCGGCGGCGGCCCGCGCTCATCCCACCTCGACCACCAGGCCGCGATCGCCCTTGGTCACCACCAGCACCCGGCCGTCGAAGGTCACCTCGTCGCTGCGCCCGTCGAGCACCGCGAGCACGTCCCGCTCCAGGCCGGCGGCCGGCCCGGGGCACGCCGCGCGGGTGATGGCCGCGTGGCCGAAGGTGATCGTGCCGTCGGCCACCCGGACCGTCGTCCGGCCGTTGTTGCAGCCGGTGTCGAGGCTGGCCAGGCCGTCGGCCCGCACCGACAGCCGCGGCCGCCGTACCCCGTCGGGGACCGAGGTGACCTGTCCGTCGGCGACGGTGCCGACCACGGTCCAGGACGTGTCGAGGACGTCGTCCAGATCGGCCACGTCGGCCGGCGCGAAGGTGATCGTGACGTCGTCCCCGGCGAGACGGAGGTCCCCGCCCTCCCGGGACGCGGTCACGCCGTCGGTGAGCCAGGTGGTGAGCCACTCGTCCTGCGCGGCCTCCTCGGCGAGGCAGCCCATCACCGTGCTGGCGGGGGCACCGGTCCAGGCCAGGGTCTCCCCCGCGACGTCGTACGGCCCGAACATCGTGTTGCACCCCGCCGAGACCGACATGGTGTCGTCCTCGAACGCGAGCCGGACCCGGGTCCCGGCAGCCAGGTCGCGGCCCTCCACCCCTGTCGAGACGTACGCCGACCCCTCCAGCCCGTCGGCCGTCACGGGCGTCGGCTCGGTGGCCGAGTCGGCCTCCGACCCGCAGCCGAGCAGCAGCACCAGCGGGAGCGACGCCACCGGGAGGGTCCTCATCACAGGTCCACGGGGTCGCGGATGATGGGGCAGGTCATGCAGTGCCCGCCCCCGCGTCCGCGCCCCAGCTCGGCCCCGACGATCGTGACCACCTCGATCCCCGCCTTGCGCAGCAGGGTGTTGGTGAGGGTGTTGCGGTCGTAGGTGATCACCACCCCCGGCTCCAGCGCGACGGCGTTGTTGCCGCTGTCCCACTGCTGCCGCTCGGACTGGTAGACGTCGCCGCCGGTCTCGATCACCCGCAGCGCCGGCAGCCCCAGCGAGCGGGCCACCACGTCCACGAACGGGGTGCTCCCCTCGTCGATCACCTCGACCCCCGGCGGGCGGTCGGACGGCACCAGGCTGAAGGTGTGCACCGCGTCCATGATCGTCGGGTAGAGGGTCACCACGTCGCGGTCGGCGAAGGTGAAGACCGTGTCGAGGTGCATCGCGGCGCGCAGCTTGGGCATCCCGGCCACCACGACCCGCTCGGCCGCCCCCTGGGCGAAGAGCGCGGCCGCCACCTGGGTGATCGCCTGACGCGAGGTGCGCTCGCTCATCCCCACCAGGACGACGCCGTTCCCGACCGGCATCACGTCGCCGCCCTCGAAGGTGGCCTGGCCCCAGTCCTGCTCGGGGTCACCCCACCAGACCGTGGAGCCCACGAAGTCCGGGTGGAAGCCGTAGACCATGCCGTAGAGCAGCGTCTCGTCCTTGCGGGCCGGCCAGTAGAGCGGGTTCATCGTGAGCCCGCCGTAGAGCCAGCAGGTCGTGTCCCGCGTGTAGAGCGTGTTCGGCAGCGGCGGCATGAGGTACTCCCGGGCGCCCGTCGACTCGCGGGCGAGGGCGACGTACCCGGAGCGGACGTCGTCGGGCAGGTCGTGCGTCGCGAGCCCGCCGATCAGCACCTCCGCGAGGTCGGCCGGGGCGAGGGACTCCAGGTAGGCCCGGGTGCCCTCGACCAGCCCGAGGCCGACCCGGTTCGGGATCACCTTGCGGTCCAGCACCCAGTCCCGCGCCCCGGGTACGGCGAGGCTCTGCGCCACCAGGTCGTGCAGCTCCACCACCTCCACCCCGCGACCGGTCAGCTTGTTCACGAAGTCGGCGTGGTCGCGCTGCGCGTTCTCGACCCAGAGCACGTCGTCGAAGAGCAGCTCGTCGCTGTTCGACGGGGTCAGCCGGCGGTGCGCGAGACCGGGCCGGCAGACCAGCACCTTGCGCAGCCGGCCCACCTCCGAGTGGACGCCGTACGACGTGGAGTCGGTCATAGGTTCCTGCCTTCCTTCGGAGCGGTCAGAGCACGATCCGGCCGGTCCACAGCCCGACGGCGCCGATGACGGCGCCGACCGCGACCAGCGCGAAGACGCCCATCTCGGTCGGGGTGAACAGCCGCAGCCCGCGCTCGCTGCGGGCCTTGACGAACAGCAGCGCCGAGGGCGCGAGGATCACCGTCGACAGCAGCAGGAACTGCAGCCCGGCGGCGTCGAAGAGGAAGATCGTGTATGCCGTGGCCGCGCCGGCGACGATCGTCTCGCGCCGTCGTACGGCGGGCGCGACGCCGTCGTACGACTCACCGGTGAGGCCGAGCTTGAGGGCGTACGCCGCCGCGAGCAGGTAGGGCAGCAGGGCCAGGCTGGTGGCCAGGTCGAGCAGGAAGTTCAGCGCGTCGGTCACGACCAGGGTCAGCGCGAGCAGGGCCTGCACGCCGAGCGAGGTGACCACCAACGCGGTGATCGGCGTGCCCGCGGCGTTCTCGCGGCCCAGGAAGGCCGGGAAGTCGTCGGCGCGGGCGGGGATGAACATCACCTCGGCGGCCATCAGGGTCCAGGCCAGGTAGGCGCCGAGGACGGAGACGATGACCGCGACGCTGATGAAGACCTCGCCCCAGTCGCCGACGACCGACTCGAAGACCCCGACCATCGACGGCTGGCGGGTGGCCGCGAGCTCGGGCTGCGGGACGACGGCGTAGCTGGAGAGGGTCACCAGGGCGAAGATCGAGAGCACGCTGAGGAAGCCCAGGACGGTGGCCCGGCCGACGTCCTCGCGGCGGCGGGCGTAGCGCGAGTAGACGCTGGCGCCCTCGATGCCGATGAAGACGAACGTCGTGATCAGCATGGTGCTGCGGACCTGGTCGCCGAGTCCGTCGAGGTCGCCGTACCCGGTGGCGAGCCAGTTGTCGGCGACCACCCCGGCGTCGAGCGAGACCAGCAGCACCACGATGAACACCAGGATCGGGAGGATCTTGAAGACCGTGACGATCCGGTTGATCACCGCGGCGTCGCGCACCCCGCGGGCGATCAGGTAGTGGAAGAGCCAGACGCCGCAGGTCGCCAGGCCGACGGCCAGCACCGTGTCGCCGTCGCCGAACCCGTCGAAGAACGCGCCGAGGGTGGCGCCGATGAAGACCCAGTAGAAGGTGTTGCCGGCGACCGAGCTGGCCCAGAAGCCGATCGCGGAGTTGAAGCCGGCGTAGTCGCCGAACCCCGCCTTCGCGTAGATGAAGACGCCGGAGTCGAGGTCGGGCCGGCGGATGGCCAGGTTCTGGAAGACGAAGGCCAGCATCAGCATGCCCGCGCCCGCGATCGCCCAAGCGATCAGCGAGCCCAGGATCCCGGTCGCCACGCCGAACCGCGCCGGCAGCGAGAACACCCCGGCCCCGACCATCCCCCCGACCACCATCGCGGTGAGCGTGGGGACGCTCATCGTCGCCACCGGAGCGGCCTGCTCCTCCGCCTGCTGCGCCACGCTCACTCCTCCGGGCCGGGGAGCCCGAGGCTAGGAACGTGGCGGCCCCGCGGGCCTCCCACGAAACGGGTGAGGCCCGGCGGGCGTCAGGTGGGTCGGACGGTCAGGTCGCTGATCGTGGCGTCGCGCGGCAGGTCGAGCACGTGCAGGACGGCGTCGGCCACGGTCTCGGGCCGGATCCACGCGGCGGCGTCGTACGCCTTGCCCTCCTGGCGGTGCACCTCCGCCTGCATGGGTGTCGCCGTGCGGCCCGGATAGATCGTGGTGACCCGGACGCCGTGCGACGCCTCCTCCGTGCGGAGCGAGTCGGCGAGGGCCTTCAGGCCGTGCTTGGAGGCGGCGTACGCCGACCACTGCGGGTGGGCGTGCAGGCCGGCGCCGGAGTTGACCAGGACCACGGTGCCGCGCCGGGCGCGCAGGGCCGGGAGCGCCAGCCGGGTCAGCAGCGCCGGGGCGACCAGATTGACCTGGAGCTGCGCGGTCCACGCCGCCGCGTCGAGCTCGGCCACCGGCCCGAGGGTGACGACCCCCGCGGCGTGCACGACCGAGTCCAGTGCGTCGGGCAGCGCCAGCCCCGCCAGCGAGGCGGGGTCGGCCAGGTCGGCGACCAGCGTGGTCGCGCCCGGGAGCCCGTCGGCGAGCTGCTCCGCCCGCCCGGCGGACCGGGCCACCGCGACGACCTCGTCGCCGCGCTCGAGCAGACGGGTCGCCAGCACCGCGCCGATGCCGGACCCGCCACCGGTGAGCAGGTGGATCATCGGGTGAAGACGATCTTGCCGAAGAGGTCGCCGCCGGCCATCGCCGCGAAGCCGTCGCGGGCCTCGGTCATCGGCAGCACCCGGTCGATCAGCGGCCGGGCTCCGGACGCGTCGAGCAGGGCGACCAGGGCGGCCAGCTCGTCGCGGGTGCCCATGGTCGAGCCGATGACGCTGAGCTGCAGGAAGAAGATGCGGGTCAGCTCGGCGTCGTCGAGGTTCGGGCCGGACGTCGTACCGGAGGTGATGATGCGGCCGCCGGGACGCAGCGCGCGGATGGAGTGGGACCAGGTGGCCCTGCCGACCGTCTCGATGACCGCGTCCACCTTGACCGGGAGCCGGGCGCCGGACTCGAAGACGTCGTGGGCGCCGATCTCGAGCGCCCGGGCACGCTTGGCCTCGTCGCGGCTGGTCGCCAGCACCCGCAGGCCGGCGGCCCGCCCGAGGATGATCGCCGCCGTGGCGACGCCGCCGCCGGCCCCCTGGACGAGCACCGTCTCCCCGGCCCGCAGCTGGCCGCGGGTGAAGAGCATCCGGTAGGCCGTGAGCCACGCGGTCGGCAGGCAGGCCGCCTCCTCGAACGACAGCGAGGCCGGCTTGGCGACCACGTTGCGGCGCGGGACCGCGACCTTGTCGGCCAGGGTGCCCTGGTAGCGCTCGGACAGCAGCGACCGCTTCGGATCGAGGGTCTCGTCGCGGCTCCAGGTCGGGTCGCTGATCACCGCGTGCACGACGACCTCGTTGCCGTCCTCGTCGTACCCCGCGGCGTCGCAGCCGAGGATCATCGGCAGCGACTCCTCCCGCAGCCCGACCCCGCGGAGAGAGAACAGGTCGTGGTGGTTCAGGGACGCGGCCTTGACGGTGACCGTGGTCCACCCGTCCGGGACCTCCGGGTCGGGTCGCTCCCCCACCTGCAGGACCGAGACCGGGTCGTCCTTCGAGAACTGGTCGGCGTAGACGGCGAACATGCTCCGAACCTAGCGACCGGGGGCTAGCGCCGGGCCACGCCGTCGCGGCGTGCGGCCTCGGCCACCGCCGACGACACCGCGCCGGGCACCCGCGGGTCGAACGGCGACGGGATGATCATGTCCTCGGCCAGGTCGTCGCCGACGAGCGCGGCCAGCGCCTGCGCCGCAGCGAGCTTCATGCCCTCGGTGATCGCCGTCGCGTGGACGTCGAAGGCACCACGGAAGATGCCCGGGAAGGCCAGCACGTTGTTGATCTGGTTGGGGTAGTCCGAGCGACCCGTGGCGACCACGCGGGCGTGCCGGTGGGCCACCTCGGGCAGCACCTCGGGGGTCGGGTTGGCCAGGCCGAAGATGATGGCGTCGGGGGCCATCGGCGCGACCTGCTCCTCGGGGACGTTGCCGCCGGAGACGCCGATGTAGACGTCGGCGCCGACCAGCACGTCGGCCAGCGAGCCGGTCCGGCCGGTCAGGTCGGCGGTCATCTCGGCGAGCGCCTTCTTGGTCGGCGTCAGGTCCTCGCGCGAGGAGTGCAGCACGCCCTTGCGGTCGACGACCACGCAGTCCTTGATGCCGGCCTCGAGCAGGATCTTGGTGACCGCCACCCCCGCCGCGCCCGCGCCGCCGATGACGACGCGCGTCGTCTCGAAGAGCCGGCCGGTCAGCTTCAGGGCGTTGGTCAGCGCGGCCAGTGCCACGACCGCGGTCCCGTGCTGGTCGTCGTGGAAGACGGGGATGTCGAGGAGCGCCTTGAGCCGGTCCTCGATCTCGAAGCAGCGCGGCGCCGAGATGTCCTCCAGGTTGATGCCGCCGAAGCTCGGGGCCATCCGGACGACGGTCTCGATGATCTCCTCGACGTCGGTCGTGTCCAGGCAGATCGGGATGCCGTCGACCCCGCCGAACTGCTTGAACAGCACCGCCTTGCCCTCCATCACCGGCATCGCCCCCGCCGGACCGATGTCGCCGAGCCCGAGCACCGCGGTCCCGTCGGTCACGACGGCGACGGTGTTCGGCACCCAGGTGTAGTGCTGCGTCAGCGCTGGGTCCGCGGCGATCGCCTCGCACACCCGCGCCACGCCCGGGGTGTAGGCCATCGACAGGTCGTCGCGCCCGAGCAGCGGGACCGTCGAGGCGATCTGCATCTTGCCCCCGACGTGGAGGTCGAAGACCGGGTCGCCGGCGAGCGGGTGGGACGGAGCAACAGACGGAGCTTCAGACATGGACTCGAGTGCCTTCCAGGCGTGGGCCGTACGTGGCGCGGTGGTCCGGCTCGACGCGACGGGGTGCTGCCGCGGGGCCAGGCTGGGACTGCTCGGTCTCCGCAGTGTGGCACAGCGTCCGGCTCACGCCAGGGGTGCTGTCCCGACCGCTTTCGTGTGCTCCGTCACAGCGCGGCGGGGCGGCCGGGTCGCGGCCAGATCCGGGCGATGACGACCGCCCGGACCTCCTCCTCCGCGACCGGCCCGCGATGCCGGGAGTCGACCCCGATCGGGTTGTCGCTGAGCAGCCACCAGCCCGCGCCTCCGGCGCGCGTCGTACGACGCTCGGTCGCGCGCTTGACGGCGAGCGTCCCGTCGACGAAGCGGGCGAGAACCAGCCGGCCCGGCCGGACCGTCCCACGGTGGTCGACGAGCAGCCAGTCGCCGGCCCGCAGGGTGGGCAGCATGGAGTCCCCCGTCACATGCGCCAGACCCAGCAGGGGTACCCGTCCCATCAGACGTCGGACCCCTCGATCGGCTCGTGCCACGCGGAGTAGTGTCGCAGTCGAGACCGACCGCTCCGGCGTCGTGCTCCACAACCGAAGACGACACGACGAGAGGACCCGCATTGTTCGCGCGACTGTTCGCACCCACGCTTGAGGTTTCCGCCCACTGCGACCTGCCCTGCGGTGTCTACGACCCGGCCCAGGCCCGCATCGAGGCCGAGTCCATCAAGGCCGTCATCGCCAAGGTCGCCGACAACGACGACCCGGACTTCCGCACCCGCGCCATCCTCATCAAGGAGCAGCGCTCCGAGCTGGTCAAGCACCATCTCTGGGTGCTGTGGACCGACTACTTCAAGCCCCCGCACTTCGAGAAGTACCCGCAGCTGCACACGCTCGTCAACGAGGCCACCAAGCTCGCCGGCGCCTCCGGCACCAAGGGTGAGCTCGACGCGGCCAAGGCCGACGAGCTGCTCGCGAAGATCGACGAGATCGCCGAGATCTTCTGGGAGACCAAGAAGGGCTGACGCTCTCCGCAGGCCTCGGACCTGCAGTTTCACCTTCTCGACGCCGCCCCAGTCCGCAAGAGGACTGAGGGCGGCGTCGAGCACGTTCCGGGTCCGGTCCTCGTCACCGGGCCACAGGTGCGCGTAGGTCCGCAGCGTGATGACCGCCGACGCGTGCCCCAGGAACGCCTGCACCTGCTTGACCGACGCTCCCCCGGCAATCAGCGCCGAGGCCGCGAAGAGCCGGAAGTCGTGCGAGGTCACGCTGACCCCGGCCTGGTCGCACGCCGCCGCCAGCATGCGCTTTCACCGCCAGTACGGCAGCGGCTGGCCGAGCTCATGCACGAACAGCGGGCCAGCCGTCGCGTAGGCCGCGAGGTGAGTCTCGAGCTCGTCGAGGACCACCTGGCCGACGGGGACGCTGCGGCGAGACGACTTCAGGGTGGCGATCTGGCCGTTCTGCAGCCGCTGCCGGTCCACCACACGTTGAAGCGTCTGGGTCGAGAGTTTCGCTAGCAGGACCTAGCGCCCCCACTCAGCATCCCCGCTGCGTGGAGGCGCCTTCGTGCGTTGCGGCGGGGCGGTGTCGACGCTCCGCGCCGCTGCCAAGAAAGCGTTCGCCGGACTCCGTGCCTACGACGGTCGGAGTGAGGCGTCAGAACATCCGCACATCGGCAGGAGCGGATAAGTCAAGGGGCGACGGATCCGGAGACGGCCAAGGAACCTGGGCCATCTCGCCTACGAACGATCCAGCACCGCTGGCAGCCACTCAGAGAATGTTTGCGCGACCGGGTACGTGCCGGGTTCATCGTGAACCCAGAGCACCACACGCTCGCCGTCCAGGCAGGTGAAGCTGCCTCCCCCGTCCGGGTGCAGCGCGACGAGGCGACCTGGAAGGCCCCCGTCGAAGCGCTCCTGGCGAGTCAGTTCCACGACGTCCTGCCAGCGGTGCAGCAGGTCGTCGCCCAACCCGTCACTTCGTGGGCTCCACGGCTGGCCCAGCCAACCTCCATGAGGAAGCGGCGATAGTCGTCGGGAAGCACCCCGATCTGCTCCTCCGTTCGACGAATCTCCTGTGCGTCTACGCCTCGCCCATGATCAGCTTCAAGGCCGTCGAGATACCGCCGGAAGTCCACGTTTCGAAGAGTAGGCGGCGGCTCGGACCGTCGCCCGCTCCTCGGCAGGGTCGAGCACTCCGCGCGGCATGAGCGGGCGTTTCGCTGCGGGCGGGCTTCGCAGAGCCCAGGTACGGCTACACCGGCGACCCGGCCGCACCTGTCAAGCTGATTCGCACTCACGGGCGCCGTCCGGGGACGCGGCGTTCTCCAGGGCCTGGAGGTAGCTGGTGATGGCGTCGCGGTTGTGAGTGAGGAAGCGGATCTTCTCGTCCATGCGGTCGCGCTCCTGGGCCAGGAGCTCCCGCAAGGCGGGGTCGGAGTTCTCCACGACGATCTCCTGCGGTTTGCCGAGACACGGCAGGATGTTGGCGACGATCCGGGTCGGGATGCCGGCGTCGATCAAGCCACGGACCTTGTGGACCCGGTCAATCAGGTAGTCGTCGTAGACCCGGTATCCGTTGTCGAGACGACGCGGGGATATCAACCCCTGTTCCTCGTAGTAGCGCAGCATCCGCGGCGCTACTCCTGTCGCCTTCGCGAGCTCTCCGATCCGCATGGATCCTCCTCGACTTGACATTCACACCGGTGTGAACGTTGACGATAGTCGAGTGGACGAACTGGCCAGGAGGAACCCATGAAGATCGGCATCATCGGCGCCGGCTCGATCGGCTCGACGATCGCTCGGCGACTCAGCCGGCGTGGGCACGACGTCGTTATTGCCAACTCGCGCGGTCCGGAGACGATCGACCTGGCGGCCATGCGTACTGGAGCCCGCGCGGTGACGGCGGCTGAGGCGGTACAGGGGGTCGCGGTGCTCGTCGTTTCGGTGCCGATGAATCGCAATGAGGACATCGCGTCATTGGTGCGATCGGCTCCGGCGGACGCGGTCGTCGTTGACCCGTCGAACTACTACCCGATGCGGGACGGCGTGATGGCGGCCTTCAAGGACGGGCAGCCCGAGAGCGTCTGGCTGTCGGAACTGTTCGGGCGCCCCGTGGCGAAGGCGTGGAACGCGATCACCTCGCAGTCGTTCGACGCCAAGGCCACGAAACCCGGCGACCCAGGTCGCGTCGCCATTCCCGTCGCTGCAGACAGTGCCTCGGATCGTTCGATCGCGATGCTCCTCGTCGAGGAGACCGGCTTCGACGCCGTCGATGCCGGGGTTCTTGCCGAGTCCTGGCGTCAGCAACCGGGAGCACCGGTCTACTGCACCGATCGTGTGCGCGACGAGGTACCGACTCACCTCGCAGCGGCCGAGAAGGACCGTCTTCCCGAGCGCCGAGACCTGGCCATGACCACGATCGGCGAGTACGTCCAGGCCGGGGGCGACGTCGACGGCAATTTCCTCGTGGCTATCAACCGCGCTTGCTATGGATAACGCGGTTCCACTGCGACCAGCGAGATCTTGACCTCGGCCCGGAGCGCCCCAGCGACGACCTGAGGTCGTCCGAACAGGACGACCTCCACCTGCTGGCCGACAGATGACGAACGGCAACCCTGCCTTGGCCGACGGTCCCTGAGCGCCCACACATTCCGCTGTCGACTCGGCTGCGGGCCACGACTGTGGCACGCGCCGGTCTGCCCGAACGAAGAAGGACACCACCTTGACCTCATCGGCACCCGACGTCGCGGTCGCGGCATCGACGACCCACCCCGACGATCGGCTCCCGCCGGGCGTTGCCTTGGTCATCGGGGTTCTGATGGCTTCCACGTTCGTCGTCTTCCTCAACGAGATGCTTCTCGGGGTGGCTCTACCGACGTTGATCGAGGACTTCGGCGTCAGCCCGAGCACCGGTCAGTGGGTCACGACCGGTTTCTTGTTGACCATGGCCGTGCTGATTCCCGCCAGCAGTTTCGTGATGCGACGGTTCCACCTGCGGACGATCTTCCTGGTCGCGCTGTCGTTGTTCGTCGTGGGGACCACGCTGGCCGCGATCGCCCCGACCTTCGGGGTCCTGGTCCTCGGCCGGGTCGTCCAGGCGTCCGGTACGGCTGTGTTCCTGCCCTTGCTGATGACCACGACCATGCTTCCGGTCCCGGAGGGCCGCCGCGGTCGGATGATGGCGATCACGACGGCCGTCCCGGCAGTGGCGCCGGCTCTCGGCCCGGCGCTGTCCGGGCTGGTGCTGACCTCGTTGAGCTGGCGTTGGCTGTTCATCCTGATGCTGCCGATCGCCGTCGTCGCCCTGGTGCTGGGTGCGTGGAAGCTGCGCAACGTCACCACGCCGGAACCGGTGACCCTGGACCTGGTGTCGCTGGCACTCTCCGCGGTCGGGTTCGGCAGCCTGGTCTACGGATTGTCCCTCCTCGGTGAGGCGTCCTCCGGGCACGCCCCGATCTCCCCGTACCTGCCGATCGCGGTGGGGCTCGCGGGCCTGGTGGCGTTCGTCCTGCGTCAGATCCCGCTGCAGCGTCGCGACCGTGCGTTCCTGGACATGCGGATCTTCACCCAGAGGGCCTTCGCCGTGCCGATCCTGGCGATGCTCCTCATCGCGGGCAACGGCATCGGCCTGCTGGTCGTGCTCCCGCTGGTGCTGACCCACGTCACCGACCTGAGCACCCTCCAGCTCGGTCTCTTCCTGATCCCGGGTGGCGCGGCGATCTCCATCATGGTGACGCTCAGCGGCCGGGTCTACGACCGCGTCGGACCACGCCCGCTGGTGATCCCGGCCGCGGTCGTCTGGCTGGCAGTCTCGTGGTTCCTCAGCCGGGTCGACGAGAGCACGAGCGTCGTCACGCTGATCATCGCCTGGATGGTGTTCACCAGTGCGCAGGCCACGATGTGGGCGGCGGTCACGACGAGTGGAATGGGCTCCTTGCGGACCGAGCTCTTCTCGCACGGCTCTGCCGCCTTCGCCACCGTGCAGCAGCTTGCCGGTGCCGCTTTCGGTGCGGTGTTCATCTCGGCCTACACGATCGGTTCTGGTGTCGACGACGCCGGTGTGCTGACCACCGCTCAGGCCGTGTCCGCCGGCCAGGCGGCCTTCCTGACCGCCTGGGTCATCGCCTTGGTCGTGTTCGTGGTCGTCCTCTTCGTCAGACGAGCACCGGCGCCGGCCGCCGACCTGACGGTCGTCGAAGCTCCCGTCGCCGTTGCCTCGATCGCCCTCGAGACGGTCGCCGACGCAAGCGCTACCGGTGGCACGGCCGGGAAGGGCGCGGCCCGGTGACGACCGCCGGCAGGAAGCTCATCCTCGGGATGGGGATGATCGACGGCTACGGAGGTCTGCACGGCGCCTGGCGTGCCCCGCACGTCGACCCCGGGACGTACGCCGACGTCGACGCCACCGTGCGTCACGCCAAGGCTGCCGAGCGCGGCAAGTTCGCCTTCCTCTTCACCCCGGACTTCCCGGCCGTTCGCGGAGATGTCGAGCACTCCACGATCAGCAACCTCATGGACCCGCTGATCCAGCTGACCGCCGTGGCACGGGAGACGACGAACATCGGGTTCGTCGCAACCGGGTCGACGACGTTCCAGGAGCCGTTCAACACCGCCCGCCAGTTCAAGGCGCTGGACGTGCTGAGTCACGGACGCGCGGGCTGGAACGCCGTCACGACCAGTGATCCCGCCGTTGCCGCCAACTACGGCCGACCGGTCGCCGATCGCACCGAGCGGTACCGCCGCGCGCACGAGGCGATCCAGATCGTCCAAGCCCTGTGGGGGAGCTGGCATGAGGACGCGTGGCTCAAGGACCAGGCAGGAGATCGCTTCATTGACCCCGCAGGACTGCAGCCGGTCAACCTGCAGGGCCAGTACGTCGCGTCGCGTGGTCCTCTGGCGATTCCTCCGTCGGAACAGGGTCAACCCGTCGTGTTCACCTCCGGTGGTCCCAGCCCGCACCTGCTCTCGATCGCGGGCCGCTACGCCAGCGGCTTCATCGCCGAGGTCTGGACGATCGAGGAGGCACGGGCCCAGCGGGAGCTGGTACGGGACGCGGCACGCGAAGCCGGACGCGACCCCGATGAGATCAAGTACATCGCCGGCATCATGACCACGGTCGCGCCGACCGTGCGGGAGGGTCTGGACCGCAGACTCCGATACGCCGGTGACGTCATCGAGGCCCGTCTCCCGCACCTCGGCGCAATGCTCGGGATCCGTATAGACCCGGACCGGTACGACGACCCCCTCACCCCTGAACAGCTGGCATCGGCCCACGCCTCGCCGAACGACCCACGCTCGTCGAACGCCCTGGCGGTGGCTCGCGAAGGATGGTCCCCGCGCGACGTCATCGCCCACGGCGTCATCGACTACCACCCCACCGTCGTAGGCCCCGGCGAGCTCCACGCCGACCACCTGCAGGAGTGGTTCGAGGCCGGCGCTGCCGACGGCTTCTGGGTGACACCTGACATCTACGAGGACGGCATCGACACCTTCGTCGACGAGGTGGTGCCGATCTTGCAGAAGCGCGGCATCTACCCCACCGACTACCCGGGCACCACCCTGCGCGAGAACCTCGGCGTGCCGCACCAGTACGGGCCCGACCCACGCACCACCCATAGCGAGTAGCGATCATGACCGGCCCGACTCAGCCATCACCGGGGTCTAGAAGATCAGCCGGGCCCCCGAACTGTCTGTGTCGCCTTGCAGGACGGGTGTGGTTAGCGGAGGCGGATCAGGGCGGCTCCCGCGCGCTTGGTCGAGCGTCCGGTGACCCGGACTCGGATCGTCTTGGCTGTGGTGTTGATGGTGCGGGGGATGGTGATGCGGCGGGTGAGGTTGCCGGTGGTGTTGGCCCGTCCGGTCCGCACCCTCGTGGTGGTGTGGCCGTCGTTGACGGTCACGTAGAAGCGCTCGCGGTAGCCCAGGCCGGTGACCCGGATCCGGATCGTGCGTCCCGGCCGCGTGGTGGCGGGGGTCTCGACGCTCAGGCGGGTGGGTCTGCGGACCGCGACGATGCTCGTGGTCGCGGTGGTGGTGCCGGTCTCGTTGATGGCGCGCAGCCGGTAGGCGTGGGCGCCGGCGTGGGTCAGACGGACCCGCACCGACCCGGCGGCCGGGATGGGCCGGGTGCCGTAGCGGGCGCGGAGGAGGTCGGCGAGCTCGCCGCCGGCGACCAGGCTCTGGGCGTTGCTGGAGGTCCAGCGCAGCGTGATGGTGCGGCCGCGTCGGACGGTCGGCTGGCCGTCAGGGGTGGTGGCGGCGTCCTGCGACGACCGAGGCACGCTCAGCGTCAGTCGCAGGCTCGGGGCCCGGTCGGTGACCACTGCTGCGGTGGGGGCCGAGGTGTCGGTGGCGTCGACGTACCCGGCCCGGGCGGCGGTGACGGTGACGGTGATCCGACGGCCGCGGAGGTCGGGGGTGAGTCGGAGCGTGGGCGTCGTGGCTCCGGCGAGGGGGGTGCCGTCGGCGGACCAGGCGAACCGGTACTCCTCGGGGTCCGGGACGGGGGCGCCGGTGCCGGCGCGGAGGGTCTGGCCGACCTGGGCGGTCCCGCTGATGGTCGCGGTGGGGCCGGTGCTGAAGGTGGCACTCGCCACCGGCACGGTGGGAGCGGAGGTGTCGGCGGCGTCGGTGTAGCCGGCCCTGGTGGCGATGACGGTGACGGTGACGGTCTTGCCGACCTCGTCCTCGCTCAGCGTCAGGGTCGGCCCGCTCGCGCCTCGGATGGCCCGCCCGTCGGCGGCCCAGCCGTAGGCGTAGGAGTCCGCGGACGGTGTGGTGGAGTCGAGATCGGTCGGGGTGGCGATCAGCGTGCCGCCCACCACCGCCTCGCCGTCGATGACTGCGTCGGGGCCCGTGGTGAAGACGGCGCTCTCGACCGGCTCGGTGGGGTCGGACTCGTCGGCGGCGTCGACGTAGCCGGAGCGCACTGCGCTCACGGTCACGGTCACCTTCGCCCCGACCAGGGCAGGGGTGAGCGCGAGGGTGTGGCTCGTCGCGCCGGTGATGGGTTCACCGTCGGCCGCCCAGGCGTAGGTGAACGAGTCGGCGCTCGGAACGGTCGTCCCGAGCTCGGTCGAGCCCGGTCCGGCGGTGAGGGTGCCGTTCACGACCGGGGTGCCGGTGATGGTGGCGGTGGGGCCAGTGGTGAAGGTGGCCTTCGTGACCGGGCCGACCGGGTCGGAGAGGTCGGAGGCGTCGGTGTAGCCGTCGCGATGGGCGGTGACCTCCACGGTGATGTCCATCCCGGCCAACGCCGGGGTGAGGTTGAGCGCCTGGGGGTCGCTGCTGGTGTTGTCGGTGATCTCGACGCCGTCGGCGTACCAGACGTAGGAGTAGTCGTCCGGCGACGGCGCGGCGTCCCCGACGCCCGCGAACAGCGTCCGCCCGACCGTCGGCGTACCGGTGATCGTGGCGGTGGGGCCGGTCGTGAAGGTCGCCTGCGCGACGGGCCCGGCCGGGTCGGAGAGGTCGGAGGCGTCGGTGTAGCCGTCGCGGTGCGCGGTGACCTCCACGGTGATGTCCATCCCGGCCAACGCCGGGGTGAGGTTGAGCGCCTGGGGGTCGCTGCTGGTGTT
>NZ_JBBBBJ010000006.1:226765-344512 GCF_037120545.1 Nocardioides sp. CCNWLW216
GTCGGTGATCTCGACGCCCTCGGCGTACCAGACGTAGGAGTAGCTGTCCGGCGACGGCGCGGCGTCCCCGACGCCCGCGAACAGCGTCCGCCCGACCGTCGGCGTACCGGTGATGGTCGCGGTGGGGCCGGTCGTGAAAGTGGCCTGCGCGACGGGCCCGGCCGGGTCGGAGAGGTCGGAGGCGTCGGTGTAGCCGTCGCGGTGCGCGGTGATAGCGACGGTGATGAGAGCACCGACCGTGTCGGGGGTCAGGGTGAGTGTGCGGCCGGTGGCCCCGGTGATCTCGGTGTCGTCGGCGGACCACTGGTAGGTGAAGGAGTCCGCCGTGGGGCTCGTGGAGCTGGTCTGGGTCGGGCCGGGGGACGCGGTCAGAGTGCCCCCCACGACCGGCGTACCGGCGATGGTCGCGGCCGGGCCGGTGGTGAAGGTGCCGGCGGCGACGGGGCCGACGCCCGAGGAGGTGTCGGTGGCGGTGGCGTGTCCGGTCTTGGCTGCAGTGACGGTCACGGTGATGGTCTGTCCGCGCTGGGCGGCGGTGGGGGTGTAGAGGGAGCTGGTGGCGCCGGGTACGGCGACGTCGTCGGCGTACCACTGGAATCCGTAGGTGGCGGTGGCGTTGTAGGTGCCGCGCTGTGCGGACAGCTGGGTGCCCACCTGGGGGGTGCCGGTGATGGTGGGTTCCTGATCGGCGATGACAGCGGCGGTGAGGGCCACCGAATGCGCCCCTCCGACGGCGAGGGCTGTGTTCGGCTGGCCGGTGAGGGACGCGGGAACCACGCGCTGGTCGCTGCCGTTGGACCCCCAGGCGACCACCTCCCGGTCATCAGTGAGCGCCAGGGAGTGGTCCGCGCCGGCACCGGAAGCGATGGCGACCACGGTCCGCCCCGACAGGGACGACGGAACGGTCGCCTGTCCCTGGGCGTTGCCGCCCCAGGCCACCACCTGCCCCACGGAGGTCAGCGCCAACGAGTGGGGCGTGCCCGCGGCGATCGCGATCACCGTCTGCGAGGTCAGCGCCACCGGCACGGTGGACTGGAGGTCGCCGTCGGCACCCCACGCGACGACCCGACCGTCGCTGGTCAGGGCGAGGCTGTGGTTGGACCCGGCGGCGATCGCGACCACGGGAACGCCGGACAGGGCTGCGGGGATCGACGTCTGTCCTTGGGTGTTGCTGCCCCAGCCGATGACCTGACCGTCGGAGGTCAACGCCAGCGAGTGGCTGTTCCCGGCCGCGATCGCGATCACGGCCCGGGCGTCGAGCTCGGGCGGGATCGTCGTCTGGCCGCCGGAGTTGTTCCCCCACGCCAGGACGCGTCCCGCGGAGGTCAGGGCGAGGTTGTGGTTGGTCCCGGCGGCGATCGCGGTCACGTTCACGGTGGTCAACGCTGCCGGGACGGTGCCCTGGACCCCGCTGCCCCAGGCCGCGACCTTCGCGTCCGCCGTCAGGGCCACCGAGTGGTTGAACCCCGCTGCGATCGCCGTCACACTCCTGCGGGCCAGTGAGGCCGGCACGGTGCTCTCCGCGGCGAAGTTGCTCCCCCACGCGGTGACGCGTCCACCCGCGACCACCCGCGCGGTGGCGGCCGAAGTGGTGACCGTGTCGGCGTATCCGGCCTTCTTCGCGGTGACGGTGACGGTGATCGTCTTGTCGATGTCGCTGCTCGAGGGCCGGTAGGTGGCGGTGTTGGTGCCGACTGCGACGCTGTCGGCCTTCCAGACGTAGGCGAGGCTATCCGGGTCTGCGTTGTAACGGCCGGCGATCGCGGTCAGCGCACCACCGACTCGGGCTACCCCGGAGATCAGTGGTGCCGCGTTTGCTCGCAGATCCGCGGTGATCGCCAGGGCGTGGTAGGCGCCGGCCGCGAGGGCGGTGACCTTCTTCGACGACAGCGACGCCGGGGAGGTGCTCTGGTCGTAGGTGTTGTCGCCCCAGCTAGTGACCTGACCATCTGAGGTCGCAGCGACGGTGTAGTCGTAGCCGCCGGCGGCCGCAATCACGGTCTTGCCGGCGAGCGGCGCGGGCACGGTGCTCTGCCCGGAGTCGTCGCTACCCCACACGATGAGCTGGCCATCGGAAGTGATCGCCATCGAGTGGTAGGCACCGGCGGCAATGGTCGTGACCGTCTTGCCCGCCAGCGACGCCGGAACGGTCGACTGCCCGTAGAAGTCGTTGCCCCACGCGGTCACGTGCCCGTCGGAGGTCAACGCCAGAGAGTGGTAGAGCCCGCCTGCGATCGCGGTCACCGTCTTGCCCGTCAGGGAGGCCGGCACATCGATCTGCCCGTGGTTGTCGTAGCCCCAGGCTGTCACCCGACCATCCGTGCTCAGCGCCAGGGAGTGGTAGGAGCCGGCAGCGATCGCCGTCGAGGTGCCGGAGCTCACCGACGATGGGACGGTGGTCTGCCCGAAATCGTTCTGCCCCCAGGCAGTGACCTGACCGTCCGAGGTCAGAGCCACCGAGTGGTACGCGCCGGTCGCAATCGCCGAGACCGTCTTGTCGTTCAGCGAGCCCGGCGCCGTGGCCTGACCCTCAACATCGCGTCCCCAACCGGTGATCCGCCCATCTGAGGTCAACGCCAACGAGTGGAACGCCCCTGCTGCTACCGCGGTCACCGCCTTGCCTGCGAGAGACGTAGGCACCGCCCTCTGGCCAGAGTCGTTGTCTCCCCAGGCAGTGACCTGACCCGCCGAATCGGCCGGCACCGGCACCCCCACCGACGCCGCCTCAGCGGGAGTGAGAAGCCCGATGAAGGTCGTTGACGATGCACCGACCAGCAGCGCCACCACCGCCGACAGCGAGGCCATCAGGGTCCTGCTCAGGTGGATCTGCTTTGCAGACCTTGCGAAGTGCCGTCCCTGAGCCATCGGACCGACAAGATCAACCCGGTCACGCATCACGCACTGCCCCATCTGCAAGAAGATCCACCCGGGGAGTGACCCAGGCAGCTTGAGACCGCGGACAAGCAAACGCAACCGCCTAAGACCCGAGATCAACACCACGCTAACGCCCTCAGGGCTCCGCTGTTCGAAGAACCGGAGAGCTCAGCCGACTCACCGAGCCGGCACGTCCGGCTGGCGGAGGAGAGATGGGCGGCGTCGAGCACATTCGGGGCTCCGCGCCTTTGCCGCGATCTCGCCACGACGGCGCAGCGCAACGACCCCCGGACACCTGCCGCGCAACACCCTCGACCGCTGCCGGTCGCCACCGACGGTCGGCAACCCTCTGCTGTGGTCGCCCGATCACCCGGCGCGGGGCCCGGGACTAGGCGGCCGGGAGCAGGACCCGGAAGGTGCTTCCCTGGCCCATCTTCGAGTCCACCGTGATGTGACCGCCGTGACGCCTCACGATGCGGCGCACGATGGCCAGGCCGAGGCCGGTACCCGGCTGGGCCACCGCGACCGGGTTCGAGGAGCGAAAGAACTCCGTGAAGAGCTGCTGCTGGTCGTGGGCCGAGATGCCGTAGCCGTTGTCGCTCACGACCAGCTCCACCTCCGTGACGTCGCTTGCCCGCGCGATCGCGCGGTCGGTGCTCGGGCCATAGTTCCCAGACCCTCCCTCCGAGTGTCGGTTGAGCGCGATGGCGATGTGGCCGTGTTCGGGGGTGTACTTCAGTGCGTTGCTGACCAGGTTGGAGACGACGCGGTCGAGCTCGGCCGGGTCGCCGTTGGCGAGCACCTGCCCGTCGAGGGTGTCAGCGACGTTCGAGATCGTCACCGTCTGCTGGCGACGCTCTGCCTCGACCGCGGTGAGGTCGACGACGTCGCGGACGATGGCGGCCAGGTCCACCGGGCGTCCGATGATCGGGGTCTCCGGGTCGCCGACCTTGGCCAGGAGCAGGAGGTCGTCGACGACCCGGCCCAGCCGTCGCGCGCCTCGATGCATCGCGACGATCGATCGACGTGCGGGTCCGGGGATCTCGTCGGCGGACTCGAGGATCTCGAGATGGCCCAGCACCGAGGTCAGAGGGTTCTTCAGCTCGTGCGAGACGGTGGCGATGAGCTGGCTCTTGTAGGTGTCCAGCGCCCGGAGCTCCTCGACCAACCGGTGCTCGCGCTCGTAGGCACGCACGTTGAGGATCGCTGCCCCCAGATCTCGACCCACGTCGAGCGCGGCGGCCGCCTCCGCCTCGGTCCACCGGGGGGCGTCTGCGGTCCTGGTCAGCACCAGGTTGCCGAGGCATTCGTGACCGGCACCCAGGGGGACGAAGAGAATCGAGTCGACCTCCAGCTCGGCGAGCAGGCGGGCGATGTCGCGGGACTCCGCTGGCGTGAGCAGCGGGGAGCCCCCGTTGGCGCCGAGGACGAGGGTCTGCTGCTCCGCCCACAGCGCGTGGGCCGCGTTGTAGGCGATGGCGTGGACGGTCTCGCTGAACTCGAGCGGCCGCCCGTCGTCGGAGTAGAGGGCCGCCTTGCCCAGGCCATCCTCGTCGAAGGTCTGGAGCCACAGCCCCAGGGCGCGGAAACCCTCGAGCAGCACCGACCGGGACTCCGCCAGGACGTGGTCGAGCGACCGCTGACCCGAGGCTCGCCGGACCACTCGGCGGGCAGCTTCGGCGAGCCGCACCTGGGCCAGGAGCTGGTCGCGCTCGTCCAGCAGGGTCGGCAGGCTCGGGTCGGGCGGGAAGTGGGGTTGCAGGTCCATCTCATCCGATTCAGTGGTGGGGAGGGCTCCGGTTCGCGAGAGCACCTCGGGAGCAGGACGGGGAGGGAGGTTCGGACGGAGGGTGCGGGGCATCTGCTCAGCGCACGGCTCCATCACCCGGGGCGGCGAGGACTCCCGACGTCGACCACCCCTGTCGGCGGGAGCGCTCTCGTACGCCATCGCTTCCCGAGCGTCCTGCGGATCATCCTCAGCTCGATCGAGTGACGAAGGGTCCGCGACTCGTCGATGAGCCTGATGGCCGAACCGTGCAGCTCGTCGACCTCGGCCGACAGGTCGCTGCTCGTGGGTCGGAGTCGTCGAGCACCCACCTCAGAAGTCCACCTTCGGCACTCGGACATCGAGCTCGGCGGAGCAGCACGCAGCCAGGTCGCGCATCATCAGGATCTCGGCCGAGGTCCACTCCCGGGGCTCGGTGTCGGGCGCGTACGACGAGCCCACGACCGCCCCGAACCCGTCCACGAGCGGCCAGCCCGGGTAGGCGATCACGTCCATGTCGCGGATTGCCCCGTGCGACCGCAGCTCAGGGACCTCGCGGGCGTCGTCGACGGTCAGCGTCCGACCGTCCTCGACGACGCGCTGGCAGAACGAGTGCGTCAGGGGGCCGGAACCCGTCGTGCAGGAGGGCTCGGGCAACCGATCGGCGGCACCCAGGACGACTTGGCACGTCGGATCCGGGACGGTGACGAGGGCGACCGGCACCCCGTCCGTGTGTCGGACCATCCGCGAGTACCGGTCGACGGGACTCTCGAGGTCCGGTAGGTCAGTCATCCACCCATTCCCTCACGCCCGTCCGTGGAGAATCCGCAACATCCCGTGAAGTTTCATTCAAGTTTCAACTGAATTGTCCGTCGTGCTGGCCCGATCTTCCCGTCACTCCTCCTGGAGGCGCGGCAGGACGGTCAGGACCATGCCGATGTAGGTGCGGAACTCGGCCATGAAGGCACGGAGGAACGCCTCGGTGGAGTCGTCGGTGACCTCGCCGTCGGCCCGGAAGACGTCGGCGGAGTACTGGATGTAAGCCTCGGGCGAGGTCATCTGGCGGGCGTTGCAGAAGCTGAGCACGCCGCGCAGGCTCTGTTGACCCAGGGCGGTGCCGATCTGGCCGATGGAGGCTCCGATCACCGCGGCCGGGATGTGGTCGAAGGAGTTCTGTCCCCAGGGTCGTGACGCCCAGTCGATCGCGTTCTTCAGGGCCCCGGGGATCGAGCGGTTGTACTCAGGGGTCACGAACAGCACCGCGTCGACCGCAGCGATCGTTGCCTTCAGCGCTCGTGCCTCGGACGGGTAGAGCGGGTCGTAGGCCCCCATCTCGCTGCTCAACGTGCGCACGCCCCAGCCGCTGAACATCGCCGGCGAGAGGAGGTGCTCGGCGACCGCCGGGGCCAGGTCGTCGTCGACGATGCCGCTCCACAGGCAGTGGCCCATGTTCGACGCGCAGGCGTCGACCGGGCGACCGTCGCGATCGAGCGCGAGCGCGAACCAGCCGCGGTCGGGAAGCCAGAACCGCTCGCTGAACGCCCGCTTGAGGGCATCGGCACGGTCGTCCCACGCCTGGCCCGTCTTTCCGTCCTCGACCAGTCGCGCCAGCTCGGCCCGTGTGCGGTAGGCGTCGTACACGTAGCCCTGCACCTCGCACAGCGCGATGGGTGTCTCCGCGGGGCGCCCGTCGGCGAAGGTGATGCCGTCCCAGGAGTCCTTCCAGCCCTGGTTCTCCAGACCCCGGTCGGTGGCGCGGCGGTAGTCGACGAACCCGTCGCCGTCCCGGTCCCCGTGGGACCGGATCCACTCCAGGGCCCGGTCGGCGTGCGGCAGGAGCGCGGCGATCTCCTCCGGCGGGGCGCCCCACCGGGCCAGCTCGCCCAGCACCACGACGAACAGGGGCGTCGCGTCGACCGTCCCGTAGTAGACACTGCCCCCGCCCAGGGACAGACCGGACTCCACGCCCAGTCGGACCTCGTGCAGGATCCGCCCCGGCTCCTCCTCGGTGAGCGGGTCGGTGACCCGGCCCTGGTGCCGGGCCAGGGTCCGCAGCGTGCCCGACGCCAGGCCGCGGTCGACCGGCAGCGCCATGTAGGCGGTGAGCAGCGAGTCGCGGCCGAACAGGGCCATGAACCACGGGGCACCGGCGGCGACCGCGACGAGCGAGGGGTCGTGGGGGTCGAAGATGCGCAGTGCCCCGAGGTCCTGCTGGCTGCGCCTCAGGACCCGTTGCAGTCCCTCGTGTCCGGTCGTCGCGATCGGCGTGGACTCCTGCCACCGCTGGAGACGCTGCGCGGGGACCGAGTCGTCCGGTGCACGCTCGAGCGGGAAGAAAGGCTCCACCTCCTCCCCTTCCACGATCGGCTGCACGAGGATCGAGGTGGTCCACCGACCGCGAGCGGGTACGACGACGTCGTAGCGGATGGTCCCGGCGCTATGGACGCCGCACGAGGCCCCGTCGGCGGAACCGCCTGGAGCCAGGACGACCACCCCGCGGTGGCTGGAACGCCAGCGCTGGTCGAGCACCAGCCGCTCGCCCTGGCCGCGGGCCTGTCGACCACCCGGTGCCCGGACCTCGCCGGCCTTCACCTCGAACAGGTCGGCGAAGTCGGCCTCGATCGTGATCGTGACCGTGACCGCAGCCGGCTCGCCGGCCGCGTTGCGGACGGTCACCTCCTCCCGAAGTCCGTTGCCCACCCGTCGATCGCGCTGGACCAGCAGGTTGGTGTCGGTGCGGCCCGACCGACGAGGCAGGCGAGCGACGAAGATCCCGCGATAGGCCTCGGGCGCCATGGCGACCAGCGGCTCGGGTGTCCGCCCGTCGACCTGCAGATCCCACCGCGACAGGATGCGGGTGTCGCGGAAGAACACGCCGTACGGCTCGACCCCACCCAGGTCGCCGTCCGGACCGCAGAGGCAGAACGACGACCCCTCGACCAGGGTCACCGCACCCCCACTGCTCCTGGCCGGCTCCGACTCGGGTGTCCACGCGCTCATGCTCGTCGTCCTCTGGTCGTTAGCCGACGCCCGGACCGCTCGCGGGGCGGGAACGTCCCGGCGACGCACTGGCGCCCCACGCTGCCCGCCGGGGATGCCCCGGCACAATCGGCCGTGCTGCCGATGGTGGTGACCCGATCGAAGACGGTGTCATGCCTCATGCAGAGGATCCAGATCGGTCTCGTGGCGGACCCGGCCGCGCCGACCGCGATCGCCCGCCGGATGTCCGATCTAGGCCCTGGCGAGAAGGGCGCCTCGTGGGACATCGCTGTGGTCAGCGAGCCGTTCACCACCGGTTCCGAGGACGTCGGGACGGCCGTGTCCCGCTTGCAGGACCGAGCCCGGGAGCACGACTGGGACCTCGTCGTCGGCCTGACCGAGCTGCCCCTCCACGACCACGAGGGTCGGCACCTGCTCGTCCAGACCGATCGGGAGCAGCGGACGGCCGTGCTGTCGCTGCCGGCCCTGGGCGGGTTCCGGATGCACGCCCGCTCGCGGCGAGCCGTGCGCTCGCTGATCCGAGCGATGGCGGAGCCCGGCCCGGAGGAGGGCGAGCACCGGGTGGTCCTGCCCCAGCTGCGGGGCCGGTGGCGCCTGCTCCTCGGCATGGTCCTCGCCAACCGCCCCTGGATGCTGGTTCCCGGACTGAAGTCGGCGCTGGTGGCCGCGCTGGCGACCGGCGCCGTCGCCACGGTCAACTCGACGGTCTGGCTGCTGGCCGGATCGCTGTCGTGGTGGCGACTCGTCGTGGCGACGGTCGCCTCGATCGCCCTGGTCGTGGCCTGGCTCGTGATCGACGGGGAGCTGTGGGACCGTCCCGACGACCCGTCTGCCCAGGCACGCGAGAGATCCCGCCTCTACAACGCCTCGACGCTGCTGACCCTGACCGCCGGGGTGCTCATCTGCTACGTCGCCCTCTACGTCGTGAACCTGGTCTGGGCGTTCTTCGTCCTCGATCCCGACCTCATGGGGGGCTACCTCAACTCCTCGCTGGGCTACCCGGACCTGTTCGTCCTGGCCTGGTTCGTGGCGTCGGCGGCCACCGTCGGCGGTGGTCTCGGCTCCGGCCTCGAGACCGACGAGGCGATCCGTGCCGCGGCGTACTCCAAGCGAGAGGAGGACCGACGCGACCGCCTGGCCCGCGACGAGCACGCCGAGTGACGCCACATCGAGGCAGCTCTTGGCGTCCTCAGCCGGGCGGGCCCCCGTCGAGCTGAGCCACCAGGATGGCGACGTCGTCCTCGACCCCGCCGTCGCCGATGACCGCCGACAACGCTCTGATGCAGCGCAGCTCGGGGTCTGCCGGCTGGTCGAGCGCGGTCAGGAGGTCGACGGTGTTACGGGCGATCGCATCGGCCGCGCTGAGGGCCCGTGTCGGTCGACGCTCGACCAGGCCGTCGGTGTAGAGGCACAGGAAGCCGCCCGGAGGCACGGAGACCGTCGTACTGCGCCGAACGGTGTCGGGACGGAAGCCGAGCAGCGGACTCTGGGGCAGCTCGGCGGCGACGGTCCTCCCGTCGGCCGCACCGACGAGGGGCGGGAAGTGGCCGGCCGAGCTGAAGCTCCACTCGGTGAAGGGAGGCCGCGAGACCCCGAGGACCACGGTCCCGAGCACGTCGGGCTCGAAGTGGCAGATCATGCGGTCCAGTCGGGCGAGCACCTCGGCCGGGTCCTCGTGATCCAGCGCGTAGGCCCGCAGCGCGCCGCGCAGCCGGCCCATCCGGATCGCCGCCTGCAGGCCGTGGCCCGCGACGTCGCCCATCACCAGGCCCAGTCGGTCACCGGGGAGCTCGAACACGTCGTACCAGTCGCCCCCGAGGTCACCGTCGGCCGGCAGGTAGCGAGCCGCGATGCTGAGCCCCGGCGGCGCCACCACGGTGGTGGGCAGCAGGCTCCGCTGCAGGGCGAGTGCGGTGTCGTGGGCCTCGTCGGCGAACCGGTCGTGCAGGCTCCGGCCGACCTCGGCGGCGTGGCGGCTGAGCCGGGCCTTCTCCTCGTCGTCGCCGACGTGCTGCTGGTGGAACCCCACGTGCAGCACGCCGAGCAGCTCGCTGCCGTGCAGGACCGGGACTCCGAGCAGGGACTGCACGCCGTGGGCGAGCAGCACCGGGTTGACGACGGTGGAGCTGTCGACGTGGGACAGGGCGACGGGCTGCCGCGTCTGGGCGACCCGGCCGGCGAAGCCCCGCCCGACCGGTACGCGACGGGCCCGGTGCAGGGTCCGGTCCAACCCCGCCGTGGCGAGGGGCTCCAGGTGGGTCCGGGTGTCGTCGAGCGCCAGCAGGGTCGCGGTGTCCGCACCCATCGCCGAGCGGACCTGGTCCACGACGTCGCCGAGACCCCGCAGGACCTCGGCCCGGTCGGTGGTCGCGCCTGCTTCCCTGGCCGACCCGGCAGCGTCGCCGCTCACGGCACAGTCACCAGGTGGAGCCGTCCGATCCGCACTGTGCGTCCCATGCCAATCGCCTCCGATCGATGCCCGCGGTACCGACGTACTGAGATCCCGCAGTCTCGCACCCCGCAACGGCGAACCCGCGGGCGGTCCAAATCGGTCTGATCATCGATCCTGTGGCCGCTACGGGACGTTCAGTCAACACCGTTGACCGCTCGTCACTCTGAGACCAAGAAGGGCAGAAGTTCCTCGCCCCACCGTCTCGACGCCGCCGGTCCTCGGATCGGCGGCGTCGAGCGCGTTCCGGGGTGACCGCTCAGGCCCCCGTGGCGGCGTACCCGACGGGCAGGTCCGGACTCGGGGCGAGCCGGAAGCTCGGGTAGCCGTTCTCGATCTCCTGGGCGAGGCGCTTGCGGTAGCGCGGAGCACCGCCGAGATAGACCATGACGCGCGGCTTGTCCTCGCGGTCGAGGTTGATGTTGTGGCCGTTGAACCAGGACTTGGAATGGGCGAGGAGCAGCAGGCTGTTGATCTCGCGGACGTGCTCGACCCACTCGACCTCGGCCTCGCGGCGCGCCTCGAAGCGGCCGATGCCGTTGCGCTCGATCTGGCGGGCGGTCTCGGTCATCCAGTTCACGACGTCCTCGATCCCGCGGGGGAAGTTGGCCGTCGCGGCGCCCGACTGCGGGCCGACCAGGATGAAGAGGTTCGGGAAGCCGGACACCTGCACCCCGATGCAGGTCTCCGGCCCGTCCTTCCACTGCTCCTTCAGGCGGACCCCGTCGACCCCGACGAACTCGATCCGGTCGAAGGCGCCGGTGACCGCGTCGAAGCCGGTGGCGTAGACGATGACGTCCGCCTCGAGGTCCCGCGTCCCGCCCTCCTCCAGCAGGAGCCGGATCCCGCCCGGGGTGACCTCGTCGATCGGGTTGGCCATGATGTCCACGAGCTCGACGTTCGGCCGGTTGAAGACCTCGTAGAAGCCCGACTCCCCCGCGACCCGCTTGTTGCCGAAGCCGTGGTCCTTCGGGATGAGGATGTCGGCGACCGCCGGGTCCTGGACGCGCTCGCGGATCTTGCCGGCCACGAACTCCGACAGCTCCCGATTGGGCTCGATCTCCATCATCGTGTCGCGGTAGTTGCCCATCGACATCGCGGCCCCCTGACCGTTCGCGTAGAGGTCCTCCCAGTGCGCCCAGCGCTCCTCCCGGGTGACGTCCGTCGACAGCGTGCGGTCGGGGCGGTGGATGAAGCCGGCGGGCGTCTCGCGGCACCACGCGAAGATCTCGTCGTACGACGTCCGCAGCCGGGCCATCTCGTCGTCGGTGATCGGTCCGTTGCCGAGCGGCGCCGTCCAGTTGGCGTCCCGCTGCAGGACGGTCAGCTGCGCGACCTTGTCGGCGATGTCGGTGATCACCTGGACACCGCTCGCGCCGGTCCCGATGACGATCACCCGCTTGCCGGTCACGTCGAGCCCCTCCGGCCAGTCGAAGGTGTGCGTCTCCACGCCCCCGAAGCTGCCGACGCCCGCGACCCGCGGGTAGGTCGGGACCGAGAGCAGGCCCATCGCGCCGAGCACGAAGCGCGTGCGGATCTCGGTCCCGTCGGCGAGCTGCACCCGCCAGAACCAGCCGTCCTCGACCCACTCGGCGCGCACGACCCGCGCGTCGAAGGTGATGTGACGCTCCAGGTCGAAGCGCTCGGCGACGTGCTGGAGGTAGGACAGCGTCTCGCCCTGGGCGGCGAAGCGCTCCTTCCAGGTCCACTCGTCGAGGAGCTCGCGGGAGAAGGAGTACTGGTAGGTGTACGACTCCGAGTCGAACCGGCAGCCCGGATAGCGGTTGTTGAACCAGGTGCCCCCGAGACCGGCGTTGGCGTCGACCACCCGCACCGAGGCTCCGATCTCCAGCAGCTGGTGGAGCTGGTAGAGCCCGCACACCCCGGCGCCGATGATCAGGTAGTCGATCTCCGGACCCTCGGACGGGATCGGGTCGGTGCTGCCCATGTCGTTCTCCTAATTAATCAAGCGCTTGCTCTACTTTTGCCAGCGTACGTCACCGAGACGCCGCCGTCGAGCCGATCAGAGACCGAGGATCTCGGCGTACCGCCTCATGTCACGCTCGTAGTGGTCGTCGCCGATCCGGGGCGACACGACGACCTCGTCGATGCCGAGCCGCAGGGCCTCCTCGATGTAGGCCCGGTCGTCCTCCCAGTCCTGCTCGGTCGCACCCTTGCTGCGGCGGCCCACCTTCAGCGACAGCTCGGACATGCTGCGCCCGGCGGCCGCCATCATCGGCTCGAGCCGGCCGATGAAGACCTTGATGTCCTCGTGGGTCCGGCTGTAGCCGGCCCAGCCGTCGCCGAACGCGACGATCCGCTCCAGGCTGGCGCGGCTGTTGCCGCCGACGATGATCGGCAGCCGGGCCTGCGCGGGCTTCGGGAAGCAGTAGAGCGGCTCGAAGTCGACGAACTCCCCGCGGTACTCGCTGATCTCGTCCTCGGACCACAGCACACGCATCGCGGCGAGGTAGTCGTTCATCCGCTCGCCACGGCGCTCGAAGGGGACGTCGAGGGCGCCGTACTCCTCCTCGGACCAGCCGACTCCGACGCCGAACTCGAAGCGACCGCCGCTGAGCTGGTCGACGCTGGCGACCTGGCGCGCGGTGACGATCGGGTTGCGCTGCGGGACCACGAAGACGTACGTCCCGATCCGCAGCGTCGTCGTCGAGGCGGCGATCGCCCCCGCGAGCACGAGCGGGTCGTGCACGCCCAGGGTCTTGTGGACCTCCTGGGCCCCGCCCGACTCGTAGGGATACTGCGAGCGGTACTCCGGGAAGAACACGACGTGCTCGGGGAGCCAGACGCTGCGATAGCCGATCTCCTCGATCAGCTGCGCGGCCTCGGCCGACCAGCTGCCGCTGCGTCGACCGACGCCGGGGAAGAGCTCGCTGATGCCGAGCTTCATGCCGTCGCTCCTTCCGTGTCGTGGGCGCCCGCCGCGTCGGCGAGCTGCTCCTTCAGGACGTGCTTCATCACCTTCAGACCCGAGTTGCGGGGCAGCTGGTCGACGAAGAAGACGTGGACGGGCTTCTTGTAGCCGGCCAGCTGCCCCCGGGCGAAGGTCCGTACGGCGTCCTCGTCCAGCGTCGCGCCCGGCGCGACGACGACGGCCGCCGAGACCGCCTCGCCCCACCGGTCGTCGGGGAGCCCGAAGACCGCCGCCTCGCTGATCTCGTCCATGAGCAGCAGCACGCGCTCGACCTCGGCGGGGTAGACGTTCGCGCCGCCGCTGATGATCAGGTCCTGGGCGCGACCGGTGAGGTAGTAGTAGCCGGCCTCGTCGCGGTAGCCGAGGTCGCCGGTGAAGTACTCGTCGCCCCGCAGCGCGTGGGCGGTCTTCTCGGGCTGACCGTGGTAGCCGGAGAACATCGTGTCCGCCGAGATGACCAGCTCCCCCACCTCGCCGACCGGGAGGGTCGCGCCGGCGGCGTCGGCCACGCGCATCGACGACGTGGGCAGCGGCCGGCCGACCGACTCGAAGATGTTGCGAGCGGCGCCCTGGCCGCGCCAGTCACTGCGGTTGGTGATGGTGATCGGGCCGACGACCTCGGTCATGCCGTAGGTCTCGACCAGCCGGTCGCCGATCAGGTCGACCAGGTCCGAGGCCAGCTCGGGCGGCAGCGGCCCGCCGGAGTGCAGCACCGACTGCAGCGAGTCCAGCGCGGCCGGGTGCTCGCGCAGGGCCGCCATCAGGCCGGGGATCAGCGGGGTCAGGCCGAGGGTGAAGGTCGAGCGGTGCTCGGCCATGTGCCGGCCCCACTCGTCCGGGGTCGCGCCGGGGATGAAGGAGACCGTCCCCCCGGTGTAGAAGTGCGGGAAGATCACGCCCCACAGCCCCGAGACGAACGACCAGCCGCCCGGGAACGCCGCGTGCCCCTGGAGCGGCAGCCGGTAGGCGAACGGCACCAGCTTGATGCAGTTGACCACCGCACGGTGGCTGACCAGGACGCCCTTGGGAAAGCCGGTGGTGCCGCTCGTGTAGCCGATCAGCGCGGTGGCCTCGACGTCCGCCTCGATCGGCAGCGGCGAGGAGTCCGCGGCGTCCAGCGCGGCGTCGAAGGACTCCGCTCCCGCCGGTGGCGCGTCGTCGATCGCGAGCCAGGCCCGCAGCGCCCCGGCACCGGTCAGCTGGGCCGCCACCGGGGAGGCGCCGTCGGTGTGCACCAGGCCGGCGGCGCCGGAGTCGGTCAGGACGTAGTCGACCTCGGCGGCCGTCAGCCGGTCGTTCACGTGCACGGCGGTGTAGCCGCCGAGCGCGAGGCCGACGTACACCTCGAGCGACTCGACGCGGTTGCCGAGCATCGCGGCGACCGACGAGCCAGCCGGCAGCCCGCGGTCGCGCAGGGCGTGCGCCAACCGCCAGCCGCGGTCGATCACCTCGGCGAAGGTGCGCTCACGCCCCAGCGAGGCGATCGCGACGTTGTCGGGGAACCGGCGACCCGCCTTGGCGAAGAGGTCTCCGAGGGTCTCGCTCATGCGTGCTCCTTGAGGTCGAACAACCGAACCGCGTTGCCAGCAAGGAAGAGCCCGAGCTCCTCGTCCGAGAGGACCGCCGCGGAGCCGGCGTACGGCGCCGCGAGGTCTCGGACCATGCTGATCCACTGCACCAACTCGTCACCCGCGGGGTCGTGACGCGGACCGCGGATGATGTCGGAGCCGAAGACGAGTCGGTGCGCGCCCACCTGCTCGCGCATCCGCCGTACCCGGCGCCGGAACTCGTCGTAGTCCTGGAGGGCGACGCGCTGCCACAGCGACAGCTCCAGGTAGGCGTGCTGCCACCCGGTCGCGCAGTCGACCGCCTCCGACCACCAGCCCTCCAGACCGGCGTGGGCGTAGACCACGCGCAGCCCGGGGTACGACGCCGTCAGCGCCGCCACCTCCGCGGGCCGGCACCGGATCACCTGCAGCGGGTCGCCGCCGAGCGGGCTGGTGTGCACCACCGCCGGGAGGTCGCGGGCGAGCAGCTCCTCGAACAGCCACGCGTGGGCGGGGTCGCGCAGGTCCCAGCCCGCCGCCGGGTAGAGCTTCAGCCCCCGGCAGTGCGGATGGGCGACCGCGGCCTCGAACAGCGCACGGGCGTCGGGGTGGCGGGGGTCCAGGCCGGCGCAGAAGTACAGCCGGTCCTGGTGCTTGGTGGACAGCTCCTCGTAGCGGGCGTTCAGCTCCGCGATCGGGAGGTGGGTGCCGGTGGGCCGCCCGACGATCGTCCAGTCGACGACCGGAACCAGGCCGGCCGCGACCCCCGCCCGGTCGAACGCGGCGATCGTGAGCGCGGCGTCGGGGTCGCTCTGGCCGACCGCGACGTGGCCGAACACCTCGTTCGGGCAGCGCTCCGGCAGCCGTCGGCCCGCGCCCTGGCGGGCCCAGGCCTGGCGCAGGCCCTCGGGCAGCCAGCTCGCGTCCCACACGTGCATGTGGGCGTCGATCACCAGCTCGTCGGCCCTCACGGCGCCGCCAGCACGTGCACGCTCGAGGCCGCCGTCAGCCAGTCGACGACCCCGCCGCCGATCTGCACGAGCCCGGTCCGCGGCCCGTCGAGCTGGAGGTCACCGGCCTCGCCGCGCAGCTGGGCGACGACGTCATGCACCTGGGCCAGCCCGCTCGCCCCGAGCGCGTGCCCGCGCCCGACCAGGCCCCCGGAGCGGTTCACCGGCATGGCGCCTCCCGCCTCGGTGACGCCCTCCATCGCCCAGCGCTGCTCGTCCCCGGGCGCGCAGAGGCCGGTGTCGGTCCAGGCCATCAGCTCGTAGGCCACGGACGCGTCGTGGACCTCGGCGAGGTCCATGTCCTCGGGTCCCAGCCCCGCCTGCTCGTACGCCGCCTGCGCGCTCGCCGCGACCGCGTTCGGAGCGTCGGGCTGGTCGCGGGGCGGCCGGGTCGCCATCCGGGAGGCGAGGATCCGCACCGAGCGACCCGACGCGACCGCGTCCGGGCGGCTGGTGACGACGGCCGCCGCGGCGCCGTCGCTGATCGGGGAGCTCATCAGCACGGTCAGCGGGTCGACGACGACCCGGGCGTTGAGGACGTCCTCGGGGCTGCCGCCGAACCGGCGGTGCGCGAAGGGGTTGAGCCGGGCCGCCTCGAGCGACCGGGACGTGACCCGGGCCAGTCCCTCCATGGTCACGCCGCGCTCGTCGAAGAGCTTCCCGGCCAGCCGCGCCTGGCGGTCGACGAACGGGCTGCGCTCCTGGCCGGCCCCGTCGCCCGTGGCGAAGCGCTCCTCGACGTCCATGCCGGCGGCGTACGCGCTGAAGGTGCGCTGCCGATCCTCGTGGTTGGTCTTCTCGACCCCGAGCGCCAGCACCGTCTCGTGCAGGCCGGAGGCGACCATCAGCCAGGCCAGGTGCAGGGCGTTGCCGCCGGAGGCGCAGGCGTTCTCGACGTTGTGGATCGGGATGCCGGCCAGGCCGAGCGGGTAGCCCACGACCTCGCCGCGGATGCACTCCTGGCCGGTGATCAGGCCGGCGAGGGCGTTGGAGAAGACCATCGCCTGGACGTCGCCGACGCCGATGCCGGCGTCGGCCAGGGCCGCGTCGACCGCCACCCGTCCGAGGTCCTTCATCGATCGGTCGAGGAACTTGCCGAAGGGGCTCATCCCGACGCCGCTGACGACGACGTTGCTGTTCACACGCTGCTCCTGACTGGGCGGGACATCACGGCATCACCGGCGGGCTGGGCCAGGCGGCGCTGACGCCGCCGTCGACGACGAGGCTCTGGCCGGTCACGTAGCCGGCGTCGTCGCTGACCAGGAAGGCGACCACACCGGCGACCTCCTCCGGGCGCCCCTCACGACCCATCGGGACGACGGCACCCCGCGCCGCGCCGCCCTCGCCGAACTCGCGGCGGACCAGCGCCGAGTCGATGTTGCCCAGCACCACGGCGTTGGACCGGATCCCCCGGGCGGCGTAGCGGACCGCGACGTGGCGCATCACGGCGAGCTGGGCGGCCTTGGTCGCCTCGTAGGACAGCGACCGTCGGCTGCTCGACATCCCGGCCGTCGAGCCGACGAAGACCACGCTGCCGGCCTGCTGCTCCAGCATCGGGGTCAGCGCGGCCTGGGCGGTGAGCCAGTGGGAGCGGACGTTGACCGCGTCGGCCAGCGCCCAGTCCTCCAGGGACTGCACCTTCAGCGGCTCGCGGCCGGAGATCCCCACGTTGCAGACCACGATGTCGAGGCGGCCGCCGTACGCCACGGTGGCCTCGACGGCGCGCCGGCACGAGTCGGGGTCGGCGGCGTCCACCTCGACGGCCAGCCCCTCGCCGCCGGTCGCCCGGAGGTGGTCGACCGTGGCCTGCGCGCGCTCGGGGACCTTGTCCCCCACCACGACCAGCGCCCCCTCGGCCGCCAGCCGCAGCGCGATGGCGCGGCCGTTGCCCATCGGCAGCTCGTCGCCGGGGCGCGCCGGTCCGTCGCTGCCGCCGCCGAGGACGTAGGCCACCCGGCCCGAGAGTCGTGTCACGGCCGGCTCCTCAGTAGCTCCGCGGCAGGCCGAGCACCTGCTGCGCGATGAAGTTGAGGGACATCTCCTGGCTGATCGGCGCCAGCCGCATGATCCGGGCCTCGCGCCAGTAGCGCTCGACGTGGTACTCGGTGGCGTAGCCGAGGCCGCCGTGGGCCTGGACGGCGCGGTCGGCGGCGTCGTAGCCGGCCTCGGCGGCGAGGTACTTCGCGATGTTGGCCTCGGCCCCGCAGGACAGCCCGGCGTCGTAGCGCTGGGCGGCGACGAGGGTCAGCTCCCACGCCGCTTCGAGTCGGGCGTAGGCGTCGGCGAGCGGGTGGCTGATCGCCTGGTTGCTGCCGATCGGGCGGTCGAAGACGCGCCGCACCTTGGCGTAGTCGGTGGCCCGGCGCAGCGCGGCCTGGCCGATGCCGGTGGCCTCGGCGGCGATGAGGATCCGCTCGGGGTTGAGGCCGGCGAGGATGTGCTTGAAGCCCTGGCCCTCCTCGCCCACCAGCCGCCAGCCCTCGACCGGCAGGTCGTCGTAGAAGGTCTCGCAGGTGGCGACCGCGTTGCGGCCGGCCTTGGCGATCGGCCGGATGTCGACGTGGTCGGGGTCGAGATCGATGAGGAACAGGCTCAGCCCGTCGAAGCGGCGGCGCTCGTCGTCCGTCGGCGCCGGCGAGGTGCGGGCCAGCATCAGGGCCATCGAGGACTCGATCGCCTTGCTCGTCCAGATCTTCTGACCCGAGATCCGCCAGCCGTCGCCATCGCGGACCGCCTTGGTCTTGATCCGCGAGGTGTCGGTCCCGGCGTCGGGCTCGGTGACGGCGAAGGCGACGTGCAACTCCCCCGCCGCCGCCGGCGGCAGGAAGGTGTCCTTGAGCCGCTCGTTGCCGTACTTGATGACCGGCTGGAGGCCGAAGACGTTCATGTGCAGGGCGGTGCAGCCGTTCATCGCCGCGCCGGACGCGGCGACCTCGCGCAGCAGGATCGCCGCCTCGGTGACGCCCCGCCCGCCCCCGCCGTACTGCTCCGGGATGGCGAGGCCGACCCAGCCCTCGTCCGCCATCACCTGGAAGAACTCCCAGGGGAAGCGGTGCTCGGTGTCGCACGCCGACCAGTAGGCGTCGTCGAACTCGGCCAGTCGGGCGCGGATCGCCTTGGCGATCAGCTCGTGGTCCGGGTCGCGCAGCTCAGGCATGGGCGGGTCGTCCTCCGGGTCGGTGCGGCGAGTGCAGCAGGTCACACTGTAAAGCAAGTGCTTGATTAGATGTCAAGCGCTTGCTTGCTTGACTCTTCGGCAGGACGCCGGGGCGAGCCGCTCAGCGGTCGATGCCGTAGACGTCGAACGCGTGCCGGGTGTCGCAGTACTCGCGCACCTCGGCGATCCGCAGCCCCCGGTCGGTGCCCTCGACGCGGAGCACGAAGGCGTAGCGGTTCTGGTAGGTGCGCCCGGAGCGGTGCACGCCGTGCCCGACCACCTCGGCCACGACCAGGCCGCTGCCGGGGTCGTCGTCCACGACCACCCGGTGGGCGACCAGGCGGAGGCCGTCCGGGTAGGTCTCGCGCAGGCGCCCGATCCGGACGGCGCGGTCGACGACCGGCACCCGACCCACGACGACCAGCTCGGCGTCGAGGTCGACCGGCGCCTCCGGACCGGCGGTCCGAACCCGGCCGCCGTCGGCCCACCAGGTGGCGTCCGGCGTGCACAGCCCCAGGAGCCGCGCGCCGTCGGCGTCGGCGAGGCAGGCGAGGAATCGATCGACGATCCCGTGGAGCCCGGTCCCCGGCGAGCGGTACGACGGCGCCCGCGGCTCGGCCCGCGAGCGGCGGTCGAGGTGGCGACCGTCGAACACCGCGGCGCTGTGCGCGGTGTCGAGGTACTCGCGCAGCCCGGTGGCGAGGCCCTCGCGCACCTGGACGACGAAGCAGTAGCGGTTGCGGTAGGGCCGCTCCCCCAGGAAGAGCCCGTCCCCCTCGACCTCCAGCACCGCCACGTCGCCCCCGGCGAAGGCGCGCCGCACGTGCTGGCGCACCCCGCCCGGGAACCGCTCCGGGACCGAGGCGAGCAGGTCGCACTTGGCCTGCGCGTCCATCAGCCCGTGCAGCGGCCAGGGCCGGTCCGGGCCGGGGTCCACGTCCTGGCACCCGGCCGCACGGTCCAGCCCGGTGTCGACCCACCAGGTCCCGCCCGGGGCGAACCAGCGACGTACGCCGTCGGCGTCGTTGGCGTCCAGCGCGGCCAGCAGGCCGTGCCCGACCGCCAGGGTCCCGGGCGTCCCAGCGGCGTCGGTCACCTCAGGCCCGGGTCGCGTCCGAGAGGAGCGCGACCAGGACGGCCATCTCCTCCTGGAACGTCAGCATCACCTGGGCCTGGTCGACGTCGTTGATGTCGTCCCAGTGGTCGCGGAGGTCCTCCGGCGTCAGGGTCCGCGAGAAGAAGCCCGGGGTCTGGGCCACCAGCACGCGGGCCACCCGGCCGCCGCCGACGTTGTAGACCTCGCCGCTGGCCCCGCACTCCTGGGAGGAGAGCCACAGGACCAGCGGCGAGACGAGCGCGGGGTCGACGCTGTCGGCCAGGTCGCCGAGCAGGTCCTCGGTCATCCGGGTCCGCGCCCCGGGCTCGATCGCGTTGACCTGGATGCCGCTGCGGGCGCCCTCGATGGCCAGGGTCTTGGTGACGCCGACGATGCCGGCCTTCGCCGCGGCGTAGTTGGTCTGCCCGAAGTTGCCGAAGATCCCCGCCGCCGAGGTCGTGTTCACGACCCGTCCGTAGCCCTGCTCCAGGAAGACCGGCCAGGCCGCCTTGGTCATCCAGATGGTGCCGCCGAGGTGGACCCGCAGGACCGGCTCCACCTCCTCGGGCGTCAGCTTGGCCATCGAGCGGTCCCGGAGGATGCCGGCGTTGTTGACCAGGACGTCGAGACGTCCGAAGGTGCCGGTCGCCAGCTCGACGATCGCCGTCGCACCCTCGAGGGTGCTCACGTCGGTGGCGTCGGCGATCGCCGTGCCGCCGGCGGCCCGGATCTCCTCGACCACCTGCTCGGCGGGCGTGGCCTCGCCACCCTCGCCGTCCAGCGAGCCGCCGACGTCGTTCACGATCACCTGGGCGCCCCGGGCGCCGAGCAGCAGGGCGTGCTCGCGCCCCAGGCCGCGGCCGGCTCCGGTGACGACGGCGACGCGGCCGTCCAACCTGATCTCGCTCATGGTTCTCCTGTCTCGGATGGGTGAGGGAAGCGCTGATCAATGCGGGCGGCGCCGGACGCCGCCTCGGCGGCGACCTGGCGGCGTTGGCGACACGCCGAAAGACGCCCGGTATGACGTCGCGTCGGCGCCTTGCCAGCCCACCACCGAGACGACGCCGACATCCACCCCCATTGATCAGCGCTTCCCTAGCCGAAGAGGGCCGACATGACCTCGGAGCGCCCGCGGACCAGGTCCGGGGTGCCCTCGGACACGATCTGGCCGCGCTGCATGACGTAGACGTGGTCGCTCACCGCCAGGGCGAGCTCGGCGTTCTGCTCGACGAGCAGGATCGTGGCGCCGGCCTCGTGCAGCGTGGTGATGGTCTGGAAGAGCACGTCGACGATGCTCGGCGCGAGCCCCATCGACGGCTCGTCGAGGAGGAGCACGTCGGGCTTGGTCATCAGCGCCCGCCCGACGGCCAGCATCTGCTGCTCGCCGCCGCTCATCGAGGCGGCGTACTGGTCTCGCCGCTCGGCCAGGCGTGGGAACAGGTCGAAGACGCGCTCGAGCTGCTCGCGCAGCTCGGCCTTGCTGCTCCTCCCCGAGTACGCCGACAGCTCCAGGTTCTCGACCACCGTGAGGGGCGGCGCGACGCGACGTCCCTCCGCGACCAGCGCGACCCCGGATCGGACCACGCGGTGGCAGGCCCAGCCGGTGATGTCCCGGCCGGCGACCGTGACCGTCCCGCTCGCCGGCTTGTGCAGCCCGGCGATCGAGTTGAGCGTCGTGGTCTTGCCGGCCCCGTTGGAGCCGATCAGCGCGACGAGGGTGCCGGCGGCGACCTCCAGGTCGACGTCACGCGCCGCCTGGACCGCGCCGTGCGCGGCGCAGAGTCGCGATACGCGCAGCATCGGATCGCTTGCCAAAGTAGGCCTCCTTCACGTCGTCCTGTTCGAGGCACCAGGTGGGCTCGCCCTGGGCGAGCACGGCGCCGGAGTTCATCACCGAGACGGATTCGCAGAACTCCTCGACGAGCCGCATGTTGTGCTCGATGAGGATGAGGGTGAGCCCGAGGTCGCGCAGCTCGCGCAGGAGCAGGCCGACCGCCTCGGACTCGACGTCGTTCATGCCGGCCGTCGGCTCGTCGAGCAGCAGCACCCGCGGGTTGGTGGCCAGCGCCCGCGCGATCTCGACGCGCCGCTGGTCGCCGTACGAGAGGGTCTCGGCCAGGGTCCCGTGGTCGGCGCGCACGCCGACCTTCTCGAGGAGCTCGGCGGCCCGGTCGCGCATCTCGCGCCGCTCGCGGCGCTCGGCCGGGCTGAGCAGGATGGCGCCGAGGATCGTGGAGCTGCGCTGCAGATAGGCGCCGGCGATCACCGTCTCGAGCACGGTCATGCCCGGGAAGAGCCGGATGTTCTGGTAGGTCCGGGCGACCCCGCGGCGGGCGATCTGGAACGGCTTCATCCGGGTGACGTCCTCGCCAAAGACGTCGATCCGGCCGGCGTCGGCGGACACGAACCCGCTCACCATGTTGAGCACGGTCGTCTTGCCGGCGCCGTTGGGGCCGAGGATCCCGTGGATGCGTCGTTCGGGCACGCTGATCGTCACGTCGTCGACGGCGGCCAGGCCGCCGAAGGTCTTGGTCAGGTGGGAGATGTCGACCGCCACGGGGGCGGTCTGCACGCCTCGGGACTCCGAGTCGGTCGCGGTCACGACGACGCCTCCGCCCCGGCCGGTGCGCCCGCGGGCGTCACGTCCTCTCGTCGGCCACCTGGTCGCCGTCGGGTCCGGTCGCGCAGCAGCCGCAGCCGCCGTACGTCGACCAGGCCGCGCGGCATGTAGATGATGATCAGCACCAGGGCGACGCCGGTGACGACGCGGTCGTACTCCCCCATCGGCTCGCGCAGCAGCTCCGGCAGGATCGTGAAGGCGATCGCCCCGACGATCGGGCCGGCCCAGTGGAAGGCACCGCCGAGGACCACCGCGGCCAGGGTCACGAAGCCGAGGTGGGTGTAGAAGGTGTCCGGTCCGATGTACTGCAGGAAGCTGGACTGGAAGACGCCGGCCGCGCCACCCAGCGCGCCGGAGAGGATGAAGCCGACGAACTGGATCTGCCGCGGCGAGATGGCCAGGGTCTGGGCGACCGCCGGGTCCTCGCGCACCGCGTCGGCCGCCAGGCCGAAGCGGGAGCCGGCGAGGCGCGACATCACGTAGCCCGCGACCACCAGGGTGCCGATCAGCCAGACCCAGGTCCCGAGGTCACCGGGGACCAGGGTGCCGGAGGCGCCGCCGGTGTACTCGGTGAGGTTGAGGACCAGCACCCGGCCGATGAGCACCATCGCGATGGTCGCCATGGCCAGGTAGTGGCTGTCGAGGCGGATGATCAGCCCCGCGGTGGCCGCGCCGAGGGCCGCGCCGAGGGCGACGCCCAGCAGCAGGCCCAGGGCCGGCGAGAGGCCGATCGCCCCGGCGAGGTAGCCGAAGGTGAACGCGCTGACGGCGCCGAAGAAGACGGGGGCGAGGCTCAGCACCCCGGTCCACAGGGACGCGTAGATGGCGAGCGCGAACAGGGCGTTGACCCCGGCGAACTGCAGGGTGGTCAACCAGGCGGTGGTGCTCACGGTGTGTCTCCTCTCCCGACTCAGGCTCGGACCAGCTGGCGTTCGCCGAACAGCCCCTGGGGCCGGGCGACGAGGACGAGCAGCAGGATCCCGAAGGTGATGGCGTCGCGGAACCCGGACGAGATGTACTGCGAGCTCATGACCTCCAGGACGCCGATCGCCACGCCGCAGACGGCCGCACCGCGGATGTCGCCGTACCCGCCGACGACCACGGCGGCGAAGCCCTTCAGCAGCAGCGCCTCGCCGATGCTGAAGGAGACGTTGTTGTCGGAGAGCGCTCCGAGCACGCCGGCGAGGCCGGCGATCGCGGCCGCCAGGAAGGCCACCGCGATCAGCGTGCGCCGAGCATTCACCCCGACGATGGTGGCCGATCGCGGGTCCACCGACACCGCGCGGACCGCCGCGCCGAAGCGGGTGCGGGTCAGCAGCAGGTGGACCAGGGTCACCACCACGACCAGGGCGAGCACGGTGATCACCTGCGCGGGGAGCACGATCAGGCCGAGGGCCCGGATCGGCTCGGTCGGCACCGATCCGGTCGGGTAGCTGACCGCCACCGGGCCGCTGAAGGCCTCGGCGAGCGTCAGCAGGATGATCCAGATGCCGATGCTCGCGATGATCGGCGCGAAGGTGCCGGCGTTGCGCCGGCGCAGCGGCTCGAAGGCCAGCTGGTCGGCCAGCACCCCGAGCAGCCCGGCGAACCCGACGCCGAGCGCGAGGGCCAGCCAGAAGTTGAGGCCGTGGTCGAAGACCAGCCAGTACGACGCCAGCGCGCCCCAGGTCGCGAACGTGCCGTGCGCGACGTTCAGGATCCCCATCTTGGCCAGGATCAGGGCGAAGCCGACCGCGAAGAGCGCGTAGACCGAGCCCAGGGCGATACCGTTCACCAGCTGCTGTGCCAGCAGTTGCACCGGCTCTCCTCCTCCGTGCGAACCCGACGTCATGACGTAGATCAAGCGCTCGCTTGACCTGAAGTAACTCACGTCACACGAAGCCGTGTCAATGCTCAATCAAGCACTTGCTTAACCTCTGGTCGCGGGCTACGTTCCGGAGCTGTGCCCCTCCCCACGACGTTGCGCCCCGAGGCCGCGCTCCGGCTGCTGCCGGCCGGTGCCGCGGTCGTCGCCGCCCCCGGGTGCGGCACTCCGGAGACCCTGCTCGAGGCGCTCGGGAGCACCGCCGACCTGCTCGGTCGGCCCACCCTCTACTCCGGTCTGCAGCTCGGCGCCTACCCGTTCCTCGACGCCGCCGCCGCGGGGCACCTCGCCTACCGCACCTGGCACCCCTACGGGCCGGCGCGGGCGGCCCTCTCCCCCGGCCGGGTCGACTACGTGCCGGCCCGGGCGTCCGCCGTACCGGACCTCCTCGACCAGTGGGGGACGTCGGTGGCGCTGGTGCGGGTCTCCCCGCCGGACCGCCACGGCTGGTGCAGCCTCGGCCCGTCCGCGAGCTACGTCTGCCACGCGGTCGAGCGGGCCGCGCTGGTGCTGGCCGAGGTCGACCCGTTGACGCCGCGGACCACCGGGGACTCGATGGTGCACGTCTCCCGCTTCGCCGCGCTGGTCGAGACCGCCGCCGCGCCGTGCCACTTCCCCGCCGCTCGCCGCGACGAGACCAGCGACCGGGTGGCCGCCCACGTCCTGGGGCTGCTGCCGCCCGAGCCGACCCTCCAGCTCGGGATCGGCGCCGTCCCCGAGGCGCTCACGGCGTACCTCGGCGAGAGCGACGTGCCCGGCGTGCGCTTCGTCGGCATGGGCAACGACGCGATGGTCGACCTCTTCGCCCGGGGCGTGCTGCGCGTCGACGACCGCGACCCCCGCCCCGCCGTCTGCGCCGCCGAGCTGATGGGCACGCAGCTGCTGATGGACCTGGCCCACGAGAACCCCGCCATCGTGATGCGCGACAGCCGCTACGCGCACACCCCGTCGTACCTCTCCCGGATCCCGCGGCTGGTCGCGGTCAACTCCGCCATCGAGGTGGACCTGCACGGCCAGGTCAGCGCCGAGCTGGTGGGCGCGCGCCAGGTCTCCGGGATCGGCGGCAGCGCCGACTTCGTCGAGTCCGGGTTCGGGTCCGCGGGCGGCCTGAGCGTCATCGCACTCACCTCGACCTCGCCGGACGGGCGGCACAGCCGGATCGTGCCGCGGCTGGGCTCCGACGTGGTCTCGCTGGCCCGGCACACCCCCGACGTCGTCGTCACGGAGTACGGCGCCGCGTGGCTGCGCGGGCGCACCGTCCACGAGCGCGCCGAGGCGCTCGCCTCCGTCGCGCACCCCGACCACCGGGCGGCCCTGAGTCCGTCCGCCACCCCCGAGGAGCACCCGTGACCGTCCACATCAGCCGAGGCCGCTACTACGAGGAGATGGTGACCGGTGACGTCTACAGGCACGACCCGGGGCGGACCATCACCGAGGCCGACAACGTCCTGTTCTGCAGCATCACGCTGAACAGCCAGTCGCTGCACCTCGACGCGGCCCGGTCCGCGGAGTCGGAGTTCGGCCAGCGGCTCGTCAACAGCCTGCTGACCATGTCGATCGTGTGCAGCATCGGCGTACCCCAGCTCACGCAGAAGACGACGATCGCCAACCTGGGCTTCCAGGAGATCGCCTTCCCGGCGCCGGTGTTCCTCGGCGACACGCTCTACTGCGAGACCGAGATCGGCCCGAAGCGGCTGTCCGCGTCGCGACCCGGCCAGGGCATCGTCACGCTCGAGCACCGGGGGCTGAACCAGGACGGCGTGCTGGTCTGCCGAGCCGTCCGGACCGCCCTGGTGCACTGCCTCCCCGAGGACGAGCGCGGCGCATGACCTCCCTGGAGGACCGGGTCCGGCTCCTGGAGGAGCAGCTCACCGAGCTGCGCGACGTCCGCGCGATCGAGGAGCTGGCCGCCCGCTACCACTCGCTGTGCGACGGCGGCTGGGCCGGCGACAGCCACCCCGACCTGGACGCCCTGGTCGCGCTCTGGGTCCCGGACGGGGTCTACGACATCAACGCCGCCCGCCCGCCGTGCCGCGGGCACGACGAGATCCGCGCGCAGTTCCTGCGCCTGCGGTCCTCGATGCCGTGGATCCTGCACACCCTGATGAACCCGGAGGTCGAGGTCCGCGGCGACACCGCCACGGCCCGCTTCAAGGCGGTCGCCTACTACCGCCGCGGGGACGGCAGCCACGTCGTGGTCGGGTCGTACGACGGCGCCTTCGTCCGTACCCTGGACGGCTGGCGGTTCACCTCCTGGGTGGCCGACCTCGCCCACGGCGACGTGCTCTCGTGAGCCTGCCCGCCGGCCCGTGGGGCGCCTGGTCGGCCGCGCTGCGGCTGAGCGAGCGGTCCGCGGCGATGGACGCCGCGGCCGCCCTCGAGGAGGCAGGCTGCTCGGCGCTGTGGATGACCGGCGGCCTGGACGACCCGTTCGACCGGGTCGCGGACCTGCTCGGCGCCACCCGTCGTACGACGGTCGCCACCGGGATCCTCTCCATCTGGACGATGCCGGCCGACGACGTCGCCGCCGCGGTCGCCGCGCTGGATCCCGCGGAGCGCGACCGGTTCCTGCTGGGCCTCGGCGTCAGCCACCCGCGCCTGGTCGACCGCACCGAGCCGGGCCGCTACGCCCGCCCGCTCACCCGCATGCGGGAGTACGTCGACCGCCTCGACGAGGTCGGCGGCCCGCCGGCCGGGGCGCGGGTGCTGGCCGCCCTCGGCCCCCGGATGCTGGAGCTGGCCGCTCTCCGCGCGGCCGGCGCGCACCCCTACCTCACCACGCCCGGGCACACCGCCGAGGCGCGCGCCGCGCTCGGCGCCGGGCCGTTCCTGGCCCCGACCCAGATGACGCTGCTCGTGGCCGACCCGGCCCGGGCCCGCGAGGTCGCGCGCGGCTACCTGGCGATGTACCTGCGCCAGGGCAACTACGTCAGCAGCTGGCAGCGGCTCGGCTTCACCGAGGACGACGTCGCCGACGGCGGCTCGGACCGGCTGGTGGACGCCCTGGTCGCGTGGGGCACCCCCGAGCAGGTCGCCGCCCGGGTGCGCGAGCACGTCGCCGCCGGCGCCGACCACGTCTGCGTCCAGATGCTCGACCCGGACGCGGCGTGGACCGACCAGCCGTTCCCGGTCGACGACTGGCGCACGCTGCTCGCCGTCCTCGGCTGAGGAGCGCTCAGAGGGTCGCCGCGCTCCCGAGCACCAGGGTGCCGGAGCTCATGAACATGCCGCCGACGCCGGTGCAGACGCTGACGTCGACGCCCTCGACCTGGGCGGGGGCGGTGCCGCGGAGCTGGCGGACCGACTCCTGGATCGCGAACATGCCGTACATGCCGGTGTGGGTGTAGGCCAGTCCGCCGCCGTTGGTGTTGAGCGGGAGCCCGCCCCCGGGGGCGGTATGGCCGTCGGCGACGAACGCCGGTGCCTCCCCGCGGCCGACGAAGCCGAGATCCTCCAGGCCGTAGAGCGGCACGTGCGCGAAGGCGTCGTAGATCATCAGGTGGTCGACCTCGCCCGGAGTCAGGCCGGCCTGGGCGAAGGCCCGCTCCCCGCCGATCCGGATGGCCCGGGACGACGTCAGGGACTCGAGCCCGGAGACCACGGTGGACTCGCTGGACTCGCCGGCACCGAGGACGTAGACCGGCGGCGTCGGCAGGTCGAGCTGCGCGGCCCGCTCGGCGGAGGTCAGCACCAGGGCACCGCCCCCGTCGGTGACCAGGCAGCAGTGCATCAGGTGGATCGGGTCGGCGATCATCGGCGAGGCCAGCACGTCCTCGACCGTGATCGGGTCGCGCAGCCTCGCGCGCGGGTTGAGGGCGGCCCACTGCCGCTGGACGACCGGGACCGTCGCGAGCTGCTCGCGGGTCATGCCGTACTCGGCCATGTAGCGGCGCACGCCGATCGGGAACAGCGACGGCGCCCCCACCGGACCGTGCGGGAGCTCGAGCTGGGCCATGAACGACTGCGGCGCCGGTGCCCACGGCGTCATCCCGACCCGCGACCGGCCCGACTCGCCGTGGGTGACCAGCACCGTCTCGCAGAGCCCGGCGCTGATCGCGGCCATCGCGTGCCGCACGTGGAGCATGTACGACGAACCGCCGACGTTGGTGCCGTCGAGGTACTCCGGGACGATCCCGAGATAGTCGGCCACGTCGACCGGCAGCTCACCCGCGCAGGCGACCCCGTCGACGTCGCTCGGCCTCAGCCCCGCGTCGGCCAGCGCGTTGAGCGCGGCGTCGACGTGCAGCTCCAGGGCCGACTTCCCGGGGATCTTGCCCAGCTCGGTGCTCTCGGCCGCACCGACGACGGCGATCGCGCCGCGCAGGGCGCGGTCGCGGCTCACGCGACCGACCCCGTCGGCTCGAACCGGACGACGCGTCGCTCGCCGCGCTGCTCGAAGGCGACGCGCACGGCGGCGTCGACCTCGAGGGCGTCGGGTGCGGCGGTGACCACGTGCCCCATCAGCAGCGGTCCCTCGGTGAGCTCGACGAGCGCGAGGACGTACGGCGGCGCGAACCCGGCCGGCGCCCGGTGGTTGACGACGAACGAGGCCACCGTGCCGGTGCCGGCGGCCGGCACCAGGTCGACCTCGCGCGCTCCGCAGCGCGGGCAGGAGCTGCGCGGGTAGAGGAAGAACTCGGCGCACGCGCGGCAGCGCGGCACGGTGAGCTCACCCGCGTCGATGCGGTCGAACCACTCCTGGGTGTCCGGGGTGGGGAGGGGCACGGGCCGGGGGTCGGCGGAGATGTCACTCACGGGGTGGGGCTCGCTTCCGGGACGAGGGCGGGCAGCAGGTGCTTGCGGAGCTTGCCGTTGGCGCCGCGGGGCAGCTCGGGGACGACGCAGTAGACGCGTGGGACCTTGAAGCGGGCGACCCGCTCCTGCAAGAACGCCGTCAGCTCCTCGCCGGCCCGCTCGGGATCGGCCCCGAGCACCGAGCCCGGGTCGGCCTGGACCACGGCGCAGACCACGTCGCCCCACTCGGGGTCGGGCAGCCCGATGACACCGGCGTCCTGGACGTCGGGATGCTCGAGCAGGGCGGCCTCGACCTCGGCGGGATAGACGTTGACGCCGCCGGTGACCACCACCTCCGACGTACGGCCGAGAAGGAAGAGGTAGCCGTCGTCGTCGAGACGCCCGAGGTCGCCCACCGTCACGAAGTCGCCGCGCCGGCCGGCCTCGGTCTTCTCCTGGTCGCCGCGGTACTCGAACGCGTGCGCGCCCATCCGCAGGTAGACCAGGCCCGACTCCCCCGTCGGCACGTCGGCGCCGTCGGCGTCCAGGATCCGCACCTCGGCCCCGGGCTGCGGCCGGCCGACGCTGCCGGGGCGCTCCAGCCACTCGGCGCTGGAGATCCGGGTGCCGGCCGCCTCGGTCGCGCCGTAGTACTCGTGCACGACCGGGCCGAACCAGTCGATGACCGCCCGCTTGACCGACTCCGGGCACGGCCCGGCGCCGTGCACCAGGTTGCGCATGCTCGAGACGTCGTACGACGCCCGCACCTCGGCGGGCAGGCGCAGCAGCCGGTGCAGCTGGGTCGGGACCATGTGGGTCGTGGTGACCCGCTCGTCCTGGACCAGCCGCAGCACCTCCTCGGCGTCGAAGCGGTCCATCAGCACCACGGTGTGGCCGAAGTGCAGCGAGGTGACGGCCAGGCCGCTGACCGCGGTGTGGCTGAGCGGGGAGGTGACGAGGTGGACCCCGTCGTCCTCCGGCTCGATCGCGAACATCCCGAGCTGCCAGTGCGCGCCGGCGGCGAAGACGTCGTCCGGGTCGCCCTCGGGCAACCGGCGCAGCACGCCCTTGGGGCGGCCGGTGGTGCCGGAGGTGTAGCCCAGGTAGGAGCCGGGCGAGCGGTCCGCGAGCGGCTCGGTGGCGACGCCCCAGAGCTCCTCGAGCAGGTCGCGCAGCCCGGCGTCCGGCCCGAGCGCGAAGCACCGGTCCTCGGGGTAGCCGGCCGCTGCCACGGCCGCCCGGGTCTTCTCCGCGTGCCGCGTGGAGGTGACCACGGCGACCGGGGTGCAGTCGCCGACGATGTAGGCCGTCTCCGCGGTGGTCAGCGCGGTGTTGACCGGGACGTAGTAGGCGCCGACCTGCTGGCAGGCCAGCACCAGGGCGAGGGTCCAGGACTCGTTGGAGACCACGCCGACCACCCGGTCACCGCGCTCGAGGCCCTGCTCGCGCAGCAGCCGGCTGGTCGCGTTCGCCCGGGCCAGCAGCTCGCCGCGGGTCACCTCGCCCCCGTCGGGGTCGACCACCGCGCACACGTCGGGCGCGGCCGCCGCCAGCCGCCAGAAGCCGAGCGGCTGCTCCGGGCCGGTCATCGCTCGGTCGCCTCGCCGGTCCGGGCGAGCAGCTCCACGGCCAGCTCGCGGCGCAGCGTGACCGTCGTGCCGTACGACGCGGCCAGGCCCATCACCCGCTTCAGCCACAGGTGCAGGTGGTACTCCCAGGTGAAGCCGATGCCCCCGTGCAGCTGCAGCGCCGAGACGTTGGCCCGGTCGGCCGCGTCGCCGGCGTACGCCTTGGCGGCCCAGGCCCGCCGTCGGGCGTCGGGCTCGTCGACGGCGTCGAAGGCGCTGAGCGCGGCGGAGGTGGCCATGTCGACCATCACCGCGAGGTCAGCGATCGCGTGCTTGACGGCCTGGAAGGAGCCGACCGGCCGGTCGAACTGGCGGCGGACGCTGACGTACTCGACGGTGAGGTCGAGCAGCCGCCGCGAGGCCCCGGCCAGCAGGCAGGCGGCCCCGGCGACGGCGAGCACCCGCGCACGCTGCACGGCCGCGGGCGCCACACCCAGCACGGTGCCGGCCTCCTCGCTGCGCCGGGTCACGGTGGCCAGCGGGCGCAGCGGGTCGAGGGCCCGCACCGGCGTGACGTCGACGTCCGCGGGCAGCAGCGCCCGGACCGTGCCGTCGTCGGCCAGGTCGAGCACCAGGTCGGCGTCGCCGGCGTGCACGACGTACGGCGTGAGCGCGCCGAGCCGGACCGCGACCAGGGCGTCGCCGGCGCCGATCCGCTCCAGCCAGCTCACCGCGAGGGCCGAGTCCGGGAAGGCCGCGAGCACGCTGGTCGCCACCACCGCGGTCTCCAGGAACGGCTCGGGCACGGCGTGCTCGCCCAGGCTGACCAGCACCCCGGAGAGGTACGACGGGTCGAGCCCGGCCCCGCCGCGCTCCTCGGCGACCAGCGCCGAGACCAGCCCGGTCTCGGCCAGCCGACCCCACAGCTCCGGGGTGTGCGCGGTGCCGGCGTCGAGGCGTTCGCGCAGCTGCTCCGGACCGCAGTGCCGGCCGAGCAGGTCCGCGGTGAGGCGCACCAGCTCCTGGCGCTCGTCGGTCGTCGGGTGCGTCGTCGTCACGGTCGCGGCTCCATCGGTAGGCCGAGCACTCGCTCGCTGATGATGTTGCGCTGGATCTCGTTCGTGCCGCCGAAGATCATCGCGGCCCGCGCGTACCAGTAGCGGTGGTGCCAGTCGGCCCACGAGCGCCGGGTGGCGGCGTCGGCGTACGGCACGGCGGCCGGGTCGCCCACGACGGCGCCGTCCTCCTCCATCAGCCGCAGGCCGGTCGCGAAGATGTCGTGCTGCATCTGGGTCCAGAAGACCTTGTTGATGCTGGCCGTGCTGTTCAGGTCGCCCCCGGCCTCGGCGATGCCCGCGAGCCGGTAGACGTTGGCCCGGTAGACCTCCGTCTCGACCAGCACCCGGCCGAGCTCGTCGAGCGCACGGGTGTCGTCCTCCAGACCCCGGACCCGCACCAGGGCGGCCAGCGCCTCGACATCGGCCGTGAACTTGGCGTGGTCGCCGAAGACCGCCCCGCGCTCGAAGCCGAGCGTGGACATCGCGACCCGCCAGCCCTGGTCAACCTCGCCCACGACGTTCTCCACCGGGACGCGGACGTCGGTGAAGAACACCTCGGCGAAGCCGCGGGTGCCGTCCACCATGGCCAGCGGCCGGACCTCGACGCCCGGCGAGCGCAGGTCGATGCAGAGGAAGGTGATGCCGTGGTGCTTGCGCCGGCGGCCGGCCTCGGGGTCGGTGCGGACCAGGGCGAAGATCCAGTCCGCGAAGCCGCCCATCGACGTCCAGATCTTCTGCCCGTTGACGACGTAGTGGTCGCCGTCGCGCTCGGCGCGGGTGCGCAGCGAGGCCAGGTCGGAGCCGGACTCGGGCTCGCTGAAGCCCTGACACCAGATCGTGCGGCAGGCCAGCAGGTCGGGGATCCAGCGCTCGCACTGCTCGGGAGTGCCGTACTGCATCAGCACCGGGCCCAGCAGGTAGAGCCCGCCCATGTTGATCCGCTCCGGGGCGCCCGCGCGGTAGTACTCCTCCGCGAACGCGATCGAGCGGCGCAGGCCGGCGTCGCGCCCGCCGTACGCCGCGGGCCAGTCGACGGCCGCGTACCCGCCCTCGAACAGGGTCCTCTCCCACGCGCGGTGCAGGTCGAAGCCGGCGCGCTCGGTCCACGACGGCAGCGGCTCGGCCGGGACGTGGGCCTTGAGCCAGGCCCGGACCTCGGCGCGGAACTCCTCGACGGTGCTCGTCTCGGTGCTCGTCTCGGTGCTCGTCTCGGTGCTCATGCCGCCAGTCCCAGGGCGTCGGAGACGGCGCTCATCGTCTCGGCGTAGCTCTCGGCGGTCATCCGCAGCGAGAGGTTGACCCCGTCGGCGCCCAGCTCGGCGTACCGCCCGACCACGTCCGGCAGGGCCGTCAGCTCCCCGGTGAAGCGGAGACCGGCGACGACGTGCTGCTCGGCCCGGTCGCGGCCCGCCTCCTCCAGGTGCCGGAGGTACGTCGCGTGGTGCTCGCCGAACTGGGAGACGGTCAGGTTCCAGGGGTACCAGCCGGTGCCGGCCGTCGCCGCGCGTCGCAGCGCCACCGGCGAGTGCCCGCCGACCAGCATCCGCGGCAGCGCCCGGCCGGTCTGCGGGTAGAGCCCGTCGGCGTCCTCGGCCCACTGCCGGGTCAGCTCGACCATGTTCTGCTCGCAGCGGCGGCCGCGGGTCTTGAAGGGGCTCCCGCAGGCCCCGAACTCCTCGGCCGACCAGCCGACGCCGACGCCGAGGTCGAAGCGGTCGTCGGTGAGCTCGGCCAGCGTCATCAGCTCACGGGTGAAGGTGCGCACGTTGCGCAGCGGCAGCAGCAGCACCGAGCTGCCGATCCGCAGCCGGGTCGTGGCGGCGCAGACCTCGGCGGCCGCCTGCAGGATGTCGAGGAGACCCTGGTCGGCCGCGGCCTCGACGCGCGCCCGGCCGCCGACGCTCTTGTTGTGCGTCTCGAGCTTGTCGGGATCGCTCGCCGAGGGCGCGTTCGGATAGGGGTACGCCGAGGTGTACTCGTCGAAGAACACCAGGTGCTCGGGCAGCCAGATCCCGGAGAAGCCGAGCTCCTCCGCGGTCCGGCCGAACTCCGCCATGAACGCGATGTCGCGCTCCTCGCTGCCGTCGAACAGGTCGACCAGGCCGATCTCCACGGGACTCCTCATCGTCAGGACGGTGTCGGGTCGGGTTCGTCAGGCCGCCAGCGCGGCGACCTCGACGGGGGCGGGGACGTGGTCGAGCACGGCGACGAGCTCGTCGACGCGCACCCCCAGGCCGGGGACGGAATCGCGGGCGGCGTAGTAGTCCGCGACCGGCACGAACCAGGTACGACGGACCTGCTCGGCGGCGTCCCCCAACACCGCGGCGAGCTCGCCGGCCCCGTGCACCAGCTCGTCCGCGGACTGCTGCCAGGCCAGCCAGCCGTCGGGGACGACCCCGGCCGCGACGACCCGCTCCAGCACCTCGGTCGAGGTGGCCCGCACGTGGGTCTGCGGGACCCGGGCCCCGACCGGCTTCGGGAGCGCGATCGCGCCCGCGAAGGACAGGACCCGGCCCTGGTGCCCGGCCCGGTCCTGGGTCCACAGCGCCCGCATGCCCGCGAGGTGCTCGAGCGCGACCTCGAGGCTGTCGCGCTCCTCCTCGAGGAACGGGTCGGCCAGCACCGGGGGCGGTTCGGCGAGGTCGAGCCCCACCTCCGCCCGCCCCCGGCTGAGCCAGTCGAGCGTGGCCAGCTGCTTGGCCCGCACCGCGGGGCTGGCGAGGGAGAGGAGGTCGCCCGAGGTGGCCAGTCGCAGCCGGGTGGTCGCCCGGGCCGCGCACTGCAGGCCGAGCAGCGGGTCGAACGACCGGTCCGACGCAGCCTCGCGGTCCCCGACCGTCCACCACGACGCCAGGCCCGCCTCCTCGGCGGTCCGGGCGGCCTCGGTCACGGCCTCGGCGAGCCGGGTGCCCGTCCTCGTCCGGAGGCTGCACGCCACTCCGTGCTCCATCGACGTCCTCTCCCTCAGCAGCTCAGGTCCGAATCGGCGCCGCGGCTCAGCCGGCCCACTCGGCGAGGGTGCCGTCGGCCGTCCACTCCAGGTAGCTGCCCGGTGCGTTCAGCGTGGCCTGTCCGTCGCTGTAGGTCAGCGGGCCGTAGACCGAGTCCTGCTCGGAGATGGCCTCGAGGGCCTGGGCGACCTTCTCGGGATCCTTGCTGCCGGCCTCCTTGATGGCGGTCGCCATCAGCCACATGGCGGTGTAGCCCTGGGCGCCGTACATGTCGGGCTCGGCGTCGTACTCCTCCTGGTAGGCCTCGACGAAGGTGGTCGCCGCCTCGTTGTCGGTGAACCCCGCGTGGAACGGCACCGCGAAGAGGGTGCCCGCGAGGCCGCCGCCCGAGGCGTCGAACAGCTCCTTGCTGTCGATGCCGTAGCTGGTGAGGATCCGCTTGTCGAAGTCCCGCTCGCGCAGCGCCCGGGCCATCAGAGCGGACGGCGTGCCGAGCATGCTCTGCACGACGACATCGGGGTCGAGCGAGGCGACCTCGGTCGCCGCCTGGGTGAAGTTGGTGTCCGCGGAGGCGGTGTTGATCGTCTTGACGACGTCGACCCCGTTGCGCTCCAGCGCCGCCTTCCAGACCTCCGCGTCGCCGACCATGCCGTCGTTGTCGCTGGTCACGACCAGGACCGCGGTCTCGATGCCCTCGGCGGGCACGACGGCGTCGACGAACTGGTCGTACATCCCGCCGGGCTCGGCGGGCAGCACGACGGGGCGGTAGATGTACGGCGGCTTCGCCAGCCCGGCGAGGATCGCCGAGGTCACGATCGCGGGGGTCTTGCTCTGCTCGATCATCGGGGCCAGCGCGCCGGCCTCCGAGGACAGACCGCAGCAGAGCACGCCGGAGGCGCCGTCCGCGACGTACTGGCGGTAGAGCGAGATCGCCTGGGCCGGGTCGCCCTTGATGTCGTCGATCTTCAGCTCGAGCGTGGCTCCCTCCCCCAGGAACTCGCTGTCGTTGATCTCCTTCACCGCGAGCTCGGCGCCCTGCGTGATCGGGACGCCGGCGAACGCCGCCGGTCCGGAGGTCAGGGCCGGGAAGCCGACCAGATAGCTGTCGTCGCCTCCCTCGTCCGAGGAGGTGCATCCCGAGAGGACGACGAGCGACGTCGCCGTGACAGCCGCGAGGAGGGTGCGGACCCTCCGGCGGGTGGTGATGGGTCGAGACACTGGCTTCCCTTTCTGAGGCAAGTGATCAAGCAAGTGCTTGGTTCATGTAAAGCAAGCACTTGATAATTGCATACGTGACGACGGTCACGCAATGGGTTCCAGACCTCAGATCAGGGCTGGCGGAGGGTCACGCGGCCCCGGTCGATGACCGGGTCACCGGAGGCGGCCAGCACCCGGAAGCGGGCACCATCGGTGTCGCCCCACACGTGCAGGGACAGCGCGTCCCCCGGCAGGACCGGGCGGGTGAACCGTCCCGCGATCGACGTCAGGCGGGCGGCGTCCCCGCCGGCGACGGTGTTCACGAGCAGGCGGGTGGCGTAGCCGTAGGTGCACATCCCGTGCAGGATCGGGCGCTCGAAGCCGCCCCGGGCGGCGAACGCCGGATCCGAGTGCAGGGGGTTGCGGTCGCCGGTGAGCCGGTAGAGCAGGGCCTGCTCGGGGCGGGTCGCGAACGCGACCTCGTGGTCGGGCGGCGCCGTCGGCTGCTCCCAGGCGCCACTGGTCCCCCGCTCACCGCCGAACCCGCCGGCTCCGCCGAGGAACGCCCCGGTCCGGCTGCGCGAGAGACGGCGACCGGTCGTCACGTCGGTGAGCACGGTCTCGGTCCACACGATCGCGTCGCGGCCCTTGTCCCACATCTCGGCGACCGTCGTGCTGACCCGGGCCTCGCCCGCGGGAGGCAGCGGACCGTCGAGCTCGACCTCCTGCTCGGCGTGCACCGCGCGGGTGGGGTCGTAGTCCCCCACGTCCGGCATCCCCGACCCGAAGCCGAGCACCACCGCGAAGCTCGGGACCACCTGCTGCGCGACGCCGTCGGTGTTCTCGGTGGTGAAGGCCAGCTCGGCCAGCGGGTCGGCCTGGCCGGCCCCGACCGCCAGGGCGTAGAGCAGCGACTCGGTGCCGGTCCATCGCACCGTCCACTCGGGGACGGCGCTGCCGAGGCGGGTGGGATCGAGGGGCATGGGTCTCCTGTCGGATCGGGACGGGCTCAGAGCGGGGAGAGCCGCGTGCGCGGCCCCGCCTTGAGCAGCCGCGAGGGGAGCTCGCGACCCACGATGCGCTCGGCGGTCGCGGCGACCTCGAGCAGGTGGTCCAGGTCGACGCCGGTCTCGACGCCGAGCTCGTGCAGCAGGTAGACGGCCTCCTCGGTGGCGATGTTGCCGCTCGCCCCCGGGGCGTACGGGCAGCCGCCGAGGCCGCCGACGCTCGCGTCGAAGCGCTCGACCCCGAGCTCCAGCCCGGCGACCAGGTTGGCCATCCCGGTGCCGCGGGTGTCGTGCAGGTGCAGGGCGAGCTCGTGGTCGGGCTCGCAGTCGCGGAAGCCGCCGACCAGGCGTCGTACCCGTGGAGGCGAGCCCATGCCGGTGGTGTCGCCGAAGCAGATGCTGTCGGCCCCGGCCCGCACCGCTCGTACGGCGTACCCGACGACCTGGTCCTCGGGGATCTCGCCCTCGTAGGGGCAGCCGAACGCCGTCGCCACGATGACCTGGCAGCGGGTCCCGCCGGCGTGGGCCAGGTCGATCACCTCGGCGATCGCGGCCAGCGACTCCTCCGGGGTCCGGTTGATGTTGCGCAGGTTGTGGGTGCGCGACGCCGAGACCACGACCTCGATGTCGGTGAAGCCGGCCTCCAGCGCCCGTCGGGCGCCGACCAGGTTGGGCACCAGGGCGGAGTAGCGGACCTCGGGGCGCGGCGCGACCGTCGCCCAGACCTCGGCCGCGTCGGCCATCTGCGGGATGGCGCGCGGGTGGACGTAGGAGACCGCCTCGATCTCGGTCAGGCCGGTGCCACCCAGGGCCTCGATCAGCTCGACCTTGGCCGCCGTCGGCACGGGCGGTTCGTTCTGAAGGCCGTCGCGCGGACCGACGTCGCGCAGCACCACCCGGGCGGGGACGTCGGCACTCACAGGCCCAGCCCCTCGGCGACCAGGGCCCGGTGGTCGCTCGGCGTGCCGTGGAGGGCCCGGACGGCCGTGGCCCGACGGAAGTGGTGGGAGATCTCGTGCTCCCAGGTGAAGCCGATCCCCCCGTGGACCTGCACGCCCTCGCGGGCGACGTGCATGGCCGCGTCCGTGGCCCGGGCCTTCGCCGCCGACGCCGCCGTCCGCCAGTCCGCCTCCCCCGCGGCCGCCCGCTCCACCGCGTGCCGCAGCATGCTCCGCGCGGTCTCGAGCTCGGCGTGCATGTCGACGAGCTTGTGCTTGACGCTCTGGAACGTCGCGACCGGCCGGCCGAACTGCTCGCGCTCGCGGGCGTAGGCCAGCGACAGCTCGAGCACCCGGTCGGCCGTGCCGACCGCGTCGGCGGCGAGCAGCAGCGCCCCGGTCAGCCAGGCGTCCTGCAGCGCCGGCGCGACGTCGTCGCCGGACGCCACCACCGTGACCACCACGTCGTCCAGCTCGACCACGGCCAGCCCCCGACCCGGGTCGACCGCCTCCATCGCGCGGACCGTCACCCCCGGGTCCGCGACCTCGGCGAGGCACAGGGTCGGGGTACCGGACCCGTCCACCGCCGACACCAGCACCGCGTCGGCGTGGGTGCCGCTGTCGACGTACTGCTTGGTCCCGCGGAGCAGCCACCGCTCGCCGTCGCGTCGTACGACGGCTGCCGCAGCCAGGTCGGTCCCGCGCGCATCCTCGTGGAAGGCGGTCACGACGACCCGGCCCCGCGTCGCGATCGCGGCGCGCAGGCCGTGCGCGTCCGCGGGGTCGAGCGTGGCCAGCAGCGTCACGGCCACGCCGGCCGTCGCGACGAGCGGGCCCGACCACCCGCACCGGGCGGCCTCGTGCACCGCCGCCGCCAGCTCGACGACGGTGGCCCCCTGGCCGTCGTACGCCTCCTCGACGAGCAGGCCGGCGACGCCGACCTCCCCCACGAGCGCCGTCCACAGGGGCGGGCACCCGGCTCCCCCGGCGCGGCTGACCTCGACCGGGCTGCGCTGCGCCATGAACCGGGCCAGCACGGGCGTCAGCTCGGCACTCAGCTCGAAGTCGGGCATCTCAGGTCTCCTCGGGTTAAGCAAGCGCTTGCTGTTTTATCGACCGACGGCGGGTGACGGCGTTCCGACCACGGGTCGGTCAGCGGCCGGAGGTGCGGATGCCGTCGAGCAGGATCGCGGTCTGCACGGCGATGACCTCGTCGATCGCCACCTTGCCGCGAGGGTCGAACCAGCGGATGACCGCCTGGATCGCCCCCATGATCGTGCGGTAGAGCATCCGGGGATCGATGTCTCCCCGCAGACCGCCGTCGTCGATGCCCTGCTTGATGGTCTCGAGCCAGACGGTCTCCACCTGGCGCTGACGCTCCGCGATGCCCTCCATGGGCCGGACGTAGTGCCAGTCGTTCTGGAGGATGGTGACCTCCTCGCGGTTGTCGACCAGCCCACGCAGGGCGTTCGCCATCAGCCGCTCGAGAGCCTCGATCGGCGACCCGGCCTCCTCGACGGCGACGTGGTAGCCGCGGACCATGGAGTCGAGGTAGTCGACGAGGACCTTCTCGACCATCGCCTCCTTGGAGTCGAAGTAGTAGTAGAGGCTCCCCGACAGCATGTCGGCCTCGTCGGCGATGTCGCGGACGGTGGCGCTGGAGAACCCCTTCTCCGAGAAGACCTTCGCGGCCGACCGCAGGATCAGCTCCTTGCGCGCGACGCCGGTCGGGGACCCGGTGGAGCGGCGACGGGTGGTGCTCATGCGGCCCCTTTCCACGGGCTCGGCTCACGGTGCTGGCACAGGCTACTGGAACGCGTACCAGTCGACCGGTCCCCCGACCGGGGTGTCCCGACACTCATGGGCGGCGGTCGGAGACGATCGTCACGGCGCTGACCAGGTCGCCCGGACTGCCGCCCTGGTTCTGGACCAGGCCGTAGACCGGGTCGGCCACCTGACGCTCACCGGCCTCGCCGCGGAACTGCAGCCACATCTCGAACAGCATCCGCAGACCGCTCGCCCCGATCGGGTGCCCGAAGCTCTTCAGGCCGCCGTCGACGTTCACCGGCAGTGCGCCGTCCCGGTCGAACCGGCCGTCCAGGACGTCGCGCCAGGCCTTGCCCCGCTCGGAGAAGCCGAGCTCCTCCATCAGCACCATCTCGGTCGGCGTGAAACAGTCGTGCACCTCGGCCAGGGAGATCTGGCTCGCGGGATCGGTGATCCCGGCCTGCGCGTAGGCCTCCTGGCTCGAGCGGGCCGCCTCGGACAGCTCCGAGTAGTCGTAGTCGCTGTCGTTGCGCCCGGTGCCCGAGCCGGCGTCCAGCGCGAGCGCGTGGACGTAGAGCGGGCGGTCGGAGTAGCGGTGGGCGTCCTCGGCCCGCACGATGACCGCGGCCGCCGCCCCGTCGGCGACACCCGAGCAGTCGAAGACGCTCAGTCGCCCGGCCAGCGCGGGCGCGCCGGCGATGGCCTCCTTGGCCATCGCCTTGCGGAACTGGGCCCGCGGGTTGAGCGCGCCGTTGCCGTGGTTCTTCCAGGCGATGTGGGTCATCGCCTCCTTCACCTCGTCCTCGGAGATGCCGTAGCGGCGGGCGTAGGCCGGCACGATCATCGAGTACATCGCCGGCGCGCTCAGGTTCGGCGCGGTGCCGTCGTTGGGCACGCTCGGCATCTCGAGGCCGGAGTAGCCGGCGTCCTTCAGCTTCTCGCCCCCGACCGACATCACGACGTCGTACGCACCGGACGAGACGGCGTAGCAGGCGTTGCGGAAGGTCTCCGAGCCGGTCGCGCACATGTTCTCGACCCGGGTCACGGGCTTGTGGCTGATGTTGAGCGGCCGGGTGAGCGTGAGGCCGGAGACACCGGAGATCATCGAGCCCAGCCAGAAGGCGTCGACGTCGTCGAGGGTGACCCCGTCGGTCGCCGCCAGCGCTCCGTGGGTCGCCTCGACCAGTAGGTCGTCGACCGAGCGGTCCCAGTGCTCGCCGAAGCGCGTGCAGGCCATGCCCACGATCGCGACCGGGTTGGTCAGTGCGTGCGTGCCCATCAGCTGTCGCCCTCCTGGGGTCGGACCTTCCAGACGTAGTTGCGGACTCCGTTGCCGGCGACGCTGGCCAGACGGAAGGTGGGCTGCACCCGGTCGCCGATCGCCACCTCCCGGCCGACCGCGTCGGTCATCTCGAACTCGAAGCGGCCGCCGCCCTCGAAGTCGACGGCCACCACCTTGGCCGGCAGCTGGACCGACTCCGAGAGCCAGTCGTCGGTGAACGTGGCGACCCGGGCGGGGACGTCGACCATCGACACCGGCTCACAGGAGTCCTGGGCCGAGCAGCGCAGGCAGACCCGGCGCGGCGGCAGGTTGCGGTACCCGCAGGCCGTGCACCGGCCCGCGACGAAGGCGAACTTCCACGCCGCGCTACGGCGCGAGGCGGGCGGGACCGGCGGCTTGACGTCCGGCCGACGCGCGGGCTCGCGGGGCAGCAGGCCGCGCCAGGTGAGGAAGTCGGCGTACGAGACGGGCTGACCGGCGCCCACCTCGGAGCCGCGGCTCCCCCGATGGCGCTCGGTGACCCGGAAGACGAAGGCGTCCGCTCCGTCGGCGGCGCAGACGGCGAGCACCAGCTGGCCGGGCCGGGCCCGATCGAGGGCCGCCGCGAGCCGCAGGCCGAGGTCGGCCGCGCCGGCGTACCCGAGGTCGTCGGGCGCGCCGAGCTGCGCGGCGTCGAAGGTCGAGCGGACCACGCCGAGGGCGCGGGGGTGGGCCAGGCTGAGCACGACGTGGTCGAGCTGCTCACGCTTGAGCTCGCACCGGCCCAGGACGTCGTCGACGGCCCGCTGCACCAGCGGGACGTACTCCTCGACGCCGAAGCGCTCCTCCCAGGTGCGCGTGCGCGCGTCGCCCGGCTCGCGCCAGCGGTCCAGGAACTCGGAGGTGATCGAGGCCGACCCGACCAGCTCGGCGACCGGGTCCGGGCCGAGCCGGAAGGCGGCGGCCGCGTCGGCGCCGCCGAGCTCGTCGGCCGACCCGGGCAGCCCGAACCGGACGTCCGAGGAGACGACCAGCGCCGTACCCGCCGCGAGACCGGCGCGCAGGGCACCTGCTCCTCCGCGAAGCGCTCCCCCGACGTCGTACGCCGCGGTCTCGGGCGGGAGGCCCGAGGCGACGGCGACCGTGCTGGCGTTGGACTTCTCCAGGTAGGCGGGCCGGGTGGTGGCGAACCACAGCGACTCGACCGGGCCCCCGCCCGCGAGCGCCTGTCGGGCTGCGGCCACGGCCATGGTCGTGGTGTCCTCGTCGTACGACGCGACCGGGCGGGCCCCGCGAGCGCGCCCCGCACCGAGCGCCGCGGTGATCGCGGCCCGCTCGAGACGAGGCGTCGGCACATAGACGGCGTACTCCTCGATGCCGACCACGGACCCTCCATCCTCCCCGGTCAGACCGAGGATCGACTGTTTCAATCAAGCACTTGCTTTGCTACCTTAGACCGACCACCTACCGCCCGCAACCAGGGCCACAGGAAGCCGGGAGGACCCCCAGGAGCCATGAGCACGCACACCGAGCAGGCGTTCCGCACCGAGGTCGAGGAGGTGCTGGCCGCGTTCGCCGAGCGCCGGTCCGCAGGGGCCACCGGCTGGGGCCACGGCGACGACCGCGTGACCGTGGTCGCCGAGCGCTCCGAGGGCGAGGCGGAGGAGCTGGCCGAGCTGCGCCGCTACCGGGCCCACCTCGTCGACCGGGGCCTGGCCTGGGTCGACGGCCCCGAGGAGTACGGCGGCCGCGCCCTGCCGGACCGCTTCGCGACCCTGCTGCGCGAGCTCGAGTCGGGCTTCGCGCTGCCGGACGACGCCTACCTGCGGTTCAGCGTCTCGACGCTGTGCCCCACCCTGTTGGAGCACGGCACCGCCGCCCAGCGGGACGAGCTGCTCCCCCGGCTGCGCTCCGCCGAGACCATCGCCTGCCAGCTCTACTCCGAGCCGGGGGCGGGCTCCGACCTCGCCGGGCTGTCCACGCGCGCGGTGCGCGACGGCGACGGCTGGCGCCTCGACGGCCAGAAGGTGTGGAGCTCCGGCGCGCACTTCAGCGACCTCGGCCTGTGCATCGCCCGCACCTCGCCCGACCGGCCCAAGCACGCGGGGCTGACGACGTTCCTGGTGGACCTGCGCGCCCCGGGCGTGGAGATCCGGCCGATCCGCCAGCTGACCGGCGGCGCGTCGTTCGACGAGGTGTTCCTCACCGGGGTGCACGTCCCCGACAGCGCGCGCGTGGGCGAGGTCGACGGCGGCTGGTCGGTGGTGGTCACGTCGCTGCTCCACGAGCGCTCGGCCATCGGCCGCGAGGTCGGCGTCGACGAGAGCCTGGTCGACCGGCTGATCGACCTGGCCCGCCACACCCTCGATCCCGTGGACGCGCGCACGCGCGACGACCTGGCCGACGTGGTCGTGCGGGCCTGGGCGGCCCGGCTGACGACGGCCCGCTACCTGGAGGGCGGCGGCACGCCCGGCCCCGAGCTGGCCCTGACCAAGCTGCTGACGACCGACCTGCTCGCCCGGATGAGCGACGTCGCCGCCGACGTGCTCGGCGCGGGCCACGTCGCCGACTCCGGCGCGTGGGGCGGCTACGCCTGGTCCGAGCTGACCCTCGGCCTCCCCGGGCTGCGGGTGGGCGGCGGCACCGACGAGATCCTGAAGAACGCCGTCGGGGAACGGGTTCTCCACCTACCGAAGGACGCGCGATGAAGATCGACCTGGGCCTGATCGGCTCCTCGGCCGTCGACTGCGGCCCCGCTGCCGCCACGGCCGAGACGCGGGGCTTCGACGGCGTCTGGGCCAGCGAGAGCGTCACCGACGCCTTCCTGCAGTCCCAGGCGGCCCTGATGGCCACCTCGCAGGTGAGCGTGGGCACCGCCATCGCGGTCGCCTTCGCCCGCAACCCGATGTCGGTGGCCTACCTCTCCTGGGACCTGGCCGCGATGTCGCAGGGCCGCTTCGTGCTCGGCCTCGGCAGCCAGATCCAGGCCCACGTCGAGCGCCGCTTCTCCATGCCGTGGAGCGCGCCCGCGGGCCGGATGCGCGAGTTCCTGCTGGCGCTCGACGCCATCTTCACCGCGTGGCGCGACGGCACCCGGCTCGACTTCCAGGGCGAGCACTACCAGCACACCCTGATGACGCCGGTCTTCACGCCGCACCACCACGTGCACCGGATCCCGACCATGATCGCGGCGGTCGGGGCCAGGATGACCGAGCTCGGCGGCGAGCTCTGCGACGGGCTCCTGCTGCACGGCATGACGACCACGTCGTACCTCGACACCGTCACCCTGCCCGCCGTCGAGAGGGGTCTGGCGACGTCGGGCCGCCACCGCGACGCCCTGGAGCTGTACGCCCCGATCTTCATGGTCATGGGCGACACCGAGGAGCAGGTCGCCGACCTGACCCGTCGTACCCGTGAGCAGATCGCGTTCTACGCCTCCACCCCGGCGTACCGGCCGGTGCTGGCCAGCGTCGGGTACGACGAGCTGCAGCCCGAGCTGCAGGCCATGTCGCGCGCGGGCCGCTGGGCCGAGATGGGCGACCTGGTCGACGACCGCCTGCTCGGCGAGATCTCACTGGTCGGCACGCCGGAGGAGATGCCCCGGCTCGCCAAGGAGCGCTTCGGCGGGCGGCTGGACCGGCTGTCGTCGTACTTCGACTGGCCGGTCGACGACCCGGACCGGCTGCGCGACATCCTCGCCGCGTTCGCCGACGAGCCCGCGCCCGCGGCGCGCTGACACCAGGAGCCCCGATGTCCCGCCTGACCACCGAGGACCTCCTCGCCCGCGCCGAGATCGGCGACACGCTGCACGCCTACAGCCGCGGCATCGACCGCCGCGACATCGACCTGCTGGCGGACCTGTTCACCGAGGACGGGTCGTTCGACTACGGCCACGGCAACGTGACCACCGGCCGCGCCGCGCTGCGCGAGCTGTTCGTCGCGGCGACCGGCCGCTACACCGCCACCAGCCACCACTGCTCGACGACCAGCTACCTGCGGATCGAGGAGGGGACGGCCGAGACGATCACCTACGTCTACGCCTTCCACGACAACGCCGAGCAGGACCTGCACCTGCACGTGTGGGGCTGCTACGAGGACGTGCTCGTCGACGAGGGCGACCGCTGGCGCATCCGCTACCGCAAGGTGCGGGTCGCCGGCATCCGCTCCACGAGCTCCGAGGAGCTGCCCGAGCGGTTCGAGCGCTACGCGCGCGGCTCGGGGTAGCGCTCACGCGCGGCGGTGCATCCCGCCGTCGACGCTCACCGTCTCCCCGGTGAGGTACGACGCCGCGCCCGAGCACAGGAAGACCACGAGGGCCGCCGCCTCGGCCGGCGTCCCGAACCGGCCGACCGGGATGTGCTCCTCGGCGAAGGCCCGTCGCGACTCGACCGTCGGGAAGTGCCGGCGCAGCTGCTCGCTGTCGATGCGCCCCGGGGCGACGCAGTTGACGGTAGTCCCCTCGGCCGCCACCGCCCGCGAGAAGCCCTTCGCCCACAGGATGCAGGCGGCCACGGCCGCCTGGGCGGCCGAGATCCCGCGCGGTTCCAGCAGGCCGACCAGGTTGACCACCCGGCCCCGCCCGCCCGCGGCCAGCAGGGGACGCAGCTCCTCGGCGAGCATCCGCTTCGCGTGGAAGTTCAGCTCGAAGGAGGCCCGCCACGCGTCCTCGTCCAGCTCCGCGAGCGGCGGGTCCGCCCGCCCGGCGTTGTTGACCAGGATGTCCACGCCGCCCCAGGCCCGCTCCACCTCGGCGCGCACGAGTGCCGCGGTCTCGCGCTCGACGAGGTCGGCCGCGACCACGATGGGCTCGGGGGCCCCGGCGTCCGCGATCTGTCGCGCCAGCTCGCACAGCCGGTCCTCGTCGCGGGCGACGAGCGCCACCGACACCCCCTCGCGCGCCAGCGCGTGGGCGATCTCGCGACCGATCCCCGCGCCCGCGCCCGTGACGACCGCTCGCCGTCCGATCAGGTCGAGGTCCATGGGGCCAGCCTCGACGCGATCTCTGAATTAAGCAAGCACTTGCTGCAATTGCCGTTGACGTCCCGCCACCTCGTGCTCGGGTCGGGTCGCTCACTCGCCTCCGCGACGGGAGTCGAGAGTCAGCGAGGCGACGAGCGCAGGGGTGCAGTGGCGGCGGACGGCGTCCGCGTCGAGGGCGGAGAGGCGGTGCGCGGCCGCGTCGTTCCGGGGCTCCATGGTCCCGAGCTGGACCTTCAGCCCTCCGAGGTCGCCGATGAGGTCGTGGATGCTGCGGTACGCGGCTCGGTGCTCCGGGTCGGGTGAGCTGCGAAGAGCGCCGAGGGCGATGAGGGCACGGCTCGCGTGGCGGGCCGCGACGTCGAGCGTCTCGTCGAGGGTGTCGAACTCGGACTGCTGCACCGGGGCCTCCTAGGGGCGACCCCCAGTCTGGGGCTGCATCACCACCGGGCGAGCCACAGGCGCCACCGAGTGTCCCCACAGTTGGGTAACGAGCGGCGCGCGGCCGATGGCGTGTACTCCGGGAAGTCGGGCCGCTTTACTTCTCCGGTGAGGAGCAGCCGACTGTCGCCGCTCGCCGCACCGGCCTTCCGCTACTTCTTCGTCGGACAGGTCGTGAACCGGGTCGGCTCGTCGATGGCGGGCGTGGCGCTGGCCTTCGCCGTCCTCGACATCGACGACTCCGCCTCGGCCCTCGGCTGGGTGATCGCCGCCTCGAGCGTGCCGATGGTCGTCTTCATGCTCCTCGGCGGGGCGATCGCCGACCGGCTCCCCCGCGCTGTCGTGCTGCGCGGGTGCAACCTCGTCCAGGGCGTCGTCCAGACCGCCACGGCGGTCCTCGTGATCACCGGGTACGCCGAGATCTGGCACCTCGTCGTCCTGCAGGCGGTGGCCGGCACCGTCTTCGCGGTCAGCTACCCCGCGTTCCTCGGGATGGTGCCGATCCTGCTGCCGGTCGAGGAGCGCAAGGCGGCCTTCCTGCTCATCGGCCAGGCCACCAGCGCCGTCGGCATCCTCGGCCCTGCGGTCTCGGGCGTGCTCGTGGCGACCGCCGGTCCGGGCTGGGCCCTGGCCGTCGATGCCGCGACGTACCTCGTGGCGGCCGGTCTGCTCCTCCTGGTCCGCCTGCCGCCGGGCGACCGCAGCAACGCCCGCCCGAGCGTCATCGGCGACTTCCTCGCGGGCTGGGCGTTCGCCCGCCACCTCGGCTGGGTGATCCCGGCCGCCTCGGCGTCGCTCGTCTTCAACGCGCTCGTCAGCGGCGCCATCAACGTGCTCGGACCCGTGATCGCCGACGACACCATCGGCAGCGAGGGCTGGGGGGTGGCCCGGTCCGGCCAGGCGGTGGGCGTGTTCGTGGCCGCGTTCTTCCTCGCCAAGGTGACCCTGCGCGCACCGATGCGGGCGATCATGATCGCCTTCGTCGTCTGGTGCGTCCCGATGCTGGTGCTCGGCACCCACGTGAACGTGTGGGTGCTGTCGGCGTCCTTCGTCGTCGCCGGGGCCGCACTGAGCCTGCTCGACCTCGCCTGGAACCTGCTGGTGCAGGAGAAGGTCCCGGAGGAGATGCTGTCGCGGATCATGGCGATCGACGGCTTCTTCTCCTTCGTGGCCACGCCGATCGGCCAGCTCGCCGTCGGCCCCCTCGCGATCGCCTTCGGCGCGGGCCGGGTCCAGCTCGGGTGCTTCGCGCTCGCCGCACTCGTCGCCGCGTTCGCCCTCACCCGGCGCAGGATCACCGACGTACGGCTGACGGGTGAGCCGCCTCCGCAGCTGACGAGCTGACCGTCAGGCCGGCAGCACCGGGAGCCGCCTGGCGCGGGCGAGCTGGCGACGCCAGAACCGCAGCTCGGCGTCGCTGGAGAACCCGTCATCGACCTGCTCCTGGGCGAAGCGCACCCGGAAGATCAGCTGATCGACCGCGGTCGGCCGGTCGGCTGCAGCGAGCGCGAGGAGTCCCAGGACGCCCTGGTCCGCAGGACTGCCCGGGTTGTTCATCGCTGCCGCGCCGGGTGGCACCCCGGCTCCGTGCTCCAGGTAGGAGCGGGCCAGCTCGTACCGTCCCAACGTGTCCAGGAACGGGACGACGCTCGTCAGCAGGCGCGCAGCACAGCGAGCGAGGGCCTCGTCCGTGGCGTCCCAGTTCTCGTAGACCTGGATGTCGAGGTCCTTGAGACGGACCTGGGCTCGGTCCATCGGACACGCCTCGCCACCGGGATGGGCCGCATCGAACCGGGTCCCGTAGGAGAGCTGGATCTCACCCGCTCCCGAGCCGACGGAGACGACGTCCACCCGGTCGAGGTGAAGGCGACGCCAGGTGCGGCCGCCCGCACTGAAACCGGACCGACGGAGCGCGGGTCCGAGGTGCTGCCTGACGAGTCGGTCCGCCGCTGCGCGTGCCTCCCGCGGCGCCGGGTCAGCTTTGCGGCGCACGGCCGCCGCCTTCTCCCGGCGCAGCTGAGCGTCGCGTGCGGCGGCCTCCTCGGGACGGCCCAACGCGACGCCGATCCGCTTGACCAGGTCGCGCCTGGACAGGTCGACGAGCAGTTCCTCCAAGACCGCCCGGTCGCCGGGGGTGGCTCGCACGATCAAGGCGTCAATGGCAGCACTGGCGACCTTCAGGGACAGCGAAGCGGTCATCCCCGCGACCCCGCTGGTCGCGGCGCCCCTTCGGGCCAAGACGCCGAGCACGGCCGGAGCCCAGGCCTCCGAGGGCATCACGGTGGTGGCGAGCACGGCCGCGCGGACCACCTCCTCGTTGCCCGGGGCGAAGAGCATCCCGCCGGAGAATGCCGTCGTCTCGTCCGGCTCGACGATGGGCGCGAAGGCAGCCACGTCCAACCACGCCCGCACCAGCTCTCGCGCGGCATCGGGCCGCACCGCCTCCTGCACCTCGCGCACCCATCGCTGAGAGGGCTTGCGCGGGCCGAGCTCTCCGAGCCGCCGGATCAAGGGTCCGACGACGTCGGCATCAGCACGGCGTGCCAGGTCGCGTGCAGGAACTCCCCACCCGTCGCCGTCCGTGATCAACGACAGGTCCACGAGGTCCGGCGGCGTCGCCGTCGCCAGCACCCGCCGGACCAGCAGTCGCATCCGCGGGACCGCCCAGAGCTCGGGCGACAGGTCGTCGAGCCAACTCCGGCACCGGTCGAGCTGGTCGACCAGAACGGTGTCGGCCAGCCCGGCGCCACACACCGACGCCGCGCCACGTAGCCCCGCGCCCACCCGACAGTGGTCGAACTCGCTGCGCTGCCTGACGACCTCGAGGGCGAGGCATGCCGTGGCAGGGTCCCAGGGCAACCGCCGCCGGCGGAGCCGATCGAACGTCTCCTCCACCCGGTGGTCATCGGGGCCCTCGTGACCGAGCAGGACGAGCAGCGCCGACAGGCGGACGCGAGCATCCAGCGGCGCCGTACCCGTGCCGTCGAGCCAGCGCTCCCAGTCCAGGCCCGCGTCGTCGAGCGCGCGGGCCAACGCCTCCCGCTCCCGGTCCAGCAGAGTCACGCGGGCGAGTATGCCGCTCTCCACCGGCCCACCGGTGCGGACGCACCGCCACACCGATCCGGACGAAGCCCCAGACCACGTCCAGTCCGGCCGCCAGCTCGTGCACGGGCCCAGTGCTTCCTGTCTGACCAGGAGAGGCAGGTCGTTCCCACTCTTCGCTGCGGGGCAGTCCCGGAGTCACACCGGCTTCCCTCTCGCGACGACTCCCCTGGATGGAGAGCCGAACCAGCTGCGCCGACCACTAGACAGGGCGAATCACACGGATGTGCTCCCTGGACGTGGGTGAATCCTGGCGCAGCGTCTCGACCAGGCGCTCGGCCTCGTCCGGCCCGACCCCGCCGTACCAGGTGTCGTCGGGCTGGACGCTGACGACCGGCGCGTGGTTGCACGGGAACTGGCAGCCGGTCTGGGTGACCAGCACGTCGTCGTCGCCGAGCCCGGCGGCCATCAGGGCCAGGGTCAGCGCCCGCGCGGTGTCGTCGGCGCCCCGGGCGGTGCAGCGCGGCCCGCGGCAGACCAGCACCTGGTGCCGGTGCGCCGGCACCTCCTCCCAGGCCGCGGACTCCAGCGGCGCCTCGGTGCCGGCGATCGGCCGCGCCCGGGCCAGCACCGCCGCGAGGTCGTCGTCCTCGCTGTCGAGGAGGCCGGTCGCGACCACGACCTCGGGCGGCTCGGGCCGCTCGCGCCACCAGTGCGCGGCGACCCGGCGCAGCCAGGAGTTGCCCGGCGCGATCCCGAACGCCACCCCGACCAGCACGATCCGGGGTACGCCGGCGTCGGCCAGCCGGTCGAGCTCGCGGCGCAGCGCCGGGTCGGCGAGCTGCAGGTGCGCCACGGACGCGCCGTGCCGCTCGGCGAGGGCCGCGAGCCGGTCGGGCGGCTCGGCGACCCCCATCGCGACGAGGACCAGGGTCATCGGCAGGGTCATCGGACGACTCCTTCCCAGCGCACGTGCGGCCTCGGCTGCGTGGGGTGCGGCTCGACGGTCACGCGGACGCCGTACACCTCGGCGACGAGCGCGGGGGTGAGCACCTCGGCGACCGGGCCGTGCGCGACCAGGCGGCCCCGGTCGAGCACGACCAGGTCGTCGCAGTACGCCGCGGCGAGCTCCAGGTCGTGCAGCGCCGCGACCGTGGTCAGGCCCAGCCCGCGCACCCGCTCGAGGAAGTCGAGCTGGTGCCCGAGGTCGAGGTGGTTGGTCGGCTCATCGAGCAGCAGCACGCTCGGCTCCTGGGCCAGCGCCCGGGCGAGATGGACCCGCTGCCGCTCCCCGCCCGACAGCGCGTGCCACGGCCGGTCCGCGAGGTGGTCGACGCGCGCGGTGGCCAGGGCCCGCTCCACCGCGTCGATGCCGCCGGGGTCGGACTGCGGGGGCCCGAACCGCACCCGGTGGGCGATCCGGCCCAGGTCGACGACCTGGCGCACCCGCAGGTCGAGCGAGGTGGACGCGTCCTGCTCGACCAGCGCGAGCAGGCGGGCCCGCTCACGGGCGCGCAGCACGTGCACGTCCTGGTCGTCGAGCAGCACCCGTCCCGTCGCGGGTCGGCGCAGGCCCGCGACGGTGTGCAGCAGCGTGGTCTTGCCCGAGCCGTTGGGGCCGAGCAGGCCCGTCACCCGACCCGGTCGACAGGTCAGCGAGACCGCGTCGAGGACGGTCGCGCCGCCCAGCGTGACAGCGACCCCGTCCACCACGATCGACGGCGCCGTCATGCCGACCTCCCCGACCGGCGCAGCAGCAGGGCGAAGAACGGGACGCCGACCGCCGCGGTCACGACCCCGACCGGGATCTCCTGGCCGTCGACGACCGAGCGGGCCAGCGTGTCCGCCCAGACCAACAGGGTCGCGCCGACCAGCGCCGACATCGGCAGCAGCAGCCGGTGCCGCGGCCCGGTGAAGGCGCGTACCAGGTGCGGCACCACCAACCCGACGAAGCCGATCGTGCCGGCGAACGCGACGGCGGCCGCGGTGGCGAGCGCCGTACCGCCGAGCAGGACCCAGCGCAGGCGGGTCACCTCGATGCCCAGCGAGCGGGCCGAGGACTCCCCGAAGGCGAACGCGTCGAGGTGGTCGGCGCAGGCGGAGAAGCCGAGCGTCGCGACGACCGCGACACCGACGACCAGCAGCGCCGTACCCCAGCGGAAGCCGGCGCCCGAGCCGAGCGTCCAGGTCAGCACCCGACGGGCCGCGTCGTGGTCGCCGGAGCCGATCACGATCAAGGAGGTGTACGCCGAGCACGCCTGCCCGACCGCCACCCCCGCGAGCACGGTCCGAGTGGGCGCGAGCGAGCCCGACCGGCCGACCGCGAGCAGCAGCACCAGCCCCAGCGCGGCCAGCGCCCCGGCGAAGCCGGCGAGCGTCACCGCCGCGGGGCCCGCGAACCCGGCGACCGACACCCCCAGCACGATCACCGTCACCGCACCGACGGCCGCGCCGCCGGAGAGCCCCAGCAGGTAGGGGTCGGCCAGGTCGTTGCGGGTCAGCGACTGCAGCACCGCGCCGCAGCAGCCCAGCACCGCTCCCACGGCCGCCATCCCCAGCACCCGCGGCATCCGGAGCTGCCAGACGATCTGGTCGTCGAGCAGGCTCACCCCGCGGTCCCCCAGGCCGACGCGTCGCAGCACCACGTCGAGCACGTCCGGCACCGGCACCGCGACGGCGCCGGTGCCGAGCGCGACGGCCATGGTGACCAGCAGCACGGCGACCGCGAGGACCGGGGCGAGCCCGGTCCGCAGGGTCACGGGAGCGCGGAGAGCTGCTCGGCCAGCGTGCTGGCGCCGTCGATGAGGCGCACACCGGGCGTCCCCATCGAGTAGGGCACCGTCGCGAACCGGCCCTCGCGGACGGCGGTCAGCTGGGAGAGCACCGGGTCCTTCTCGAGGTACGCGCGCTTCTCGGCGGCCGTCGACCACGAGGCGTCCGCGAGCACGATCGCGTCCGGGTCGGCCGCGACGACCTCCTCCCAGCTGCCGTCGGCCCAGCCGTCCTCGACGTCGGCGTAGAGGTTGGTCGCGCCGACGGCGTCCAGCACCAGCTGCGGGCCGCTGGAGCCCGCGCCCACGAGCGGCGTCTTGTCGCCGGAGTCGTACCAGAGCACGTCCAGGCCCGCGCCCGCTCCCTCGTCGCCCAGCTCGGCCAGGGTCCGCTTCTGCTCGGCCCGGATGTCGGCGCCGCGGTCGGCCACGCCGAACGCGGTGGCGACCGCGTCGATCTCGTCCCAGACCGCCTCGAAGGTCGTCGCGGGGATGTCGGCCTGGTCGGCGCAGCCGAACGGCGAGAGGTACGACGCCACGCCGTCGGCCTCCAGGTCGCCCTGCGGCCCGGCGACCTCCGGGTCGAAGGCGCTCGTGTACGACGCGTAGACGAAGTCAGGACGGGTGGCGAGGAGCTCCTCGCGGGTCGGGTACTCCTTCGCGATCACCGGCACCGAGGCGTACTCCTCGGCCCAGGCCGCGGCCGGCTCCGGGTCGTCGAGGTACGCCGTACCGGCCATCCGGTCGGCGAGCCCCAGGGCCAGCATCACCTCGGTGGCGCCCTGGTTGAGCGTGACGGCCCGCTCGGGCGCCGCCTCGACGGTGCTGATGTGCCCGCAGGCGGTCACGTCGACCGGGAAGCCGGCCTCGGGCGCCGCGTCGGCGCTCGCCGGCTCCGGCTCGCCGGCGCAGCCGGCCAGGACGAGCGCCAGGGCGGCGACCGGGACGGCGGCCCGGACGGTGGTGGACAGGACTGACGGCAGGGGTCGACTGCGCATGATGTTCTCCAAACCCTCGTGGAACATGACATGCCGTGGCCGGTCTCCTGGCTTCCGCTTCAGCACAGGGCGGTCGACCTTCCCGGGCTCGCACCCAGTGGTCCGACCCATCCGGAGATGGGCCGCGAGGACCGTCCTGCTCGACGGCTACAGTGGCGAGGGCCGCGCCGGCATCAGACCGGCTTCCCGTGCACCACGGCGCGAGAAACCTAGCGCAGGTCCCTCGCCCCCGACCCGATCGGGTCAGAGCGTGGCGAGGTGCACCACGGCGGTCGTCGCGATGGTGCCGCCGATCAGGGTGATGCCCGTGGCGCCCAGCAGCGGCGCCACCCGGGTGGCGAGCCGGAGCGCGGTCCGCGACTCGGCGGCCCGGACGACGACGTTGCGCCCGCCCAGCGCGAGCAGGCCGACCACGAACAGCACGCTGGACAGGCCGAGCCCGAAGCACAGCACCAGCAGCAGCGCGAACCCCGACCGGCCCGTGAAGAACCCGGTGACGAGCACGAGGAACGCTGCCGGCGACGGGGTCAGACCGCCCGACATGCCCAGCAGGACCAGGCTCGGGCGGGACACCGCGACCGAGTGCCCGTGGCCGTGGCCGTGGCCGTGGCCGTGGCCATGACCGTGCCCATGACCGTGGCCATGTCCCGGTTCGTGGCCGGCTCGCCAGGCCCGCACGTGCCGCCGGACCAGCCACAGGCCGAGCACCAGGGCCGCGAGGCCGGCGACCAACTGCAGGCCGGTGGTCAGGCCCTCCAGGTCGACCAGGTCGGAGAGCGAGAAGAAGGTCCAGGCGGTGGCGACCACGAGCACGGACATCGTGTGCATGGCCGCCACGCTGACCCCGAGCCAGGCGGCGTCGCGCACGCGTCCGTCGCCCCCGATCAGGAACGCGGCGGCCAGTGTCTTGCCGTGACCAGGGGCGACGGCGTGGGCGGCCCCGGCGAGGAACGCGACGGCGATCGCCGCCGGCACGAATCCCGGCGACGACACCAGCTCCACCAGACGCTCGCCCGGCGCCTCCAGGTCGAGCAGGTACGGCGCCGCCGCCGTGACCAGGATGCTCATGCCGCGGCCGTCGTACCGGCCGGGGTCGCGGTGGTCGTCCCGTCGCGGGAGACACCGGAGGCGTGCGCCGAGACCGTCGGGACGCCGGGCGCGGCGCGGCGCAGCACGAGGTGCACGCGGGATTCCTCTCGGTAGCGCGAAGGCCGGTGGCCGGTGGCGACCGGAGCCTGACGCCGACCGGCGACCCGGACCGACCGCGCAGGTGAACGCCGAGGGACCGGCGAGTGAAGGACCGACCCCCGCGTCCCGGGGTTGATACCGGGTGACTAGGTTGCTTGCTGCACATCGTTCGCAACAACGCAGCAGAGGCGGCAGAGGAGACCCGTGACCCAGGTGCTGACGGCCGACCCGCTCGGCCTCGCCGGCCGTCGGCGTCGTACGACGGGGTGGCTCGCGGGGCTGGTCGCCGCGCTCCTCGGCACCGTCGTGGTCGCCGTCGGCGTGGGAGCGTTCACCGTCCCGCCGGGCGAGGTGGCCGCGATCATCGGCCACCACCTGCTCGGCTGGCCGGGCGAGCGCACCTGGAGCGGGCCGGCCGACGCGATCGTCTGGCAGGTCCGGCTCCCCCGCGTGCTGCTCGGGTGCCTCGTCGGCGCCGGCCTCGCGGTCTGCGGGGTGGCCCTGCAGGCGATGGTTCGCAACCTGCTCGCCGACCCCTACCTGCTCGGCGTGAACTCGGGCGCCTCCAGCGGGGCAGCGGCGGCGATCCTGTTCGGGGTCGGTGCCGGGCTGGGCGAGCACGCCCTCCAGGTCAGCGCCTTCCTCGGCGCGCTCGCGGCCTCGGTGCTGGTGTTCCTCGTCGCCCGGAGCGCCGGTCGGGTCACCTCGGTCCGGCTGCTGCTGGCCGGGGTCGCGGTCGGCTATGCGCTGTACGCCGCCACCAGCTTCCTGATCTTCGCCTCCGGCTCCGCCGAGGGCGCCCGCTCGGTGATGTTCTGGCTCCTCGGCTCGCTCGGGCTCGCCCAGTGGAACACCCCCCTGGCCGTGGTCGCCGTCGTCGTCCTCGGCACCGTGGCGCTGCTGACCGCGTGGGGCCGCCGTCTCGACGCGTTGGCCATCGGCGACGAGACCGCGCACACCCTCGGCGTCTCGCCCGAGGTGTTCCGGATGCTGCTGCTGGTCGTGGTCGCCCTGTGCATCGGCGTCGTCGTCTCCGCCTCCGGGAGCATCGGCTTCGTCGGCCTCGTCGTGCCCCACCTGGCCCGCCGGGCCGTCGGCTCGACCCACGTCCGCGCCGTCCCCGTGGCCGCCCTCATGGGCGCCGTCCTGCTCGTCTGGGCCGACGTCGTCGCCCGCGTCCTGCTGCAGCCCCAGGAGATCCCGATCGGGATCATCACCTCCCTGCTGGGCGCCCCGTTCCTGCTCGTCCTGATCCGCCGTCTCCACGCCACGACCGCCTGACCCACCCGCTGACCCAGGAGCCCGCCATGCCCCGCCCCCTCGCCCCGATCGCCCTCGGCCTGAGCCTCGTGGCCGCCCTCGTCGGCTGCGGGGCGGACGCCGAGGAGAACGAGCCCACGTCGACCAGCAGCGGGTCCTACCCCGTGACCGTCGAGAACTGCGGCGCCGACGTGACCTTCGACCGCGCGCCCGAGCGGGTCGTGATGCTCAAGAGCGCCGCCGTGCCCTACCTCCACGACCTCGGCGTCATGGACCGGGTCACGGCCCGGGCCGGGCAGTACCCGGCCGAGTACTACGACGACGAGACGCTCGCCGAGCTCGACGAGATCCCGCTGCTGACCGACGAGCTCGACAGCAGCGGCCACCTGCAGATCTCGAAGGAGGTCGTGATCGCCGAGGAGCCCGACCTGGTCCTCGGCCAGGTCGACAACCTGGCCCGCGACACCCTGACCGCGGTCGACATCCCGCTGCTGGAGGAGCCCGCCCTGTGCGACTCCGTCGGCAGCGAGCGACCGACGTACGACGACGTCTCCGAGCAGCTGCGCACCTACGGCCGGGTCTTCGGCCGCGAGGAGCAGGCCGAGACCGCGGTGACCGCTCTGGAGGAGCGGCTGGCGCAGGTCGAGGCGCAGGTCGGCGAGCCCTCCGGGCGCACCGCCGCCGTCCTCTACCCGACCGTCGGCGGGGGCGTGACCTACGCCTACGGCAACCGGTCGATGGCCGACCCGCAGCTGGCGGCCGCCGGGCTGGAGAACGTCTTCGCCGACGTCGACGAGCGGGTCTTCGAGGTCACCCTGGAGGAGCTCCTCGGGCGGGACCCCGACGTCCTGGTGCTGCTGCACAGCGACGGCGACCCCGACGCGGTCGCGGCCGCCCTCACCGACCTGCCGAGCGCCGACGAGCTTACCGCCGTCCGCAACGGTGACCTGATGCCGCAGCTGTTCAACTTCACCGAGCCGCCCAGCCCGCTGTCGGTCGAGGGTCTGGAGCGGATCGTCGAGCGCTTCGGCGACGGCTCGTGATCGAGGCCCACGGCGTCTCCTGGTCGTACGGCGACCAGCGGGTCCTCGACGCGGTCTCGCTGGCCACCGCCCCGGGCCGACTGCTCGGCCTGATCGGTCCCAACGGCAGCGGCAAGACGACCCTGCTCCGGCTGCTCTACGGCGCGCTGAGCACCCCCACCGGCGCCGTCGAGGTCGACGGCAGCCCGCTCACCACGATCCGCCCGCGCGAGGCCGCCCAGCGGCTGGCGGTCGTGGTACAGGAGAGCGGCGGCGAGTCGACGCTGACCGTCGCCGAGATGGTCCTGCTCGGGCGCACCCCGCACCTGTCCACGTTCCAGCGCACCGGCGAGGACGACCACGCGATCGCCGCCGACGCCCTGCGCCGCGTCGGGGCCACCCACCTGGCCACCCGCGCGTTCGCCGGCCTCTCCGGCGGCGAGCGGCAGCGGGTCCTGATCGCCCGGGCCCTGACCCAGCAGGCCAGCCACCTGCTGCTCGACGAGCCGACCAACCACCTCGACATCCGCTACCAGCACGAGGTCCTGGGCCTGCTCACCCGGCTCGTGCACGAGCTCGGCACCAGCTCGGTGGTCGTGCTCCACGACCTCAACCTCGCCTCGCGCTACTGCGACGACCTGGTCCTGCTCGGCGACGGCGGGATCGTCGCCGCCGGCCCCACCGACCAGGTCCTCGCCCCCGAGCTGCTGGAGCCGGTCTACGGCATCGGCGTCCAGCGGGTCGAGCACGGCGGCGAGCTGCACCTGCACTTCCACCCGTTCCCCGACACCCACGACCAGGAGGTCGCGTCATGACCGATCCGCTGCAGGCCACCATCAACGACTACTGGACCGAGCGCGCCCCGTCGTACGACGACTACCAGCAGCGCCCCGAGCGCCGCGACCTCGACGCCGAGGTCTGGAGCGCGATCTGGGCCGCCGCGCTGCCCGAGGCACCCGCCGACGTCCTGGACGTCGGCACCGGCAGCGGCCACGTCGCGTTCCTGCTCGCCGACCTCGGCCACCGGGTCACCGGCTCCGACCTGTCCGACGGCATGCTCGAGCGGGCCCGGGAGCGTGCGGCGACCCGCCGTACGGCGCCGCGGTTCGTGGTCGCCGACGCCGTCGCCCCCGACTTCCCGGCCGGCTCGTTCGACGCCGTCACCGGCCGCTACGTCATGTGGACGCTCCGCGACCCCGAGGCGGCGGTCCGGAGCTGGGTCCGGCTGCTCCGTCCCGGCGGCGTGGTCGCGATGGCCGACAGCACCTGGTTCGCCGACGGTCTCGGGAGTCTGTACGGCGAGCGCCCCGCCGCCGCCCTCCCCCTCGCCGACGCCCGCTCCATCGACGAGACCGCGGACGTCCTGCGCCGCGGCGGCCTGGTCGACGTCCGGGTCGAGCCGCTCGAGTCGGTCCTCGAGCTGGACCGCTCCCACGGCGTCGCGCCCGGGCACGACGTCCAGCTGCAGTACCTCGTCACGGGACGTCGCCCCTGAGCCGGCCCCTCACACGACGTCCGGACGCCGCCGTGTGAGGGAGGTCTCCGGCTGCGGCACCACCAGCACCCCTCGGGGTGAGCGGGGTGGGGGCAGACGAGCGGGTAACGGAGGTGTGGGCGCCACCGCGCCTCCGAAGCAAGGAGAAAACTGCACATGGAAATCGTCGGCATCCTCGTGGCGGGCCTCATCATCGGCCTGCTCGGCAAGCTCGTCGCCCCGGGCGACAAGGACAACATCCCGCTCTGGCTCACCCTCGTCTGCGGGATCGGCGGAGTCCTCATCGGCCTCGGCGTCTACCGCGCCTTCGGAGGCGACGGGTCCAACGGCATCGACTGGACCCGGTGGATCGTCTCGATCGCCATTGCCGCGGTCCTGGTCGTGATCGCCTCCAGCGTGACCGGCCGTCGCCGCGTGGCCGCCCACCACTGACCCGTGTGACCTCGTGATGAGCCCCGCGAGCCGCGATCCCCACCGGGGTCGCGGTTCGCGCGCGTCCAGGACCCTCTCAGGCGTACGGCGAGCCGGCGCCCAGCTGCTCGACCTGCTCCACGAACCAGGGGCTGAGGGTCCACGGCGCCCGTCGTACGACGAGCGCGACGTCGGCCGGATCGGCCCACACGTGCTCCGCGACCTCGTCGGGGCGGGGCGCCGGATCCTGGTCGGTCGTCGCGAAGAAGACCGGGCAGACCTCGTTCTCGACGACGCCCCCGGCGTCCACGGCCCGGTAGCGGAAGTCCGGCAGGGCCGGACGCACGTCGACGACCGCGACGCCGAGCTCGTGCGCGGCGTACCGGTGCACGGCGTCGACCGGGTCCTCGCCGGGCCGGGGATGCCCGCAGAAGGAGTTGGTCCACACCCCGGGCCAGGTGCGCTTCGCCAGCGCGCGGCGGGTCATCAGCAACCGCCCGTCCCGGTCGAAGAGGTGGCACGAGAACGCCAGGTGCAACGGCGTGCTCGTCCCGTGCACGTCGGCCCGTGCGTGCGTCCCGACGGGAGCGCCGTCGTCGTCCAGGAGGACCACCAGGTCCTCGGTCACCGCGGTCATCTGCATCTCCCTCACCCGTTCCCCTCGGGTAACCCCGGGGCGCTGCCCGCACGCACCCGTCCCCCGACCGTGTGGACGCCGGACCCGACGGGCACCGGTCGCCCGAGGGACACGGGGGCCGGACGATGACGGGTGGGAACGGCCGGACGTCAGCCGTGGCGTCACGTCCGCCCGCTCCACGCGAACGGGTGCTGGGGCTCGTGCACTCATCCCACCCGGGTCCGGCCGTGGCCGTCTCGCTCGTGGCGACCCTCCTCGCGGTGGCCGCCGACCAGCCGAGCGGCACGGTCGCCCTGGTCGGCACGGCGGTCGCGACCGGGCAGCTGACCGTCGGCTGGGGCAACGACCTCGTCGACGTCGCCCGAGATCGCGCCACCGGACGCCCCGACAAGCCGATCGCTCAGGGACTCGTCCCGGCGCGGCTGGTGGCCGTGACGACCGGGATCGCCGCCGTCGCCTGCCTCGTCCTCTCCCTCGCCCTCGGCTGGCGGGCCGCCCTGGCGCACCTCACCTGCCTCGTGCTTGCGCACGCCTACAACCTCCGGCTGAAGACCGGTCCCTGGTCCTGGCTCCCGTACGCCGGCGCCTTCGGCCTGCTGCCCGCCGTCGCGACGGCCGCGGAGCCCGCGACCCGGTGGCCCGCGTGGTGGGCCGTCGCCGCCGGGGCGGCCCTGGGCGTCGGTGCCCACCTGGTCAACGCCCTTCCCGACCTCGCCGACGACGAGCGGACCGGCGTCCGCGGGCTGCCTCACCGGCTCGGGGCGGCCCGGGCTCGGGTCGCCGCGGCCGTGCTCCTCGCCGCCGCGTCCGTCCTGGCCGCGCTCGGTCCCGGCGACCCGCCCGCCTGGGCGTTCGCCGTGCTCGTCGCCGTCGCCCTGCTGAGCCTCGTCGCCCTCCGCGGCTCCGGCCGCTGGCCGTTCCGCGCGGCCATGGCCGTGGCCCTGCTCGACGTCGTCCTGCTCGTCTCGAGCGGCGCATGACCTCCCCCCGACCCCTCACCGAGAAGAGCCGACCATGCGCATCCTGAGCGTCCGCGGCACCCTGCCCGAGCACCGGTACTCCCAGTCCGAGATCACCGCGTCCTTCGTCGACACGATGCTGCGCGGCCAGGTGAGCCGCGCCGTCGTGGAGCGCTTCCACGCGCATGCCGGCGTCGACACCCGGCACACCGCGCTCCCCCTGGAGCAGTACGGCGCGCTGCCGGACTTCGGGGCGGCGAACGACGCCTTCATCTCCGCCGGTGTCGAGCTCGGCGCCCGCGCCGTGGTGGACGCGCTGAAGGCGGTCGACCTGGTCCCGTCCGACGTCGACCTGATCATCTCCGCGACGGTCACCGGCCTGGCCGTGCCCTCCCTCGACGCCCGCGTCGCGGCACTGATCGGGCTGCGCGAGGACGTCGTACGAGTGCCGATCGTCGGGCTCGGGTGCGTGGCCGGAGCCGCCGGCGTCGCCCGGCTGCACGACTACCTGGTCGGTCACCCGGACGCGATCGCGGTCCTGATGAGCGTCGAGCTCTGCTCGCTCACCCTCCAGCGCGACGACCCGTCCGTGGCCAACCTGGTCGCCAGCGGTCTCTTCGGCGACGGCGCCGCCGCGGTGGTGGCCGCCGGGTCGGCCCGGGCCACGCAGCTGCCCCCGACCGCATGGCCGCAGCCCGAGGTGGTCGCGACCCGCAGCCGGCTCTACCCCGACTCCGAGCGCACGATGGGCTGGGACGTCGGCTCCGGCGGGCTGAAGATCGTCCTCGACAGCGCCGTCCCCGACGTCGTACGGCGCTACGTCGGCGCCGACGTCGACGCGTTCCTCGCCGACCAGGGCCTGACCCGCGACGACGTCGAGTTCTACGTCGCCCACCCCGGCGGGCCCAAGGTGCTGGAGGCGCTCCAGGACACGCTGGGCGTCGACCGGGAGGCGCTCGGGGTCACCTGGGAGTCGCTGCGACGCATCGGCAACCTGTCCTCGGCCTCGGTCCTGCACGTCCTGGAGGACACCCTCCGCGACCGGCCGCCACGACCGGGATCGCTCGGCCTGATGCTGGCCATGGGCCCCGGCTTCTGCTCCGAGCTGGTGCTGCTGCGGGTGCCCGCGTGAGCAGCGAGGCGCTCTACGTCGTCCTCGTCGTGCTGGTCGGTCTCGAGCGGCTGGCCGAGGTGGCCGTCTCCCAGCGCAACGCCGCCTGGGCCTTCGAGCGCGGCGGCGTCGAGTCGGGACGCGGCCACTTCCCGGTCATGGTGGTGCTGCACGTCGGCCTGCTGGTCGGCTGCGTCGTCGAGGTGCTGGTCGCGGACCGGCCGTTCGTCCCGGCGCTGGGCTGGACGATGCTGGCCCTGGTCCTCGCCAGCCAGGTCGTCCGGTGGTGGTGCATCGCGTCCCTCGGCCGGCAGTGGAACACCCGCGTCATCGTCGTGCCCGGCCTCCCGCTGGTGCGGTCCGGCCCCTACCGCTTCCTCCCCCACCCCAACTACCTGGTGGTGGTCATCGAGGGTGCGGCCCTGCCCCTGGTGCACGGCGCCTGGATCACCGCCGTCGTCTTCAGCGTCGCCAACGCCGCGCTCCTGACCGTCCGGATCCGGGCCGAGGAGCGCGCCCTGAGCGCGGCGGTGGCCGCGTGAGCGTCCGACGGGTCGACCTGCTCGTCGCCGGTGGTGGACCCGCCGGGCTGGTCACCGCGCTGCACGCCGCGCGGGCGGGCCTGGACGTCGAGGTGTGGGAGCCGCGGCCCGGAGCCGTGGACAAGGCCTGCGGCGAGGGGCTCATGCCGGGCGCGCTCGCCGGGCTGCTCGAGCTGGGCGTCGACCCGGCCGGCCACGACTTCCGCGGCATCCGCTACGTCTCCGGTCCGCGCGCGGCCAGCGCCGACTTCCGGCACGGGTCCGGGCGCGGCATCCGCCGTACCGTCCTGCACGACGCGCTCACCCGCGCGGTGCTCGACGCGGGCGCCCGGGTGGAGCAGCGGACGGTCGGCGCGGTCCGGCAGGACGACGAGGAGGTCCGGACCGACCACGTCCGGGCCCGCTACCTGGTCGCGGCCGACGGCCTGCACTCCCCCGTCCGCCGGGCGCTCGGGCTCGACCGTCCGACGACCCGGCACCCGCGGTTCGGCCTGCGCCAGCACTTCGCGCTCGCGCCGTGGTCGCCGTACGTCGAGGTGCACTGGGCCCCCACCGTGGAGGCCTACGTGACCCCGGTGGCCCCCGACCTCGTCGGCGTGGCCGTGCTGTCCTCGGCCAAGGCGTCGTACGACGCCCGCCTGGACGCGCTGCCCGGGCTGCGTGACCGGCTGGCCGGCGCCGAGCCGGCCAGCGTCGTACGGGGCGCCGGTCCGCTGCGCCAGGAGGCCAGCCGCCGGGTCGCGGGGCGGGTGCTGCTCGTCGGCGACGCCGGCGGCTACGTCGACGCGCTGACCGGCGAGGGCCTGGCCCTGGCCTTCGCCCAGGCCCGGGCCGCCGTGGGCGCCCTGGTCGTCGACGACCCGGAGCGCTACGAGCGCGACTGGGTGCGGCTCACCCGCCGCTACCGCTGGCTCACCGCGGCCCTGCTCACCGGCACCCGATCGCGGGCCGCGCGCCGCGCGATCGTGCCGGCCGCCCGGGCGCTGCCCTGGGTGTTCGACAGAGCGGTCAATTCGCTCGCCCGACCCGTCGGGCCGCCGGGACCCGTTCCGGGTACTGCAGGGCAAGACACCGAGAGGACCCGATGTTCCTGACCCCCGTGCTCCGCCCCGCCTCGGCCCACGACACGTACGACGACGTGGCCGAGGCCAGTGCCGCGCTGGTGATCGGCGCCTACTCGACGTCGTTCGGCCTGGCTGCCCGGCTGCTCGGTGAGCCCGTGCGCACCCGGGTCCGCAACGTCTACGCGCTGGTCCGGGTCGCCGACGAGATCGTCGACACGCCCCGGCCCGGGCAGGACGACGACCGGCGGAGGGCCGACCTGGACTCGCTCGAGGCCGAGACGCTGGGCGCGATGCGCACCGGATCGAGCCACAACCTGGTCGTGCACGCCTTCGCCCGTACCGCCCGGAGCTGCGGGATCGAGGCGGAGCTGGTGACGCCGTTCTTCGCCTCCATGCGCACCGATCTCGACCGCGCGGTCCACGACCGGGCCAGCCTGGACCGCTACGTCCACGGCTCGGCCGAGGTGGTCGGGCTGATGTGCCTGCGGGCGTTCATGGCCGACGAGCCCCACGCCGCGGCCCGGTACGACGAGCTGGCGGCCGGCGCCGCCCGGCTCGGCGCCGCCTTCCAGAAGGTGAACTTCGTGCGCGATCTGGGCGACGACGCCGACCGGCTCGGCCGCCGCTACCTGCCCGGGCTCGACCCGGCCGGCTTCGACGACCGAGCCCGTGACCGCTGGCTCGACGAGATCGACGACGACCTCCGGGCGGCCGCCCGCGTCGTCCCCTTCCTGCCGCGGAGCAGCCGGTACGCCGTCTGCGCGGCCCACGACCTGTTCGCCGACCTGTCGGCGCGGCTGCGTCGTACCCCGGCGGAACGGCTGTGCCGCGAGCGGGTCCGGGTGCCCGACCCGCGCAAGGCCCGGCTGGTCGCCGGGGTGCTGCTCCGATCCGGCCGGCCCGCCGCGTGAGCGCCCCCGAGCGTCGTCGGGTCGTCGTCGTGGGCGGCGGGGTCGCGGGTCTCGCGACCGCCGCGCTGCTGGCCCGCGACGGGCACGACGTCGAGCTCCTGGAGAAGAACGACCGGCCCGGCGGCCGGGCGGGATCGTGGGAGCGCGACGGCTTCCGCTTCGACACCGGGCCGTCCTGGTGGCTGATGCCCGAGGTGTTCGACCACTTCTTCCGGCTGCTCGGGACCAGCACCGCGGAGCAGCTGGACCTGCGCACCCTCGACCCCGGCTACCGCGTCTTCTTCGAGGGGCACGCCGACCCGCTGGACGTCGCGCAGGACGTCGCCGCCAACCGGGCCCTCTTCGAGTCCGTCGAGCCCGGCGCCGGCGCGCGGCTCGACGACTACCTGCGCTCGGCGCGCGAGGTCTACGACCTGGCCGTGGACCGGTTCCTCTACACCAGCTTCGACTCCGCGGCCGCGCTCGCCGGTCGTCGTACGGTCGCGAACGCGCCGCGCCTCGCCGGGCTGCTGACCCGCTCGCTCGAGACCCACGTGGCCGCCCGGTTCTCCGACCGGCGGCTCCAGCAGGTGCTGGGCTACCCCGCGGTCTTCCTCGGCTCGGCCCCGGACCGGGCCCCGGCGATGTACCACCTGATGAGCGCCCTCGACCTCGCCGACGGGGTCCGCTACCCCGACGGCGGGTTCACGCGGCTGGTCGACGCGCTCGCCTCGCTCGCCGTCGACCACGGCGTCACCATCCGCACCGGCGCCACCGCCACGGCGATCGAGACCGCCCGCACGGGTGCACTCCGCCCCGGGCGTGCCCGGGCCGCCGTCACCGGCGTGCGGTTCCGCGACGAGCAGGGCGAGCAGGTCCTCTACGCCGACGCCGTCGTCGGCGCCGCCGACCTCCACCACGTCGAGACCACCCTGCTGCCGCGAGCCCTGCAGACCTTCCCGCAGCGCTGGTGGGACCGGGCGGTCGCCGGGCCCGGGGCGATGCTGGCCTACCTCGGCGTGCGCGGCGCCCTGCCCACCCTGGCCCACCACTCGCTGTTCTTCACCGAGGACTGGACGGCCAACTTCGACGCCGTCTTCGACGCACCGACCCGGGTTCCGGACCCGGCGTCCTTCTACGTCTGCCGCCCCTCCGCCACCGACCCCTCCGTGGCCCCGGCCGGCCACGAGAACCTCTTCGTCCTGGTGCCCGTCCCGGCCGATCCGGGGCTCGGTGCGGGAGGGATCGACGGCGCCGGGGACCCGGCCGTCGAGGAGGCCGTCGACCGGGCCATCGCGGTGATCGCCGAGCGGGCCGGGGCGCCCGACCTCGCCGAGCGCATCGTCGTACGGCGCACCGTGGGCCCGGCCGACTTCGTCGCCGACGTCAACTCCTGGTCGGGCAGCGCCCTCGGACCGGCCCACGTGCTGCGGCAGAGCGCGTTCTTCCGAGCGGGCAACGCCTCGCGCCGGGTCGAGGGGCTCTACTACGCCGGATCCAGCACGGTGCCCGGCATCGGCCTGCCGATGTGCCTGATCAGCGCGGAGCTGGTGCTGAAGCGGTTCCGCGGCGACCGGTCGGTCGGGCCGACCCCCGAGCCGCCGATGCTCACCACCGCCGGGCTGCCCGCGTGAGCGCAGGCGCCGAGGCGGCGTACGCGCACTGGTCGCGCCTGCACGGCGGCCTCGACCCGCGCGACTCGGCGTGGGTGGCGGGCTGGGTCCGGCTGACCCACGCCTGCGCCCGCCCGCTCGCACGACGGCGGGTCCGACCCGACACGGTCACCCTCGCCGGTGTCCTGCTCTCGGCGCTGGTCCCGCTGCTGGCCGGCCTCGGCGGCGCCTGGCCGCTCGCCGCCACGGTCGTGCTGGTCGTCGCCGCCGTGCTCGACGGCGTCGACGGCGCCCTGGCCGCCCAGACCGGCACCGACTCGGCGTGGGGGCGGGTGCTCGACCCGCTCGCCGACCGCTGCTCGGACCTGCTCCTCGTCGTCGCCCTCGTCGTGCTGGGCGCCCCGGGCTGGCTCGGCGCCGGGCTCGCCGTGACGACCCTGCTGCTGGAGTCGGTCCGCAGCTCGGGCCAGGTCGCCGGCCTCGCCGGTGCCGGCGCGATCACCGTGTGGGAGCGGCCCTCGCGCGTCATCGTCCCCGCGTTCGCCACCGCCCTCTGCGCCGCCGAGTGGGCGGCCCGCGAGGTCGGCGTCACGCTGCTCTCCCCGGTGGACGGCCCCGTGCTGGCCACCTGCGCCGCCGCCATCGGCCTCCTCCTCGCTCTGGTCGGTCTGGCCCACGTCACCCTCGCCGTCCGGCGCGGGCTGCGCTGAGCCGCGGGCGGGCGTCGGTGAGTTTTATCGGCTAGCCGATGAAACTCACGCCGGGACGATGAAGCTTTGTCGTCCGGGCGTGAGGTTCGTCGGCCAGCCGATGAAACTCTCAACCGGCCCCCCAGCCCCGCCCGGGCGGCCCCACCAGCCCCGCGACGATCCGCGCCGACAGCACCACCAGCGGCAGCCCTCCCCCGGGATGGGCGGACCCACCGACGAGGAACAGTCCCGGCACCGGCGAGCGGTTGGCCGGGCGGAGGAACGCCGACCGGGCCCCGTTCGACGACGTGCCGTAGATCGAGCCGCCGGGCGCGAGGGTACGGCGCTCCAGGTCGGCCGGGGTGAGCGTCTCGCGCAGCAGCACCCGGTCACGTACGTCGAGGCCGCGGTCGGCGAGGACGGCCAGCACGCGGTCGCCGTACGACGCGGCGAGGCCGGGGACGTCCCAGTCGACGCCACCGGCCGGGTCGTGCCGCGGGGCGTTGACGAGGACGAACCACGCCCCGGTCCCGGGACGCGGCACCACCGTCGGGTCCTGGGGGGCCGAGACGTAGACGGTGGGCCGGTCCACCGGACGCGACCGTCCGCGCCGGCCGAAGACCGCGTCGAACTCGGCGTCGTAGTCCTCGGCGAAGAGCACCTGGTGGTGCGGCTGGTCCGCCGGCGAGTCCTCGAGGCCGAGCAGCAGCACGAAGCCGGAGAGGGACGGCGTGGCGCGGCGGATCCGCGCCCGCGCCCGTCGTACGCCGGGGCCGCGGACCAACCGGTCGTAGACCTGGGTGGCGTCGGCGTTGGCCACCACGACGTCCGCCCCGAGGACGGTCCCGTCGACCAGCCGGACCCCACGCGCGCGACCGGAGCGGACCACGACCTCGGCGACCTCCGACCCGGTCCGCACCTCGCCGCCGAGCACGACCAGCCGGTCCACCAGCGCGTCGGCGATCCGGCCGAGCCCGCCGGGCACGTACCAGGACCCCCACGCCTGCTCGGCCCACGGCACGGTCGCCAGGGCGGCCGGCGCCCGCCGCGGGTCCGAGCCCGTGTACGTCGCGTAGCGGTCCAGCAGCATCCGCAGCCGCGGGTCCGAGAGGTACGACGCCCCCAGCCCGCGCAGGCTGCGCCAGGGGGCCACGGTCGCGACGTTCGGCAGCCGCCGCGAGAGCCGGACCATGTCACGCACGGTGATCGGCGACTCCAGGAACGGACCGTGGGTGGCGTCCCAGATCCGCTCGGCCCGGCCGAGGAAGGCGGACCACTCGGCCCCGGCCCCGGGGCCCAGGGCGGCGTCGAGCGCACCCGGGATCTCCCCCAGCTCGCCGGGCAGGTCCAGCACCGTCCCGTCCGGGAACGTGTAGCGGCAGGCCGTCGCCAGCCGCTCCAGCGGCAGCACGGACTCGACCGGGGCGCCGGTGTCGGCGAAGAGCTCGGCCAGCACGTGCGGCATCGTCACCAGGGACGGTCCGGTGTCGAAGACGAAGCCGTCGCGCTCCCAGGTGCCGAGCTTGCCGCCGACCTCCGCCGACCGCTCGACGACCGTGACCCGGTGCCCGGCCGCCTGCAGCCGCACGGCCGCGGCCAGCCCGCCCACGCCCGCCCCGACGACCACGACGGCGCTCACCGGACCTCCACCGGGCGGCCCTTCCAGTGCAGCCGTCCGCGACGGCGCCCCCGGACCGAGTCGGCGGTGAGAGCGGCGAGGGCCAGCACCGACACCGGGTGCGCGAGCGGGTCCGGCCAGGCCCGTCCCCCGGTACGGCGGGCCACGAGGATCCGGGAGAGGACGCCGGCGCCGTACCCGACCAGGCCGGTCCTCGACCCGCGGAGGGCGGCCGCTGCCGGGACCACGTGGGTGAGCGCCAGCAGCCCGAGCGCCCCGGCCGCGCCCACCGGCGACCCGAAGGCCGCCCACAGCGACTTGCCGTAGCCGGCTCGGAGCTCGGCGGCGCCGTCGTACATCCGGCACGACGCGACGCCGCTGCCCTCCGCCACCACGCCACGACCGCCGACCGCCTTCAGCGCCCGCAGCAGCGCCAGGTCCTCGAGCACCTCGTCGCGGACGGCCGCGTGCCCCCCGGCCCGCCGGTAGGCGGCCGCGTCCACGGCCAGCAGCTGCCCGTTCGCCGCGGACAGCGACGGCCGGGGCGACCGCTCGGCGAGGCCGAGCGGCAGCGTGCTCATCCAGGACCACTGCAGGAGCGGCTGGACCAGCCGCTCCAGGGCACCGGTCGCCTCCTGCCGCGGGTAGGGACACACCAGGTCGAGACCGGCGTCGCGCAGCAGCGCCGCCGTCGCCGTGAGCGCGTACGGCGCCAGCCGCACGTCGGCGTCCACGAGGACGAGCAGGTCCGCCTCCGGGGCGGTGTCGGCCAGCTGCTGACAGGCCCACGGCTTCCCGAGCCAGCCGGGCGGGGGCGGCGTACCGCGGAGCACCTCGAGACGGGCGTCCGCGACGTCGGCGAGCCGCGCCGCCGTGCCGTCGGACGACTCGTCGTCCAGGACCAGGACGCGCACCGGGCCCGGCCAGCGGTCGGCGGCCCGCAGCAGCGCCGCGACGCACGGGCCGACGTCGTCCTCCTCGTCGCGCACCGGCAGCAGCACCGCGAGGCTCTCGGCCGCGGGCGCGGCCGCGGGGTCCGGGCTCCGCAGCCGGCGCAGGTTGTCGACGGTCAGGCCCAGCGAGGCGAGGGCCAGGGCGGAGCCGACCCGGACGAGGCGCCCGCTCACCGACGCCACACCCGGACCACCAGCGGCACCGCCACGACGCCCATCAGCACCCCGCCGACCAGCGCGACCGGCGGACGCCCGAAGAAGGCGGCGTGGGCGAGCACCGACGAGCCGAAGGTCCACAGGTAGACGGTGAGCGGCACCCCGCGCCGTCCGCCCGTCGGAGGTACGACGAGGTGCAGCAGCCCGACGACGAGCGCGGAGACCAGCAGCCAGCCGGCGAAGTTGGTCAGCGGGATGCCCGCGACCCCCGGCAGGGCCGGCGTCGGGTGCTCCCAGCTCCAGTGCCCGAGATCGACCATCTGCGGGTCGAGGAAGACGTCCCACGCGGTCAGCGCCCAGGCCCCGACGGCGGTCACCGCGAGGCGGCCGCGCGGGCCGACCAGCAGCCGGGCGACGACCAGGGCCGGCCAGGCCATCATCACCCAGGCCAGCGGCACCAGCGCCGGGACGCCGAGCACCTGGGGACCGAGCGTGCCGGCGTACGCGTAGTCGCCGAACGGCACCCCGGTGCGGACGCCGACGGCCTCGGCGACCAGGCCGCCGCCCCCGGCGACGAGCAGCAGCGCCCCCACCGCCGTCGGACCGCCGACCGCGCCGGCGTGCAGCAGCGCGGCCCCGGCCAGCAGCAGGACGCTCGCGGCGGTCAGCGCCAGGGTGCCGCCGTCGGTGAACGGGAAGGCCATCTGGACCAGCACGGCCGCCAGCGCGCAGGCCCAGGCCGCGACCCCGAGGGGGGAGCGGGCCTCCACGACGGGCCTCGGCTCCGCGATCGCGGTCACGGGGTGCGCCCCTCGTAGGTCCCCTCGACCTCGTGCACGGCCAGCCGGGCGAAGAGCTCCTCGGCGTACCAGCGCTCGGGGGCCGTCCGCTCGACCGCGGCGAGGTGCGCCGGGCTGCGGTAGGCGAAGCCGACCAGCGCCGCCGCGTCGGTCCAGAGCGAGAAGGTCCCCTGGACGCCGACCGGCGCCTCCCCGACCCCGACGGCGAGCCGCAGGCCGGGCGAGCCGTGCAGGTCGGCCACCACCGGCGGGACCGCCCGCCAGAAGGAGAGCGCCCGCGTCGGGCGCAGCCGCGCCCGGGTCAGCGCCGCCACCGGACCGTCCCAGGGCTCCGGTGCCGGGGCACCGAACGGCTCCTGCCGGGACCAGCGCCCGCGCGCGGCGAGGGGGCTGGTCCGCACCCGGAGCCGCTCGTGCGCTGCCGCGTCCCACCCGGACACGAACGGGCCGCGGGCGAAGCGGTCGGCGTACGACGCGTCCTCCCAGACCGTCAGCGCCGCCCAGTGGTGCGGATCCGCGTCACCGGGGGTGAAGGTCCGAGCGGACCCGGTGCCGAGCAGCTTCGCGAACCGTAGGCCCGGGGTCCCGCGCAGCCGGAGCCGGCCGGTCGCGGTCCGCAGCAGCGCCGGCACCACCCGGTCCACCCCCCAGACGTGCAGCTCGACGATCACCCGACCCGCTCCTCGAGGGCCCGGGCGACGGCCCAGCCGACCAGCACCTGGACGTGCAGCACGTAGAGCCAGAGCCCGACGGCCACGACGCCGCCGACCACGCCCAGCCCGCCGAACGGGATCCCCACGTCGACCGGCAGCGACAGGAACAGCTGGAAGCCGTGCAGGAACCCGGCCAGGCAGGACGTCGTCGCCAGCGCGCCCACGACCGCCACCCACCAGCGCATCGCGCCGGGGAGCACGAACCGGAAAGCCCACGCGGTCGGCACCGCGAGCAGCAGCCAGACGGCGACGAAGCCGACGACGATGCGCACCAGCAGGTCGCCCGTGCCGCCCCCTCCGCCCTCCGGCGCCAGCGGGGCGAGCCGGTCGCCGACGGCGAAGAGGATCCACGCGAGGACGGGCAGCACCAGCACCGGCAGCATCACCCACACCCGCGCGCGCCACCCGGTGAACCGGTCCGGCGCCGGGCTGATCGCCAGGCCGGCCCGGCGCAGCCCCTCGCCGTAGAAGGACGCGGGCAGCAGCACGACCAGTGCCCCGACGGGTCCCAGGTGGGTCCCCGCGTGCACCAGCAGGTCGTACGACGGCCGCCCACCCATGTCCGGCGGCACCAGCACCCGCAGCTCGAGGAGTCGGGCCTCGGCCCCGGCGGCGCCGTACCACCACGACATCGACCAGGTGGCCAGCAGCAGCCAGGGCACCACGGCGATCCCGGCGAAGTAGGTGACCGTGGCCGCCGCCGCGGACAGGTCGCGTCCCGACAGCACCCGCCCGGTTCCGCGGACCAGCCCGCGGACCTCCGCCACCACCCGGCCGGTCACCTTGGTCGCGCCGGACAGGATGGCGTCGTGCGGCAGCTGACGTACGCGGCCATGCTGGTCTTCGTCGTGGTCGCGACCCTCCCCCTCGAGGTGCTGCTGCGCGTCCGCGTGTACGCCCGGCTGCGCCGGTTCGCGCTGGTGCTGCTGTGCACCGGCGTCCCGTTCCTGCTCTGGGACCTGGCCGCCGTCCGGGCCGGGCACTGGGAGTTCGACACCACGCAGACCCTCGGCGGGGTGCTGCCCGGCGGGCTGCCGGTCGAGGAATGGCTGTTCTTCGTGGTCGTCCCGCTGGCCTCGGTCATGACGCTCGAGGCCGTCCGGTCCGTCCGCGGCTGGCGCGTCGGGGACGAGGAGGAGCGGCCGTGACCCACACCGAGGCCTCCCTGGTCGGCATCGCGGTCACCGTGGTCCTCGACCTGTGGGTGCTGCGCACCCGGCTGCTCACGAGGAAGGCCTTCTGGGCGTCGTACGCGATCGTGCTGTTCTTCCAGGTGCTCACCAACGAGTGGCTGACCTCGCGCGGCGTCTTCGTGTACGACGACGCCGCGATCCTCGGCTGGCGGATCGGGCACGCGCCGGTCGAGGACTTCTGGTTCGGGTTCTCGCTGGTGACGCAGTCGATGATCTGGTGGGTCTGGTGGGGCCGCCGCGGCGTGCAGCCGACGCCCGGGCCGGGTCCGCTGCCCGCGCTCACGCGGCTCGCCACGCGCAGGCGTCGGTGAGCGCGCCCAGCGCCCACCGCGACCGCTCGTCGACCGCGAGCGCCGCCAGGTCCCGGCGGGCCGCCCTGGCGAGCGTCTCGATCCGCTCCTCCACGTGGGCGAGCGCTCCGGACGCGGTCATGACCTCGCGGACCGCCTCGAGTCCGGACTCGTCGACCTCGGTGTGGCCCAGGGTGCGGCGCAGCACCGCCCGCTGGGCCTCGTCGCCGCGTTCCTCCGCGACCGCGACCAGGAGCGTGCGCTTGCCCTCGCGGACGTCGTCGACCGCCGGCTTGCCGGTGACCGCCGGGTCCCCGAAGACGCCGAGCACGTCGTCGCGCAGCTGGAAGGCCTCGCCGACGCGGAGTCCGAAGGCGCCGAGCCGGTCCAGCAGCCCGGGCTCCGCGCCGGCGAGCGCGGCCCCCAGCAGCAGCGGGTGCTCCACGGTGTAGCTCGCGCTCTTGAAACGGAGGACGCGGCCGACCTGGTCCGCGCTGATGCGGGGCCGGGTGTCGCCGAGCACGTCGAGGTACTGCCCGGCCAGAACCTGGTCGCGCATCCGCGTCCACACCGCGCGTACGGCGGGGGCGGTCCCCGGCCGCCCGACGTGCACGGCGTCCGCGAGCAGGTCGTCGGACCAGGTCAGGCACAGGTCGCCCGCCAGCACGGCGACCGCGGCCCCGTGCTCGTCCGGGTCCCCGAGCCCCTGCTCGTCCCGGTGCCGGTCGGCGAAGCGCCGGTGCACGGTCGGCCGCCCGCGGCGGTCGTCGCTGTGGTCCATCAGGTCGTCGTGGACCAGCGCCCCCAGGTGGAACATCTCGAGCGCGGCCGCGGCCTCGGTCCCGCCGACGACGTCCACGCCCCCGCTCGCCGCCCGGGCACCCCAGAGGCAGAACGCCGCGCGGAGGCGCTTGCCGCCCGACGCGGCGGTCCGCAGGGCCCCGACCAGCGGGACCAGGTCGTCGCTGACCTGGAGCAGCACTTCGGCATGCGTCTCGACCCGGCCGGACAGCACCCGGTCGACGGAGCGGATGCCCTCGGGGTCGAGCTCGCGCGGTCCGACCACGTCGTCGCGTCGTACCTCGGCGACGGTCATGTCGCTCCCCCACGTTGGCCCATGAGCTCCGGTACCCCTCGGGCAACGCCGTCAGGCGCGCGGCGGCAGGTGGTGCAGGACGACCTCGGAGAGCACTCCGCCGTCGACGACGAGGGTGAGGTAGGTGCAGGTCGGCTGCCGACGCCGGTCGGTCGGCGACCCGGGGTTCAGCAGGCGCATCCCGCCCGGCGTGGTCGAGTCCCACGGGATGTGGCTGTGGCCGAACACCAGCACGTCGAGGTCGGGGTGCCGCCCGTCGCAGCGCTCCTCCCGGCCTCGGGACGGACCGGTCTCGTGGACCACCCCGACCCGCAGCCCCTCGACGTCCACCCGGGCCACCTCCGGCAGCCGCTCCCGCAGCACGCCGTGGTCGTTGTTCCCGTGCACGCCGACCAACCGGGCCGCTCGGGCGGAGAGCTCGTCGAGCAGGGCCACGTCGACCCAGTCCCCGGCGTGCAGGACGAGGTCGGCCTCCTCGACCCGCTGCCACACCTCCTCCGGGAGCGCGCGGGCGCGCTTCGGCAGGTGGGTGTCGGCGAGCACCAGCACCTGCGTGGTCATCGTGGGTCTGCCCCGACCCCCGGTCGCGCCGCGAGGGTGACCACCGCGATGTCGTCGGCGGCGACGCCGCGCTGGTAGCGCAGCACCTCCTCGGTGATGGCGTCGGTGATGGCCCGGGGGTCGTGCGGCCCGCCGGCGATGAGCCGCTCCAGACGGGACTCCCCGAACAGCCCTTCGTCGCCCCGCGCCTCCGTGACGCCGTCGGTGTAGAGGGTGAGCGTCTCGTCGCGCAGCAGGTGCGTGACGGTGGTGAAGCCGGTCGTCTCGAGGAGCCCGACCGGGCTCCCGAAGACCCCGAGCTCGTGGACGACGCCGGTCACGGCGTCGCGGAGCAGGGCCGGTGGGTGGCCGGCCAGGGCGAGCCGGACCTCCCAGGCCTCCCCGCGGCGGGCCAGGAACGCCACGACGACCGTGCAGTAGTGGTCGGTGCCGTGCGCTCGCAGGGCCCGGTCCAGGCACCGGAGCAGGTCGCTCGGGTCCGGGTGGTCGAGGGCCAGGGCGCGGGTGGTGTAGCGGACGAAGGACGTCACGGCCGCCGCCGACGCGCCCTTGCCGCTGACGTCGCCCAGCACGACGCACCACGCGTCGGCACCGACCTGGAAGATGTCGTAGAAGTCGCCGCCGATCATGGTCCCGTCGCCCGCGGGGCGGTAGGCGGCGGCGATCGCGAGGTGCGGGATCTCGGGCGGCGCCGGCGGGATCAGGGTCTGCTGCAGCGTCTGGGCCAGAGCCGTCGCCGCACTGCGCGCCTGCTCGGCGGCCCGGGTCGCCACCAGGAGGTCCTGCTCGTAGCGGTGGCGGTCGCGCGCCTCGAAGAGCACGACGCGTACGGCGGGGTCGCCCGCCGTCGTGGACGCGTTGAGCAGGACCGGGACGCGGCTGCCGTCGGGGCGCAGCAGGTCGAGGGCGACCTCGCGCACGACCCCGTCGTGCTCGAGCATCGGGAGCAGGTGGGTCTCCAGCAGGATGCGACCGCCGACCGTCAGCAGCGAGGCCAGCGTCGCGGTCCCGACCAGGTCGCCCACCGGGCGCCCCACGAGGCGCGCCAGCTCCGCGTTCGCGTGGCGGACCGGACCCTCCGGCCCGGCCAGCACCGCGTAGCCGCAGGGCGCGTCGTCGAACAGCCGGCGGAGCTCGTCGGTCTCCGTCATCGCGACCTCACCGCGTCGCGGGGACCAGGAAGCGCCGGACGACCTCGGCGGTCTCCGACGGGGCGGTCAGGTGGGGGCAGTGGCCCCGCGTGTCGATCACCTCGAGCACGGCGCCCGGGATGCTGTCGCGAACGAAGACGCCCGCGGTCAGCGGCGCGACCGAGTCCTGGGCCGCCTGGACGACGAGGGTCGGGGCGGTCACCCGGGGGAGGTCGGCGCGGTTGTCGCCCCGGAAGGTCACGGCGGCGAACTCGGCCGCGACGTCCGGCCGGGTGCGGCAGAACGACGCCTCCAGCTCGCCGTGGGCGTCCGACGACGGATCGCCGGCGACGAGCGTCGCCAGCGGGTCCTGCCAGCCGAGGTGGTTGCGGCTCATCAGCCCGAGCAGGTCGTCGATGTCGTCCGCGGCGAACCCGCCGACGTACTCGCCGTCGTCGAGGTAGCGCGCGGAGGGCGTGACCAGGACCAGACGCTCGACGAGGTCCGGCCGGGCCACCTGGACCAGGACGGAGATCATCGCCGACACCGAGTGGCCGACCAGCGTCACGGGACCGAGGGCGAGCTCGTCCAGCAGGGCCGCGAGGTCGTCCCGGTAGCCCTCGAGGCGCCCGTGGCGCACCGAGTCGTACGACGCCGGATCCGCCTCGCCGGAGCCCGGGAGGTCCAGCAGCACCACCCGGTGGTCGACCTCGAACGCGGGAGCGAGATGGCGCCACATGTGCTGTCCGCAGCCGAACCCGTGCACCAGGACCACCACCGGCGCGTCCGCCGGCCCGCGCACGGACACGTTCAGCATCCGCGCGCGTGACATGGGGAGAACCTAGCCGACCTCGGCCCCGTTCCCCCTTCCCGCGGCCCCGGTGACCTAGGGTTCACGCGAGGCACCTGCGACGAAGGACGAACGATGGCTGTCACCGATCCCGACCCACGACCGGCTCGCGCCGACGTCGAGCTGCGCCTGCCCGCCGACGGGGCCTACGTGTCCGTCCTGCGTACGACGACCGCCGGGCTCGCCGCGCGGCTCGACTTCACCATCGACGACATCGAGGACCTGCGCATCGCCGTCGGCGAGGCGTGCGCGATGGTGCTGCCCGAGGCCGACCCCGGCACCTCGCTGGTCACCGAGTTCCACCTCGCCCCCTCCCAGCTGACGATCACGGTCGGCGTGCAGGCGTCCTCGGCCGCCTCTCCCGACTACGACAGCTTCGCCTGGCAGGTCCTCGACACCCTGGCCAGCGCGGCGTCGGTCGAGTCGACCCCCGGCCGGTTCGCGGTCACCATGACGATGCGGTCGAGCATCCTGTCGGACGTCCCCGCGGCAGACGTCTGACATGGGCGGCTCCACTCGGGAACCGGCCACGGCGCCGGACCCGCCCCCCACCGGGGTCGAGATCACGCGCCGCCGGAGCGCGGAGTTCTTCCTGGTCTTCCACGACGAGGAGGAGACCCAGGCCCGCCGCGACGGTGCCCGCGACTCCCTGGTGCACCTCCACCTCCCCCTGGTCGAGCACTGCGCCCGCCGGTTCCGCAACCGCGGGGAGCCCTACGAGGACCTGGTCCAGGTCGGCACCATCGGGCTGATCAAGTCCATCGACCGCTTCGACTCCGACCGCGGCGTCGAGTTCTCGACGTACGCGACGCCGACGATCATCGGGGAGATCAAGCGCTACTTCCGCGACAAGGGCTGGGCGATCCGGGTGCCGCGCCGCCTCCAGGAGCTGCGGATGCAGATCGGGTCGGCCAGCGCCGAGCTGACCCAGTCGCTCGGCCGCTCCCCCACGCCCCGTGAGCTCGCCGAGGCGATCGGCTGCACCGTCGAGGAGATCGTCGAGGGCATCGAGTCCAGCAACGCCTACTCCACGCTCTCGCTGGACGCGACCGACGACTCCGACGACGGCAACGCCACCATGCTCGACGCGATCGGCATCGACGACGAGGGGCTCGAGCACGTCGAGATCCGCGAGTCGATCAAGCCGCTGCTCGACCGCCTGGACGCCCGCGAGAAGAAGATCCTGCTGCTGCGCTTCTTCAAGAACATGACGCAGTCGCAGATCGCCGTGGAGATCGGCGTCTCCCAGATGCACGTCTCCCGGCTGCTCAACCGCACCCTGGAGCAGCTGCGGACCTCGCTGGAGCAGGCGGACTAGTCCGGCTGCCCGGTCGAGCCGGTGGGGTCGTCCACGAGAGCGGCGGTGCTCGCCGGGTGGAAGATCCCGACCAGGACCGCGACCGCGACCACGGCCAGCACGACCGACACCGCCGTGGTCTCCCCACCGCGGAAGCTCCAGGCGACCCCCAGCTGGATCAGCTGGGCCAGGACGACGGGGGCCCGCGACCACAGGGCGAGCCGGGTCAGACCCCAGGCACACAGACCCAGCGCGGCGCCGTACACCAGGAAGAACAGCGCCGTGGTGAGCCCCATGGTGACCCGCACGCCCGAGACGTTGACCAGCTCCAGCACCGCGCTCACCAGCAGCGCGAGCGCCTCCAGGGCGGCCAGGAGGGCCGCGGCGAGGAGCGGGCGGGGCGCAGCGGGACGGTCGACGGTCACGGCGGACAGCGTAGACACGGCTGCGGCGGGAACCTTCGGGGTACCCCCGGGCGTTGCCTACCAGGTGGGCGCGGCATGTGAGCGTCCGACAACCTGTGATGAACGAGACCACCGCGGGTCTTGTTTAACGGTCCAATCCTTGCCAGGCTGGACCGGCGCTCGTGAACGCGTTCACTTCCGCGTTGCCCACCGAAGCGCCCGCAGGCCTGAGCTGCCCCTGGCCTGCACGTACGTAGTAGAGATGAGGGATTCCCCAGCCATGGATTGGCGCCACCGTTCCGCGTGCCTCGACGAGGACCCGGAACTGTTCTTCCCGATCGGCAACACCGGTCCGGCCATCCTCCAGATCGAGGAGGCCAAGCAGGTGTGCCGACGCTGCGAGGTGCGCGAGCAGTGCCTCGCGTGGGCGCTCGAGGCTGGCCAGGACCACGGTGTCTGGGGCGGCCTGAGCGAGGACGAGCGACGCGCTCTCAAGCGCCGCAACGCCCGCGCCCGCGTCCGGACCGCCTAGCGAGGACGCGCCAGCGACTCGCTGGTGGTGGTCGAGCGAGCCGCACGACCGAGCCTGCGAGGTCGTGACCGTTCCGCTATCGCGAGACGTCACTCCACGGGTACGTCGACCATCGCGCGCGTCCCGGTCCCTCCGGGGACCGGGCCCAGCTCCAGCTGACCACCGAGCTCGGACTCGACCAGCGTCCGCACGATCGAGAGCCCCAGGTTCGTCGAGCCGTCCAGCGTGAACCCGTCCGGGAGCCCCCGGCCGTCGTCGTCGACGGTCAGGTGCAGCCGGCCGACGATCCGCTGGACCCGCACGAGGATCTGCCCGGTCGTGTCGGCGTCCGGGTCGTAGCCGTGCTCGACGGCGTTCTGGAGGATCTCGGTCAGCACCATCGCGAGTGCCGTCGACCCCTCGGACGGCAGCACCCCGAACGAGCCCTCGCGACGGACCCGGACCCGGCCGCCCATCGCGCTCACCTCGGTGACCATCGCGCCCAGGCGGTCGGCGATCTCGTCGAACGCGACGGTCTCCTCGACCGCCTGGCTGAGCGTCTCGTGGACGATGGCGATCGACCCGACCCGTCGCACGGCCTCCTCGAGGGCGGACTTGGCGGACTCCGAGTCGATCCGGCGGGCCTGGAGCCGCAACAGGGCGGCCACGGTCTGCAGGTTGTTCTTCACCCGGTGGTGGATCTCGCGGATCGTCGCATCCTTGGTGACCAGCTCGCGGTCGCGCCGGCGCAGGTCGGTGACGTCGCGCACCAGCACCAGGGCGCCCAGGTGGTCGCCCTGGGGGCGCAGCGGGATGCTGCGGACGATCAGCGAGACGTTGTCGGTGCCGATCTCGGTGTCGCGGTGCGCCCGGCCGCCGAGCACGGCGCTCAGCGTCTCCTCGTCCGGGCGCTTGCGCGGCGGGACCAGGTCGCGGGTCAGGTCGGCCAGGGCCACGCCCGTCAGGTCGCCCGAGAGCCCCAGCCGCCGGTAGACCGACAGCGCGTTCGGGCTCGCGTAGACCACCCGGCCGGCGCCGTCCACGCGAAGGAACCCGTCCCCGACCCGCGGTGAGTCCGCGTGGTCGCTGCGCTGGCCCGGGGCCGGGAAGTGCCCGTTCGCGATCATCTGGGTCAGGTCGGCGGCCGTCTGCAGGTAGGACAGCTCCAGGCGGCTCGGCGTGCGCACGCCGAGCAGGTTGGTGTTGCGGCCGACGACGCCGATCACCCGGCCGGCCCGTCGTACGGGGATCGTCTCGACGCGGACCGGGACGTCGTCGCGCCACTCCGGGTCGCCCTCGCGGACCAGCCGGCCCTCGCGGTAGGCGGCGTCCAGCATCGGCCGGCGCCCGGCGGGGACGAAGGTGCCGACCACGTCGTCGACGTACGCCGTGGGGCCGGTCGTCGGCCGCATCTGGCCGGCCGCCCAGAAGCCGCTCCCCTCGCGGTCGGGCAGCCACAGCACCAGGTCGGCGAAGGACAGGTCGGCGATGATCTGCCAGTCCGCCTGCAGCAGCTGGAGCCAAGCGACGTCGGCCTCGTCGAGGTCCGTGTGGCTGCGGACCAGCTCGCTGAAGGTGGGCACGTCACCAGGCTAGTGGCGGCCGCCCGGGCGGGTCCGGGCCGCTCCTGGGCGGAGCGTTCCGCCGCCTGCCGGGCCCCTGGTCCAGACCGGCCGGTTCTTTGGCAGGATGACCCTCATGTCGGGGTCCTACTGGAAGCAGGTGCACGCCGCCGGGCTGGCGGTGCCCGACGACCGACCCCTCGACGACCTCACCGCCGAGCTCACCCGGATGCTCGGCGACCCGGACCCCGAGCTCCGCGACGGGACCGCCTACCCGACGCTGGCGACCTGGGTCGAGCGGGGCGTGTACGACGACCTGCTGACCGGTCTCGGCGACGGCATGGCCACCGGCCTGTCGGTCGGGCTGGGCACCGTCGACGACGACGGGATCTTCCGGCGCAGCTTCTCCGCCCTGGTGCTCGGCGAGTGCATCGCCCGCGACAACCAGCGCCCCCTCGTCCCCGGCGGCAAGATCCTGGAGTGGGGCGACCGGCTCGCGACCTGGCTGCTGCGCGAGCGCGACCTGCGCGGCTACGTCCCCGGCAAGGGCTGGGCGCACGCCGTGGCCCATGGCGCCGACGCGCTCGGCACGCTCGCCGGTTCCCCGCACGTCCAGCAGCCCGAGCTGACCGTCATCCTCGACGTCGTCGCCGACCGCCTGGTCGAGCGGGTCGACCGGCTGTTCTCCAACGGCGAGACCGACCGGCTGGCCCACACCGTCCTGCAGGTGCTCCGGCGCGACGTCGTACCGCTCCAGGTCCTGGAGCCCTGGGTGGCCCGCCTGGCGGCGGTGGCCGGCGTGCGCTCGTCGTACGACGACCGCGACCCGCACCTCGTCGGCGGCAACGCCGAGGCGTTCCTCCGGGCCCTCTACCTCCAGCTCGCGCTCGGCCCGCGGCCGCCGGCCGTGCGGGCCGACCTGCTGCTGGTCGTGGTCGACGCGCTCCGCGCGACCAACCCCCACTACCTGGCGCCGCGGGCGTGATCGTCCGGCGGGCCCGCGCTGCCGACCACGCGGCCGCGGGCGCGGTCACCCTGGCCGCCTACGAGCCGTTCCTGTCCGGCCCCGACGACGACTACGCCGCCCGGCTCGCCGACGCGGCCTCCCGGGACGCCGAGGCCGAGCTCTGGGTGGCCGTGGCGGGTGAGGAGCTGCTGGGCTGCGTCACCCTCTGCCCACCCGGCTCCCCGTGGCGCGAGATCGCCCGCGACGACGAGGGCGAGTTCCGGATGCTGGCCGTCTCCCCCGCCGCCCAGGGCCGTGGCGTCGGCCGGGCGCTGGTCGAGCAGGTCCTCGACCGGTTCCGCGCCGACGGCGCGGCCGCGGTCGCGATGTCCAGCCTGCGCGAGATGACGACCGCCCACCGGCTCTACGAGCGCCTCGGCTTCTCCCGACTGCCCGAGCGCGACTGGCACCCGCTGCCTGAGATCGACCTGATCGCCTTCCGGCGGGAGCTGTGACCCTCGAGGCGTCGCTCACCTTCACGGTGACCGACGCGGACACCGCTCTCGCCGTCGGCTCCGGCACCCTCCCGGTGCTCGGCACCCCCCGCCTGCTCGCCTGGTGCGAAGCCGCCACCTGCGCGGCGATCGAGCCCGCTCTGCCCGCCGGCGCCACCTCCGTCGGCACCCGGGTGTCACTGGAGCACCTGTCGCCCTCGGTCGTCGGCCGGGAGGTCGAGGTCACCGCGACGTCGTCGTACGTCGACGGGCGCCTGCACCGCTTCACCGTCGCCGCACGCCACGTCGGGTCGGCGAGGGTGATCGCCTCCGGCGAGGTGACCCGGGTCGTCGTCGACGCCGAACGGTTCCTGTCCCGACTCTGATTTCGCCTCGGCGGGCACATTTGAGAGACTGTCTGATGGCCCTCTGTCTGGGTCGACACCGATTCGAGGAGATCACCATGGGCAAGACCGGCCGCAAGCGCCGCGCTCGCAAGAAGAAGGGCGCGAACCACGGGAAGCGCCCCAACGCCTGAGCGCAGGCACCACGCATCCGAACCCCCGAGCCCGCTGGGCCGGGGGTTCGTTGCTTCGTGGATCCGCCTGGTGGCGGCCGTCGGGGGCGCGGGAGAGTTTTATCGGCTAGCCGATGAAACTCACGCCGGGACGACGAAGCTTCATCGTCCCGGCTCCAGGTTCATCGGCCAGCCGATGAAACTCTCCGGCCGCGAGCGCGACTCAGCTGTCGCTGATGCGGACCTGGACCTCGCGGATCCGGAACATCACCCGCTGGCGCAGCTCCTCCGGAGCGGCCTCGGAGCAGGACCGGGCGACGACCGACTTCACCGTGCGCTGGAGGTCGTACTTCTCCAGGCAGGGGTTGCACGTGTCGAGGTGGACGCGGACGGCGTCGCAGTCGGCCTCGGCGAGCTCGTTGTCGATGAAGTAGACGATCTGCTCGAGATAGTCGGCACACTCGCGCTCGGACACGTCGCCGTGGCTGTGCCCGGCGTGGTCCTGGTCCTGGGTGCTCACGAGTCGCCCCTCTCCTGGCCGCGACCGACGGTCAGCAGGTCGTTGGCGCGGACGTAGTCCTGCAGCATGTCGCGGAGCTGGCGGCGACCGCGGTGCAGGCGGGACATCACGGTCCCGATCGGCGTCTCCATGATCTCGGCGATCTCCTTGTAGGCGAACCCCTCGACGTCGGCGAGGTAGACCGCGAGCCGGAACTCCTCGGGGAGTCGCTGGAGCGCGTCCTTGACCTGCGAGTCGGGCAGGTGCTCGAGGGCCTCGGTCTCGGCCGACTTCAGCCCGGTCGACTGGTGCGACTCCGCGCGGGCCAGCTGCCAGTCCTCGACGTCCTCGGCCATGGACTGCTGCGGCTGCCGCTGCTTCTTGCGGTAGGTGTTGATGAAGGTGTTCGTCAGGATCCGGTAGAGCCAGGCCTTCAGGTTGGTGCCGGGCCGGAACTGGTGGAACGACGAGTACGCCTTGGCGAAGGTCTCCTGGACCAGGTCCTCGGCATCGGCCGGGTTGCGGGTCATCCGCATCGCAGCGGAGTAGAGCTGGTCCAGGAACGGCAGGGCGTCGCGCTCGAAGCGCGCGGCCCGGTCGGCCTCGGTCTCGGTGGCGACGTCGACAGGCTCGAGGTCGTCGAGCGTGGCGTCGGTGAAGTCAGTCATCGTCTCCCAGCCTACGCCGGGGGCGGGTGCTTCCAGGAGTGCCATCACGATGGTGGAACACGTCAGCCCGGCGCCCCATTCCCGGTCACCTCGCGCACGATCCACTCGAGGGTTGACTCGACGACGATCGCCATCGCATCGGCCTGCGAGACCGCTCCGCGGGCGGGCACCTTCAGTCCGTGGTCGCCACCGGGAACCACGGCGATCTCGGTCTCGGCCGGGAACTCCTCCGGGCGGCCCATGGCGTCGTTCTCGCCCTGCACGACCAGGGTCGGTACGCCGGCCCCCGCCAGCTCGGGCAACCGGCTCCTCTCGGGCTTCCCGGGCGGGTGCAGCGGGAACGACAGCGCCAGGCAGCCGGCCGCCCCCGCCGGTACGGCGCAGCGCGCCGCCGACCGGGCCCCGGCCGAGCGACCGCCCAGCACCAGCGGTCCCGCGGCGTCCACGGCCGCCACGGCGGCCAGCAGCGCCTCGTCCAGGGTCGGCGGTGGGGTCGCGACCTTCCGGCCGGCCACCCGCCAGGGCTGCTCGAGGAGCACGACCGTGAAGCCCTGCGCGGGCAGCGCCGCCGCCAGCGCGGCCAGGTCGCGCGCGTCGATCCCGCCTCCGGCGCCGTGGCTGAGCAGCAGCGTGGCGACCGGCTCGGCCGCCGCGTGGGTGACGAGGCGGGCCTCGCCGCGGGGGGTGTCGATCAGTCGCTCGCTCATTCCACGACCTCCTCGAGCGGGATCGGCTCGACCAGCTCGGCGCCGTTGTTGCGGACGTTGTTGACGAGCGTCGGGACGGCGTACGCCTCGAGTGCCCCGGGGGCGGCGGGGACGAGCAGGTCGAGCAGGCCGGCCTGCGGGGCGGCGGGATCGAGCCAGTCCGCCCACCGCTCGCGCTCGACCATCAGCGGCATCCGGTCGTGGATGTGGCCGAGGTCGTCCTCGGCGTCGGTGGTGATCACGGTGCAGGTCCAGCGCCAGCGCGCCGGATCGTCGTCGGCCTTCGTCGGGTCACGCCAGAGCTCGTACAGCCCGGCCATCGCCAGCGTGCCGCCGTCCTTCGGGCGGATGAAGAAGGGCTGCTTGACCGGTTTGCCGTTCTTCTGGACCTGGGAGGTGGGGTACCACTCGAAGTAGCCGTCCGCCGGCAGCAGGCAGCGGCGCTTCGCGAACGCCTTCCGGTACGCCGGCTTCTCGGCCACCGTCTCCATCCGCGCGTTGATCATCCGGCTGCCGATCGACGGGTCCTTGGCCCAGGACGGCACCAGCCCCCAGGTCAGCACCCGCAGCTGGCGCAGCGACTCGCTCGCGTCCTTCGAGGGCGGCCGTTCGAGGACGGCGTACACCTCCTTGGTGGGCGCGACGTTGTAGTCGGGCTCGAGCGGCGCCTCGATCATCTCCTCGGCGATCTCGAACTCCTCGACGAGGTCCTCGGGGCGCCGCGTGGACGCGTACCGGCCGCACATGGGTCCACCCTAGGGCGGGTAAGAAGGGTCCATGACCGTCAGCCGCCTCGTCGCCCGTCCCATGCTCGCCTCGATCTTCCTCGTCGGGGCCACGACCGCTCTGAAGAACGCCGAGGCGTCAGCGGTCAAGGCCAAGGCCGTCACCGACCGCGTCGTGCCCGCGGTCAAGAGGACCGGCGTCCCGCTGCCCGAGGACCCCGCCACCCTGGTCCGGCTCAACGCCGGCGTCCAGGTCGCCGCCGCGCTCGGCCTCGCGACCGGTCGCGCGCCGCGCCTGTCGGCCGCGGTGCTGGCCGCGTCGCTGGTGCCGACCACCGCGGCCGGCCACCGCTACTGGGAGGTCCAGGACCCGGCCCAGAAGACCCAGCAGAAGCTGCACTTCTTCAAGAACGTCTCCCTGCTCGGCGGTCTCGTGATCGCCGCGGGCGACACCGACGGGAAGCCGGGTGTCGCCTGGCGCGCCCGCCGGGCTGCCAAGGACGCCCGCCGCGAGGCCAAGCACCTCGCGGTCGCCGCCCGGCACGAGGCCAAGCTGGTGAAGGCGAAGGTCTCCTGAAGTCTCGATAGAGTGCCGCGCGTGACGAGCGTCCCCGATCCCTGGCCCGCCCCCCGCGCGACCGCTCCGGTCGACGCCGTCGTCACCCTCCCCGGGAGCAAGTCGCTGACCAACCGGGCGCTGGTCCTGGCGGCGGTGGCCGACGGTCCCTCCGTCGTACGACGAGCGCTGCGCTCGCGCGACACCGCGTTGATGGCGGCGGCGCTGACCTCCCTCGGCTCGGTCGTCGACACCGCCGGCGACGACTGGTCGGTCACCCCGGCGCCGTTCGCCGGCGACGTCGCGGTGGACGTCGGCCTGGCCGGCACCGTGATGCGGTTCGTGCCGCCGATCGCCGGTCTGACCCGCGGGACCGTGGCCTTCGACGGCGACGCCCACATGCGCAACCGGCCGGTCGGCGAGGTGCTCACGGCGCTGCGCGGGCTCGGGGTCCAGGTCGACGGTGACGCGCTGCCCTTCACGCTCCGGGGCAGCGGCACGGTCCGCGGCGGCACCGTCGTGGTCGACGCCTCGGCGTCCTCGCAGTTCATCTCCGCGCTGCTGCTGGCCGGCGCCCGTTACGAGCAGGGCGTCGACGTGCGCCATGACGGCAAGCCGGTCCCCTCGCTCCCCCACATCGACATGACCGTGGCGATGCTGCGGCAGCACGGGGTCGAGGTCGACGACCCTGGGTCGGGCGGAGGCGCGAACCGCTGGACGGTCGCCCCGGGCCCGGTGCGCCCCGTCGACCACGTCATCGAGCCCGACCTCTCGAACGCCGCACCGTTCCTCGCGCTGGCGGCGGTCTCCGGCGGCACGGTCATCGTGCGCGACTGGCCGCGGGCGACCACCCAGGCCGGCGACGCGCTGCGCGGGATCCTGGCGCAGATGGGCTGCGAGGTCGGGTTCACCGACGCCGGCCTGAGCGTGACCGGGCCCGACGAGCTGCAGGGCGTCGACCTCGACCTGCACGACGTGGGCGAGCTCGCCCCGGCGGTGGCGGCGCTCTGCGCGCTGGCCACCACACCGTCCCACCTGCGCGGCATCGCGCACATCCGGCACCACGAGACCGACCGGCTGGCCGCCCTGGTCAAGGAGCTCGGCGGGCTCGGCGCCGACGTCGTCGAGCGTCCCGATGGGCTCGACCTGCGGCCCGCCCCGCTGGGCGGCGGCCGCTTCCACACCTACGCCGACCACCGGATGGCCCACGCGGGCGTCATCGTCGGCGCGGCGGTCGACGGCGTCCTGGTCGAGAACGTCGCCACCACCGGCAAGACCTTCCCCGACTTCGCCGGCTTCTGGTCCGGGCTGTTCTGATGCCGTCGGGGCGCTACTCCGACCAGGACGTCGAGCACTACGAGCGCCCCCGTCGCCGGACCCGCCCCCGCACCAAGGAGCGCCCGTCGTACGACGACGCGGTGACCGGCGTGGTCGTGACCGTCGACCGGGGCCGCTACACGCTGCTCGTCAACGGCCGGACCGTGATGGCGATGAAGGCGCGCCCGCTGGGCCGCAAGGGCGTGGTCGTCGGCGACCGGGTCCGGGTCGTGGGCGACGTGTCCGGCGACGACGGGAGCCTGTCGCGGATCGTCGAGGTGAGCGAGCGGGTGACCGTGCTCCGTCGCACCGCGGACGACGACGATCCGGTCGAGCGGATCATCGTCGCCAACGCCGAGCAGCTGGTGATCGTCACCGCGCTCGCCGACCCCGAGCCCCAGCCGCGGCTCATCGACCGGGCGCTGGTGGCCGCCTTCGACGCCGGCATGCAGCCGCTGCTCTGCCTGACCAAGGCCGACCTGGCCGATGCCGAGACGCTGCTGTCGACGTACCGCTCGCTGGGCGTGCCGTGGGTGGTCACCCGGCGCGGCGGCGATCTCGCCGAGGTGCGCGAGCGCCTGGCCGGACGCACCAGCGTGCTGGTGGGCTCCAGCGGCGTCGGCAAGTCGACCCTGGTGAACGCGCTGGTCCCGGACGCGGGCCGCGAGGTCGGCATCGTCAACGCCGTCACCGGCCGCGGTCGGCACACCTCGACGTCGGCCTACATGCTGGAGCTCCCCCGCACCGAGGCGCAGGGCGTCGGCTGGATCATCGACACCCCCGGCATCCGCTCCTTCGGACTGGCCCACGTCCAGCCCGAGCACCTCATCGAGGCCTTCCCGGACCTCGACGAGATGACCGAGGACTGCCCGCGCGGCTGCACCCACGGCACGGACGAGCCCGAGTGCGGTCTCGACGAGGCGCTCGCCGCCGGCCAGGCGGACGTGGAGCGGGTCGAGTCGTTCCGGCGGCTGCTGGCGGCCCGCAGCGAGCCGCTGTACTAGGTCCTCTCTCAGCCGCTGTACCAGGCGATCTGCGCGCCCGCGTCGCCGACCAGCACCGTGTAGACGGCGGTGACGACCGCGAGCACCGCGACCAGGGCAGCCAGGGCGATGCGGGTCGGACCGGTGCGGGTGTGCAGCCAGGCCGCGACGAACGAGACCAGCGCGAAGACGGTCACGCTGATCCGCAGCATCCCGGCGCGATCCTCGTGGGTGTCGACCAGCTCGGCGAGCGGGCCGCCGTACTGGTTGGCCTCGACGAGGTCCTCGCCCGAGAAGTAGGCGACCCAGACCGACACGGTGGCGACCAGGACCGAGACGACCAGGGGCCACCGGAGCCGGTCGCGCCACCGGGGCACGGCGTACCCGAGGCCGGCAAGGGCGGCGAGGGGCCCGAAGACCACCGCCGCGTGAACCACGAGAGCGTGCAGGGGAAGGCCGTTGATCTCCATGGTTGAACGTTAAGCCAGTTTGCTGAAAGTAGCCTGTGCTCGTGGCCACCGACTTCACCGACGACCTGCGCCTCGCGCACGTCCTCGCCGACGACGCCGACTCGCTCACGACGGCGAGGTTCAAGGCGCTCGACCTGCACGTCATGAGCAAGCCCGACCTGACCCCCGTCACCGACGCCGACGAGGCGGTCGAGGAGATGATCCGGCGCACCCTCGGACGCACCCGCTCCCGCGACGCGATCACCGGCGAGGAGCAGGGCTCGACCGGCACCAGCGCCCGCCGGTGGATCGTCGACCCGATCGACGGCACCAAGAACTTCGTGCGCGGCGTCCCTGTGTGGGCGACCCTGATCTCGCTCGCCGTCGACGACGAGGTCGTCGTGGGCGTGGTCTCCGCGCCCCAGCTGCAGCGCCGCTGGTGGGCGTCGACCGGCAACGGCGCCTGGACCGGGAAGTCGCTGCTCAAGGCCACCCAGTGCCAGGTCTCCGACGTCCGGCGACTCGAGGACGCCTCGCTGTCCTACGCCTCGCTGGGCGGCTGGGAGGAGCGCGGCCGGCTCGACGACTTCCTCTCGCTGATGCGCCGCTGCTGGCGCACCCGGGCGTACGGCGACTTCTGGTCCTACATGCTGCTCGCCGAGGGCGCGGTCGACATCGCCGCCGAGCCCGAGCTGCAGGTCTACGACATGGCGGCGCTCGACGTCATCGTGCGCGAGGCCGGCGGCCGGTTCACCTCGCTCGACGGCACCGACGGGCCGTTCGGCGGGAACGCGCTGGCCACCAACGGCCACCTGCACGAGGCCGCCCTGTCGTTCCTGGGCTCGCTCGGCGACGACGATGACGACCCCGACGTACGACGGACCGGTCCCGGCTCGGTCAGCGACCTTCGCTCCCGGCGGCCTCCCACCCCGTCGTGACGCCGTAGATTTGTGACCCGCGTCACCACTACCGTCGGTGCATGAACATCGGTGACGTCCTGAAGGCCAAGCCCAGCGCGACCGTGGTGACCATCGGACCGGAGGCGGGGGTGCGCGAGCTGATCGCGCTGCTCGCCGAGCACAACGTGGGCGCGCTGATCGTCAGCGGCGACGGCGACCGCGTCGAGGGGATCGTCAGCGAGCGCGACGTCGTACGCCACCTCCACCACGACGGCACGGTCGTCCACAACACCGTCGGCGCGATCATGACGTCCGTGGTCGAGACCTGCGCGCCGGACACCGACCTCGATGCGCTGATGAAGACGATGACCGACCGCCGGATCCGGCACGTGCCGGTGGTCGACGACGGCCGCCTGGTCGGCATCATCAGCATCGGCGACGTGGTCAAGCACCGCATCGACCAGCTGGAGTTCGAGCGCGACCAGCTCGACAGCTACGTGCACCAGACCTGAGCCGGGCCGGGCGCCCGATCCGGGTCAGTCCAGGTCGGCGAAGGTGTCCGGCTTGTGCAGGATCGAGAACCGCTTGGCCGGCCACACCCGGGCGAACACCTTGCCGACGACCAGGTCGGTCGGCACGAACTCGTTGCCGGGCACGCAGTCGGTCTCGTCCTTGCGGCACATGTGCTCGGAGGAGTCCGCCGAGGCGTCGCGGTGGTCGCCCATCACGAACAGCTCGCCGTCCGGCACCGGCCCGGTCGACCAGTCCGACTCGCAGTCGGTGACCATCGGGCCGTCGCAGTCCATGTCGTTGAGGGTGAAGTCGGACTCGATCGGCGTCCCGTTGACCATCAGCCGGCCCTGGTCGTCGCAGCACTCGATGACGTCGCCCGCGACGCCGATGACCCGCTTCACCAGGTGTCCACCGGTCGGGTAGAGCCCGATCTTGCCGAGCGCCTTGCTGACCGGGCTGGTCGGACCGACGTCCTCCCCCGGGCCGAGCCAGCCGCCCGGGTCCTCGAAGACCACGATGTCGCCACGCTCGGGGCTGCCCCCGCCCCAGTAGGAGACCTTCTGGACCAGGATCCGGTCGTTGATCTCAAGGCCCGGCTCCATCGAGCCCGACGGGATGTAGAAGGCCTGGAGGAAGAGCGTCTTGACGATGAAGGAGAGGACCAGCGCCGCGCCGAGGAGCACGACCGTCTCCTGCCAGAGCGAGAGCCGCCGCTTCGGCTCGGCCACGGCAGCGGGAGCGGGGTCCGGGGTGGCGCCCTCGTCGTCGTGCACGTCCACGCTGCTCCGTCCGCTCATCAGCCCGTCCCGGCAGCGCGCCGGGGCGGTGGACATGGTGACACGTGCGCCTGAGAAATCCTCAGCGCGGCCCGCCGCCGGCCGATCAGCAGGTCGACGTGGCACGCGTGGTGCTGCCGCGCTGCTCCGGGGGGAGGTGGTGTCGTGCGGTCGAGCGCGCTCACCGGCCGGTTCCGCGCGGGCCCGCTCCACCTCGTCGGCTCGGCGTGCATCGCCTGGCACCTGCTCTGGATGGCCCTCGACCTGCCGCTCGCGGCGGTCGTGCTGCCCCTGACCTTCGCGGTGACCGTCGCCTGCTGCGGGGCGATCTCCTGGATCGACGTCCGCGGCTCCCGACGTGCCGGACGGCTGAAGACCCGGCTGATCGGCGCCGGCACCACCTCGATGGTCCTCAGCGTCCTCCTGGACACCCTCGACCCCACCCGCGGCAGTGTCACCGGGGACGTCGCCGACCTCGCCCAGCTGGCCGGCTACGGATGCGTCGGGGCTGCTCTGATCGCGCTCCTGGCCCACCGGCTGCAGGTCAACAGCATCGACACGTTCCTCGACGTGGCCACGGTCCTCACCGTCAGCATCCTGATCTTCTGGGCCGCCTCGCTGGAGGAGACGCTGCTGGCCGGCGACGGAGCCTCCCTGTTCGGCCGGGCACTCACCAGCGCGTACCCCGTCGTCGACGCCGTCCTCCTGGCCCTCGTCCTGCGCGTCCTGCTGGACCCTCGCTCGCGCTCGTGGACCAGCGCCCGACTCGCCGTCGGCATCTGCTTCTGGCTGGTCGCCGACACCTGCTCACTGGTCCTCGGCCTGGAGCGCGACAGCACCATCCTCACGGCCGGGACCCTGCTCGGCACCGCCCTCATCGCCCGGGCTCTCTTCGTCCCGGTCCACCGCGTCGCCGCCGCCGAGCACGACGAGCTGTGCCGCCGCAGCATCCTGCGCCGCTCCGCGGTGGCCGTGCTGCCGCTGCTGGTGCCGCCGGTGATGCCACTGCTCGACCCGGATCCGGGCCAGGCCCGCGACATGGCCGCACAGATGGTCGGCTTCGTCGTGCTGCTGGCCCTGACCTTCGTCCGCACGGTCCGCCTGCTCGACGAGGACCGCCGTACCCGGCGCGAGCTCGCGGACGCCCGCGACGCCGCCCTGGAGGCCTCGCGGGCGAAGTCGTCGTTCCTCGCGACCATGAGCCACGAGATCCGCACACCGATGAACGGCGTCATCGGGCTGACCGGCCTGCTGCTCGGGACCGACCTCGACGCCCGTCAGCGGCAGTACGCCGACGGCGTGCACGGGGCCGGTCAGCAGCTGTTGGGCATCATCAACGACATCCTCGACTTCTCGAAGGTCGAGGCCGGCCACCTGGAGCTCGAGGAGATCGACTTCGACCTCTCCCAGGTCGTCGAGCAGGCCACCGAGCTGCTGGCGGAGATCGCCCAGGGCAAGGGCCTGGAGCTGCTCGCCTACTGCGCACCCGACGTACCGCTCGGCCTGCGCGGGGACCCGACCCGGCTGCGTCAGGTACTGGTCAACCTGGTCGGGAACGCGGTCAAGTTCACCTCCGCCGGCGAGGTCGCCGTCTCCGCCCACCTGCGCGGCCACGGCGACGACGGGTCCGTGGTCGTGCGGTTCGAGGTCCGTGACACCGGGGTCGGCATCGCGGCCCGCGAGCAGGAGCACCTCTTCGAGCCGTTCGCCCAGGCGGACTCCTCCACGACCCGTCGGTACGGCGGCACCGGCCTCGGCCTGGCCATCTCCCACCAGCTGGTGACCGCGATGGGCGGCGGCCTCGACCTGGCGTCGGTGCCCGGCGAGGGCAGCACCTTCGGCTTCGAGCTGCCGCTGCGGCTCGCCCACGACCCGGAGACCGCGGCGACGCCGCCCGCCGAGGTGCTGGTCGGCGCGAAGGTGATCCTGGTCGACGACAACGAGACCAACCGGCTGGTCCTGCACGAGCAGACCTCCGCCTGGGGCCTGCGGCCCAGCGTCGCCGCCGACGGGCCGACGGCGCTCGCGATGATGCGCGAGGCGGCCGAGCTGGGCGAGCCGTTCCAGCTCGCCGTGCTCGACATGGTGATGCCCGGCATGAACGGGCTCGAGGTCGCCCAGGCGGTCACCCGCGGCCGGCCCCCTCGGCCGGCCCTGGTGCTGCTGACCTCCGGTCCGGAGATCAGCACCGGCGAGGCCACCGCGGCCGGGATCGCCGCCCGGCTCACCAAGCCGGTGCACCTGGCGCGGCTCCGCGAGGCGCTGGTCCAGGCCCTCGGCTCCCGGGGTGCGGAGCTGCCGGCCGCCGGGCGGCCGGTCGTGCCCCACGAGGAGCGCCCGCACCGCGGGCACGTGCTGATCGTGGAGGACAGCGAGATCAACCAGCTGGTCGCGACCGGGATCCTGGAGCACCTCGGCTTCAGCACCGAGCTCGCCGACGACGGCCGCTCGGCGCTCGCGCTGCTCGAGCACACGTCGTACGACGTCGTCCTGATGGACTGCCAGATGCCCGACATCGACGGCTACGAGGCGACCCGCGAGCTGCGGCGGCGCGAGGCGGGCGGACGTCGTACCCCGGTGATCGCGCTGACCGCCGGCGCCGTCGAGGGCGAGCGCGAGCGTTGCCTGGCCGCCGGCATGGACGACTACCTCACCAAGCCGATCGACCCGGCCGACGTCGACGCCGTGCTGACCCGATGGCTCGGCGAGGTCGTGTTCTGACGGCTCCAGGGCCGTCCTGGATGGCTAGGGTGGGTTTCATGGACAAGCCCGAGATCGACTTCCCCGACTTCGACCCGCCCGCCGACCTCGTCATCGAGGACCTCACCGTGGGCGACGGCCCCGAGGCCAGCGCCGGCCAGACCGTCTCCGTGCACTACGTCGGCGTGGCCCACTCCACCGGCGAGGAGTTCGACGCGTCGTACAACCGCGGCGACACGCTGAAGTTCCGCCTCGGCATCGGCCAGGTCATCTCCGGCTGGGACCAGGGCGTGCAGGGCATGAAGGTCGGCGGGCGCCGCAAGCTCGTCATCCCGCCGCACCTCGGGTACGGCGACCGCGGCGCCGGCGGGGTCATCAAGCCCGGCGAGACGCTGATCTTCGTGGTGGACCTCATCGGCGTCTCCTAGAGGACCGGCGATGGCGCACTTCGGCGACCACCAGTCGTCGATCTACTTCAACGGCATGTTCCTGGGCCAGACCCCGGACCTGCCGACCGACCTGACCTCCCTGGAGGAGCGGGCCGCCGAGGTGCTCTCCCCCGAGGCGCTCGGCTACATCGTGCCGAGCGCCGGGGGCGGCGCCACCGCGCGCGCCAACGTCGCGGCGTTCGACCGGTGGCGGATCGTCCCGCGGATGCTGCGCGACCACGCCGTGCGCGACCTGGCCACCGAGGTCCTCGGGACGTCGATGGCCGCGCCGGTGCTGCTCGGCCCCGTCGGCGTGCAGACCCTGGCCCACCCCGAGGGCGAGCTCGCGTCCGCGCGGGCCGCGGCGGCGGTCGGCCTGCCCTACGTCCACTCGACGCAGGCCAGCCACTCCATCGAGGAGGTCGCGGCCGCGGTCGGTGACGGGCCGCGGTGGTACCAGCTCTACTGGCCGACCGACCCGGAGCTGTGCGAGAGCTTCCTGTCGCGGGCGGCGTTCGCCGGCTACACCCACCTGGTCGTCACCCTCGACACCACCCTGCTGGGCTGGCGCCCGCGCGACCTGGACCGCGGCTACCTCCCGTTCCTGCAGGCCGTCGGCATCGCCAACTACACCAGCGACCCGGTCTTCCTGCGTCGGCTGGAGAAGTCGGTCGAGGAGGACCCGGGTGCCGCCGGCATCGCCTTCGCGTCGGTCTTCCCCAACCCCGGCCTCGACTGGAGCCAGCTGGCCTGGCTGCGCGAGCGCTGGGACGGCCCGATCCTGCTCAAGGGCATCCAGCACGTCGACGACGCCCGGCTGGCCGCCGAGCACGGGATGGACGGGATCGTCGTCTCCAACCACGGCGGCCGCCAGGTCGACGGCGCGGTGGCCTCGCTCGACCAGCTCCCGGCGATCGCCGAGGCGGTCGGCGACCGGCTGGCTGTGCTCTTCGACTCCGGCATCCGCTCCGGCCCCGACGTCGTCAAGGCGCTCGCCCTGGGTGCCGACGCCGTGCTCCTGGGCCGGACGTTCCTCTACGGCCTCGCCCTCGCCGGTCAGGTCGGCGTCGAGCACGTGCTGCGCTGCCTGCTGGCCGAGGTCGACCTGACCCTCAGCAACGCCGGCTACGCCAGCCACCGCGAGCTGTCCCGCGACTCGCTGGCGCCGACCCCACGCTGACCCTGCTGCCGAGTCGGCGCGAGTCCGCGCCGACTCGGCGGGGGTGGGTCACCAGGGCAGGTCGTCGCCCGCCGACTCGTCGGAGACGCGGGCGGACTGGGGACCGAGGGTGACCACGTCGCCCTTCACCAGCTGGCGGCCGCGCCGGAGCTCGACCTCGCCGTTGACGCTGACCGCGCCGTCGGCGATGACCGGCTTGGCCTCGGCACCCGAGTCGACCAGGTTGGCCAGCTTGAGGAACTGGCCGAGCCGGATCGACTCGTCCTTGATCGCGACGTCGAACGGCTCGGTGCTCATGGGGCTAGTGAACCAGCACCGAGACGGCGTGGATCAGCACCCCGACCAGGCCGCCGACGATGGTGCCGTTGATCCGGATGAACTGCAGGTCGCGCCCGACGTGCAGCTCGATGCGACGGGCCGCCTCGCGACCGTCCCAGCGCTCGATGGTGTGCGTGATGACCGCGGTCAGCTCCTCGCCGTACCGCTCGACGGCGAAGACGGCGGCGTCGGCGGCCATCCCGTCGAGCCGGGCGCGGAGCGTCTCGTCGTCGACGAGGCGGTCGGCGAAGGCGACGACCTCGGTGAGCAGCCGCTGGCGCAGGGCACCGTCGGGGTCCTGCAGCGAGGACGTGAGCACCCGGCGGAGGGCGTTCCACAGCGAGGTCGCCGAGGCGAGTACCTGCGGGTGGTCGAGCAGCCGTTCCTTGAGCCGCTCGGTGCGGGCCTGGGTGTCGGGGTCCTCGAGCAGGTCGTGGGCGAGCTGGGCCAGCATCGAGTCGAGGGCCGCCCGCGCCTGGTGGCGCGGGTCGTCGCGGATGTCGGCGACCCAGCGGACCAGCTCGACGTGGATGCGGCTGCTGACCCGCTCGTTGAGCCGCGGCGGCGTCCACCACGGGGCCCGCTCGACCAGGACGTCGGCGACGGTGTCGGGGTTGGCGACCAGCCAGTCGTGGAGCTCGCGCAGGGTCAGGTCGACCAGACCGTGGTGGAGATCGTCGTGGAGGGTCTCGCTGAGCAGACTGCCGAGCAGCGGCGCGATCGGCTCCTCGTGGAACCGCGGCACCAGGGCGTCGCGGACCAGCGTCTCGATGTGGTCGTCGCGCACCTTCGCGAGCCCGATCGCGGCCACCTCCGCCGCCTCGTCGACCACCCGGCGGGCGTTGGCCGGCTCGCGCAGCCAGCGGCCCACGCGCAGCGACACCGTCGCGGCCGCGAGACGGTCGCGGACGATCGCCTCCTGCAGGAAGTTCTCGCCGAAGAACTCCTCCAGCCCCTGGGCCAGCTGGTCCTTGCGCCGCGGGATCAGGGCCGTGTGCGGGATCGGCAGCCCGAGCGGGTGCCGGAAGAGCGCGGTCACGGCGAACCAGTCCGCGATCGCGCCGACCATCGACGCCTCGGCCCCCGCGTTGACGAAGCCGAGGAACCCGTCCTGGCCCAGCGTGGCGACGTACACGGCCGCGGCCAGGAGCAGCAGCGAGACCGCCACGACCCGCATCTTGCGGAGCGCGCGACGTCGTACGGCGTCCGCTGCCGGGTCCCCGGTGATCATCTCGATGCTGGCCACCCGGCGATTCTTGCCGAGGGGCGGTGACTGCCAGAATCTCCCCCATGTCACGCACGGTCATCACGTTCGGCACCTTCGACGTCTTCCACGTCGGCCACCTCCGGGTGATCGAGCGGGCGGCGGCGCTGGGCGACCGGCTGGTGGTCGGGGTCTCGGCCGACCAGCTCAACGTGAGCAAGAAGGGCCGCGAGCCGGTCTTCAGCGAGCGCGAGCGACTCGAGATCGTCGCGGCGCTGAAGCCCGTCGACGAGGTCTTCGTCGAGGAGAGCCTCGATCTCAAGCGTGACTACATCCTCCGCTACGGCGCCGACGTCCTCGTGATGGGCGACGACTGGGCCGGCCGGTTCGACGAGTTCGGCGACATCTGCGAGGTCGTCTACCTGCCCCGCACGCCCGCCATCTCGACGACCGCGCTGATCGAGAAGATCTCCTCGACCGGCTGAGTTTTACCCGGTCCCCGGCAGGGGCAGGCTCCCGGGACCGCGGTGTCTCAGGGGCACCGCTCTCCCGAGAATGAGGCACCTGCATGCGCCGTACGATCGCCGCGGCCGTGGTGGCCGTGGCCACCGCGTTCACCCTCCTCCCCGCCCAGGCCGCGACCGCCGACGGCGAGGTCGTCCAGCCGGCCGAGACCGCGTCACCGGCCACCGACGACCAGGCCGACCAGGCCGACCGGGCCCTGTCCACCGTGCGAGACCTGCTGGCCGGGAAGGGCACCACCGCCGAGCGCCGCTCCGGCGGGACCGAGCGGGCCGGCTCACCCGACCTGACCCTGGCCATGCGCGACCTGTTCGTGGCGCTGCCCCGGCTCGACGCCGACCAGCGCGAGGAGGCCGAGGCCCTGATGGCCCGGCCGACCGACGGCGCCAACGACCGGCTCGGCGACGGCTACACCGTGCCGGCCCGCCGCAGCTGCGGCGGCAACTTCTGCGTCCACTACGTCACCAGCACCGCGGACGCCGCCCCGAGCTCCAGCTGGGTGCGCTACACCCTCGGCACGATGAACAAGGTCTGGAAGCACGAGGTCCGCCGGCTGGGCTACCGCAAGCCGCTGAGCGACCGGGCCGCCGGCAGCTCCCGCAACGGCGGCAACGGCAAGTTCGACATCTACCTGAAGGACCTGGGCTCGCGGGGCCTCTACGGCTACTGCGTGCCCGAGTTCCGCCTGGTGGGGGCGAAGTACCGCTGGCGGGCCACCGCCTACTGCGTGCTCGACAACGACTTCGCACGCGCCCAGTTCGGCACCGCCCCCAAGCCCACGCTCCAGGTGACCGCCGCCCACGAGTTCTTCCACGCGGTGCAGTTCTCCTACGACTACGGCGAGGACCGCTGGTTCATGGAGGCGACCGCGACCTGGATGGAGGAGCGGTACGCCGACCGCGTCAACGACAACCGCCAGTACCTCCGCTCCAGCCAGATCCGCGCGCCGCACGTCCCGCTCGACACGTTCACCGGCCGCGGCTCGTTCCAGTACGCCAACTGGGCGTTCTGGGAGTACCTCTCCGAGCGCTACGGCAACCGCATCGTGCGCGACGTGTGGGTCAGTACGGCGCCCCGCGGTAAGCGCAACACCTACGCCCTGGGCGCCCTGAAGAAGCAGCTGCGACGCCACGGCGGCTTCGCCCGCGTCTTCGCGGCCTACTCCGCCGGCAACGCCTTCCCGTCGCGGACCTACTCCGAGGGACGCCGCTGGCCGAGCCCAGCCCTCGCGGGCAGCGCGGTGCTCTCGCGGAAGTCGCCGGCCCGGGCCGGGACGCTGACGCTGAACCACCTGAGCTCCGGCCACCTCCGGCTGCGCCCCGACAAGAGCCTGCGGTCCAAGCGGTGGAAGCTGAGGGTCAAGGTCGACGGCCCCTCGCGGAAGGCCTCGCCGGCGGCAGTCGTGACCGTGCAGCTGCGCAACGGTCGGCTGGTGCGCAAGACCGTCCGTCTCAACCGCAACGGAAAGGGACAGACGAAGGTCTCCTTCAGCCGACGCACGGTCCGCAGCGTGACGGTCACGGCGGTCAACGCCTCGACCCGGTTCTCCTGCTACCGCGCGAGCCCGTCCGCCGACCCGCAGTTCAGCTGCCAGGGCATTCCGCGCGACGACCGGAAGCCCTTCGCCATCAAGGTGGCGGCGGTCCCCCGCTGATCATCGGATCGGTCCACTGACCTGACGCCCGATTGGCTCGCCACCCGAGCCAATCGGGCGTTGAGGTTTCCCGGGTGACCACCGCGCCGGCGCCTGCGACCGTCGCCCTCCCCGACCCTGCCCCCCGGCGGCGGCCTCACCGTGGCCCAGGGCACCGCCCTCACGGTCGGGACGTACGTGCCGTCGCCGACGCGGGCCTCCAGGAACCCCTCGGCGACCAGCCGCTCGTAGGCGGTGGCGACGGTGGTGCGGGAGACCCCGAGGTCGCGGGCCAGCGAGCGGGTCGGGGGCAGCCGGTCACCGGGCACGAGACGTCCGGAGCGAACCGCTTCGAGCAGGGCGCGGTAGATCGCGGTGGGCCGGTCGGCCCGCGAGCTGAGGTCGACCACCAGGTCCACCGGACCCTCATCCCCGACCGGGGCGCGGACCTCCCAGCAGACCGTCGGCCAGGCCGGTGACGGCGTCGGTGACCCCGGTGACCGTGCCGGTGAGGGGCGCGGTGGCTCCACCGGTCGCGGTGTCGAGGAGACCGGTCACCCCGGCCACGACGGGCGCGGCGAGGGCGGAGACCGGGCCGGGCCCGCCGGCCGCGGGCGGCTCGGGGTCCGTGGGCTCCGGGCGGACCGGGGTCTCGGCCGGCGGAGTGGTCGGCGCGGAGCTCGGGGCGGTGGGGCTGCTCGGGTCGGTGGGCGCGGTCGCCGGGGCCGGCGCGCCGCCGCCCGCTGCGGGACCGGTGCCCGCGTCGACGTCGGCGCCCTGATCGGCGGCCGGCGTCTCGGCACCCGCGCCCGCGCCGTCGACCGCAGGAACGACGACCGGGTCGGCGGGCGTCAGCAGCACGGGTGCGACCACCGTCTGGCGGTCCGGCGTGCGCGACGGGCCGTCGGCGAGGGGCACGTCGGACCCGACGTCACCGACGACGCGGACCGACAACGCGATCGCGAGCACGAAGACGAGCGCGCCCGCACCCAGTGCGGCCACGCCGAAGCGGGCCTCGTGGCTGGGCCGCAGCACGCGGCGTCCCCGGTCCCACAGCTCGCGCGGAGGAAGGATGCTCATCACGGTCAGCCGTGCCGGCCGCCGCGGCCACCACGGTGGCCCCGGTCGCCGCCGTCGCCGCGACCGCCCCGGTCACCGCGGTCGTCGTGGCCACCGCCGTTGCGGTCGTCACGCCCGCCACGACCCTCGCGGCCGCCCCGGTCGTCACGGTTGCCCCGGTCGTCACGGTTGCCCCGGTCGTCACGGTTGCCCCGGTCGTCACGGTCACCCCGGTCACCCCGGTCGTCACGGTTGCCCCGGTCGTCACGGTCACCCCGGTCACCCCGGTGACCGTGACCACGGTGGTCACGCCCGTCGCCCTTGGAACCGTTGGAGCCGCTCGAGCCCTTGGGTCCGTTCGGGGTCGGACTGGGGTCCGAGTCGTCGTCCCCGGCGGTCGGGTCGGTCGGGACCGCCCCGGCCCCCGTCGCGGGCGGCGCGGGCGTGGTGGGTGCGGCGGGCGTGGTGGGTGCGGCGGGCGTGGTGGGTGCGGCGGGCGTGGTCACGGGAGCGACGGGCGGCGTCACCGGGATCGGCTCGGCCGCCAGGGGCACCCCGGCGGCCTTCGCCGGGGAACCGACGTCGCGGCGGTCCTTCCCGGGACGGTCGGACCCGGCCGGCGCCGACGAGGTCGCGGCGGCCGGCGTCGTGGGCGCGGCGGCGGACGGCTCGACCGGGGCGGGAGCCTCGGGCAGCCGGGAGCCACCGACCACGGCCTGGGAGTCCGGACCGGAGCTGGTGAAGGGGAGGTCGGGCAGGCCGGGGATCTTCTCGTCGAGGCCGGTCAGGGCGAGTCCGGCGGCGACGGTGAAGATGCCGGCGCCCAGGCCGAGCCCGATCAGGCTCAGGCGGGCGTCCCGGCGACCCGAGGCGGGTCGCGCAGGACGGCGGGGGAAGACAGACACGAGCGAACTCCCGGGATACGTGCTCGACGGAACTCCACCACGGTACTGGCGCCGGACCGCTCTCCTGCTGCCCGGCGGCCATTCCTGATCGAATCTTGACGATCCCCGGAGACGACGCAGGGCCCGACCCCCGGAGGGGTCGGGCCCTGCGGGCGACGTCGGCTGGTCAGCCGGCGACGGCCTGCTTGAAGGCCGAGCCGGCCTTGAAGGCCGGAGCCTTGCTCGCCGCGATCTGGATCTCGGCGCCGGTCTGGGGGTTGCGGCCGGTCCGGGCGGAGCGCTCGCGCGCCTCGAACGTGCCGAAGCCGGGGATGGTCACCTTGTCGCCACCGGCGACAGCCTTGGTGATCGCCTGGAGGGTCGCCTCCAGGGCCCGGTCGGCCTCGGCCGCACTGGAACCGGTCGCCTCGGCAATGGCGTCCCGAAGCTGGGCCTTGTTCATCTGAGCTCCTCTGTGCTGAGAATGATGATCGAATCTTCGACATCGTAGGTGATCGCGCCCACCAAAGGGCAGTCAGCGCGCGGGGCGTCGCCCACGACGAGCGCCCCGCCGAGCGTACGACGTCCCCCGCCCCGCCCGCACGCAGGCACGGCGATCGTCAGGCGGACCAGCGCACGGAGTCGTGGATGAGGTCGGCCAGCGAGTGCACGCCGACGAGGTCGGAGCGGTGCTCGAGCAGCTCGCTGACGGCCTGCCAGTGACGCAGGACCGAGTCCTCGCGTCGACGGCGGACGGGGGACGGCTCGGTGTCGACGGACATGAGGAGCTCCTCTCGGGAAGGATCGTGAGCGCTCATCATAGACCAGTAATTCACTATAGTAAGACGTTTTTAATCGACGAGCCCCCACGTCCGCGCCGCGGGCAGCTCGGCGAAGCCAGGACGGGGCGGGCCGCCGCCCCGGACCCGAGAGGACCGGGGCGACGACCCGTCGTACGGCAGCGGGGAGGCTGCTAGCGCTTCGTGACGCGCACGGTGTCGGACCGGGTCACCGAGCCACCCGCACCGGTCACCGTCGCGATCACCCGGAGGGTGCCCTTCGACGCCTTGCGGGTCTTGAGCCGGACGGTGCCACCGGCGGCGCCGACCTTCTTGCTGGCCAGGGTCCGGCTGCCCTTGACCAGGCGGACCGTGACCGTCGTAGCGCCCGAGGCCGCGACGGCGACCGGGAGGCCGCGCCGGCGCAGCTCGGCCAGCGAGATGCGCGTGGCGCCCGCGACGACCGACACCGCGGGCTTCAGCGGGTCGGGCTCGCCGGGCTCCCCCGGGCCGGGCAGCACGCTGGGCGTGCGGCCGAGCATCGTGAGGAAGAGGTCGGTCTGATCGATCACGCCGGTGACGTTGGCCGCCTGCGGGCCCGAGGCGGCGACCCGGATCTGCGTGCCCGTGTGATCGGAGCCGACCGCGTTGGTGGAGTACGCGACCGACATCGGGTCGCCGTCGGCCGTCTGCACGGTCGCGCGCTGGACACCGTCGTCGGCGTTGCCGGCGATGATCTGCGTCGAGTGCGCGTGGTCGCCCGTCACGATGATCAGCGTGTCGGGGTTGGCCTCCTGGTAGGACAACGCGACGGCGACCGTCTCGTCGAGCTCCTTCAGGTCGCCGATGGCGCCACAGATGTCCGAGGCGTGCTCCTGCTTGTCGATCATCGCGCTCTCGGTCTGCAGGAAGAAGCCCTTGTCGTTGTCGAGCAGCGCGATGGCCTTCTCGGTCATCAGCGACAGGTCGGGCTGGGCACCGCGATCAGCCTCCTCGCAGCGCGTCGTCGGGCCGCCCGCGCCGGCGGCGCTCGCGACCAGCGGCTTGTACATCGGCGTCATGTTGCCGCCGTTGAAGAGCCCGAGTACCGGGCCCTGGTCGAGCGAGGTGACGGCGGCGAGCTGGGTGGTGTTCTCGACCAGCCGGTAGCCGTGCTGCTGCTGGGCGTAGGCCAGCGTGGTCGTGGCCGGGTTGGCGTCGATCGGCGTGGTGAACCGGTCCTTGCCGCCACCGAGCAGCACGTCGATCTGGTGGTCGACGAGCTGCTCGGAGATCGATCCGGGGCCACCCTGCCCCTTGGTCTCGCTGGGGCAGGTGGCCGCGGCGTTCGTGGTGCTCTGGCAGCCGCGCTGGCTGATGTGCGAGGCGGCGGCCGCGGGGGTGGCGTCGGTGATCTCCGCGGTGCTGACGTTGCCGACGCGCTTGCCCTGCGCCTGGAACTTCTCCAGGACCGTCTCGTAGTTGGTCCCGGGCACCGCCGCGGCGGTGCTCGGGCCCTGCGAGATCCGGCCGTCGACGGTCCTCTTGCCGGTCGACCAGCCGCTCGCGGTGGGGGCGGAGTCGGAGACGTAGGCGATCGGGTAGTCCGGGCCCGCGCCGACCTTGAGGCCGTACGTCGTCATCGCGCCGGTGAACGGCAGCGCGTCGAGGGCGGGGAAGCGTCCGCCGGCGCCGTACTCGTAGTTGCGGGCGGCGGTGATCATGGAGTCGTCCATGCCGTCGCCGATGATCAGGATGACGTTGCGGGGCTTGCTGGGGTCCACCTGGGCGGCGAGCTCCGCGGACCGCTCCTTCGTGAAGCCCTGCTCGACGGGGTCCGGGATGGCGGCGGTGGCCGCCACGGTGCCGGCAGCGACGACGGACGCGAGGGCGCCGATCGCCAGCACGGTGCGCTTCTTGACCTGCACGGGGGGTACTTTCGGTTCGGATGTCTCTCGAACCGTTCCGCCGCCCGGCGTACGGGCGGCGGTCCCCGTCTGTCGATCAGGTGACCGATGGGTGTCCTCGCGGGTTCAGCCGGCGCACACCACCCGCAGCTCGCGCACCTCGTAGGGGTCGCCCTGGGTGTCGCGGCGGCGGACCAGGCGCAGCGGCGCCTCGTGCCCCTCACCCGGGCCACTGAAGACCAGGAAGGTGATCTCGTGGCTGTCCTCGACGAGCGGCACCAGGTGCCCGGGGCGGCCGGAGACCTGCCAGGTGCCACCGCTGAACCGGCGGCGGAACCGCAGCTCCAGTTGGCTGCCGACGGACAGCTCCACCACCTGGCCGGCGGCGGGGTCCTCGACGACGTGGACGCGGGGACGGGTCGAGCTCATGGTTTCCTCCGAGGGGATCGAGTGGAGCACCACTGTCGGACCCGACCCTTGAAGAAACCTTTCAGTCGCTCCCGGCCAGCTCGTCCCAGGTCGTCACGGGGGCGTCGATCTCCTGCATCCGCAGCGCGTAGGCGCGGTAGTAGCGTCGGGCCTCCCCGTGCCGGCGCTCGCCGAGGAGCAGCCGCACGGTGGCCTGGTAGGTCGGCTCGTCGTACGGGTCCTCGACCAGGAGCCGGGCCAGCCAGGGCAGCGCTCGCTGCGGGTCCTCGCCGCGAACCAGCGCGAAGGCCAGGGCCCGGATCACCTCGTGGCCGACCAGGCTGAGCTGTTCCGCCGCGGTCGCCGCCCAGTCGGCGTAGGTGTCACCGTCGAGCAGCCGGCCGGTGTGCCGCGCCGCGGCCGCCTCGAGGAGCGCGACCGCGTCGGGGCGCCCCGCCCGCGCCGCGTCGAGCGCCTCGCGGGCCGCCTGGCGGAACTCCACCGCGTCGATGCTGACCCGCTCGGTGTCGAGCCGCACGGTCGCCCGGTCGGCGACGACGAAGTGGGAGCTGTCGTGCTCGCGGTCGGGGTCGAGCGCGCTGCGCAGCTGCGAGAGCGCCACCGACAGCCGGCTTCCGGTCCCGGTCTCCCCCGGCCACAGCAGCTCGGCGAGCGCGTCCCGGCTGATCGCCGGGCCGTCGTGGACGGCCAGGATCTTCACGATGTCGCGGGCCTTGCGGGAGGTCCACGCGTTGCCGGGCACGGGCGTCCCGTCACGGTAGACCACGAAGGTGCCGAGCACGTGGACGTGCAGCGCCGCGGTCCGCTCGCGCGGGCGTACGGCGAGCAGCGGGCCGGCGATGCCCCACGCGTCGTCGTGGACGCCGAGGGCCCGCAGCCGCTGGCGAGCGACCTCCTCGCCGAGCAGGCTGCCGGACAGCCGCGCGACGATGACGTCGTTCACCCGTGCGCGGACCGTGTTGCCGATCGACTCCCAGACCGACGCCGCCTCGGCCAGCCGCGGGTCGCGGTGGTCGCCCCCGGCGGCGAGCACGCACAGCTCGAGTGCCTCGGCCAGGCGCACCAGGTCCCGGCGCCGGCCGGCCTCGCGGACCGCGCGCTCGCCGTACGACAGGGCCTGGAGGCGGTCGCCGCCGTGCAGGTGCACCCACCCGGCGGCGACGTACGCCGGCACGTGGCCCATCGCCGCGGGCAGCTCGAGGGTGTCGACCGCGAGCTGGCGGGCGGCCGCCGGGTCGTCGGCGACCCGGCAGACGGCGAGGCCGGCGAGGCTGGGGATCAGGCTCTGGGCGTCGCCCTCCTCCTCGGCGAGCCGGGCCGCCTCCTCGAAGGCCAGCGCGGCCTGGGCCACGTTGCCGCGGGAGCTCTGCAGGGTGCCGAGGAGCTGCCAGGCGTCGGCCATCGGCGACTGCACCGACAGCCAGATCGCCCGGGCGGCCTCGGCCTCCAGCAGCGCCTCGTCGAGTCGGCCGATGCCGTGCAGCGCCTCGGCCATATTGATCCGCAGGAGGGCCTGCATGGAGAGGTGGCCGGTCGCCTCGTTGAGCAGCAGCCCGGTCTGGAGATGCTCGATGGCCTGCGCGTAGCGCGCCTCCTCCAGGTGGCTGGAGGCCAGGTTGTTGTGGACCCGGGCCTGGGTGAGCAGGTCGCCGCTGGCCTCGGCGTACTCGAGGCAGAGGACGTAGGCCTGCGCGTTGGCGTGCCGGTCGCCCTCCATCGCCGTCTGCAGGGCCCGGCTCAGCCACGCGAAGGCGAGCGCGCCCGGATCGCCGGTGGCCTCGGCCAGCGCGAGAGCCTGCTCGGTGTACTTCTCGCACGCCTCGACATCGCCGCGCTTCCACGCGGTGCCGGCCTGGCAGGCGTAGAGGTGGGCGAGCTCGCGGTCGTCGAGATGGTCGGCGTCGGCCTGCTCGTAGAAATGGATGGCCCGGGAGTACATCCCGAGGTGGTGGTGGGTGTAGCCGCAGCGCCAGGCGAACTCGCCGGGGTAGCGGCCGTCGGGCAGCCGGACCCGGTCGGCGAGACCCGCCCAGTCACGCGTCGAGAGGCGCGAGACGGCGGCGGTCGTGTGGGCGACGACGACCTCGACCAGCTCCGGCCCGTCCGCGGCCTCCGCGAGCAGCACCAGCAGGTCGGAGCGCACCTCGGGGCGGAACCCGGCCATGCTCACCCCCCGCGCGACTCGGCGACCTGACAGCAGTAAACCAAGGCTTCGTCGGGCCTGTCCCGGACTTCGGGCTGCCGTCTCAGCCAGTCGTCGCGCGTCAGCGTGGCTCGCTCGGGGTCATGGATCCCTGGTGTCCGGGACCGGCTGTTCCGCGATCGGCTCCCAGCCTCTAACCTTCGGCCCAGACTATGACGCCCGTCACACCGACGAGCGGGCGAGGGGGTCGTCGTGCTGCTCCATCGGATCCGGGCCTGCGTCCCGCCCGTCGTGCGGTTCCTCCGCGACGGCCTCGTGTGCTCCGGGACCGCCTGGACGTGCGTCCCGGCACAGCCGGACGACGGCGCTCCCCCTCCCGCCGCGTGCCGCCCGGACCGCAGGGAGGTACGTCGGGGTCTCGCCGAGATCGAGCGCTACCTGGCCACCCACGCCTGAGGGCCGCCCGCTACTGCAGTGCGGCGGTGAGCCGCATGACGTTGTCGACGTACCGCAGCCGGGCCGGCCGCTGCGACCACTCCTCGCGGGTGAGCTCACGCGAGAGTTCCCGGTAGGCGTCCTCGACCGCACGCAGCCGCGCGACGACCGGCTCGCCCACGAGCATCAGCGAGACCTCGTAGTTCAGGGCGAACGAGCGTAGGTCCATGTTGCTGGACCCGATCACCGCGACGTCGTCGTCGATGGTGAAGTGCTTCGAGTGCAGCACCGCCGGCGCCGGGTAGAGCCAGATCCGCACCCCGGCCTCCAGCAGCGCCCGGTAGTACGACGCCTGCGCGTGACCGACCATGAACTGGTCGGACTGCTCGCTCACGAACAGCTCGATGTCGATCCCCCGTTGGGCGGCGGTCGTGACGGCGTACAGCAGCGACTCGTCGGGGACGAAGTAGGGGCTGGTCAGCGAGATCCGCCGCGTCGCGCCGTAGATGAGCGTGGTGAACAGCCGCAGGTTGTTCTCGGCGACGAAGCCGGGTCCGGACGGCACGACCTGCCCGGGCACGTCGGTGACCGACCCGGCCCGAGGAGCCGGGCCGGCCACCACCGTGATGGCGGGGATCTCGCCGGTCTCGGCGTGCCAGTCCGCCGCGAAGACCGCGTCGAGCTCGGCCACGACCGGTCCCTGCAGCCGCACCATGAGCTCGACCCATGCCCGACCGGCCCGCTGGTGGGCGGGCTTGTGGTAGCTCGGCTCGATCAGGTTCTGCGAGCCGGTGAACCCGACCCGACCGTCGACCACCAGCAGCTTACGGTGGTTGCGCAGGTCGGGACGGCGGAACCGACCCCGCAGCGGGCGGACCGGGAGCATCGCGTGCCAGTCGATCCCGCTGCCCGCCAGGCGGGCGACGAAGTCCCGGTAGCCCGCGATCCGGCGCGAGCCCAGGTGGTCGAACAGCAGGTGGACCGTCACGCCACGCCCGGCCGCCGCGACCAGCGCGTCGAAGACGGGCGCGGTGACGTCGTCCCACGCCGCAATGTAGAACTCGACGTTCACGTAGTCCGTGGCGTCCTCGATCGCGGCCGCCATCTCGGCGATCGACGCCTCGTAGTCGGCGATCACCTCGACGCTGTTGCCCCCCAGCAGCGGGAAGGCCCCGAGCCGGCGGTTGAGCGTCACGACCGACGACAGGTACGCCGGCGCCTCGGCCGGCAGCGCCACGTCCGTCAGGTCGCCGGCCTGCTGGGCGATCGCCGCGGTGACCGACTCCTGCCGCCTGCGGCGACGCTCCTCGAGCTGATTGGACCCGAAGAAGACGAACGCCACCAGCCCCACCCACGGGCTCAGCAGGATCATCAGCAGCCAGGCCATCCCGGTCGACGGCTTCCGGTTGCCCGGGATGATGCCGAGCGCGGCGACCCGGATCCCCAGGCCCGCCAGCGCGATCGCGACCACCACGAGCGTGGCGAGCCAGGATCCGGACGGCAGGTCGAGGCCGAGCACCAGCGGGTTCACGCCGCTCAGTCTCGCCGGACGTCGGCCCCGTGGCGAGCGACCAGCAGAGCGCGGCGGGCCCCGTCGGTACCCACCAGATCCTCGCGCCGACGATCGACATCAGGACCGGAGACGCGACAAGGCCCGATCTGCGTATCTGCAGATCGGGCCTTGTTACTTGTAGCGGGGGCAGGATTTGAACCTGCGACCTCTGGGTTATGAGCCCAGCGAGCTACCGAGCTGCTCCACCCCGCGTCGGTGAACAGAACATTACGACACGGGCCGGAGCGACTCCAAATCGGGGGTCACCCGGCGGGCGTGGCCTCCTCCGACGGGGTCTCCGAGGCGTCGGCCGACGGGGTCGTCGTGGGGTCGACGCCCGAGAGCTCGATGGCGTCGGCGATCAGGTCGTTGGCCTTCTCGACCCCGTCCTGGTAGCCCGCCAGGTCGCCGTCGGCCAGGGCGGCGTTGGCGTCGTCCAGGGCCGCCTGGGCGTCCTGGAGCAGCTGCTCGACGGTCTGCTCGCCCGCACCGGGGTCGGTGCCCCCCTCGTCCGGCGGGGTGCCGGGCGTGGGCTGGTCCGGGACGTCCTCACCGAGGGCATCGCTGATCGCCTCGATCAGGGTCTCGCCGATGCCGACGCGGTCACCGATGGCGACCACGACGTACTGGAGGATCGGGTAGCCACCGGAGGCGCCGAGCCGGGCGGCGTAGATCGGCTGGATGTGCATCAGCCCGCCGGCCACCGGAGCCGTGAGCAGGTTGCCGTAGGAGATCGGCGAGTCGCCGGTCTCGAAGGACCTCAGCCGTTCACGGACGTCGTCGTCGGTGTTGATCTGGGCGGCGATCGTGCCCGGACCGTCGGTGTTCTGGTCCTGCATCTGCAGGACCGTGATCCGCCCGTAGCTGTCCGACGTGGCGTCGGAGTTGACCGTCGCGAACGACGCCAGGTTGTTGCGCCCGAAGGGGACGAAGTTGGACGTCAGTGCCCACTGTTGGCCGCCCGGGAGCTGTGTCCCGTCCTCGGCCTCGACCTCCGGCACGTTCACGTAGAGCCGGTACGGCGGCTGCAGGCTGTTGGTCCCGGGCTTCGGGTCGGTCGGGACCGCCCAGCGGTCGTTGCCCTGGTACCAGTCGCCGGGGTCGGTGACGTGGTAGCGCGCGAACTGGTAGCGCTGCACCTTGAACAGGTCCTCGGGGTAGCGCACGTGCTCGATGAGCTGGTCGGACATCTCCGACCGGTCCTCGACCGTGCCCGGGAAGGCGCTGCGCCAGGCCTTCAGGATCGGGTCGTCCTCGTCCCACGCATAGAGGGTCACGGTGCCGTCGTAGGCGTCGACGGTCGCCTTGACCGCGTTGCGCATGTAGTTGATCTCGTCGGTCGGCAGGGTCTGCAGCCCGGTGTCCTGCTGCAGGGAGTCGTCGGTCATCTCCTCGAACGACTCACGCTGCGACCCCGGGTAGCGGTCGGTGGTGGTGTAGCCGTCGAGGATCCAGACGATCTTGCCGTCGACGATGGCCGGGTAGGCGTCGTCGTCGATGGTCAGCCACGGGGCCACCTTCTCGACGCGCTCGCGCGGGGTCCGGTTGTAGATGACCTCGCTGTTGCCGTTGACGCGGCCCGAGAGCAGGAAGTTCGTCTCGCCGAACTTGATGGCGTACATCAGCTGCCGGAAGGTCGAGCCGATCGGCACGCCGCCGTCGCCGTCGTACGTCGTGGTGCGCTCGTCGTCGTCGTTGGCCCCGGAGAGGCCGAGCTCGACGCTCGTGGAGTCCGCGCTCTCCTTGCCGATCACGGAGTAGTCCGGGCTCTGCTCGCCGAAGTAGATCCGGCTCTCGTAGCCGTCCGGCCCGGCGGCCGTGGTCAGCGCGTCCTGGTCGACGCCCTGGTTGCCCTCGGCCCACTGGATCTCGGTGCCCGCGGAGTTGTCGTCGGTCCCCCGCTGGTTGGCGTAGGCCGCGATGATGCCGCTGCCGTGCGTGTAGACGGTGTGCAGGTTGGACCAGTTCTTGTCGCCGTCGTTGAGGTTCTGCTGGTCGAGCTCACGGGCACCGAGCACCAGGGCGCGCTCCTGGCCGTTCAGCTCGTAGCGGTCGACGTCGAGGACGTCGGCGACGGAGTAGTAGGCACGACCCTGCTGGTTCTGCTCGAAGGTGTCGCGCACCAGCTGCGGGTCGACGAGCGGCACGCTGCTCGTCGCCGTGGCGATCCCGCCGGCCCCGACGTCGGGAGCCGAACCGGAGTACGGCGCCACGACGACGTCGTCGAGGTCGTACGCCGCCCGCGTCGCCTCGATGTTGCGCGCGATGTACTCGGCCTCCTTGTCGGCCTCGGACGGCTTGACCTGGAACTGCTGCATGATCGCGGGCCAGATCATCCCGAGCAGGATGGCCGAGACGGCGAGCAGCGCGATGCCGACCGAGGGCAGCATCCACGTGCGGCGCCAGACGTTGACGAAGAAGAGAATCGCGCAGATCACGGCGATGCCCATCAGGATGTTCTTGGCCGGCAGCACGGCGTTGGCGTCGGTGTACTTGACGCCGTCGATGAGGCTGCCGGACTGGTAGGCCACGTCGAAGCGGTCCAGCCAGTAGTCGAGCGCCTTGACCAGCACGAACAGCCCGACCAGCACCGAGAGCTGGGCCTGGGCCGATCCGGACAGCCGATCGCCCGGGGACTGCAGGCGGATGCCGCCGTACAGGTAGTTGACGACGGCGGAGGCGATCAGCGCGACGACCAGCACGGCCATCGTGTAGTCGACCAGGAAGTGCAGCCACGGCAGGTCGAAGACGAAGAAGCCGATGTCCTTGCCGAACTCCGCGTCCTCCTGACCGAAGTCGGTGCCGTTGCGCCACAGCAGGTAGTTGCGCCACTGGCCGATGCCGGAGGTGCCGGCGAAGACGCCGAGGACCACGGAGATGCCGACCAGCAGCCAGGTGCGGATCGGGGTGACCGCCTCGCGGTAGCGGTCCAGGCCGGTCTGCTCCGGCGAGCTCGGGTGGAACAGCGGCCGGGTACGGAAGGCGACCCACATGGCGGCGCCGACAGCCACGGCCATCACGGTGCCGAAGACCAGGAACAGGACCACCCGGGTCCACAGCAGCGTCGAGAAGACCCCGCCGTACCCGGTGTCGGTGAACCACAGCCGGTCGGTGTAGATCGACGCGAAGGTGGTGAGGCCGAAGAAGGCCAGCACCAGCACGACGGCCGTGATGATCAGGGCACGGGAACGCCCGTTGCGCGGCGGTGGTGCGGTGTCGCGCGGGTCCTGGTCGAACAGCTCGCTCACGGGATCTCTCTCACTGGTTCACCTCGGGGTCGTCGTGCAGGGTGTCCACCAGCAGCGCAAGCAGGCCGGGGACGAGATCGGCGCCGCCGACGACGGACTGGGCGTCGTCGTGGGCGCGAAGTCGGAGGGCGCAGTACGTCGAGCCGGCGCGGGTGGCGCCGGCCACGATCCGCACCTCCTGGCGGTCGGGGTGCTCGCGCGCGAACTCCTCGGCGGCGGCCGGGTCGTCGGGGATCGCCTCGTCGGCACCCGGGGGCAGCACCAGCCGCTCCACCACCGCCGCGCAGCCGCTCACCTCGGGCCCCCAGGCGATCGACTCCAGGACCTGCTCCAGCAGCTGGCCGGGCGTGAGCTGGTCCTGCTCGATCGGGGTGAGGGAGCCCTGCTCGGACGCGGCGTCGAGGCCCATCAGGGAGGCCAGGGCGGGCTCGCGCTGCACGAGCTGGGCGGTGTCGACCAGGGCATAGAGCCGGTTCGGCTGGTCCCAGCCGCCCTCGGCGACGTGGGACTCGATCTCGAGGACCGCCGCGGCGAGCGCGGGGTCGACGTCGAAGTCGCTGGTGTCGGTCAGGGAGGTCATCAGGAGGCCTCGCAGCTCGGCAGGTCGGCGTCGGGGTCGGCGGCCCAGGCCTCGATGGCCAGGCGCGCGTCGTGCATGGTGTCGGCCCGGACCAGGCGCAGGCCCGGGTCGTCGAGCCGGGCCGCCTCGTCGCAGTTGTCGGGTGGGACCAGGAACAGCTCGGCGCCGTCGCCCCGCGCACCGGCGATCTTCTGCTCGATGCCGCCGATCGGGCCGACGCTGCCGTCGGCGGAGATGGTGCCGGTGCCGGCGATGTCGTGCCCGTCGGTGAGCGAGCCGGGGGTCAGCGTGTCGTAGATCGCGAGGGAGAACATCAGGCCCGCGCTCGGGCCCCCGATCGCCGGGTCGATGTTGACCGAGACGTCGAACGGGAAGCGGTAGAGCGGCCCCAGGCTGATGCCGATCTGGCGGGTGCCGTCGACGTTCGTCGGGGTCACCTTCACCTTCTTCTCCGCGCCCGCCCGGAGCACGTCGAAGGTGACCGGCCCGTCGGCACCCTGGACGGCGTCGGTGATCTGCTTGCTGTCGGTGATCCGCACGCCGTCGACCTTCAGCAGCAGGTCGCGGACCTCCAGCCGGCCGTCGGCGGGCGCGCCCTCCTCGACGTACGAGACGCCGATCTCGGGCTCGACCGTCTCCCCCATCTCGGTCAGCGCGACGGCGGTCGCGGTGTCCTGGGAGGTGACCATGTCGACGGCGCCCTCGCGCTCGTCCTGCTCGCGGGTCTGGCCGTCCGGGTGCACGACGTCGTAGGGGTAGACGGCGTCGTCGTCGTCGAGCCAGGTCTGGATCAGCTCCGGGAGCCGCTTGTCGCCCTGCGGGCCCGCCACCGAGACGAAGACGGTCGTCATCCGCAGGTTGCCGTCGTCGCGGTAGACCGGGTGACCCTCGACCGAGATGATCTCCTGGTCGCCGCTCTTGCCGAGCACGTCGACCGTCAGGCCGGGCTCATAGGTCGCGTACGGAAGGGGCACCAGGAGAGCCAGGAGCAGCAGCGCCAGGAGCAGCGGCACGGCCACCAGGGCGGCCACGGTGCGCTGCGTCATGCGGCACAGCCTCTCATCACGCTCCAATCGCGTGAGAGGCGTGGGTCAGGACGCGCGCCTGGAGGGCCGTACGGCGACGCCGGTGCTGCGGTCGCGCTCGGGGGTCGGAGCGGCGTAGCGCTGCGGCCGCTCGTGCTGGAGGGCGCGGGCCAGCCGACGGGCGGCGACGTCGCGATCGACCTCGCCGCGGCCCTCGCGACCGACCCAGCCGACCCAGCACATCGCAGCCGCCGTCACCAGGACGGGCGGCACCAGCCACAGCAGGATCTCCACCCCTCGAGGGTAGGTGTCCGTCGCGTCCTGGCGGGTCAGGGCGCGCCGACCCACTCCTCCGTGCCGTCGCCGAAGACCTGGTGCTTCCAGATCGGCACCTCGGCCTTCAGGGTGTCGATGAGGGCCCGCGAGGCGCGGAACGCCTCGTCGCGGTGGGCGGCGGTGGTCGCGACGACGACCGCGATGTCCCCGATGCTCAAGGAGCCGGTGCGGTGGACGGCCGCCACGCCCTGCACGTCGTGCTCCTCGGCGACGCGGTCGCACACCTCGCGCAGCCGGTCGAGCGCGCTGGGGTGGGCGGTGTAGTCGAGGCCGGTGACGCCCTTGCCGCCGTCGTGGTCGCGGACCCGGCCGACGAACAGGGTCAACCCGCCGGAGGCGTCGTCGTCGAGCGCGGCAAGGACCTCGGACACGTCGAGCGGCGTGTCGCGGATGTCGACGAGACGTACGGCGGGATCGGGCACGCCGCGACCCTAGATCAGTTGCCGCGGCGGCGTACCGTTGAGTCATGACCAACGACCCGTCGGACCGCCCTGACGACGACCAGAACCCGTTCAAGGGCACGCCCTTCGAGCAGTTCTTCAGCGGCGGTGCGGGCGGCCTGGGCGGCATGCTCGGGGGCGCGGCCGGCGGCCCCGGCGGCTTCCCCGACCTCTCCCAGCTCTTCGGCCAGATCCAGCAGCTGATGCAGCCGTACGACGGCCCGCTCAACTGGGGTCTGGCCACCGATCTGGCCCGCAAGCAGGTCGCGACCGAACCGGACCCGACGCCGTCCCAGCGCCAGCGCGACGCGGTGGCCGACGCCGTACGCCTCGCGGACCACTGGCTCGACGCCACCACGGACTTCCCGTCCGGGGTGCAGTCGACCGCCGCCTGGAGCCGGGCCGAGTGGGTCGAGAGCACCCTGGAGGTCTGGAAGGTCCTCGTCGAGCCGATCGCCCAGCAGTCGGTCGACGCCATCGGCGGCGCCCTGCCCGCCGAGGCGCAGGCGCAGGCCGGCCCGATCCTCGGGATCCTCGGCAAGGCGGTCGGCGCGATCCTGGCCACCCAGCTGGGCTCCGGGCTCGGCGGGCTGGCCGGCGAGGTGCTCAGCGTCTCCGACATCGGCCTCCCCCTCGGCCCGGCGGGCCGGGCGGCCCTGCTGCCGACCAACGTCGCGGCGTTCGCGGAGGGCCTCGACGTCTCCGAGGACGACCTCCTCCTCTACCTCGCGCTCCGCGAGGCCGCCCACCAACGGCTCTTCGCCCACGTCCCGTGGCTGCGCGAGCACGTCATCGGCGCCGTCACCGACTACGCCCGCGGCATCCAGGTCAACGCCGAGGGCATGCAGGCGCGGATGGAGGAGCAGCTGCGCGGCATCGACCCGACCAACCCGGAGGCCATGCAGTCGCTGCTCGAGGGCGGCATGTTCGACCTGCCGAAGACGCCCGCCCAGGAGGCCGCGCTGCAGCGCCTCGAGGTCGTGCTCGCGCTCGTCGAGGGCTGGGTCGACGAGGTCGTCGGTCAGGCCACCGTCGAGCGGATGCCCTCTGCGTCGAAGCTGCAGGAGGCGTTCCGCCGCCGCCGGGCCGCCGGCGGCCCCGCCGAGGAGACCTTCTCGACGCTGGTCGGGCTGGAGCTGCGGCCCCGCCGTCTGCGCGACGCCTCCACCCTGTGGGGCTCGCTGCGCACCCGGCAGGGCGTCGAGGCCCGCGACGGCGTCTGGATGCACCCCGACCTGCTGCCCACGCCGGCCGACCTCGACGACCCGCTGGGCTTCCGCGAGGACGCCACCGCCCCCGAGAGCCTCAGCGACGACGACTTCGACGCCGAGCTGAAGAAGATGCTCGACGGCGAGTGACCGCCCCGCTCCACGCCGACGCGCTCGCCCTCCTGGAGTCCTGGTCCCCGCCGTCGGCGGCCCAGGCCACGTTCCGGGACCGGTACGTCGAGCACCTGCGCGCCCACCCGGACGGGCTGTCCCGCGAGTGCCGCCCGGACCACGTCACCGCGAGCACGGTCGTCCTCGACGCCGACCGGACCCACGTGCTGCTGACCCTGCATGCGAAGGCCCGCCGCTGGTTCCAGCTCGGCGGGCACTGCGAGCCGGGTGACCGGACCCTCGGCGGGGCCGCGCTGCGGGAGGCGACCGAGGAGTCCGGGATCACCGGGCTGCGGCTGCTCGCCGTACCCGTCCACCTCGACGAGCACGTCGTCCCGTTCTGCGGTCCGACCGCCGACGTGCACCACCTCGACGTCCGCTTCGTCGCGCTCGCGCCGGCCGGCGCCGGGCATGCCGTCAGCGAGGAGTCGCTCGACGTCCGCTGGTGGCCGGTGGACGCGCTGCCCGACCCCGACCTGGACGAGCTCGTCGCCCACGCGCTCGCTCAGTCGACCTCGTCGGACTCCCCCGGCGGCGGCTCGACCTGGGCCGCGGCCGACCAGCCCAGCAGGTAGCCCTTGGCCCGCTCGGCCTGCGGGTAGCGGTTCACCCAGCTCCAGAACCGCTCGTCGTGGGCCGGCTCGATGAGGTGGGCGAGCTCGTGGACGACGACGTAGTCGAGGACCCAGGCGGGCATGCCCTGCAGCCGGCTGGAGAGTCGGATCGAGCGGTCGCCCGGGCTGCAGGAGCCCCACCGGGCCTGCTGGTTGTCCACCCACCGCACCGACTCGGGGACCGCCAGGCCGCCGAGGTAGTCGTCGCTCAGCGTCCGGGCCCGCTGGAGCAGCTCGTCGTCGGTGGGCGTGCGCCGCTGCTCCGAGCGCTCCAGGCGGGCGACCATCGTGGCCACCCAGTCCCGCTCCTCGGCACGGGTCAGCGAGGCGGGGATGAGCACCACGACCTTCTCGCCGTCGCGGTAGGCGGACACGGTACGGCGACGCCGCTTCGAGCGGCGTACCTCCACCTGTGGGGCGCCCATGCCGGGGAACCTACTTGCTCGCCCACCCCAACAGGCGCTCTTTCGGCCAGGTGTTGACGATCCGGTCCGGCTCGATGCCCGCCTCCTCGGCCCGCTCCGCGCCGTACACGAGGAAGTCGAGCTGGCCGGGGGCGTGCGCGTCGGTGTCGATCGAGAACAGGCAGCCGACGTCGCGGGCCAGGTGCAGGAGCTTCGTCGGCGGGTCGCGGCGCTCGGGTCGCGAGTTGATCTCGACCGCGACGTCGTGCTCGACGCACGCCTCGAAGACGGCGCCGGCGTCGAAGTCCGACGGCGGGCGGGTGCCACGACCACCGGTGACCAGCCGGCCCGTGCAGTGACCGAGCACGTTCATCAGCGGGTGCTCGATCGCCGCGAGCATCCGCCTGGTCATCGTCGCCCGGTCCGAGCGGAGCTTGGAGTGGACGCTGGCGACCCGGACGTCGAGCCGGGCCAGCAGCTCGTCGGTCTGGTCGAGCGTGCCGTCCTCGTTGATGTCGACCTCGATGCCCTTCAGCAGGGTGAACCCGCCGCCGGCCAGGTGGTCGTTGACCGCGTCGACCACGTCGAGCTGGCGGGCCAGCCGCTCGGCGCTGAGCCCGCGCGCCACCTTCAGCCGCGGCGAGTGGTCGGTGAGCACCTGGTACTCGTGGCCCAGCTCCATCGCGGTGAAGGCCATCTCCTCGATCGGCGAGCCGCCGTCGGACCAGTCGGAGTGGGAGTGCAGGTCGCCCTTGAGCAGGGCGCGGAGGTCGTGACCGCCCGTGGTCAGCGGCCCCCCGTGCTCGCGCTCGGCCTTGGCCAATCGCTCGGGCATCCGGCCCGCGACCGCGTCGGCGATCACCTTCGCCGAGCTGGCGCCCACGCCGGGCAGGTCGGTGAGCGTCCCCTCGGCCGCGGCCCGTCGTACGTCGTCGTCGGAGAGCGGCAGCAGCGCCGCCGCGGCCCCGCGAAAGGCCTTCACCTTGTAGGTGTCCTCGCGACCGCGCTCGAGCAGGAAGGCGATCCGGCGCAGGGCGCCGACCGGGCCCCCGTCGTACGACTCGGTCACTGTCTTTCCTCCACAGGTGGTGGACCGGCGTTCTGGCTGGTCAGGGAAGGGTACGCCGCTGGAACGCGATTGTTTTCCACAGGCTCCTCCCAGCCCCGACCCGCTTCCTCCACGGGTATGACCTCTCGTCCACACCGTTGTCCACAACCTTGTCCACAGGGTTGTCCGGTCCGGCGTTGACCACCCGGGGGCCGGTCCCTAGCGTTGCGCAGCAGATGGCCCCCGGGCCACCGAGGGGCACTCGCAAGGGGAAGGCGAGTGCCGCGAGGTGGACCGGGGGTCTCTGTCGTCCGCAGGTGCCTCAGCGCCCGGTGAAGACCGGGGGCCGCTTCTCCCGGCTGGCCCGGATCCCCTCCTGCAGGTCCGCGGTGGCCAGGGTGATCGGCTGGGCCATCGCCTCCCACTGGAGGCCGCTCTCCAGGTCGCGGTGCCCCCCGTCGGCGAGGGCCAGCTTGGTGAGCCGGCTCGCCACGGGCGCGGTCGCGGCGATGCCGGCCGCGGTCTCCAGGACCTCGTCGAGGAAGGTCTCCGGCTCGTGCACCCGCGAGACCAGCCCGAGCCGCAGGGCCTCGTCGGCGTCGACGACGCGACCGGTCAGCAGCAGGTCCCGGGCGTGCGCCTCCCCCACCACCTCCGGCAGCAGGTACGTCGCCGCCATCCCGGGGTGCATCCCCAGCCGGACGAAGGGCGCCCCGAGCTTGGCCCCGCGGGCGGCGTAGCGCAGGTCGCAGGCCAGGGCCGCGCAGAGCCCGGCCCCGATGGCCGGACCGTTGACCGCGGCGATGGTCGGCACCTCGAGCCGTCGTACCGACAGCCAGGCCCGGTAGAAGGCGATCATCCGGGTCCGCAGCTCGTCGACCGTCGCATCCGGCTCGCTGGCGATCCAGCTGGTGTCGCCGCCGGAGCAGAACGCGGTGCCGGCCCCCGTGACGACGACGGCCCGCAGCGAGCGGTCGGCCGCGAGCTCGTCGATCGCGGCGACCCAGGAGGACGTCATCTCCGCCGACATCGCGTTGCGCTGGTCGGGGTTGTCCAGGGTGAGCAGGGCGACGCCCTCGGAGGGGCGGTCCAGGCGGAGGTGCGGGAGGTCGGTCATCCCCGGAGAGTAGGCGTAACGCGGGGCCGCGTGCCGTGAGCGGATTCACGTCCGGGTGCCGTAGGGTCGACTCGGCCCGACGGCCCACGTCGTGTCGACCACGTGAGACGAGAAGCAAGGAGGCCGTCATGGCGGAGACCTGGAGCGGCGAGTTCTACTGCGTGAAGTGCAAGGAGAAGCGCGAGGCCGAGGGCGAGGTCAAGGTCAACGACAAGGGCACCCGCATGGCCAAGGCCGTGTGTCCCGTCTGCGGCACCAACCTCAACCGCATCCTCGGCAAGGCGTGACCGCACTCCCCTGCTGAGCCCTCGACGGCGGCGTCCCCGGTGGGGACGCCGCCGTCGTGGTCTGTGGAGGACGCCGTCGGCCGACCCCACGACCGTGTGAGGCTGGCGGCATGCTCCCCGCCCGGCCCGTCCTGCACCCCGGCGTCCCCGTCGTCCGGCGCGACGACCGGCACCTCCAGGTCGGCATCGACCCACCGCGCTGCGTCGTGCTGCCGGACGAGCCGGAGGTCCGCCGGGTCCTGGACCGGCTCCGCTCGGGCGACGCGCCGGCCCCGGAGACCGAGGCCGGCGCCCGAGCCCTCGACCGGCTGGTCCGGGCCGGGCTGCTCGACGACCTCGACGCCCGCGAGCGCGGTCGCGCGGCCCGGGCCACGGTCTCCGTCGGGATCGACGGACCGTCCGACCTCGACCGGATCGTCGCCGAGCGGCTGCGCGACGTCGACCTCGCGGTCGCCGCGGACCCCGACCACGCGTCGGTGGTCCTGGTGCTCCGCGACGGACCGGTCCCGCGACGGCAGCTCGACCGCTGTGTCCGCGACGGCACGCCGCACCTCGTGGTGGCCGCCGAGGCGGGCGCGATGACCGTGGGTCCGTTCGTCGAGCCGGGCCGCACCGCCTGCCAGCGATGCGTCGACGCCCACGTCGGTCAGGCCGACCCGCGCCGCGCGCTGCTCCTCGAGCAGGCCCGGGTCTCGGTGCCGCGCGAGCCGGCGCTGCACGCGGTCGCCCTGGCCTGGGCGGTGTCCGACCTGCTCACCTGGGCCGAAGGTCGGGTCCCGTCGACCTGGTCGGCCACGGTCCGGCTCGACGCGGGCCTCGACCTACGACGCACGCCCTGGACGCGGCACCCCGGCTGCGGCTGCGCCTGGGATGTGCTCTAGGCCCGTCATCGAACGGCTACGAGAGGCCAGCGGGTGTCGCGGGTTCGGTGATCGAGTGCCCGTGAGGGACGAGCGGGTGTCGCGGGTTCGGTGATCGAGTGCCCGTGAGGGACGAGCGGGTGTCGCGGGTTCGGTGATCGAGTGCCCG
>NZ_JBBBBJ010000007.1:0-260479 GCF_037120545.1 Nocardioides sp. CCNWLW216
TGCAACATCGCCCCACTCTGCCGACGACATCACCGCGCCAAGACCCACACCCGCTGGCGCTACGACAAGATCGACGACACCACGTTCATCTGGCGCAGCCCCAACGGACTGACCTTCACGCGCGACCACACCGGCACCACCACCCCACAGCCCTGACCGAGAACCCTCGGCAGGGCCACGGGCGCGCGCCCTCCGGTGGGCCATGGTGACGGCGGTTCTGCCGGTGCTCGAGGACGGCCGCAGACAGTTCGTCGACTCGGTGCACGTCCACGGACTCACGTCGTCGGTCCGGCGATGCGTCGGGCGATCCGTCCAGCTCGGACCCGGACAGCGCCTGCGCCCATGCCCACCAGGAGGCCGAGTTGGGCGGCGGGAACGCCGACCTCCAGTACGGCGAACCAGGCGGTCGCGGGGTGGGCGACCAGCCCGAGGACGAGTCCGGCGACGGCGCCCGTCACCCCGAGGCCGACCGCGCCGAGCAGTGCGTAGCGGGGCACGAGCGGTACGTCCTGCGTCCACGTCATGATCCAAGGTCCCACGGATCGGTCTAACTGAACAGGTTCAGATCGTCGGGTTCGCGGACCGTGAAGGCGACGTGAAAGCGGCTCGAAACCGCCGTGAAGGGCGGCTCCCTAGCGTCACCGCCATGACCACCACCCCTGCGACGACGTCCGCGCCGTCGAGCACCTACACCTCCCTCCGCGCGGCCTGGATCCCCTTGGCCGCCCTCTGCCTGGCGTTCTTCGTCGAGATGGTCGACAACACCCTGCTGTCGATCGCGCTGCCGACGATCGGCCGCGACCTGGGGAGCGGTACGACGGCGCTGCAGTGGGTCACCGGCGCCTACTCGCTCACCTTCGGCGGGCTGCTGCTGACGGCCGGCGCGATGGCCGACCGGCTGGGGCGGCGCCGGGTGCTGCTGGTCGGACTGGCGGTCTTCGGGTCGCTGAGCCTGCTGGTCGTCCTGGTGGAGACCGCCGGCGAGCTGATCGCCCTGCGCGCCGCGCTCGGCCTGGCCGCGGCGGCGATGGCGCCGATCACCAACTCGCTGGTCTTCCGCCTGTTCGACGACAAGGCGCTGCGGATGCGCGCCATGACACTGATGATCATCGTCGGGATGTCCGGATTCGTCCTCGGCCCGCTGCTCGGCGGCACCGCGCTGGCCCACGTGCGCTGGGAGTGGCTGCTGGTGGTCAACGCCCCGATCGCGCTGATCGCCGCCGTCGGCGTACGGCGCGGCGTCGCGCCCGATCGGCCCGAGGACCTCACGAAGGACCGGCTCGACCTGCCCGGCGCCGTCCTCAGCATCGCCACCATCGGCCTGGCCTGCTGGTCGCTGACCAGCGGGGTCGAGCACGGCTGGCTCTCCGCGATCACCATCGCCTCGATCGTCGGCGCCGTGGCCGCCGGGTTCGCCTTCGTCCGCCACGAGCGCCGTACGCCGGAGCCGATGCTCGACCTCGGCCTCTTCTCCAGCGGCACCGTCCGTGGCGCGGCCATCGCGCAGGTCGGTACGTCGATCGCGATGGCCAGCGTGATGTTCGGCCTGATCCTGCACTTCCAGTACGCCTACGGCTGGAGCCCGGTCCGGGCCGGCCTGGCCAACCTGCCGATCATCGTCACGATGATCGCCGCGACGCCGCTGTCCGAGTGGCTCGCGAAGCGGTTCGGCCACCGGATCGCCTGCCTCGTCGGTGCCGGCTTCCTCGCCGGCTCGCTCGGGGGCCTGTCGTGGGGCGTCGACCACGGGTACGCCGCCATCGCGGTCTGCATGGTCGCCATGACGATCGGCCTGCGCACGGTGATGACCATCTGCGCGGTCGCCCTGGTCGACGCGATGCCGGCCAACCGCACCTCGATCGGCACCGCCCTCAACGACACGGCCCAGGAGGTCGGCACCAGCGTCGGTACGGCGGTCGTCGGCACCCTGATCGCCGCGCTGGTGACGACCCGGCTCCCCGCGGGCGTGTGGAGCAGCGACCTGGTCGCGTCGTTCTTCCACGGCGAGCGGATCACCTACGCGATCCTCGCGGTGGTCGTCGGGCTGGTCGCCGGCGCCGGTGCGCTGACGCTGACCGACTCCCGGTCGGTCGAGGAGGCGCACTGACATCTCATGGACACAGCCCTGTCGTCCAGCCGGTGCGGGGACCCGGGAGACTGACCCCCGTGGCTGATGCGAGTACCCAGGACATGACCGACGCGGACCGGCGTGAGTCGGATGTCGCCCAGTTCGGGTCGGGGGTGTCCTCCGACGAGCAGCACACGGCGCTGCGCGCGTCGGTGCGGCAGCTGACGACGCTGCTCGGGGAGGCCCTGAGCCGGCACGAGGGGCCGGAGCTGCTGGCCCTCGTCGAGCGGGTGCGGGTGCTCGCCCGGCAGGACGACGCGGAGCTGGTCGCGGTCCTGGGGTCGGTTGACGACGCGACGGCGGTGCAGCTCGCGCGGGCGTTCACGGCGTACTTCCAACTGGTGAACGTGACCGAGCAGCTGCACCGGTGGCGCGAGGTGACCGGCCAGGCCGCCGGTCCGCTGGCCCAGACGGTGGACCGGGTCGCGGCAGCGGTGGAGGCCGGCGAGCTCGACACGGCGCTGGTGGCCGAGGTGCTCGGCAAGGTCGAGTACCGGCCGGTGTTCACCGCGCACCCGACCGAGGCGTCGCGCCGCACGGTGCTGCGGCTGCTGCGCAAGGTCGCCGAGACCGTGGCGCTGCTGGAGGACCGGTCGCGGCCGGCGTCCCAGCGGCCGCGCGACGAGCGCCGGCTGGCGGAGCTGGTCGACCTGGTCTGGCAGACCGACGAGCTGCGAGCGGTCCGGCCCGAACCGGTCGACGAGGCCCGGACCGCGGTCTACTACCTCCGCTCGATCGCGGAGGACGTCGTCCCCGACCTGCTCGAGGAGCTGGACCGGCAGGTCGCCCGCCTGGGCCTCGAGCTCCCGGCCACGGCCCGTCCGCTGCGGTTCGGCACCTGGGCCGGCGGCGACCGCGACGGCAATCCCAATGTCACGCCCGCGGTCACCCTGGAGATCCTGCGCCTGCAGTTCCTCTCGGGTACGGCGGAGCTGGTCGGCCTGGTCGAGGAGGCGCTGACCGAGATGACGTCCTCGACCCGGGTGGTGCCGTGCAGCGAGGCGCTGCGCGACTCGCTCGAGGTCGACGCCGCGGCGCTGCCGGTCACCTGGAGCACCATCCGTCGGCTGAACGCCGACGAGCCCTACCGGCTCAAGCTGAGCTTCGTGCGGGTCCGTCTGCAGCGCACCCGGGACCGGGTCGTGAACGGCACGCCGCACGAGCCGGGCCGCGACTACGCGTCGTTCGACGAGCTGGTCGCCGACCTGCAGCTGGTCCGCGACTCGATGCTCGCCCACGGCGACGACCTGACCGGCAACGGCACGGTGCTGCGGCTGCTGCGCACCGCCGTCGCGTTCGGCACCCAGCTGGCGACCATGGACGTGCGCGAGCACAGCGGCAAGCACCACGCGGCGCTGGCCGAGCTGTTCGACCGGCTCGGCGAGCTCGACGCGCCGTACGACGAGCTGGAGCGCCCCGAGCGGATCGCCCTGCTCTCGGCCGAGATGGGCTCGCGCCGCCCGCTGGCGGGTGCCGCGGTCAGTGGCCTCGGCGAGGCGGCGACCGCGTCGCTCGACCTGATGGGGACTATCCGCGAGGCGCTCGACCTGTACGGCGCGGACACCGTCGAGACCTACATCGTGTCGATGACCCACGACGTCGACGACCTGTTCGCGGCGGTCGTGCTGGCCCGCGAGGCAGGCCTGGTCGACCTCGGCTCGCCCGAGCAGCCGGCGACCGCGCGGATCGGCTTCGCCCCGCTCTTCGAGACCGTCGCGGAGCTCGAGCTCGCCGGGCCGCTGCTCGAGGCGCTGCTGGGCGACCCGTCGTACCGCCGGGTGGTGACCGCGCGCGGTGACGTGCAGGAGATCATGCTCGGCTACTCCGACTCCTCGAAGGACGCCGGCATCGCCGCCTCGCAGTGGCAGATCCACCGCGCCCAGCGGGCCCTGCGCGACATCGCCGCCGCGCACGGCGTGACGCTGCGGCTCTTCCACGGCCGCGGCGGTTCCGTCGGCCGCGGCGGCGGCCCGACCGCCGAGGCGATCATGGCGCAGCCCCACGGCAGCCTGGTGGGCCCGATCAAGATCACCGAGCAGGGCGAGGTCATCTCCGACAAGTACTCCCTGCCCGGGCTCGGCCGCTGGAACCTGGAGGGCGCCCTCGCGGCGGTCATCGAGGCGACCCTGCTGCACCGCGACCAGCAGCTGGCGCCCGACGTCCTCGCCGACTGGGACGCCGCCATGGACCAGGTGGCCGGTGCCGGCCAGGAGGCCTACCGGGCCCTGGTCCGCGACCCGGCGCTGCTGCCGTTCTTCGTGGAGGCGACTCCCGTCAACGCGCTCGGCTCGATGAACATCGGCTCCCGCCCGGCCAAGCGCCCCGGCGGCGCCGGCGGTCTCGACGACCTGCGCGCGATTCCGTGGGTCTTCGGCTGGACCCAGTCCCGGATCATCCTGCCCGGCTGGTACGGCGTCGGCTCCGGCCTGGCCGCCGCGCGCGAGGCCGGTCGCGGCGAGTCGCTGCGCGAGATGTACGGCTCGTGGGCGTTCTTCCGGACCTTCCTGTCCAACGTGCAGATGACGCTGGCCAAGACCGACCTCGACATCGCCGGTCGCTACGTCCGCGCGTTGGCCCCCGAGTCCGGGGCCGAGGTGTTCGCGGCCATCCGCGCGGAGCACGAGCGCACGGTGGCCGAGGTCCTGGAGGTCACCGGGCAGTCCGAGCTGCTCGAGCACGCGCCCGTGCTCCGCCGTACGCTCGACCTCCGCGACACCTACCTCGCCCCGCTGCACGCCCTGCAGGTCGCCCTGCTGGCCCGGGCCCGCGAGACCGGTGACGACATCGCCGACGCCAGTCCCGAGCTCCAGCGGGCGCTGCTGCTCACGATCAACGGCATCGCGGCCGGACTGCGCAACACCGGCTGACCGGCCGCCGCCCCACGACCAGCGCAATTGCGCCGGCTACGGGCGGGTACGGCGATCCAGCGCCCACAACCGGCGCAATTGCGCCGGTTCGGGGCAGGCGGCGGCCGGGTACCCACCAGTCACGATGAGTGACCCCCTCGATGGCTACGTCCGTGTCCGTGGAGCCCGTGAGCACAACCTGAGGGACGTCGACGTCGACGTCCCTCGCAACGCGATCGTCGCGTTCACCGGGGTGTCCGGCTCCGGCAAGTCCTCGTTGGCCTTCGGCACGATCTACGCCGAGGCGCAGCGCCGGTACTTCGAGTCGGTGGCGCCGTACGCCCGACGGCTGCTCCAGCAGGTCGGGGCACCGCACGTCGACGAGATCACCGGGCTCCCGCCGGCCGTGGCCCTGCAGCAACGGCGCGGCGCCCCGAGCTCGCGGTCGACGGTCGGCACCATCACGACGCTGTCCAACCTGGTGCGCATCCTCTACTCGCGGGCCGGCAGCTACCCGCACGGCGCCGAGCACCTCGCGGCCGAGGCGTTCTCGCCCAATACGACCGCCGGGGCCTGTCCGGAGTGCCACGGCCTCGGCGTCATCCACGACGTGGCCGAGGACCTGCTGGTCCCGGACCCTGCGCTGAGCATCCGCGACGGCGCCATCGCGGCCTGGCCGGGCGCCTGGCAGGGTCACAACCTGCGCCGGATCGTGAAGAACCTCGGCATCGACGTCGACCGGCCGTGGCGCGAGCTCGCCGCGAAGGACCGACAGTGGCTGCTGTTCACCGACGAGCAGCCGTCGGTGCTGATCCGGCCGCAGGACAAGGACGGCGGGGGTGGGCGGGACTACCACGGCACGTTCCGCAGTGCCCGCAGCCACGTGCACCACGTGCTGGCCAGCTCGGCCAGCGCCGCCATGCGCGCGAAGATGCTGGCCTTCGTCCGCAGCACGCCCTGCCCGGTCTGCGACGGGACCGGCCTGCGCGTCGAGGCCCTGGCGGTCACCTTCGCGGGCGTGTCGATCGCCGCCCTCGGCGCCCTGCCGTTCACCGAGCTGGTCGAGCTGCTGCGCTCCTCGGCCACCGGGGACGAGGACGACGTCGCCGTCCGGATCAGCGCCGACCTGGTCGCCCGGATCGACCTGCTCCTCGACCTCGGTCTCGGCTACCTCTCCCTCGGCCGTACGTCGACCACCCTCTCGCCGGGCGAGGCGCAGCGGCTGCGGATCGCCACCCAGCTCCGCTCGGGACTCTTCGGCGTGGTCTATGTCCTGGACGAGCCGTCGGCGGGCCTCCATCCCGCCGACGCCGAGCCGCTGCTGGGCGTGCTCGACCAGCTCAAGGCGGCCGGCAACTCGCTCTTCGTCGTCGAGCACGACCTGGACGTCGTACGCCGGGCCGACTGGGTCGTCGACATCGGCCCGGCGGCCGGGGGAGGAGGCGGTCAGGTGCTCTGGTCCGGGCCGGTCGCCGGCCTGGAGGGCGTGCGCGAGTCGCCGACCAGCGACCACCTGTTCGGCCGTGCGGCGCGCTTCGAGCACGAGCTGCGCACACCGAGCGCCTGGCTGCACCTGGGCGGGGTCACCCGCCACAACCTGCGCGACCTCTCGGTCGACCTGCCGCTGGGCGTCCTGACCGCGGTCACCGGCGTCTCCGGCTCGGGGAAGTCCACGCTGGTCTCGCAGGTGCTCGCCGAGGTGGTGCGCGCCGAGCTCGGACAGGCGCCGGAGCCGCCGGCCGACGAGGACGAGGTCTCCGAGGCGGTGGAGACCGGCCGGGTCGCCGGAGCGGAGGCGTTCGACCGGGTCGTGGTCGTCGACCAGCGCCCCATCGGCCGCACCCCCCGCTCCAACCTGGCGACCTACACCGGCCTGTTCGATGCGGTGCGCAAGGTCTTCGCGGCCACGCCCGAGGCTCGCCAGCGCGGGTACGGCGCCGGTCGGTTCTCGTTCAACGTCGCCGGCGGTCGCTGCGAGACCTGCGACGGCGAGGGCTTCGTCTCCGTGGAGTTGTTGTTCCTGCCCGGCACCTACGGTCCGTGCCCGACCTGCCACGGCGCCCGCTACAACGCCGAGACCCTCGAGGTGACCTATCGCGACCTCTCGGTCGCGGACGTGCTGGCCCTGTCGGTCGACGAGGCCGCGGCCTTCCTCGACGGGGCCGCCGCCGGGATCAGCCGCAGCCTCGAGGCGCTGCGCGACGTCGGCCTCGGCTACCTCCGCCTGGGCCAGCCGGCCACCGAGCTCAGCGGGGGAGAGGCCCAGCGGATCAAGCTGGCCACCGAGCTCCAGCGGGCCCGGCGCGGCCACGCCCTCTACCTGCTCGACGAGCCCACGGCCGGCCTGCACCCGGCCGACATCGACCTGCTGCTGCGCCAGCTGCACGGCTTGGTCGACGCCGGCAGCACCGTGGTCCTGGTCGAGCACGACCTGCCGACCATCGCCACCGCGGACTGGCTGGTCGACCTCGGTCCCGGCGGCGGTGACGCCGGCGGGAAGGTGGTCGCCACCGGCACGCCGTACGACGTCGCCGCGGCCGGCGTCGGCGCGACGGCGCCGTACCTGGCCCGACGGCTGGGACTCGCGCCGCACTGACCCCGCCCGGTGGGGGAGTCTCGGCGCCATGGCCCTCACCAACCGTCAGATCGTCCTGCGTCGCCGACCGCAGGGGCTGGTCGTTCCGGAGGACACCGAGCTGGTCAGCTCGCCCGCGCCGGAGCCCGCCGACGGTGAGGCGCTGGTCCGGATCACCTACGTCGGCGTGGACGCCGCGGCCCGGACCTGGCTGGACGACCAGCCGGGCTACCTGCCGCCGGTGCAGCTCGGCGAGGTGGTCCGCGCGGCCGGGATCGGGGAGGTGGTCGAGAGCCGGTGCGACGCGTACGCCGTCGGCGACGTGGTCACGATGCTCTCCGGCTTCCAGGACTACACGATCGTCCGCGACGACCTGTTCTGCACGCCCGTGACGGGGATGGACGTCGTCGACCACCGGGCGGTCATGTCGGTCTACGGCCCGACGGGCGCGACGGCGTACTTCGGGATGCACGACGTGGGCCGGCCCCGCGCGGGCGAGACCGTCGTGGTGTCGGCGGCCGCCGGGGCGACCGGCTCGGTGGCGGGCCAGATCGCCAAGATCGCCGGCGCGCGGGTGGTCGGGATCGCCGGCGGCCCGGAGAAGTGCCGGACGGTGGTCGAGGAGTTCGGCTTCGACGCGTGCCTCGACTACCGGGGCGGTGACCTGGACGCCGCGCTCAAGGAGCACTGCCCGCGCGGCGTCGACGTCTACTTCGACAACGTCGGCGGCGACGTGCTGAACGCCGTCCTGGGCCGGCTGGCCGCGAACGCCCGGGTGGTGCTGTGCGGCGTCATCTCCAGCTACCTGACCGGCGAGCACCCCGGCCCGGCCAACTACGTCAACCTGCTCGCGCGCACCGCCACCATGCAGGGCTTCAACGCCCTGCACGAGTGGCCCCGCTTCGGCGAGGCCTTCGCGGCCCTGCGCGGCTGGGACGAGCAGGGCCTGCTGGTCCACCGCGAGACCGTGTACGACGGCCTCGAGTCCTGTGTCGACGCGCTCAACGGCATCTTCACCGGCGCCAACATCGGCAAGATGCTGGTCAAGGTCGCCGAGCCCACGGGCGACTGATCCGGGTCGGGTCGGGCGCTCAGCTCCAGGTCGCCGGGCTGTGGCCGGCCGCGACGGCCAGCTCGGTCAGGAGCGCACCCAGGACGACACGGACACCACGAGACGGACTTCGCACGGCGAGAGCGTAGGTGGACCGCTGCCGGCAGGGGACCGGTTCCGGTGAACGCGCCGGAGGACCTCGCCCTCTAGGCTTCCCGTGTGACCCCGCCGACCCTCGCCCGGCGGCTCGGGACCACGGACGCGGTGGTCGTCGGGCTGAGCGCGATGATTGGCGCCGGGATCTTCTCGGTGTTCGCGCCCGCGGCCGAGGCGGCCGGCGGCCGGGGCCTGCTGATCGGGTTGGTCGTCGCGGCGGTGGTCGCCACCTGCAACGCCGTGTCGACCGCGCAGCTCGCGACGGCGTACCCCTCGTCGGGCGGCAGCTACGTCTACGGGCGCGAGGTGCTCGGCGAGTGGTGGGGCTTCCTGGCGGGCTGGGCCTTCGTGGTCGGCAAGACCGCGTCCTGCGCGGCGATGGCGATGACCTTCGCGGCGTACGCCGTCCCGGGCTCGGCCTGGGTGATGCGCGGCGCGGCGGTCGCGGCGGTGCTGCTGCTGACGGCCGCCAACCTGCGCGGGGTGACGCGCACGGCGTCCGTGGCCCGGGTGCTGCTCGTCGTCACGCTGGTCGCGGTCATCGCGACGACGGTCGCGATCGCGCTCGGTGATCCCGCCTCGCCGGGCGAGCGCGACCTCGGGGCCGTGGACGGCGGGGCGCTCGGCGTCCTCCAGGCCGCGGGTCTGCTCTTCTTCGCGTTCGCCGGCTACGCCCGGATCGCCACCCTGGCCGAGGAGGTGCGCGAGCCGGCGACCCTCACCCGCGCCGTCCTGGTCGCCCTCGGCGTCGCCGTCGTCCTGTACGGCGCCGTCGCGGTCGTCGTGGTCCGCGCGCTCGGGGACGACCTCGCCCAGACCATCACCCCGCTGGCCGACGCGGCCGAGGCCGCGGGGGTCGGCTGGGCCGGACCGGTGATCCGCGTCGGCGCCGCCACCGCGTCCCTGGGCGCCCTGCTCGCGCTGCTCGCCGGGGTGGGTCGGACCTCCCTGGCCATGGCCCGCGAGCGTGACCTGCCCGGCTGGCTCGCGTCGATCAGCCCGCAGCACCGGGTGCCGGACCACGCCCAGCTGACCATCGCCGCGCTGGTCGTCGCGCTGGTGCTGGTCGCCGACCTGCGCCAGGCGATCGGCTTCTCGTCGTGCGGCGTCCTCGTCTACTACGCCGTGGCGAACCTCTCCGCCCTGCGCCAGCCGGCCGCCCAGCGCCGCTCGCCCCGGGCCGTCGCGGTCCTCGGGCTGGTCGGCTGCGTGGTCCTGGTGGCCACGCTGCCCACCGCGTCGCTGGTCGGCGGGGTCGTGGTCCTCGCCGTCGGGGTGGTGGGCCGGGCCGTCCGGCTGCGCCGCGACGCCCGCTGATCAACGCCGCCCGAGCGCGACCAGCACCGCCAGCAGCTCGCCCTCGGGCAGGACGAGCAGCTCCGACCAGGCGCCGTCGTCGTACCCCATGACCGGGCAGGCGGGCAGACCGAGCGCGGTGGCGACGAGCAGCACGTTCTGCAGCGCGGCGCCGGCGTCGAGGTGCAGGGTCCGGTAGTGCCGGGGCGGGTAGCGGCGCAGGGTGCGCTCCACGTCGACGACCAGCGCCAGCCACGTCGGGGCGCGGGTGGCGAAGGGCGGCTGGTCGAGGGCGGCCGCGACGTACGGCGTGGGGTCGCCGGCGCGCAGGACCGCGAGGTTCGGGACCGGGTGGCGCAGGTCGGCCCGGTGCACGCCCGGAGTGAGCTCGCCGGGTCCGCGTGCGACGACGTACGGCACGACCGACGGGAGGCCGCCGGCGCGCGGGGCCGTCCCGACGCCGAGGTGCAGCAGCGTCGCCAGGTCGGCGAGCGCCGGCTGCCCCGCCCCGAAGGAGTACGCCGACCTCCGTGCCTCGAGTGCCTCCGCGAGCGAGCCGTCGACCCGCCCCGGAGCGGGCAGCCGCCGGGACTCGTCGGCGCGCGGGGGCAGCAGCGCGGGGTCGGGCGTGCGGGGGACGGCGGTCGCGTTGAGGGCGTCGTGGACGGCCCGGACGAGCCTCATCGGGCCACGAAGAGCGGCCGGCCGGTGACGGGGTCGCCGACGACCAGCGCGTCGACGTCGAAGACGGACCGGAGCGTCTCGCTGGTGAGCACCTCCCGCGGGGTCCCGTCGGCGAGCACCCGACCCTCGCGCAGCGCGACGATCCGGTCGGCGTGCCGGGCGGCCTGGTTGAGGTCGTGCAGGACCATCACCACGGTCAGGCCGTGGTCGTCGCGCAAGTGCTCGACCAGGCGCATCAGCTCGATCTGGTGCCGGACGTCGAGGTAGGTCGTGGGCTCGTCGAGGAGCAGCACGCCCGTCTCCTGGGCCAGGGTCATGGCGATCCAGGCCCGCTGCCGCTCGCCCCCGGAGAGGGAGTCGAGCCGGCGGTCGGCGAGGGGGGTCAGGCCGGTCAGCTCCAGGGCCCGGCGCATCGCGCCGTCGTCGTGGCGACGGAGCATCGCCCAGGGGCCGAGCTGGGGGTAGCGGCCCTGCTCGACCAGCTCGCGCACCGTCGCCCCGGTCGGGACCACGGCGGTCTGGGGGAGGACCCCGAGCCGGCGGGCCACCTCGGTCGACGGCAGCCGATCGATCAGCCGGTCGTCGAGCAGCACCTCGCCGGCCTGCCGACGCAGCACCCGGGCCAGGGTCATCAGCAGCGTCGACTTCCCGGAGCCGTTCGGCCCGACCAGCGCGGTCACGGTCCGCGGCCGGACCTCCAGGGTGAGGTCGGCGACCACGACCCGGCGGGCGTGACCGGCCGACAGTCCGCGGGCGGCCAGGACGGGGGGCTCGGGGGTGCTCATGCTCGGTTCTCCCGACGGACGAGGCTGACGAGGACGGGGGCGCCGATCAGCGCCGTGACGGCACCGACCGGGACGCCGGAGACGTCGGTCGCGACCCCGGGCAGCTGCACCGACACGGAGAACGCGACGAGGTCGGCGAGGCTGAGCAGCAGGGCCCCCAGGACGGCGCTGACCGGGATGAGGACCCGGTGGTCGGCGCCGACCAGGAGCCGGCCGACGTGCGGGGCGACCAGGCCGACGAAGGCGACCGCGCCGGCCGCGGCGATGGCGGCGGCGGCCCCGGCCACCGCGACCAGGAGTACGACGGCCAGCACCGGCCCGGTCCGCAGCCCCAGCCCGATCGCGGCCGGCTCCCCGAGCGCCCAGACGTTGAGCCGGCTCGCCAGCAGCCACGCCGCGGGTAGGACCACGACCAACCAGGGCCAGAGCAGCGTCCAGTCCTGCGGCGTGCGGGCGTTGAGCGAGCCGACCAGCCAGCGCAGGACGACCGAGATCGGGGCGGAGTCCACGACCAGCAGCAGCGAGGTGAGCGCGGCCAGGACGGCGCCGAGCAGGACCCCGGTGACGGCGAACGAGCGGCGGCCGACGACGTACAGCACGGCGCCGGTGGCCAGGGCGCCGCCGAGCGCCGCCGGGTAGGCGAGCGCGTGGCCGGGCCAGAGCACGAGCGTGCCGACCACCGCCAGCGCCGCGCCCGCGCCCACGCCGGTGGTCGCCGGCTCGGCCAGCGGGTTGCGGACCACGGCCTGGACGAGCACCCCGGACACCGCGAGCAGGGCCCCGGCGCCGAGGCCGACGAGCACCCGGGGGAGGCGGTAGTCCAGCACGATCAGCGCGTAGGCCGGCTCCGTCTCGCGCCCGGTCAGCACCCGCAGCACCGCGGCCGCCGGGAGGTCCGAGCGCCCGAGGAACAGGTGGGCCAGGACCAGGGCCACCCCGGCGACGGGGGCGAGTACGACAAGGGCCCTCAGCCGCCACCTCACGCGGGCACCGCCGTACGACGCGACAGCAGGACCAGGGCCGGGACGCCCACCAGCGTGGTGGCGATGCCGACGGGCAGCTCGACGGGGTACAGCAGCAGCCGTGAGGCCAGGTCGGCGAGCACGAGGAGCAGGCCGCCGAGGAGGACGGCGAGCGGGAGCACCCGGCGGGTGCTGACCGTGCCGAGCAGCCGACGGGCCAGGTGTGGGGCGAGCAGGGCCACGAACGCGACCGGACCGCAGACCGACGCGACCGCCGCGGCCAGCAGCGCGGCCACCCCGACGGCGGCGACCCGGGTGCGCGTCACCGGGACGCCGAGTCCGGCCGCCACGTCGTCGCCCAGGGTCAGCGCCTCGACCCGACGTCGCAGCAGCCAGGCGGCGCCGACGCCGGCGGCCACGAGGGGCGTGACGGTCTCCAGGTGCGGCCAGCCGCGGGCGGCCAGGCTGCCGAGCAGGTAGCGGAAGAGCACCATCACGTTGCCCTGGGTCCCGAGCCCGACCACGGCGACGACCAGCCCGCCGCACGCGGCGGAGACGGCCGCGCCCACCAGCGCCACGTGGGCGGGGTCGCGGGTGCGGCCGATGGCGAGCAGGACCAGGGCCCCGGCGACCACGGCCCCCGCGAGCGCCGCCCACGGCTGGACGACGAGCGGCACGCCGAGGCCCAGCACGACGATCGTCGCGACGACGACCGCGGCGCCCGAGGACACGCCCAGCAGCTCCGGGCCGGCGATCGGGTTGCGCAGGACGTCCTGGAGCAGCAGCCCGGCCGCGGCGAGGCCGGCCCCGGCCACCAGACCGAGCAGCGCGCGGGGGAGGCGGACCTCCCAGACGGGGACCCGCAGCGGGTGCGCCGGGTCGGTCAGCGCGGCCAACGCGGTGGCCGGGCGCAGCCGCGGCTCGCCCAGGCAGAGCGCGGCCAGCACGCAGACCGCCAGCGCCGCGACGGCGAGACCGGGGACTCCGACGCGCTTGATAATGGTTATCATTTCGTCCTCATCGTCCACCACAGGAGAACCCATGCGCAATTCCCACCGCCGTACCGCTCGGGCGGCGGCCGCCCTGCTCGCCCTCGCCCTCACCGCCTCCGCCGTCTCCGCCTGCGGCGACTCGGAGGCCGACGACGCCGAGGAGCCCCGGGGCGACGGGGCCGCGACGCAGCCCGTCTCGGTCACCGACGACACCGGCGTCGAGATCGCCCTCGACGAGCCGGTCGAGCGGATCGCCTGCCTCACGATGATCTGCGTCGACGCGCTGACCGAGGTCGGCATTACCCCGGTCGCCTACCGCGACGCCCTCGCCCTCGACGAGCGGTACGCCGGCCCCGACGCCGACATGCGCGAGATCACGGGCGGGTTCGGCGAGGAGAACGTCGAGGACGTCGCCCTGGCCACCCCCGACCTGGTGATCGGCCTGGCCGGCGCCCAGGACGGCCTGCGGCCCGCCGTGGAGCGGATCGCCCCGCTCTACCTCGTGGATCCGCGGTCGTGGCAGGACTCGGTCGACTTCCTGCGGACCGTGGGCGACCTGACCGGCACGCGTGAGCGGGCCGACGAGCGCGCCGACGCCTTCACCGAGCGGGTGGAGGAGGCGGCGACGGAGCGCAGCGAGCTCACGACCCTGTCCATGTACGGCGAGCCCGGGAGCCTGGGGGTCGACTCGGTCGAGACGCCCGTCGGCTCGCTGCTCGCCGAGGTCAGCGACTACCCCTGGCCGGCGGCGGCCGACCCGTTCGCCAGCATCGCGGTCGAGCAGATCGCGAAGGCCGACCCCGACCTGGTCTTCGCCCAGGCCTTCTCGGCCTCGGCCGACACCGAGCCGCTGAGCGAGCGGCTGGCCTCCGACCCGGTCTGGGCCGGCATGACGGCCGCGCGCGAGGGGCGGGTGGTCGAGGTCGAGGCGCCGGTGTGGGCCACCGGACGCGGCACGATCTCGCTCGGCCTGGTGCTCGACGCGGTCGAGGCCGAGCTGGACTGAGATTGCTTATTGAGATCCATTCTCATCTCGAGATACGTTCTCGGCGCGGTCCCGGACGGGGCCGCGTCCCCTCACCGAAGGAGCACCACCGTGAACGAGTTCTTCACCCCCGTCGCCCAGCGCGTCCAGCTGTCCACGCACAGCGCCGGCCACAGCAACGCGCTGGTCGAGAACCCGTTCGACGAGGTCGAGGCCACCGAGGCCGACTGATCCTCGGACCCACCGGCGGCCCCGTGCGTCCCGACGCACGGGGCCGCCCCCGAGAGCGGACACCCATGACCCCCCTCCAACGGACCTCCATCCGGCTCAGACCCGGCGTCGAGCTGTACGCCGCAGCGGACGGCCACCTGCTCCGCGTCGGCGACACCCACCACCACGTCCACCTCGGCGGCGACGACGCCGCCGAGCTGCTCGACGCGCTCGCCGAGGGCGGCGACCCGGCCTCGGACCCGGCCCGTGCGGCCCTGGAGGCCCTGGTCGAGGCCGGCCTGGTCGACGTACCGCCCGCGCGCCTCAGCGTGGACGGCGACGGCGTGCTCGCCGCCGCACTCCGCGCCGCGCTGACCCGGATGGGCGCCGTCGTCGGTCCCGGCGGTGTCAGTGTCCTGGCCCGCGACGACGACGCGCTGCCCGCCGCCGCGACCACGGCGTGCTGGGTCGTCGGCCACCGCGTCGTGCTCTCGCCGCCCGCGGTGCCCGCCCCGCAGGTCGCCGCCCGGCACCGGGCCGCCACCCGGCACCGCGCGGCCGACCCCCGCACCGCCCCCGCCGCCGGGGCCCGCCGGGTCGCCGCCGCCGTACCGCTCCTGGCCGGCGCGGGGCTCGAGCTCGCCGCGGTCCAGGTCGCGGCCGAGCTGCTGCGCCCCGACCGGCCCGCCCACGAGGTGGTCGCCGTCGACCTGCGCGACCTCACGGTCTCCCGGCACCCGGTCCTCCCGGTCCCGGCCGCGCCGCGGTGAGGTCCTCCCGGAGCACGGTCGCCGGGCTCGCGACCTGGACCTGGCTGCCGGACCGGCCCCCGCGGGCCGTGCTCGTCGCCCGCACGCCGTACGGCGCCGCCGGGCACGCGGCCGAGGCCACCGGCTGGACCGCCCACGGGATCGGGCTGGTGGTCCAGGACGTCCGCGGCCGGCACGCGTCGCCCGGCGAGTTCGTCCCGTACGCCGAGGACCGCGGCGACGACGGACCGGCCCTGCTGACCTGGGTCCGGACCTGGGCGGACGCCCCGGTCGTGCTGCTCGGCACGTCGTACGGCGCCCACGCGGCGCTGGCCACCGCCGCCCACCTGCGGCCCGACGGGGTGGTGGTCGCGGTGCCCGCGCTCGGGCTCGGCGAGACCGCGCGCACCCGCGGCGGCGTGCTCCAGCTGGCCTCACGGATCGGCTGGTGGCTCGCCCACGACGTACGGCGCCCCTGGGCCGAGGTCGTCGCGGCCCGCCGACGCGACGCCGAGCGGGCCGACGAGGTGGCCCGGCTGGACTGCCCGCTCCTGGCGATCGGCGGCACCGACGACTTCTTCGCCCACGACACCGTCGACCTCGCGGCGGCCTGGGGCGGCCCCGCGGCCCTGGTGCTCGGGCCGTGGGACCACGGCCTGGCCGGCGCGCGCCGCGCGACCCGGATCCTGCGCTGGCTCGACGCCGTCCTCGCCGGCGCGCCGCCGACGGGCACCGAGACGATCGACCGGGACGGCACCGTCGCCCACGACCGACCCGTGGCGGCCGCGCTCCGGGTCGACGGCGCCGACGACGCCCAGTGGTGCGTCTCGCTCGTCGCGGACGGCCGCGAGGTGGCGCACGGTGCTGCGGTCGGTCGCCTCGTCCCGCTCGGCCCGGTGGTGCTGACCGCTGCTGATCGGGCCCGCCTCGAGATCCGGATCGCCTCCGACGACTTCCCCCGCTACGCCCGGTCGCACCGCCCGGCCGCCCCCGTCCCCGACCACCACCTGGAGCTCACGGCATGACGACCCTCCCCGTCGACCACCTCGTCGACCCCGAGTTCGGCCTGGTCACCGGCCTGCACCCGGTCGCCCGGCTCGACGGACTGCCGCCGTCGTACGTCGGCCTGACCGCGGAGGTGGCCGACTCCCGCGTGCACGGCAACTGGCCCAGCGACCGGGTCTCGCTCGGCACCACCTTCGGCGACCCCGCGGGGGCGCGGATCGCGGCGATCGGCGAGGCGGTCGAGCGCTACTGCGGCAACCACGTCCCGGACGGGCTGCTGCGGGGGACCGCACGGGAGCTCGCCGCCGCCGGGCACCGGCTGCTCGGCCCCGACGACCTGCGCTTCTTCGCCGACTGGCAGCACGAGCGCGCCGGGTTCCCGTTCGCCCGGTTCACCGACGACGCCGAGATCGCCTGGGTCGCGGGGGCGGGCGACGACGGTCCGGTGCAGGTCCCGGCCTCCTGGGCGCACCTGAACTGGCGGACCGGCTCGCGGCGCGGCGAGCCGTTCCTGCACCACGTGAACTACGCCGGGATCGCCACCGGCCAGGGCGTCGACGACGCCGTACGGCGGGGGCTGCTGGAGCTCGTCGAGCGCGACGCCCTCTCGCTGTGGTGGCACCTCGACCTGCCGGCCGCCGGGATCGACCCGGACAGCGTGCCGGGGCTGCGCGAGCACCTGGCCGGGTCGCGGCTGGAGGTGCACCTGCTGGCGCTGCCCGCCTGGTTCGGAGTCCCGGTGGTCGCGGCGGTGGTGCACGACCCGGTGACGGGGATCGTGGCCGGCGGCTTCTCCGCCAAGCTCGACCCGGCCGAGACGGCGGTCAAGGCCACCCTGGAGGCGATCCACAGCTGGGTGTTCACCCAGGGCCTGCTCGAGGCCGACGGCTGGGTGTTCGAGGCGATCGGGGCCGGCATCCTCTCGGAGGGTCTCTACCTCCCGCACCGGCCGGACCGCGACTACCTGGCCGTGGCGGGGGAGCAGTGCTCGCGGGTGCGGGACCTCGGCGCCCAGGCCCAGGTCTGGCTGGATCCCGAGGTGCAGCGTCGGCTGCTGCCCCGGTTCTCCGAGCCGCCGACCACGGTCGGCCTCGACGCGCTCCCGACCGGGACCGAGCCCGGTCTGCGCGCCGCCCTCCGCGCGGCCGGTCACGAGGTGGTCGTCTGCGACCTGACCACGCCGGACGTCGCGCTCACCCCGCTGCGGGTGGTGCGGGTCTGCGCGCGAGGACTCGTCCCCAACGCGCCCGCGGCCTTCCCCTACTACGGGCTGCCGCGCTGGGCCGACGTCGCGGGCCGGCCGCCGACGCCTGCGTCCCTGCTCCTGCTGCCGCCGCCCAGCCTGTGAAGGGCGCCGCCGACGGGGCGCTCGCGGACCCGACGTACCGCCGCTACCTGGCCGCCCGCACGGTCGCCATGGCCGGGAACGCGCTGACCCTGGTCGCGCTGCCGGTGCTGGTCTACCGGCTCACCGGGAGCGCCACCCTGACCGCGCTGATCGCGGCGGCCGAGACCGCGCCGTACCTGGTGGTGGGGCTGCCCGCCGGCGCCCTCGTCGACCGCTGGCACCGCCGCCGGGTGCTGGTCGCGACGGGCGCCGCCAGCGGACTCGCGCTGCTGAGCGTCCCGCTCGCCGACGCGCTGGGCGTGCTCGGCTTCCCCTACCTGCTGGGCCTCGCCACCGTCGTCTCGACGCTGTTCGTGTTCGCCGACGCGGCGACCTTCGGGATCGTCCCGCAGATGGTCGGTCGCGACCGGGTGGCGTCGGCGACCTCGACCCTGGTGACCGTCGGGACGGCGATCGGGCTGGTCGGCCCCCTGATCGGCGGGCTGCTGGTCACCACGCTCCCGCCGGCGCTCGTGCTCGGCCTCGACGGCCTGGCCTACCTGGCGGCCGCCGCGATCACGGCCCGGCTGCGCTGGCCGGGGAGCGAGACCGTCCCGGACGTCGTCCCGGGCCGGCGGCTGGGGGCCGAGGTCGCCGAGGGCCTGCGCTATCTGTGGGCGATTCCGGTGGTGCGGTGGCTGACCGTCCTCGGCGCCGGCAACAGCCTCGCCGGCGGGGCGGTGTCCGGGCTGCTGGTCGTGATCGGGGTCGAGCAGCTCGGCCTCGCCTCGGACTCGCCGGCCCTGGGCTGGCTGTTCGCCGCCGGGGCCGTCGGCACCTTCGTCGCCAGCCTCGCCCTCCCGCGCGTCCAGCGCCGCTTCGGCGTCGGGCTGATCACGACCTCCGGCTTCGCCGTCGGCCTGGTCACGCTGCTCACCCTGTCGCTGACCACGACGGTGCTGGCCGCGCTGCCGCTGCTCGCCGTGCTCAACTTCGCGATGACCACCCTGATCGTCAACGGCATCGTCGCCCGTCAGGTCGTCACGCCCGACCACCTGCAGTCGCGCGTCAACACCACCGCCCGGCTGATCGCCTGGGGTGGCAGCCCCCTCGGGGCCGCGCTCGGTGGGGTCGTCGCCGGCGCCGCCGGCACGGAGTGGGCGCTCCGCGTCGCCGCGGTCGGGCTGCTCGCGAGCCTGGTGGGCGCGCTGCTGGCCGGCGTTCCGCGGTTCCCGCGCCTGGACGCACTGGAGTCGGGAGAGGCGCCTAGGGTGACGTCATGACCCGCCGCGTGATCGTGCTGCTCACCGTGCTGGCCCTCGCGCTGACCGCCGCCGCCCCGGCGGGGGCGAGCGTGGCGGCCCCGGACGGGACGGGTGCCGAGCGGGCCGACGGCCTGCCGAGCAAGGCCACCTGGCTGCGCGACGTGGACCGGTCGTTGAGCGGCTCGCGCGGCTTCCTCCGTCGCCGGGCCGCGGCCGCGCAGCCCGGCGAGCGGCTGGCCGTCGTCCTCGACATCGACAACACCTCGATCGCCAGCCACTACGCCTGGCCGCGGCCGGTCAAGCGGACGCGGGCGTTCGCCCGCCGCGCGGCCGCCCTCGGGATGACCGTCCACTTCGCCACGGGCCGCACCCGGGCTCAGCTGGAGGGCGTCCCGGAGGTGCTGCGCGAGGCCGGCTACCGCTACCGCGGCATCTGCGTGCGCCGCAGCCCCTCGGAGCCGCTGCAGGCGTCCAAGCTGCGCTGCCGCAAGGCCCTCGAGCGCCGGGGCTTCACGATCGTCGCCTCGGTCGGCAACCGGCTCACCGACCTCCAGGGCGGGCACACCGGTCGGCGGTTCAAGCTGCCGGACTACGGCGGCCGGCTCAGCTGAGCCCGCTCACAGCCGCCCGGCGGTCCGCACCAGGCCGGCCACCCCGGTCGAGGTGCTGTGCGGCGGCCAGGCGATGACCGTCGTGACCCGCGGCGCGTCCGCGATCGGGAGGACGACCAGCCCGTCGCGCAGGTTGGCCTGCGCCGACTCGGGCAGCACCATCGCCGCGCGTCCGAGCCGGACCAGCTGCAGCACCTGGGTCAGGTCGCGCAGCTCGGGGCCGGGCCCGTCGGGGTAGCTGCCGTCGAGGTTCGGCCAGCGGGGGAGCGGCAGGCCCGGGATCGAGGTTGCCTCCGCGAGCGTCATCGAGGACCGGCGGCTCGCCGGGTGCCCGCCCGGCAGGATCAGCACCTGGTCCTCGACCAGCAGCGGGTCGACGTCGAAGCCGCTGGTGTCGTCGAACGGCCGGTGCAGGATGGCCACGTCCGCGCGCCCGTCGCGCAGCATCGGCGCCTGGTGCCCGGGCGGGCTCAGCAGCACCTCGACGTCGACCGCGTCCGGCTCGGCGGCGTAGGCGTCGAGCAGCTTGGCCATCAGCTCGCTGGACGCGCCGGCCTTGGCCGTGAGCACCACCGACGCCCGCCCCGCCGCCGCGACGGTACGGCGGGTCCGCCGCTCGGCCGCCTCGACCGCGGCGAGCGCCACCCGGCCCTCGCGCAGCAAGGTCTCCCCGGCGCTGGTCAGGGTCACGCCGCGCGGCGTACGGACGAAGAGCTCGGCGCCGAGGCGTCGCTCCAGCTGGGCGATCGCCCGGGACAGCGGCGGCTGCGCCATGCCGAGCCGTTCGGCCGCCCGGCTGACGTGAGCCTCCTCGGCGACGGCGACGAAGTAGCGCAGCTCGCGGGTCTCCACCACCCCGACGCTACCCCTCACCTGGTGTCATACCGGCGCGGTATGCCTGCCGACCCAGGCGGTCTTGGCGCGCGGCCGGGTGCCGCGGCCACGATCGAGGCATGACACAGAACGACAAGAGGACCGCGCTGGTCACCGGCGCCAACAAGGGCATCGGCTACGAGATCGCGGCGGGCCTGTCCCGCCTCGGCTTCCGGGTGGGCGTGGGTGCCCGGGACGCCGGCCGCCGCGACGACGCGGTGGCGAAGCTGCGGGCCGAGGGCCACGACGTGTTCGGCGTACCGCTGGACGTCACGGACGACGCGAGCGTGGCGGCTGCCGCGGCGCTGCTGGAGGAGGAGGAGGGCGGCCTGGACGTCCTGGTCAACAACGCCGCCATCACCGGCGGGATGCCGCAGGAGCCGACCCGGGTCAGTGCCGACCAGGTCCGCGAGGTCGTCGACACCAACGTCATCGGCGTCATCCGGGTCACCAACGCGGTGCTCCCGCTGCTGCGCCGGGCGGCGTCGCCGCGGATCGTCAACGTCTCGAGCACCGTCGGCTCGCTCACCCTGCAGACCGCCCAGGCCGAGCCGTACGGACCGCTCTCGGCGGCGTACTCGCCGACCAAGTCCTACCTCAACGCGATCACGGTCCAGTACGCGAAGGAGCTGGCCGACGAGGGCGTGCTGGTCAACGCCGGCTGCCCCGGCTACGTCGCGACCGACCTCAACGGCCATCAGGGCCTCCGAACGCCCGAGCAGGGGGCGGCGATCTTCCTGGAGCTCGCGACGCTTCCCGACGGGGGACCGACCGGCACCTTCCGCGACGAGACGGGCGTCCAGCCCTGGTGAACGCATCACGTCAGTGGGGTACTCCGGGCGGGCGGCAGGGAGTGGTCCGCGGCCCGGCCGCCGACGGCGACCACCTGCGGTCCTGGTCCCGGTAGCAAGCCAAGCCACGGCGACCCTGACGGATCCGCGGCCCGCGACCGGCCGAGGCGGCGGGGGAGGGGGAACGTGCGCTCTCGGGCTGCGGGGGTTTCGACACGGTCGCTAGCGCGACCTGGTCAACCACCGAGGGGGCACGCACCTGACGGGGCCGGAAGCTCGGCTCAGCCGAAAACCGTCGCCCAGTCCCGCCTCATGCTGACCACGGTCCAGCCCAGGCGGTCGGCGACGGCGGTGATCGGCTCGGGCTCGGTGAAGGTCTGCGCGGTGCTGACATAGGCGAACTCGCGATCCGCGTCGTCGTGGTCGACGAGCAGGGCCAGGGTGGGGCCGTCGCCCGCGGTCGCCCACTCCAGCATCTCGCGGTCGCCGCCGGAGTTCCCGACCGCGAGAATCGGCCGGCGACCCAGCTCGGTCTGGATGTTGGCGACCTTCGCGGCCCCCTCGTTGGCGGCGCCGACCAGCCGGGTCGAGCGCGCCAGGCGCGGCGGGTCGGGCAGGTAGTCGTATTCGATCAGGGTGCCGACCACGGCCTCCGGCGGGACGCCGTACAGGTCCTGGCTGACGGCGCGGACGAACTCGGTCCCGCCGCCGGTGACGACCATGACGTCGAAGGCGCGACGACGGAGCTCGTCGACCAGCTCGATCATCGGCCGGTAGGTGCAGTCGCGGTGCCGCCGGCCCAGGGTCGGGTGCTCGGCGCGGGCCATGAACTCGCGGACCCGGGCCGTGAACTCCTGCGGGGAGATCCCGGCGAAGAGACCGGTGAGCGCCATCGCGATCCGCTCCAGGCCGACCTCGCCGATCGCCTGCTGGTCGCCGGACAGCAGGGCGGCGAACTCGGCCCGCTCGCCGACCTCGGGGTCGCCGGCGATGCGAGCGCACAGGGCATCGACGAAGAAGTCCAGCTGCACGTACCTCGGCCGCTCGCACCACAGGGTGCCGTCGTTGTCGAAGCACGCAACGCGGTCCGGCGCCGCCACCTCCGTCGACGCGTCCAGGAACGCCACCACGGCGTCCCGGGTCGGCCCCGGGCGCCAGGACGGCAGCAGCGGCTCGGTCATCAGGTCCTCCTCACGCAGCGGAACCCCAGGTGACTGGTCCCGGTGTCGACCATCTGCGGCCGCCGGGCGGCCGGCCGGTAACGCAGGCAGTAGCTGTCGGCGCACAGGTGCGAGCCGCCCTTGACGACCTTGCGGGCGATCCGGAACTGCGGCTGGGCGGGGTCGAGGCTCCGCTCGGCATCGCCGCCGCGTGGGTCGACCGGCACGCAGCAGGGCTTCGCGGCGGCGTCGGGGTGGCGGTCGGTCCAGAAGTCGGCGGTCCACTCCCAGACGTTGCCGGCCATGTCGAACAGCCCGAACCCGTTCGCGGGGAAGCTGCCGACCGGCGCGGTGCGGGTGAACCCGCTCTCGCGGGTGTGCCGCCAGGGGAAGTCCGGGCCGTCCCAGGTGTTGGCCATGATCCGCCCTCCGGGACGCGGTTCGTCGCCCCAGGTGAACGCGGCCCCCTCCAGCCCGCCGCGGGCGGCATACTCCCACTCGGCCTCGGTGGGCAGGTCGGCGCCGGCCCAGTCGGCGTACGCCCGCGCGTCCTCGAGCGCGACGTGGACCACCGGGTGGTCGGGCCGGCGCTTCACGGAGCTGCCCGGCCCCTCCGGTGCCGACCAGCAGGCGCCCGGGGTCCAGGTCCACCACTGGCTGACGTGCCGGAGGTCGACCGGGCCGGGGGTGGGGGTGAAGACCAGGGAGCCGGGTTGCAGGTTCTCCGGCGGTGCCCCGGGGAAGTCCGCCGGGTCGGGCGCCCGCTCCGCGACGGTCACGTAGCGGGTCTTGCGGACGAACCGCGCGAACTCCGCGTTCGTGACCTGGTGGGCGTCGATCGTGAACGCCCCGACCCGCACGGGGTGGGTAGGGGCCTCCTCCGGGTAGTGCTCGTCGGAGCCCATCGTGAACGTGCCGCCGGGCAGGGCGACAGGGGTCATCAGCTGCTCCCGACGCCGGCTCTGAGCTTCTCCATCATCCGCTCGACGTTGAAGCTGGCGGGCTCCTGACGAGCCGGGAACTCGACCAGGGTCTGCAGCATCCGGGCGACGTAGGCCTGCGCCGGGATGAACAACCAGACATGGTCGAGCACCCAGTCGTAGTAGGTGTTGGAGGTGATGTCGGCCCGTTCGTACGGGTCGGTCTTGAGGTTGAAGAGCTTGGGGAAGCGCAGCTCGGTGAACGGCTCGGCCCAGATCTGCAGCGTCCCGGTGGCGCGCTGCTCGAGGAAGATGAACTTCCAGTGGTCGAAGCGCAGAGCGGTCAGGTCACCGTCGTCGGAGACGTAGAAGAAGTGCTGGCGGGGGCTCTGGTCCGCGGCGCCGGTCAGGTAGTCGAGCTGGTTGTGCCCGTCGAGGTGCACCCGGTACGACGTCCCGGCCAGGTCGGTGCCCTGGCGGAGCCGGTCGGCGATGTCGGCGTCCCCGGCGGCGGCCAGCAGGGTGACGAACCAGTCGTTGTGGCTGACGATCCCGTTGCGGACCTCGCCCGCGGGGAGGTGGCCCGGCCAGCGGACCATGGCGGGCACCCGGTAGGCGCCCTCCCAGTTGGAGTTCTTCTCGCTGCGGAACGGCGTCATCCCGGCGTCCGGCCAGCTGTTCATGTGCGGCCCGTTGTCGGTGGAGTACATGACGATCGTGTTGTCGGCCAGGCCGTTCTCGTCGAGGTGGTCGAGCACCGAGCCGACCAGGTCGTCGTGGTCGCACATCGTGTCGTGGTACTCCGACTGCCAGCGGCCGGCCCGACCGCGGCTGCCGTCCTTGATGTGGGTGCGGAAGTGCATGTGGGTGGTGTTGAGCCAGACGAAGAACGGCGTGTCGCTCTCCTGCGCGTCGGCCATGAAGCGGAGCGCCTCCGGCACGACCTCGTCGTCGATGGTCTTCATCCGCTCCTTCGTGAGCGGGCCGGTGTCCTCGATGCGCTGGGTGCCGTCGTCCTGGGCCCAGGAGTGGATCACGCCTCGTGGGCCGAACCTCTCGCGGAAGTCCGGGAAGTCCTCCGCCGACGGGTAGTCGTAGAGCTCCGGCTCCTCCTCCGCGTTGAGGTGGTAGAGGTTGCCGAAGAACTCGTCGAACCCGTGCGCGGTCGGCAGGAACTCGTCGCGGTCGCCGAAGTGGTTCTTGCCGAACTGTCCGGTGGCGTAGCCCAGATTCTTCAGCGCGGTGGCGATCGTCGGGTCCTCGGCCCGCAGCCCGACGTCCGCACCCGGCATGCCGACCTTGGTCAGGCCCGTGCGGTAGGGGTTCTGGCCGGTGATGAACGCCGCGCGGCCCGCCGTACAGCTCTGCTCGCCGTAGTAGTCGGTGAACCGGATGCCCTCCGCGGCGATCCGGTCGATGTTCGGGGTCCGGTAGCCCATCAGCCCGTCGCTGTAGCAGCTCAGGTTGCTGATGCCGATGTCGTCGCCCCAGATGATCAGGATGTTCGGTCGGTCGGGCACGGTCGCCTCCTCGTCGGTCCGGCTCCGGACGCTAGGCGGGCCGCCGAGCCGGCACCTCACCCGACTTGGGTGAGGGCCGGCCGCCGACGGCGATCACCCCAGAGTGCTCCAGTAGTCCCAGAACCGGACCAGCGCGAGCACGACCACCAGCAGGTACCAGGCCAGCACCACGAGGTACCGGACCGACCAGACGGCCTCGGCCACCCGGCGGCCGCGCCCGTCCGGCAGGTTCACCCGGAGCGCGACCAGGACCGACCAGACGGCGATCGGGATCGTGACCGCCCAGACGACCAGGCACCACGGGCACAGGGCGTTGATCCGGTAGAGGCTCTGGAAGGCCAGCCAGTGCACGAAGGCCAGGCCGAGGGCGGCGCCGCCGGCGAGCCCGGTGAGCAGCCGGCCCGGGACGCGGGTCCCGGTGGCCAGCACGACCCCGACCGTCACCACGACGCTGAAGCCGACCAGCCCCAGGAGCGGGTTGGGGAACCCGAAGACCGACGCCTGGTCGGTCCGCATCACCGAGCCGCAGGACAGCACCGGGTTGAAGTTGCACGACGGCGTGTACGACGGGTCCTCGAGCAGCCGGACCTTGTCGACGACCAGGGTGAAGGCCGCCAGCAGCCCGATGCCGCCCAGCACGACCAGGCCGACGCCGAACGGCCGGAGTGGGACCGGCCGTCCGGCGTCGTCGTCGTACGGCTCGGTCACGAGCGGGCCGCCTCGACGGCGGAGGCGAGCTGCGCGGCCTCGACCTGCGTGCCGTTGACGCTGACGGTGGGGGTGCTGCTGACGCCGGACGACATGACGTCGTCGGTGTGCTGCTGGATCCAGTCGTCGTAGCGCCGGTCGGTGATGCACGGCCCGACGGCGTCCTCGTCCGCGCGGGCGTCGACGGCCATCGAGGCGAGGGTGGCGTCGTCGAGCCCGGCCGTCCCCTCGGCGGGCTGCTGCGCGTAGAGGGACTCGTGCATCGTCATCCAGGCGTCCGCCCCGGCGTCGGCGAGGACGCACATCGAGGCGTTCAGCGCGCGGCTGGCGTACTCGGTCGAGGACGCGTTGTCGAGGAACGCGATCGGGCGGTACTCGACGGCGACGTCGTCGCTGGCCCGGTACTCGGCGAGGGTGCTGCCGAGCGCGGCCTCGAACTGCTGGCAGGCCGGGCACTGGAAGTCCTCGACGGCCTGGACGGTGACGGTGGCGTCGGCCGCCCCGAACCGGATCGCCCCGTCGGAGGTCAGACCGGGTGGTACGGCGGCCGGCTCGTCGCTGCCCCGGCTGGCCAGGACGACGACGGTGACGCCGACGACCAGGACCACGACGAGCGCGCCGACGAGGGCCTGGACGCGGATCGAGCGGCGGCGTTCCTGCTGCTTGCGCTCGGCCATCAGCCGCTCCATCTCCTCGCGGCGGGAGCGGGCCGGCTGGCGGCCCTCGGCGGAGACATCGGGCAGGCGTGGGGTGTTCTTCTTGGACATGGGTGTTCCTCTGCGATCGCCCCGGAGGGCAGGGTCGGGAGCCCGGACCGGTGGTCCGGGAGATGGGCGCGCGCGACCGCGCCCCCTCCTGACGTCGACGACGAGGTGGGAGGCGGTCAGACCGACAGCGGCGGTCCGCGCCGCGAGAGCGGCTGGGCGAGCCAGCGCGAGCGCAGGTCCGGCCGGGGCGCCACGACGACCGGGTATCGGCGCGCGGGCTCCTCGAGAACGGGCAGCACGAGCAGCGGGACCAGGAGGACCCGCCGCCCGGTCAGCGCGAGGACCGTGAAGAGGCAGCGCTCGCCGTACGCGAGCCAGAGCCCGACGAGCCCGGCCGCCGCGAGGTGCGCGGCCATCATCGGCGCGTGGGCCGACAGGTCGTGGAGGAGGTGACCGACGGGCAGGGTCGGCGTCGAGGCGGGATGGCCGCCGGGTGCGGCGGCGTACGCGTCGAGGAGCGAGCCCTGTCGCTGCCCGCCCACGACCGGCAGGTCGCTGAGCGCCGTCGTACGACGGGGTACGGCGGCCGCCCCCGCGGACCGGTCACCGACGTGCCCGCCGGACACGGTCAGCGCGAGGTGCAGCAGGGCCTGCCCGCCGACGGTCATCGCGACCAGCCGCAGCCGGGACGCGGGCCGGGCGAGCAGCGGCAGGCTCAGCAGCACCGTGAACGCGAGGAGCACCGCGAGCGTGGCCGGGCCGGGCAGCAGGCCGTCGGCGGTCACGTGGCCGGCGACACCCAGGAAGAACGCAACTGCGGCGACGAGGAGGGCACGGCACCACCACACGCCCGCGTCGATCCGTCCTTCCACGGCCTCCAGTCTGACAGGGGGCCGGAAGGCTAGCTCGGGTCGAGCTGGTCGTGCGGCAGGCCGGTCACCGTGAGCACCCGCTGGCTGATGCTGCCGGTCCGGGCCTGCAGGGTCATCGGGTGCACGCCCTCCGCGTGCCAGGCCGCGATCAGGGAGCTGAGGGCGACGCTGGGCAGGTAGTCCACGTCGGACAGGTCGACCGTCAGCGGGCCCTCCGCGAGCGCGTCGAGCAGCAGAGCCAGCAGCTCCGGCGCGAGTCCCTCGTCGATCGAGCCCGACAGCACCAGGACACCCTCGTCCGTGCGTCGCGACTCCAGGTTCGTCTCACTCATGGGTAAACCGTATCGAGCGCCCTCGGGAGGGTGGTGACCCTGGTCGCCCCGAACGGATGTCGCGGGCCTGTCGGAGGTCCGTGCTGTGATCGGCGGATGGTCGAGGTCGTGGTCGGGGCGCTGGTCCGAGCAGGACGGGTCCTCCTCGTGCACCGGAGGCCGGACAAGCGCGCCTACCCCAACGTGTGGGACCTGCCCGGAGGAGTCGTCGAGGCGGGGGAGACCGAGCAGGTCGCCCTCGCTCGCGAGCTGCACGAGGAGCTCGGTGTGCGCGTCGGGACGACCTCGTCGTCGCCGCTGTGCCGGCTGACCGTCCGACCGGCCGGGGACCTGGTGCTCCTCAGCGCGTGGCTCGTGCACGACTGGCAGGGGACGCCGGTGAACGCCGCTCCCGAGGAGCACGACGACCTCGGCTGGTTCGACCTGGAGACGCTGCCTCCCCTCGCCCACGAACTCGTGCGCTCGACCCTCTCAGCATCGGCAGGGCCCCGAGGCGGCTGAGCGTTGACGTACGTCGTGGCGACGCGGGACGTATCTGAGCGAACGCTGCGCGTACCTAGTTGTAGTGAAGACAGCACGGGTTCTCGGCCTGGAGGTACCCCACCTGGACGCAGACTCCGTCGTGACGACTACGGGGGGTCCATGCGCGACACAGAGCTCACAGCGATCGACGGCGGCATCAACGAGGTGGCGCAGCACGCGTGCCACGCACTCCTGGCGCTGGGCGATCTCCGCTACTCACCGGACCCGGCGATGAGGCTCGCCTACCGCCAGGTCCACGACCTCATCGGGGACCTCGGCGCCCTGCGGATCACGGTCAGCTGCATGCCGGTGAACCAGGACGGGTCCGGGCCGGGTCCGGATCGACTCACCGGCTAGTCGCTACCCCAGCGTGGGCGTCTGCACCTGCGTCGTCGCGAGGGTCTCGCCCGTGTCGTCCAGTGTCCTCTCGGTGGTCTGCGCCGTGCCTGTCTTCGCGCCGATGAGGTAGCCGGCGATGGAGCCGAGCAGGGTGAAGTAGGCGGCGACGAGGTCACTGTCCACGGCGATGGACATGCCCAGCCCGACGGTGCCCAGAGCGCCGACCGACAGCAGCCCGACGACCCGGGCGAGCGTGACGTCGATCTTCCGCGTGCCCACCAGCTTCCCCTGGTCGTCCTTGCTCCGAGACGAGCGGTAGTGGCTGTTCAGGAGCCAGCCGGCCCAGACCGCGAGGGCGCCCGCCACGAGGACTCCGCCGGCGAGGACGAGCAGCTCCGTCTCCGAGATCGCCGTCGTGGTGCCGTCGGGGGTGGGATCTTCGACGATGGTCATCAGCAGCTGCTTCATCGGTCTCGCCTCTCGAGTGAGTGTCCCCCGCACGAACGTAGGGACGTGGCCTCGGGAGGCGGGCGGATCCACCGTTCTTTCCCCAGTTCTCGCTCGCTACGGTGAGCCGGTGACGACGAGGAGCACCGACCCCGCCCGATCGCCCGACATCACCGTCTCCCTCTGCCGGGGATGCTGCTGCGGCAGCGAGCGCAAGCACCCCAGCACCGACCACGACGGGCAGCGGGCCGCACTGGAGGCCGTCGCGTCCGACCGGGTCCGGGTGCGCGTGGTCGACTGCCTCGACCGGTGCGCACGGAGCAACCTCGTCCTCGTCCGCCAGCACCTCGGCCGCGGCGAGCGCCGCGACACCTGGTTCGGCGGCGTCCACTACCGGGCGCACACCGAGGCCCTGGCCGGCTGGGTCGACGACGGCTGCCCGCCGCTGCCCGACGACCTGGCGCGGCTCCGCGTCCCACCACCGGTCCCGTCCTGACCCTCCGGGCCGGCGCGCGCGGGACGCCCAGGCAACCCTCAGGAACGGCCACTAGCGTGGCGCGGTCCGCTCCACTCGACCGATGGGTCTCCTGTGCTTCGACGTCACCGCCGTACGACGGCCGCCCTGGGCGCCGTCCTCCTCGTTCCCGCTCTCGCCGCCTGTGGGGGAGCCGACGACTCCGGTGACGCCGGTGACTCGGCCTCGGAGGCGTCGTCGTCGGAAGCCCCCGCCGCGGCCGGGAAGCTCGACGAGGTCTCGTTCACCGGCGAGGTGGGAGAGGGCATCACCGGCGAGTGGAGCTCCGCGATCGAGACCCCGGAGAAGACGGTCGTGACGACCCTGGTCGAGGGTGACGGCGAGAAGGTCGCCGAGGGCGACACCGTCAGCACCTATCTGTGGATCGGCAACGGCACCAGCCAGGAGCAGGTCTTCAGCGACTACGACAACGGCGCGCCCGAGTCCATCCCGAACAACCCGGGCCAGGTCGACGCCGTCTTCGCCGCCCTGTTCGAGGGACAGACCTACGGCTCCCGCGTCGCCGCCGTCACCAGCGCGAGCGAGGTGCTCGGCGACGGGGAGAACCAGCTGGGCATCGACCCCACCGACAGCCTGGTGGTCGTCGCCGACCTGGTGGAGAAGGCGGCGGTCGCGCCGACGCCCACCGACGACAAGGCCCACGACGTGGCGCCCGACGAGCAGCCGTCCGTGGTCGAGAAGGGCGGCACGGTCACCGGTCTCGACTTCACGGGCATCGAGGAGCCCGCGCTCGACACCCCGGTCCAGCGCGTGGTCCTGAAGGAGGGGACGGGCGCGGCCCTGAAGGCCTCCGACACGGTCACGGTGAACTACCTCGGCTCGACGTACGACGCCGACGCCCCGTTCGACGAGAGCTACTCGAAGGGCCAGCCCCTCAACTCGCCGCTGAACGGTCTGATCCCCGGCTGGACCACCGGGCTCACCGGCGTCAAGGTCGGCAGCCGCGTGCTGCTCCAGATCCCGCCGGCCCTCGGGTACGGCGCGCAGGGCAGCGGCGACGCGATCCCCGGCAACGCCACGCTGTGGTTCGTGATCGACGTGGTCAAGGCCGAGTAGGCGCTTCGCCGCCTGCCGCGCGAGGGACGGTCAGGGTGCAGGTCGTGCCGGCGCCGGGCTTGCTGGTGATCGAGACCGTTCCACCGTGCGCGTGCAGGATGTCGCGCACCAGGGAAAGACCGATGCCGACACCCGGCGCCGTCGTACGACGGACCGCGTCGGCGCGCCAGAAGCTGTCGAAGGCCCGGGCCGTCTCCGCGTCCGTCATGCCGATGCCGTCGTCCGCGATGGTGATGCGGACCTCGTCCGGGCCCCCGTCGCAGCGGATGCTGACGGTGCCCCCGCGGTCGGTGTACTTGAGCGCGTTGCCGACCAGGTTCTCGACGGCCTGCTCGATGCGGGGGTGGTCGACGACGGCGGGCTGGGGGAGTGGGGCGTCGAGCACGAGGGTGACCCCGGCTGCGGTCGCCTGCTCGGCGAAGGTCGACGCAAGCTGCGCGACCAGGCTCGACAGGTCGGTGGGTACCAGGGCGAGGGCCCGGCGTCGTTCGGCGGTGTCGAGGAGCTGCGCGATGCGGGCCTGCAGGCGGTGCGCGTTCCGCTCGATCGTCGCCAGCGTCCGGCTGACCGTCGCGCTGGGGTCCTTGAGCTCGTCGGCAAGGAGCTCGAGGTTGCCCACGATGGAGGTCAGCGGGGTCCTCAGCTCGTGGGAGACGGTGGCGACGAGGTCGTCCTCGACATGGAGAAGGCGCGCGGGAGAGCCCGCGTCGTCCGCGGTGGACGTACGTCGTTCCCGTCCGTCGCGGTGCGCAGCCTCGTGCGTGACTCGCGGGGCGATCCGCAGCTCCGTGGAGCAGGCCCGGGCCAGGTCGCGCAGGGTCTCCAGGTCGTCGTCGCTCCAGGTCCGAGGCTGGTGGTCGATCGCGCAGAGCGACCCCACCGCCGTGCCGTCGGCGTCGGTGAGGGGCCAGCCGGCGTAGGCGATCACCTGGAGATCGGGGATCGCGCGGTTCGCGGCCAGCCGGTCGTCGCTCCGCGCGTCGGCGACGACGAGCGGGGCGCGGTCGGCGACGACGTACTGGCAGAACGAGTGCGAGAGCGGTGTCTGCCGGGTCGTGGCGTAGGGCTGCGGCAGGCCGAGGGCGCCCGCGAAGACCTGGCGGTCGGACCCGACGAGGGTGACCAGGGCCACCGGCACCCGCACGAATCGATGCACCAACCGGGCGTAGTGGTCGAACGACCGTCCCTCGGCGACGTCGAGGTCGGGCCTCGTCACCGCTCGCCGTCCCGTGAGCTCCTGTCGAGGTAGGCCACGATGCGGTTGAACAGCAGGACAGGCCGAAGAGGATCAGGACGGTACGACACCGGCATGGCCAGGTGATGAGTGAGGCCTTCGGCGTCCATCGCGCCAGCAGCGAGGCCCACCGCGGCGCACACCCGGCTGGCGGTCCGCACCACCTCGGGCTCGAGGGTCCAGACGGCGTCGTACTCCCGGCCTTCCATCGGTCTCCGCTCCTGCCCGGGCAGCTCCGCGGCGACGAGGGCCGCCGCACGGTCGGGGCCGTCGCAGACGACGAACCACTCGCCGGCGTAGCCTTCGAGGGTTCGAATCCTTCATCTGCCGCCGGGGAAACGAAGGGCCTCTGACCTGCGGAAACGCAGGCCAGGGGCTCTTTTCGTGTGCCCGTAGGAAGTATCGGATCTGGCGGGTTCGGGGCATGTGGTCGCCTGCCTGGTCACAGCCCGCTGACCTTTAGAGATGCGCGTCGATCAGCGAGTACTCCGAGCGCGTGCCCTGTTCGTGCTCAAGTTGCCGGGGTACGGAGGCTTCACCGTGCGCGGTGGCCGGACTGCCTGCGCAGACGTGGGGGGGGGAGGGGTATCACATGCCGACGGGCCTCGAGACCGTTGGCGTACCGGCCCGACGTTGCGTCGGCAGCTCACGGACATCGAGGAGCACCGGCGGCACCCGTCAGGGATGCGAGCACCTCGTCGGTGGACGCGCGGGGCTGGCGGTACTGATCGTGGAGCAGCGCGAGCGTCCGCTCGTGCAGGTTCCAGTCGATCGAGGCCTCCGCGTCGGCGACGTGGATGACTCGGAGGTCGTGGGCGTAGGCGTCGGTGGCGGTGGCGGCGATGCACGACTCGGTCGAGACGCCGCAGAGCAGGACGATGTCGGAGCCGAGCTCTCGGAGCCGGTCGGCGAGCGCGGTGCGGTGGAACGCACTGTCTCGGGTCTTGTGGATGATCTCGGTCCCCTCATGGAGCCCAGCCACCCGCTCGACCCCGGCGGTGCCCTCGACGGTCATGCCGGCACCGTCCTCGTGCATGTTCAGCGACCAGGTCGAACGGTCCGCCCGATGCACGGTCCGCACGTCGAAGACCGGTGCTCCGATGTCGAGTGCGGCGTCGATGAGCCGGTTGCAGGCCGCGACGAGGTCGTCACGGCATCGTGCCAGCTCGCTGTCGTTGAAGAAGTCGCGCTGCATGTCGACGACCACGAGCGCATGACGTCGTCCGAGATCCAGTTCCTTCATCGCAGGCCGACCACTCAGATCCCGCTGGCGTCGAGCCCACCCGACCCCGCGGCCTCACGAGCGGGCGGTCCGGTCTCGGAGGTCTCGGGCGGGCCCTCGGTGCGGCTCTCGGGCTCCTCGGTACGGCTCATGATCTCGATGATCGACCGGCGGTCGTCGACAGACGGAAGACTCCACCCGGGCTCGTAGCCGTATACGTCGTGGAGGAGACGACCCTCGGAGAGGGTGGAGAGGACCTCGATGTCGACGGGTCCGATGAGACTGGGGTGCTCGACGCCGCAGGTCTCGGAGACCTTCAGCAGGTCGCGGCGCAGGGTCTTGAGGTAGTTGGCGACCCGATCGGCCTTGGAGACGGGGTCGAGTCCGCGTGTGAGCCAGGGGTTCTGGGTCGCCACGCCCGTGGGGCAGCCTCCGGTGTGACATTTCTGGGCCTGGACGCAGCCGACGGCGAACATGGCCTCCCGGCCGACGTTGACCAGATCGGCACCGAGGGCGAAGGCGACGAGGGCGTTGTCAGGCAGGCCGAGCTTGCCTGCCCCGATGAAGGTGACGTCCTCGTGCAGTCCGCGGCGGGCGAACTCGGCGTACACCCGGGCGAAGCCGAGGCGGAAGGGAAGGGCGACGGAGTCGGTGAAGACGAGGGGTGAGGCGCCGGTGCCCCCTTCGCCGCCGTCGATGGTCACGAAGTCGACCCCCCGGCTCTCGCTCGCCATGGTGTCGGTCAGGTCGCGCCAGAAGCCCAGGTCGCCGACCGCGGACTTGATGCCGACCGGCAGTCCGGTCTCGTCCGCGATCAGCTCGATGAAGTCGAGGAGCGAGTCGACGTCGTCGAACTCCGAATGTCGCGAAGGGCTCAGACAGTCGACCCCGATCGGCACGCCGCGCGTGTCCGCGATCTCTCGCGAGACCTTCTCGGCCGGCAGCACCCCACCGAGGCCGGGCTTGGCGCCTTGGCTGAGCTTGATCTCGATCGCTCGGACGGGTGCGCCGGCGACGAGGTCCTTCAGCCGGCCGAGGTCGAACCGTCCCTGCTCGTCGCGGCAGCCGAAGTAGGCGGTACCGACCTGGAACACGAGCTCGCCACCGTGCCGGTGATGGGGGGACACTGCGCCTTCGCCGGTGTTGTGCAGGACCCCGGCCGAGGCTGCACCCCGGTTGAGAGCCTCGATGGCGTTGCCGGACAAGGAGCCGAAGCTCATCCCAGAGATGTTGACCACCGAGTCGGGGCGGAAGGCGTGGCGCCGGCCACGCGGGCCGCCGAGGACCTTGGCAGCCGGAAGGGCGGCTACTTGGCCCACGACCCCGTGGGTGGGGTAGGACCTACTGAACGTGCGGTGGTGGACGACGACGTTGCCGTCGCTGTGCTCGAGGTCGTTGTCGGTGCCGAACCCGAAGTAGTTGTTCTGCAGCTTCGAGGAGGCGTAGACCCAGCGGCGTTGGTCTCGGCTGAAAGGACGCTCCTCGTCGTTGGCGGCCACGATGTACTGCCGCAGCTCCGGGCCGATGGCCTCCAGCAGGAACCGTGCGTGACCCAGGACCGGGAAGTTGCGGAGGATCGCGTGTCGGCGTTGCAGCAGATCGTGGGTCGCCACGGCTCCGATCGCCGCCGCAGCACCCGCCAGCGGCCACGACGACCTCACGACCCGGCCCCCTGCACCTCGTCGTCGACCACGGACTCCACCGCCAGCATCGATGAGGTCTGCCGGCGATGCCCCACGATCAGCGCGTACCCCAGGGCGGGCCCGAACAGCAGCACGAGCAGGACGAGAACGGCAACCATGTCGATCGGGTACCCCGGCCCGGTGGCGGGTGACTCACCCGCCAGGGTGGCGCGTCACCGGTGCCAGGCATCCTCACCGATCTCGCGGCGTGCGTCCCGAAGGATGCGGCTGAGATGCCGGGAGACCTGCATCTGTGAGAGTCCGATCTCGTCGCCGATCTCGGACTGGGTCTGGTCCTCCAGGAATCGCAGGGCCAAGATCCGTCGATCGCGCTCCGAGAGCTGGCGGAGCACGGGCCGCAGCAGCAGGCGTGCCTCGGAGACGTCATGGTCGTCCTCGTCCTCGGCGAGCATGTCGCCCAAGGTCATGCCCGGCTCGTCCGTCTCGCCGTGCACCGGGCGGTCGAGGGAGGCAGGTTGGAAGAGGCCCTCGGCGCGCAGGGCCTCGTGCACGGTCTCGACCGGGATGTCGAGGTCCGCGGCGATCTCCGCGGGAGTCATAGGCGTGCCGTCCTGGTGGCCGGTGTGGTGCAGTCGCAAGACGTTGGACTGGGCCTCCTGGATGCGGCGGGGTGGACGGATCATCCAGCCGTGGTCGCGGAAGTATCGCTTCAGCTCGCCGGAGATCGTCGGCACGGCGTACGAAAGGAAGTCACGTTCGTGGCTGAGCGAGAACTTGCTCGCCGCGCGGACGAGTGACATGGCCGCGACCTGCTCCAGGTCGTCGAGGGCGATGCCACGTCCCTCGAAACGCCGAGCGATGGCGTGAGCGACCCGCAGGTTGATCTCGACGATCTCGTTCAGGAGGTGCTGACGTCGATCGGGAGCTGCCTCGGCCACGCAGGCGAACAGCTCCCTGGTGCGCTCGCTTCGCTCCCTGTCGGAGAGCCGGACGGCGGTTCCCGAGGCATGCGTCGTCATAGCTCTCGCGTGCCCCGCGCCGCGAGCCGGAAACGCCGTGGGCCCAAGAACCACCTCTCCGGGTGACGGTCAATAGCTACGACATCCCCGGCGGCAGACCGACCGCCTTGTCCGATCCTGGACAGGTGACGTCTGAGGGGCGGGCTGGGGACCAATGATCACGGCATTGAGGGTTGATCGCCGTCTTGTACCCGGGTAGAGAAGGAGGGTGAGTCCGGTACGTGTTGCGGTGGTGAGCCGATACCAGGTGGTTCGCTTCGGTCTCAGGGCCATCCTGGAGCAGCGACCAGAGGTTCAGGTGCTCGAGAGGTCTCCTGGTGCCGGAGACGCCGCCGAGCCGGACGTGGTCCTCTACGACCTCGCAGGGCTGGTGGATCCGAGCAGCGACGACCTGCCCTATCTGGCTCGTACGAGTGCGAAAGTCGTCGGGATCGTGCACGACCCGAGTACACATCTGGCGGGTCGTGCACGGGCCGCCAACCTCGTAGGCACGCTTCCCCTCAACAGCTCCGTGGACGAGCTGTTCAAGGTCGTCCTGTCGGTGGTGCGTGAGCCTGATGCCCAGAGTCCCCGAGCCGTACTGCCGTTCCCCCAGGGCGCCACGAACGTGCTGAACGGACGAGAGCTCGAGGTGATCGCACGTCTGGCGGCGGGGATGAGCAACGCCGAGATCGGACGGGACCTGTTCATCGGCATCAATACCGTCAAGACCCACCTGCGCAGGGCATACCGGAAGATGGGCGTCCACACGAGGGCGCAGGCGATCCTCTGGTACCTGGACCGGCAGCTCTGAGCGACCTCAGATCAGGGAGCGGCGCCTGGCGCCCCCGAGTGCGAACGACCGACCTCGCCAACGGCTGCCGTGAGGGCGCGATCGACCGGTCCGTCGAGTCGCCGGAGAAGTACTACGTGCTTTCCGCGGCTCTTGGCCTGTGTCTGCGTCCGGACAAGGAAGTCTGCGACCTCGCCCGAGAGGTGGGTCGAGGCCGTGAGGTCAATGATCATGTCGCCTGCCAGGGGTTGAAACGCGCACACGGCATCCTTCACGAGATGAAGGTCGGCAGTCGTGCAAGTTCCCTCGATCCGGAGGCGACGACTCATCGCGTCGTAGGAGACGTTGGTCATTCGGTGCACCCTTCTCCGCAGTGGTCGCGGAACCCGAGCGGTCCCCTGGACGATTCTCGGGGCCTCTACGTTGCTACCGCTCTCGCGACTTGTCCATCCTCTCCCGCATGTTCCTGCATCCGTCCGCTTGTTTCTCGGTCGAGCCTGAGAGGCGCACCTCGACCATGCCGCGCTGGCAGGCCGGGGTGCGGCGTCACCTGAGTCGGATGAGCTTCATCCGCTGCAGGTAGCGACGTCCATCCGGTGTCCCCGAGATGTGCCTTCGAGTCCCACCCTGTGGGGTGGGGATGTCATCGGGTGGGGAGGCCGTGCTCGATGGCCTACGCGACTGCGGTCGCCCTGTTCGTGGCACCGATCTTGGAGTAGATGCTGCGGATGTTCGTCTTGACCGTGTTCACGCCGATGAACAGCTGCTCGGCGATCTCCCTGTTCGTGCAACCCTGGGCGATCAGTCCCAGTACCTGGTGTTCCCGCTCGGACAGGCCGACGTCCCCTGCCATCAGGTCGAGGCGTGCAACTTGGCTGGACCCGACTACCGGCTCGGACCCGGCGTCGCCGTCAGACCATCCGGTGACGGCCGATTCGAGAGCGGTCGCGACCTCGTCGATAGGCGCGGTGATGTCGACGAACCCGTCGACGCCGTGCGCCAAGCCTTTGGCCGTGAGGTCGGGACGGAGGGAGCTGCCGATGAGCAGGACGCGAGACCCGGTCTTGGCGGTGAGGATGTCGAGTCCGCTGGTGTCGCCCTCTTCGCAATGCGGAAACGTAGGTCAGGCACGCTGTGATATAGGCCCGGGGTATCCGGCCGAAGCGGGTTCGGAATTACGGCGATCGTGGGCGCGCAAGGCGCTGACCTGCGGAAACGCGAGGCGGCAAGTGCTTAAGGACATCGCCCTCGCGTTCTCCAGCCGTCAGAGGGTCGGCGTAGTTGAATGACGGCTCGACAGTCGTTGCTCCTTGCCGCTTGAACTCGCGCGCGATACGCAGCTCGAGCGTTCTGCGGCTCGCCTCGAGCCATCTGCTGACGCCGTCGAGCATGCTCTCTGCCATGACCGTCATCGTCCCGATAGCCGGAGACATTCGACTGCGCGACGCGCTGAGCAGCTTGCGTGTTCAAAGCATCATGCGGTCACCTCTATGTGGCGCCTGGGGCGCATTGGGTACTCAAGGCAACGAGAAACAGCGGCTGACCGTAGAAAACGTTGGAAGACGTTTCCGCAGGTCAGCCGCTGTTCTAGGCGACTATGCGCAGGTCAGGACAACCCCGCTTTTAGATGTCGTAGTACAGCTCGAACTCGTGCGGGTGCGGCCGCAGCTGCACGGGCGCGATCTCCTGGGTGCGCTTGAAGTCGATCCAGGTCTCGATCAGGTCCGGGGTGAACACGTTGCCCTGGGTCAGGTACTCGTGGTCGGCCTCGAGGGCGTCGAGGACGGCGCCCAGGGAGGTCGGGACCTGGTCGATCTCGGCCATCTCGTCCGGCGGGAGCTCGTAGATGTCCTTGTCGATCGGCGCGGCGGGCTCCGTCTTGTTCTTGACGCCGTCGAGGCCGGCGAGCATCAGAGCCGCGAAGGCGAGGTAGGGGTTGGCCGACGGGTCCGGGAACCGGGTCTCGACGCGCTTGGCCTTCGGGTTGGAGCCCGTGATCGGGATCCGGACCGAGGCGGAGCGGTTGCGCGAGGAGTAGACGAGCGAGATCGGCGCCTCGAAGCCCGGCACCAGACGGTGGTAGGAGTTCACCGTCGGGTTGGTGAAGGCCAGCAGCGACGGGGCGTGCTTGAGGATGCCGCCGATGTAGTGGCGGGCGGTCTCGGAGAGGCCGCCGTACCCGGTCTCGTCGTAGAAGAGCGGCTCGCCGCCCTTCCACAGCGACTGGTGCACGTGCATGCCCGAGCCGTTGTCGCCGAAGATGGGCTTCGGCATGAAGGTGACCGACTTGCCCTGCTCCCAGGCGGTGTTCTTGATGATGTACTTGAACTTCATCACGTCGTCCGCAGCCTTGAGCAGCGTGTCGAAGCGGTAGTTGATCTCCGCCTGGCCGGCGGTGCCGACCTCGTGGTGGGCCCGCTCGACGAGGAGGCCGGACGCCTCCAGGTTCTTGACCATGTCGGCGCGCAGGTCGCTGTAGTGGTCGTAGGGCTCGACGGGGAAGTAGCCGCCCTTGAGGCGGGTCTTGTAGCCGAGGTTGGCCTCGGTGTCCGACTCCTTGCCGGAGTTCCACCAGCCCTCGACGGAGTCGATGTGGTAGTAGCCCTCGTTGACGCCGGTGGAGTACCGGACGTTGTCGAAGATGTAGAACTCGGCCTCGGGGGCGAAGAACGCCGTGTCCGCGATGCCGGTGGTCTCCAGGTAGGCCAGCGCCTTGCGCGCGATGTTGCGCGGGTCGCGGGAGTAGGCCTCGCCCGTGATCGGGTCGTGGATGAAGAAGTTCAGGTTCAGCGTCTTCGACTTGCGGAACGGGTCGATGTACGCCGTGGTCGGGTCCGGGAACAGCGACATGTCGGACTCGTTGATCGCCTGGAAGCCGCGGATCGACGAACCGTCGAAGCCCAGCCCGTCGTCGAAGACCGACTGGTCGAAGGACGAGACCGGCACGGTGAAGTGCTGCATGACACCCGGCAGGTCGCAGAAGCGGACGTCGACCATCTCGACGCCCTCGTCCTTGATGTACTTGAGCAGCTCCTCGCTGTTCTGGAACATTCATCCTCCTTGGCTGCGGCGGAGGGGCCCCAGCCGGCAAAGTCAGCGGTGGAGGCCGGTGCCACGATGCGCCGGCCGGTGCGACGAACCTAACGCAGCGGTCATGTCGGGGCCATTGCCGGGTTGTTTCACCCAGGTAACAGGTATGCCGGACCGAGCGCGGACGGCAGGCCCCACTACCCTGATCGGCGTGACGTCGCCGACCTTCGAGACCGCCAGCTGGGCGCGCCGCGTGGTGGCCCTGCTCGTCGACTGGCTCGCGTCGACGCTGGTCGTCATCCTGATCATCCAGGACGCCTACTTCGAGACCGGCAGTCGCGGGTCGTTCCTCGTCCTCGGGGTGTACGTCGTCGAGTCCGCGCTGCTGACCGCGCTCGTGGGCGGGTCCTTCGGCAAGCTGGCCACCCGGCTGCGCGTCGTACGCGTGGACGGCGACCCGCGGCCGATCGGGCTGCTCCAGGCGTTGATGCGCTCGGTGCTGATCGCCCTGGTGATCCCGCCGCTGGTCTACCGTCCGGACGGCCGCGGGCTGCACGACATCCTGGCCGGCTCGGCCACCGTCGACCTGCAGACCTGGCGCCGGCTCGCCGGCCGGTGAGAGTGCTCCTCAACCAGGACGCCCCGACCGGTTTCGGACCCCCCTGCGCCGGTCATCCTCCGGCTACCTCCCCGGCTACTCCCGTCGAAAGGACGCCCGTGTCGCGTCGTACCCTCCCGGCCCGGCGGCTCGCCGCTGCCGCAGTCCTCCCGCTCGCCCTCACCACCCTGGCCGCCTGCTCGGACGGGGACCCCGGTCCGGGGGTGGTCAGCGACAGTGCCGGCGTCTCGACGCCGGACCTGCCCGACGAGAGCGCGGACGCGCCGGAGGTGCCCGAGCTGGGGGAGCCGGCCGACGACGTCGTGGACGGCGCGGCCGAGGGCGACGAGATCGAGCCGGCCGAGTTCGTGAAGCTGTTCGAGGACGCCTTCGCCGGCGGGACCTCGCGGATGTCGATGGCGATGTCCCTCGCGACGGGGGAGATGAGCGCCGAGGGCGTGGCCGACTACTCCACCAACCCCGCCGAGATGGCGCTGACCATGAAGGGCGCCGGGATGCCGGCGGCCGGCGTGGAGATGCGCATCGTCGACGGCGCGATGTTCATGAAGATCCCCGGCATGGGCGCCGACGACAAGTTCTTCACCATCGACCTCAGCGACCCCGACAACCCGCTGGGGCAGTCGCTGACCGGCCAGCTCGACCCGAAGGCCATGTTCGAGAGCTTCGGCGAGGCCCTGGAGTCGGTGGTCTACGAGGGCGAGGAGGACGTCGACGGAGACGCCGCCGATGCGTACGCCGTGACCGTGGACGCGGCCAAGGTCCTGGAGAGCCAGGGCCTGCCCTCCGGGGCGCCGGGCACCGAGTCGATGGCCCCGACCATCACCTACCGGATGCTCTTCGCCACCGACGACGGGTCGTTCCGCCGGATGTCGGTCGATCTCGGCGAGAGCCTCGGCTCGGTCACCATGGACTTCAGCGACTGGGGTCAGGACGTCGACATCGAGGCGCCGCCCGCCGACCAGGTGACGGAGTTCCCGGGCGCCGGCGGACTCGCCGCCGGCTGATCCGTCAGCGGCCGCGCAGGTTGCCGCGCATGCCCTTCATGCTGGTCGGCACCGGGCCCTTCGGCAGCGGGATGGTGCCGCGGCGGGCGTCGATCGCCTTCAGGCGGTTGAGGATGTCGGTGATCTCGGGGCCCTTGACCTGACGGCCGAGCTTCTGGACGTGCCGCACCAGCTTGGGCAGCGGCACCTCGCCCTCGCCGCGACCGCAGACGATGTCGTGGATCGGCGCGTCGACCACGACCCGCTCGTGCTTGCGGCGCTCGGCGGTGAGGAGCTGCCGGACCCGGGTGGGGTTGCCCTCACCGATCAGGACGATGCCGGGAGGGCCGACCAGACGGTGCACGACGTCCTGCTGGCGGTTGAACGCGATCGCGGGCTCGGTGACCCAGCCGCGGCGGAGCATCCGGAGCGCGGCCGCGGCCGCGCCGGGCTGACCCTCCATCTGGGAGTACGCCGAGTTCTGGGCGCGCCGGCCGAACAGGATCATCGTGGCCAGCAGGCCGAGCAGCAGCGCGCCGACGATCGACATGATCCAGGCGATGACGCCAGAGCCGGGCAGCAGCCAGAAGATCGCGAAGCCGAGGGCCCCGGAGACCAGGAAGGTGCCGAGCAGCACCAGGCCGATGCGGGGATCGGTCTTCTTGGTGAGACGGTAGGTCTCGACGAACTGCTGCCGCCGGCTCATGTCGGCGGCGGGGTTCGGGTTGGCCATGCGGTGCTGCTGCCTATCTGCTGGGCGGGGCGGGGTCTCAGGCGGTCGCGCCGGAGCGCGCCTCGATGGCCTGACGGTACAGCCGTCCGGCGCGGTACGACGAACGCACGAGCGGGCCGGACAGCGCGCCGGCGAAGCCGATCTCCGTCGCCTCGGCCTGCAGCTCCACGAACTCCTGCGGCTTGACCCAGCGCTCGACCGGGTGGTGTCGCACCGAGGGGCGGAGGTACTGGGTGATCGTGATCAGGTCGCAGCCCGCCTCGTGCAGGTCGCGCAGCGCCTGGGAGACCTCCTCGCGGGTCTCGCCCATGCCCAGGATCAGGTTGGACTTGGTCACCAGCCCGAACGCGCGGGCCTGGGTGATCACGTCGAGGGAGCGCTCGTAGCGGAAGGCCGGGCGGATCCGCTTGAAGATCCGCGGCACCGTCTCGACGTTGTGGGCGAGCACCTCGGGCCGCGACTCGAAGACCTCCGCCAGCAGGTCGGGCTTGCCGTTGAAGTCGGGGATCAGGTTCTCGACGCCGGTGCCGGGGTTGAGCTCGTGGATCGCGCGGACCGTCTCGGCGTACAGCCAGGCACCGCCGTCGGCCAGGTCGTCGCGGGCGACGCCGGTGATGGTGGCGTACTTCAGCTCCATCTTCTGCACGGACTCGGCGACCCGGCGGGGCTCGTCGCGGTCGAGCGGCTGCGGCTTTCCGGTGTCGATCTGGCAGAAGTCGCAGCGCCGCGTGCACTGGTCGCCCCCGATGAGGAAGGTCGCCTCACGGTCCTCCCAGCACTCGAAGATGTTGGGGCAGCCGGCCTCCTGGCAGACCGTGTGCAGCCCCTCGGACTTCACCAGGCCCATCAGCTCGGTGTACTCCGGGCCCATCTTGGCGCGGGTCTTGATCCACTCCGGCTTGCGCTCGATCGGGGTCTCGGCGTTGCGGACCTCGAGGCGCAGGAGCTTGCGACCCTGGGCGAGACCGTCGGAGGAAGCGGGGGCTTGCGTCACGTTCACCAACTGTACGCCGGGGGTCGCGGCCGGCCGGAGTCGGGAAGGTCGACGCATCGGTAACCAGTGGGTTACCGTTCGGCCGTGGACGTCTTCGCCGCCCTGGCCGACCCGGTACGCCGGTCCCTGCTCGCGCGGCTGGCGGCCGGTCCGGCGCGGGTCGTCGACCTCGCGGCGTCGTACGACGTCTCCCGCCCGGCGGTCAGCAAGCACCTGCGGGTGCTGAGCGAAGCCGGCCTGATCGCCGCGAGCGAGCGAGGCCGGGAGCGGCACTACGCGCTGCGGCCGGAGGCACTGGCGCCGGTGCACGAGCTGCTCCGGGCGCTGACGCCGGGACCGCTGACCGCGAACGCCCTGGACGCCCTCGAGACCGAGGTCCGCCGTACCGTCCGCGAGCGCCGGGCGAGCCCCGGCCGGCGCCCCACTCGGACCCCCACCCAGGAGGAGAGCGCATGACCCGCCCGCCGACCGGTCGCATCGAGCACGAGGGCGGCCGTCCCCGGCTGGTGATCACCCGGACCTTCGCGGCGCCGATCGAGGACGTGTGGGCCGCGGTGACCGAGCGCGGTCGGCTGGAGCGCTGGATCGGCACCTTCACGGGCGACCCGGCCTCCGGCGTCGTGGCGTTCCGGATGACGGCGGAGGGCAAGGACGTCACCGCGGACGACGTCGAGATCCGGGAGTGCGACCCGCCGCGCACGCTGCGCGTCTCGACCCACGGCGAGGACGCCTGGTCGCTCGACCTCGAGCTCGCGGAGTCGGACGGCGTCACCACGCTGACCTTCAGCCAGCCGGGCATCGATCCCGCCCAGGCCGGGAGCGTCGGTCCCGGCTGGGAGTACTACCTCGACCGCCTGGTCGCCGCCGAGACCGGCGGCGACGTCGCCGCGATCGACTTCGACCGCGACTACTACCCGGCGATGGAGGAGCACTACCGCTCCCGGTCCTGAGAATCTCTGGCCCCTTCGGGCCATCCCGCGGTCGGCGTCGGACTCCCTAGGTTCGCGGCATGAGAACGCTGATGGGCTTCGTCCGCACCAACGCCGTCGCCTTCCTGGCGCTGTTCGTCGCGCTGGGCGGGACGTCGTACGCCGCCGTGCAGCTGCCCAAGAACTCGGTGACCTCCAAGCAGGTGAAGAACGGGTCGCTGCTGAGGAAGGACTTCAAGACCGGCCAGGTCCCCGCGGGGGCGCGCGGCCCGCAGGGCCTCCGGGGCGTCCCCGGCGCGGCCGGAGCACCGGGCGAGCCCGGCCTCCCGGGTCTGCAGGGTGAGCCCGGACGGTCCGCGCTGACCACCCTCGAGGCCGGCGAGACGGTGCGGGGATACGTCGGTGGCGACTTCCACACGCCGGCCGCGGGGAGCGACTGGCGGGCGGTCGCCAGCTTCCCCATCCCGGGCAGCTCGGCGCCGGGGACCGTCTACGTCGACGGGGTGACGCCGGGGGAGACGTGCGCGGGCACCGTTCACGTGCCGACCGCGCCGGTCGACACGCTGTGCATCTACCCGCAGGGCGCCGCGAACCCCTTCCTGGGTCCGGCGAGCCACACCGCGGCCGCCCCGACCAAGTTCGGGTTCTTCGTGGCCTGGTCGCCGACGATCGTCGGGGACACCTACTTCTCGGGGACCTACGCCTACACGCAGGCGGCGCTCTGAGTCGTCACGGCACGTCGCGGCGGCGGAACGACGCCACGGAGGCGACGGCGGTGCCGACGACCAGGACGCCGTAGTAGACGGCGCCGTGCAGGGCCGAGAGCGTCCGTTCGGTGTCGTAGTCCCAGTAGGTCGTCCCGTTCTTGACGATCGCCTCCAGGTTGGGACCGGGCTGCCACTGGCCGTCCAGCCCGAGCAGGGCGATCAGCAGCCCACCGCCGACCGACAGCGCGAACAGCACGCCGATCGTCGCGACCGTGCTGCGGAACAGCATGGTGAGGGCGAAGCCCGCGAGGGCCGCCGCCGTGGCGAAGAGGGCGCCGCGCAGCCCGAACTCCAGGCAGTCGCCGAGCAGGTCGCTGCTGGACCCCAGGTCGCGCGAGCGGGCGACGAGCCAGAGGGTCAGCCAGTACGCCGAGGACACCACCACGGAGACGACGAGCGAGACGAGGGTGACCACCAGGCCCTTGGCCGCCCAGATCCGCCCGCGGCGCGGCTCGAAGAGCAGCTGGTTGCTCATCGAGCCGCTGACCCAGTCGTGCCCGACGAAGGTCGTGCCGGCGAGCATCAGCAGGAGGGTCAGCACCGTGACGACGCCGAGCCCGTCGCCGTACTGCAGCTGCTCGCGCAGGTCGAGGGGCGTGTAGCTGCCGAACCACTCGGGCTGGGGGAGCGTCGACTCCTCGCACTGGGTCTGGAGGTCGGTCGTGGACTGGTCGAAGCCCCAGTTCTCGGGGTGGTCCAGGCAGTCCTGGAGCTGCTCCTGGACCTCGGGCGACTCCCGCTCCTGCGCGACGAGCTCGTCGATGCGGGTGAGCTCGTCGGCCGACGGCGGCCGCGTGTCCCAGATCATCGCGATCGCGATGACGGCCGGGACCACGACCGAGGCGACGAGGAGCAGCAGGACGGCCCGGCGCCAGCGCAGCCGGGTCAGCTCGACGCGGATCAGGGACCTCATCGGACCTCCTCCTGCCCGGAGGTGCCGAGGTTGTCCCCGGCCGTGAGCTGGAGGAAGAACGTCTCGAGGTCGGGCCGCAGCGGGGTCAGCTCGGAGAGCCAGATCCCGGCTCCCGCCAGGGTCCGGGTGACGGCGGCGGGGTCGTCGGTCTCGACCCGCAGGCCGCCCGCCGGGTCGGACGCGCTCACCAGCCCGGCCGCGGTGAGCGCGGAGGCGGCGGCCTCGGCGTCGGGGACGGCGACGCGGTACGACGTCCCGTCGCCCAGCAGCTCGTCGACGGTGCCCGAGGCCAGCAGCCGGCCGTTGCCGATGATCGTCGCGGAGGTGCAGACCTGCTGCACCTCGGCCAGGATGTGCGAGCTCAGCAGCACCGTCACGCCGGACTCGCCCAGGGTGCGGATGGTGTCGCGGATCTCGCGGATGCCGGCCGGGTCGAGGCCGTTGGTCGGCTCGTCGAGGATCAGCAGGCTCGGCTCCTTCAGCAGCGTGGCCGCGATGGCGAGGCGCTGCTTCATGCCGAGCGAGTAGGACTTGTAGCGGTCGCGGTCGCGACCGGTCAGCCCGACGGTCTCGACGGCCGTCGAGACCCGGCTGTCGGGGACGCCGATCGAGCGCGCGAGCAGCTGGAGGTTCTGGCGGCCGGAGAAGTTCGGCGAGAACTTCGGCGATTCCACCACCGCGCCGACCCGGCCGATCACGTCCGGGAGCTGCTGGGGGACCGGCTGGCCGAAGAGCCGCATCTCGCCCCGCGTCGCCCGGGCCAGGCCGAGCAGCATCCGGATGGTCGTGGTCTTGCCCGAGCCGTTCGGCCCGAGGAACCCGTGCACCCCGCCGGCCGGCACGGCCAGGTCGAGGCTCTGCACGGCCACGCGCTTGCTCCTGCGGGAGATGAACTCCTTGCGGAGTCCCGAGGTCTCGATCACCAGGTCCGTCACGCGCTGCCCTTCGTCGGCGTCGACCGGCGGTCGTCCGGTCGAAGGTCAGACGATGTAACCAGGCCGATCGGTTGCGTCCCGGCCGGACGCGCCCACCGGTCTAGCGCGGCACGCCCGAGACGGCGGTGAGCTGTGCACCCATTCGTCGGGCCGATGGGTGGATGAGGCACCGCCGCTCCGGCGGGTCCGCGGGCGCGCCGTACGGGGCGGTGCGTGGTCCACCGACGAGCCGCGCCCCACGGTGGACAGCTGACCGCTGGGGGGCTCGCGGGCTCAGAGCCAACACAGCTCGAGTGGGACCCGTCACCGAGGCGCAGGACGACGGGCAGGTCGGTGAACCACTCGTCGTACTCCAGGCACCAGATCCCCCAGGCCTCGACGACCGGGACGCCGGCCAGCGCCCGAAGCCGGGCGGCGTGCCGACCGAGCTGCTCATCCGCCGACCGGAAGTCGGGGTGCCACCCGGACAGATCGAGGTCCGCGTACATCCGGCGCCGATCCGGCTCAGCGCGGGGACGGCGTCAACAGCTCGATCCGCGGACCCTTCGCAGGGTCGGGTCGGGGGTCGTAGTCCGGCGTCGCGTCGTACGGCGCCCACGCGAGCAGCTCGGCCACGTGGCGTCGGACGGACGGGAGGACCTCGGCGACCGTGACGTCGCGGCCGAGCTCGGCCGAGAGCGAGGTGACCCCGGCGTCGTCGATGCTGCAGGGCACGAACCGGTCGAACCAGGAGAGGTCGACGTCGCAGTTGAGGGAGAAGCCGTGCATGGTCACGCCGCGGCTGACCCGGATGCCGAGCGCGGCGATCTTCCGCTCGGGGCGGGTGCCGGTCGCCGGATCGTCGGCCCGCAGCCACACGCCGCTGCGACCCGGGACCCGGGCGGCGGTGACACCGAGGTCGGCGCAGACCGCGATCAGCGCCTCCTCGATCCGGCGCACGTAGTCGACGACCAGGACGTGGTCGGGCAGCGCGACGATCGGGTAGCCGACCAGCTGGCCGGGGCCGTGGAAGGTGATGGTGCCGCCGCGGTCGACGTCGAGGACGGGAGCGCCGTGGGGGTCGAGCGGCCGGTCGTGCGGCTGGGTGCGCTTGCCGGCCGTGAAGACGGGCGGGTGCTCCAGCAGCAGCACCGTGTCGGGCTGCTCGCCGTCGGCGACCCGGGCGTGCACCTCGCGCTGCAGGTCCCAGGCAGCGAGGTAGTCGACGAGACCGGCGTCCTCGAAGTTCACCCCTCGAGCGTACGCCCGAGGAAGTCCAGCTGGTCCGGCAGGACCCGGCGCCAGTAGCCGCCGTCGTGGGCGCCCGGCTCGAAGGTGGCGGTCACGTCGGCGTCGTCGGGGAAGCCCTCGGCGTACTCCTCGGTGGCGCGGTAGAACGGGTCGCCCGTCCCGCAGTCGAGACGCACCGGGATGCCGGCCAGGTCGGCCTGGCGGCCCATCACGGAGTAGCGCTCGTACTCCTCGGCGTCGGCGAAGCCGGTCCCGGACGCGTCGTCGGCGTCGGTCCACAGCGCGGGGCTCGCCGCGGCCACGCCGGTGACCCGCGCTGGCCCGAGGAGCCCGGCGAGCCGCAGGACGCCGTACCCTCCCATCGACCAGCCGAGCAGCCCGATCCGCTCGGTCCCGACGTCCTGGCCGGCGAGGATCGGGAGCAGCTCGTCGACGACCATCGCCGACGTGTCGTCACCGGACGCCCGGGGGTGCCAGTAGTCGCGGCCGCCGTCCACCGTCGCGACGGCGTACGGCGTGCCGCCCTCCTCGACGTGCGCGGTGAGGAACTGGGACAGGCCGAGCTCGCGGGAGGGCTGCGCGTGGTCGCCGCCGAGGGGGTGCAGGGCGACCACCAGCGGCAGGGGGCCGTGGACGCCGGCGGGCCGCAGCAGGGACCAGGAGGTGGAGGCGCCGCCGCGGTGCGTCGACCGGAACGAGCCGACGGTGGGTGGGACGATCTCGGCGTCCGGCACCACGCCGGGCTCGCCGTTGAGCCCCAGGTGGGCCTGGGCCCAGACCCGGCCCGGGAGGATCCCCTGGTGCACGCCGGTCGCCCCGGCCGCGACGACGACCGTGGCGGTGCCGCCACCGAGTAGGACGGCGCGGCGGGAGAGGCGGGGCACGGCGGAAGTGTGGCAGGACGGCGGGCCGCTCCTGTGGAGGAGCGGTCGCGGGTCGCGCGCGGCGCCGGTAGGAACGGACGCATGACCGCGCCGCGCCTGCTGCTCCTCGTCCTGGCCGTGCTCGCGGCCGCGGTGGTCGGCGCGTCGGCCCTCGCGGTCGTCGACGCGCGACGGCCCGCCCCGCGGGTGGCGGCGGCCGTTCCCGAGCCGGCCGAGCCGCGAACCGCTGCGGTCGTGGTGCTGGCCGACTGGGACCGGCGCCGCGCCGCGGCCTGGGCGGCCGGGGACGCCGACGGGCTGGCGGAGCTCTACGTGCCGGGCAGCCGGGCCGGGCGCGCGGACGTCGCGATGCTGCGTCGGTGGACGGCGCGCGGGGTGCGGGTCACGGGCCTGCGGATGCAGGTGCTGGACGTGCGGGCCGCGGCGCCCGGCGGCGGTCGCTGGGAGCTGCGGGTGACCGATCGGCTGGCCGGTGGGCGGGCGGTCGGTCGTCGTAACCGGGCGGCGCTGCCGCGGGACGGCTGGAGCACCCGCCGGATCGTGCTCGAGCAGGTCGCCGGGGTGTGGCGGGTCGCCGAGGTCAGGCCAGCCCGGCCCTGAGCACCGCCTCGACGTCGCGGTGCTCGAACGAGTAGCCGGCCGCCTCGAGCGCGGCGGGGCGCACGTTGAGCGAGCCCAGCAGCTCCGGGCCCATCGGGCCGGCCGCGAGGCCCAGCAGCGGTCCGGGCACGGCCGCGAACGCGGGCCGGTGCACGAGCCGGGCCAGGGTGCGGGTGAACTCCGCGTTGGTCGGCGTCTCCGGGCAGCAGAGGTTGACCGGACCGGCCAGCGTCGCGTGCTCGGCGGCGTGGACGACCCCGCCGACCCAGTCGGCCAGCGACACCATCGCCATGTGCTGCTTGCCCGAGCCCAGCCGGCCGCCCAGACCGGCCTTGAAGAGGAGCGAGAGCTGCTTCAGCGGGGCGCTGCGCCGGTCCATCACCGGAGCGGTGCGGAGCACGACCAGGCGGGCGCCGGCCTCCGCGGCCGGCTCGGCCGCCGCCTGCCACTCGCGGGTGACCTGGGTCAGCAGCGCCTGCCCCCGGCTGTCGGAGGCCTCGGTGAGGACGGCGTCGCCGTGGTCGCCGTAGTAGGAGATCCCGTTCCCCGCCAGGTACGACGCCCGCCCGCCGGCCGCGGCGACGGCCTCGGCCAGCACCCGCGTGGTCGTCACCCGGCTCTCCCGGAGCTCGCGGGCCCACCTCTCGGAGTGCGGGTTGCCCAGGGTCGGGGTCCCGGCCAGGTTGACCACCACATCGGCGGCCTCGAGGAGCGGCCGGTCGTAGCGGCCGGCGTACGGGTCCCAGGTGGACTCGCCCGGACCGGAGGCGGCCCGTCGTACCAGGGTGGTGACGGTGTGCCCGCGGCCGCGCAGGGCCTCGGTGAGGTGCTGGCCCAGGAAGCCCGAGGCCCCGGCGATGACGATGGTCTGCGACGGCATGCGTCCAGGTTCGCACCACAGCCAAGGCCCGATGGCCGATGATGTCCCCATGCACCTCGGAAGCCCGGAAGGGCCGACGGGCTTGGGGGAGCTCGACGCATGGATCCTGCAGGCCGTTCCCGACGGGTTGTGGGTCCTCGACGACGCCGGATCGACCATCTGGGCCAACGACCGGTTCGTCGCGATGATGGGGCTCGACCGTGACCGGGTCGTCGGGTTCTCGGCCTTCGACGCCCTCGACGAGGAGGGTCGGGGCCAGCTGGTCGGCCACCTCGCGCGGTTGCGCGACGGGGCGGCCGGCGACGACCTGGAGTGCCTGCTGGTGCGGGTCGACGGCAGCACCTTCTGGGCGCAGGTCAGCCACTCGCCCGTGCTGGACGGCGAGGGACGACGTCGTGGCTGGCTGCACCGGGTGCGCGACCACAGCGACCAGCGCCGGATGCTCGAGGAGCTGCGCCGGGGCGAGCTGCAGCTGGCCGAGGCCCAGTCCATCGCCCGGCTCGGCAGCTGGGAGCGCGGCGAGGACGGCGTGATGCGCTGGTCCGCGGAGCTCTACCGGGTGCTGGAGACCGACCCGTCCGTGACGCCGTCGACCGAGGCGTTCCGGGCCCGCGTGCACCCCGAGGACCAGCCGCTCTTCGACGAGATGACCGCGGCCGTCGCGGCCGGCGGCGACACGGTCGACGTCGACGCGCGGCTCGACCGGCCCCGTGGCCTGCCGACGCGGTGGCTGCGGATCCGGGGCCGGGTGCTCCGAGCCCCGGACGGGTCCGTCGCCCGCTCCGGCGGGACCGTCCAGGACGTCACCGAGGCCAAGGAGACCGAGCAGGGCCTGGCCTTCCTCAGCGCGATGGCCCAGGCGGCCAACGAGGCCCGCACCCTGCCCGAGGCGCTGTTGGCCTCCGACGAGGTGGTCCGGCCCTACACCCAGTGGCCGGCGGTCCAGGTCACCTTCCCGGTCCCCGGCTCCGGCGAGCTCCTGCACTTCGACACCGGCTGGGACGAGTTCGGGCCCGAGGAGATCGCCGCCGCCCAGGCGCTCGGTGCCCGGGCGGTCGAGTCCGTGCGGGTCCTGACCGAGCAGGGACCGCGCGGCACCTACCTCACCTCCGGCCCGGTCGTGCACGCCGGCCGGGTGGTCTGCGTCGTCACCTCCGACAGCCGCTCGGCGTTGCCGCCGCGCCCTTCCGAGCTGGCCATCTTCGGGCAGATGCTCACGCTGCTCTCCCATGTCAGCGAGCGCGAGGCCAGCGCCAACGAGCTGGCTGCGGCGCGCGACGCGGCCCTGGAGGCGTCCCGCGCGAAGTCGGAGTTCCTGGCCACGATGAGCCACGAGATCCGCACCCCGCTCAACGGCGTGATCGGGCTCAGCGAGCTCCTCGGCCGCACCGAGCTCACGCCCCACCAGCGTCGCCTGGCCGAGGGCGTCGACCAGGCCGGGCGCGCGCTGCTGTCGCTCGTCAACGACATCCTCGACCTGTCCAAGATCGAGGCCGGCCGGCTCGACCTCGAGGAGGTCGACTTCGACCCGCGGCAGGTGATCGAGCAGAGCGTCAGCCTGCTGGCCGAGCGGGCCAGCGCCCGGGAGCTGGAGCTGGTCGTCAGCAGTGCCGCGTCCGTGCCGGCCCTGGTGCGCGGGGACCCGGTGCGCTTCGGCCAGGTGATCACCAACCTGGTCGCGAACGCGGTGAAGTTCACCCACGAGGGCGAGGTCGTCGTCCGGGCCACCAGCACCGGCGGCTCGGACCTGCGCGTGGAGGTCCGAGACACCGGCATCGGCATCGAGCAGGACGTCCAGGGGCGCCTGTTCGACGCCTTCTCCCAGGCCGACAGCTCCACCACCCGCGACTACGGCGGCACCGGCCTCGGCCTGGCCATCAGCGAGCAGATCGTGTCCGCGCTGGGCGGCCGGATCGGCGTGCAGAGCGAGCTCGGCGCCGGCAGCACCTTCTGGTTCACGGCGCGCTTCGACGCCCCCAGCGGCGACGGCAGCGTCGAGGAGCCGGCCCGCTCGCCGGTCGTCGACGGCCTGCGGGTCCTGGTGGTCGACGACAACGAGACCAACCGGTTCATCGTGGCCGAGCAGCTCGCCGCCTGGGGTGTGCGGGTCGACACGGTCGCGTCGCCGTACGACGCCCTCGTCGAGCTCGACGCCGCCGCTCGCGCGGGTGCGCCGTACGACGTGGGGCTGCTCGACTACATGATGCCGGGCATGGACGGCGAGCAGCTCGCCCGGACGATCCGCCAGGAGCAGCGGTACGACGGGCTGCGCCTGGCCCTGCTCTCCTCGGCGACCGAGCCGACCAGCGAGTGGCTCGCGGACGCCGGGATCGACGGCTACCTCGCCAAGCCGGTCTTCCCGTCGCGGCTCCTCGACACCCTGGCCACGCTGGCCGGCCGCGGGCTGCCGGAGGCGGACCCGACGCCCACCGACGACGTGGTCGAGGCCGGCTCGCTCGGCCGGGTGCTGGTGGTCGAGGACAACCCGGTCAACCAGCTGGTGGCCGAGGGCATCCTGCGGCGGCTCGGCTACGACCTGGCGCTGGCCGACAACGGCGCGGCCGGGGTCGCGACCCTCACCGAGGACCCGGACGGGTTCGACGCGGTGCTGATGGACTGCCAGATGCCGGTCATGGACGGCTTCGACGCCACCCGGGCGATCCGGGCGCTGGACGGCGACGTCGCGCGGATCCCGATCGTGGCCATGACGGCCGCGGCGACGGAGGCCGAGCGGGAGCGCTGCCGCGAGGCGGGCATGGACGACTTCCTGACCAAGCCGGTCGTGCCGGCCCTGCTCGACAGCACCCTGGCCCGCTGGGTGCACAGCGGCGACGCCGTCGTACGGCTGCGGACGCTGGTGGAGGACGAGGGCGTCGACCTCGAGATCGTGCAGATGATGGTGGACCGCTTCGAGCTGTCGTCCGCCGAGTCGCTCGATGCCCTCGAGGCAGCCGTCGCGACCGGTGCGGCGGCCGACGTGGCCCGGGCCGCGCACTCGCTGCGGGGGAGTGCCGCCAACCTCGGGCTGACCCGGCTCGCCGACCTGGCGGCCGAGGTCGAGCAGCCGGCGTGGGCCGGCGAACTCCCGCACCCGGGTGCGGTCGCGGGCCTGCGGGTCGCCGTGGTCGAGGCCCAGGAAGAACTGGGCCGCGCAGCCCGGAGGCTGCGCGGCCCAGAGTGAGACCGGTGGTGCAGGTCAGACGTCGAAGACGCCGGCCTCCAGCCGCTTCTTCAGATCCCGCAGGAAGCGACCTGCGTCGGCCCCGTCGACCAGGCGGTGGTCGTAGGTGAGGGCCAGGTAGACCATGTGCCGCACCGCGATCGTCTCGCCCAGGTTGGGGTCGTCGATCACGACCGGGCGCTTCACGACCGCGCCCGGGCCCAGGATGGCGACCTGCGGCTGGTTGATGATCGGGGTGTCCCACAGGGCGCCGAAGCTGCCGAGGTTGGTGATGGTGAAGGTGCCGCCACCGAGCTCGTCCGGACCGATCTTGTTGGTGCGCGTGCGCTCGGCGACGTCGGCGATCTTCTTGGCCAGACCGGCGATCGACAGGTCGCCCGCGTCCTTGACGACCGGCGTGAGCAGGCCCTTCTCGGTGTCCACCGCGAACGCGACGTTCTCGCGGTCGTAGTAGGTCACCTCGCCCGCGTCGACGTCGATCGTCGCGTTGAGCTTCGGGTGCTCCTTCAGCGTGTCGATGGCCGCCTTGGTGAAGAACGGCAGGTACGTGAGCTTCACGCCCTCGCGGGCCAGGAACTCGCCCTTCTTCGCCTCGCGCAGCCGGGCCACGTTCGTGACGTCGACCTCGACCACCTGGGTCAGCTGGGCGGAGGTCTGCAGCGAGCCCACCATCCGCTCCGAGATGATCTTGCGCAGCCGGCTGACCTTCTCGGTCGTGCCGCGCAGCGGCGACGGCGAGACCGAAGGAGCCTTCGCCGCCGGAGCGGAGGAGGCAGCCGCGGCGGCGGCGGGCGCGGCGGCCGGAGCCTCCTGCGCACGGGCAGCCTCGAGGACGTCCTGCTTGCGGATCCGGCCGCCGACTCCGGTGCCGGACACCGACGACAGGTCGACGTTGTGCTGACCGGCCAACTTGCGCACCAGCGGCGTGACGTAGCCGGCGCTGTCGGTGGTCGAGGCCGACGCGGGCTGCGTCTGCGGGCTCGGGGTCACCGGGGCGGCGTCGGGCGCGGAGGCCGGCGGCGGGGTCTGCTCCTGCTTGGGCTCCTGCTTGGGCTCCTCGGCCTTCGGGGCCGGCTCCGGCTCGGGCTCCGGCTCCGGCTCCGGCTCCGGCTCGGGCTCCGGCTCGGGCTCCGGCTCGGCGGGAGCAGCGGACCCGTCGCCGATGATCGCGAGCTCGGCACCGACCTCGACCGTCTCGTCCTCCTCGGCCTTGATCTCCAGCAGGGTGCCGGCGACGGGCGAGGGGATCTCGGTGTCGACCTTGTCGGTCGAGACCTCCAGCAGCGGCTCGTCGACGGCGACCTCGTCGCCGACCGACTTCAGCCAGCGCGTCACGGTGCCTTCGGTGACCGACTCGCCCAGGGCGGGCAGGGTCACCGCGGTGCCGGAGCCGCCGGCGGACTTCGTCTCGGCGGCGGGCTTCTCGTCCGCGCCCTTGTCGGCCTCGGGGGTCTCGTCGCCGGCGGGCAGCTCGCCCGTCTCCTCGACGACCTCCTGCTCCTGCTCGGCCTTCTTCTCGGCCTGCTCCTCGTCCTTCGGCTGGGCCTCGGGCTCGGCGGAGTCGGAGGCATCGCCCGAGGACTCGCCCTCGTCGCCGATCACGGCGAGGATCGCGCCGACCTCGACGGTGTCGTCCTCCTCGGCCTTGATCTCGAGCAGGGTGCCGGCGACCGGGGAGGGGATCTCGGTGTCGACCTTGTCGGTCGAGACCTCCAGCAGCGGCTCGTCGACCGCGACCGTGTCACCGACCTGCTTGAGCCAACGGGTGACGGTGCCTTCGGTGACGGACTCCCCGAGGGCTGGGAGGTTGACTTCGGTGGCCAATGGAGTTCCTTCGTCTCTTCGGTGATTCTCGAGGTGGTTTCTCAGGAGTGGGCGTGCAGCGGCTTGCCGGCGAGAGCGAGGTGCGCCTCGCCGAGAGCCTCGTTCTGGGTGGGATGGGCGTGCACGAGCGGGGCGACGTCCTCGGGGTACCCCTCCCAGCCGTAGATCAGCTGGGCCTCGCCGACCAGCTCGCCGACCCGGTCGCCGGCGAGATGGATCCCGACGACGGGGCCGTCGGTACGGCGTACGAGCTTGACGAAGCCCTGGGTCTTGAGGATCTGGCTCTTGCCGTTGCCGCCCAGGTCGTAGGTGAGCGTCTCGATCGCGTCGGCGCCGTACTTCTCCGCCGCGGCGGCCTCGGTGAGGCCGACCGAGGCGAGCTCGGGGTGGGAGTAGGTGACCCGGGGGATGCCGGCCTCGTCGATCGGCCGCGGGGCGAGCCCGGCGATCTCCTCGGCGACGAAGATGCCCTGCGCGAAGCCGCGGTGGGCGAGCTGGAGGCCCGGCACGATGTCGCCCACGGCGAACACGCCGTCCAGGTTGGTGCGGCAGCGCTCGTCGGCGAGCACGAAGCCGCGGTCCAGCGCGACCCCCTGCTCGTCGTACCCGAGACCCTCGGTGCGCGGGCCGCGTCCCACAGCGACGAGCAGCAGCTCCGCCTCGATCACGTCGCCCCCCTCGACCGTGACCGCGACACCGGTGTCGGTGTGCGCCACGCTCTGGAAGGAGGTGCCGGTGCGGAACGCGATGCCGCGCTTGCGGAACGCGCGCTCCAGGGCCTTCGAGGACGCCTCGTCTTCGGCGGCGACCAGGCGGGGGAGCGCCTCGACGATCGTGACCTCGGCGCCGAAGCTGCGCCACACGCTCGCGAACTCGGAGCCGATCACGCCACCGCCCAGGACCACGACCGACGCCGGGACCCGGTCGAGGCGCAGCGCGTGCTCGGAGGTGATCACCCGCTCGCCGTCGACCTCCAGGCCGGGCAGGCTGCGGGAGTAGGAGCCGGAGGCGAGCACGAGGTGCCGCCCGGAGTACGTCGCGCCGCCGACGGTGACCTCGCGAGGGCCGGTCATCCGGCCCTCGCCCTCGATGACGGTGATGCCGCGGCTCTTGATCAGCCCCGCGAGGCCCTTGAAGAGCCGCGCGACCACGCCGTCCTTGTAGCTGTTGACCGCCGCCATGTCGATGCCGTTGAACGTCGCGCGGACGCCGAACTGCGCGGAGTCGCGGGCACTGTCGGCGACCTCCGCGGCGTGCAGCAGGGCCTTGGTGGGGATGCACCCGACGTGCAGGCAGGTGCCGCCGAGCGGGCCCTTCTCGACCAGACCGACCCGCAGGCCGAGCTGGGCGGCACGAAGAGCACAGGCGTAGCCACCGGATCCTGCACCCAGCACGAGTACGTCGAAGTCGCCGGGTACGTCGGGGTCGGCCACCATCGTCCTTCCGTCTGTCGTGGAGCGCGAGTCCTATCTTTGCACCCCCGTCCACCGTCCAGTTCGCGGGTCCGGCCGCGCGACCTGGGGCGACGGGGCAGACTAGGCACCATGGGTTGGACAGACCGCTTCCGTCGCGGCACGCGCATGCGCAAGCCGGCCAGCGACGGCTTCCGCACCGGGTCGACGCAGGTGCGCGCCGCAGACAAGGTCGACGAGGCACACCTGCACCAGTGGGTGACCGAGCGACGCGGCGTCGAGGGGTTCGTCGAGCCACGGACCGCGGTCAGCGACGTGACACTGCTGCTGGTGGCGCACGACGGGGAGTGGACCCGTCGCCGGGTGCCGTCGGTGGCCTGGGCCCACAAGTTCTGCAACACCTACCAGGTGCCGTCGTACGACGCCGCGGTCGTCGGCATCCCGCAGCGGATGCGCGACTACAACCGCCGGCAGAAGCTGCAGCAGCGCCAACAGGGCGGCTGACCCGCAACTTTTCGGCTCAGGTCCGGGTCACACGGGCATGAGCACCTTCACCCGACCCGTCCGACGTCTCCTCGCGGCCGCCACCGTGGCGGCCGCGACCCTCGCCCTGGTCCCGGCTGCGCAGGCAGCGGCGCCCGACCCGTTCTCGGGGGAGCGGAAGATCACCCTCAGCCCGGAGGGACAGGAGTTCGCCCTGTCGGTCGACCGCCGCGGGCAGGTGAGCTCGACCGAGCGGTGGGGACGTCGTACGACGTTCGTCGCGACGCGCGTGCGCGGCCAGCGGTTCTGGCTGCAGACCGCCCAGGTCCGCCGCGGCGGGAAGCCGCTCTGCCTGGCCCTGACCCGCAAGCGCGTGCGGGCGACGGCCTGCGACGCCGCGAACCGCAACCAGCTGTTCGCCTTCCGCGACGCGGGCCGGTCCAGTGGCGGCGACCCGACGTACCTGCTCCGGGTCCGGGCCGCGCGCTACCTGGTCGTCAGCGACGAGGGCGCCTTCGCACCGGCCCGGATCAGCGAGGGCACGCCCGACATCGACACGCCGTTCCTGCTCGTCGACCGGGGCCGCGCGCAGCTGCCGGCGCTGGACTGACGGTCAGGCGCTCAGCGTCCGGGCGTACTCGACCAGCGTGGTCACCGCGAAGCCGGTGCCGCCGGACGTGACGTGGCCGGACGGCCCGCCGGAGGCGAAGGCCGGCCCGGCGATGTCGAGGTGGGCCCACGGCAGGCCGCCGGTGAACTCGCGCAGGAACGCGCCGGCGAACAGGCCGCCGCCCCAGCGGATCCAGTCGTGCTGGGCGAGGTCGGCCACCTTGCTGCTGTGGATCCGCTCGTCCATGTGCTCGGGGATCGGCATCGGCCAGAGCTCCTCGCCGGCGGCGCGGCCGGCGGCGAGGACCTGGTCGACGATGTCGTCGGCGCCCATCACCCCGGCGATCTTGTCGCCGAGGGCGACGACCATGTGACCGGTCAGGGTCGCGACGTCGAGGATGACGTCGGGCTCGGTCTCGCTGGCCCGCAGCAGCGCGTCCCCGAGGACCAGGCGGCCCTCGGCGTCGGTGTTGAGCACCTCGACCGTGGTGCCGCCGTACATGGTCAGGACGTCACCGGGTCGCACCGAGGCGCCCGAGACCATGTTCTCGGCCATCGGCGCGAAGGCGCTCACCTTGATCGGCAGGCCGAGGGCCGCGATGGCGAACGTCGCCTGCACGACGGCAGCGGCACCGGCCATGTCGGACTTCATCTCGTTCATGCTGGCGGCGGGCTTGATGGTCAGGCCGCCGGAGTCGAAGGTGATGCCCTTGCCGACCAGGGCCAGGTGGGTCTTCGCGCCGCGCGGCGCGTAGGTCAGCTCGACCAGCCGCGGCGGCGCGGCCGAGCCCTGCCCGACGCCGAGGATGCCGCCGCAGCCCAGCTCGGCGAGCTCCTTCTCGTCGCGCACCGTGACCTTGACCCTCGGGGCGCCGCGGCCCTGGGAGAGCTCCTTGCCGGCCGCGACGACCGCGTCGGCGAAGGCCGGCGGGGTGAGGTCTCCCGGGGGCGTGTTGACCCAGTCGCGGGTGGCTGCCACGGCCCGGGCGACGATCTGGGCCTCCTCGAACGCGGCGACGACGTCCTTCTTGCGGGCGCCGGGCGCGAGGACCACGACGTCGCCGGCCGCGGTGCTCGTCGTCGCCTTCTTGTACGACGTGAAGGTGTAGCCGCCGAGCGACCAGCCCTCGGTGACGGCCCGGACCAGCGCGGGGGAGTCGGCCGGCAGCGCCAGCGCGACCGAGGCGGCGTTGGTGACGGCGCGGGCGGCCGCGCCCGCGGCCCGTCGTACGGCGGCGGGCCCGGGGTCCTTCCCGAGCCCGACCAGGACGAGCAGCGGGGACGACAGCGTGCCGCTGGTCGGCACCTTCACGATCTCGCCCGCCTTGCCCGCGATGCCGAGCGTCGCGAGCAGCGGACGCAGCTTGCGGCCGTACGCCTTCGCGACGTCGTCGGCGCCTGCGGCCAGGTCGGCGCCCTTCGCGCCCTGGACCACGCCGACCACCACCGCGTCCGCTCGGGTCTTGGCAGGGCTGGCGGTGCGCAGCGTGTAGGAGGTCACCGGGGCAGGATAGTCCGCGCGCTGGGGTAGGTTCCCGGCCATGGTTGACGAGCCGGCCCTGCTCCATTCGCCCCTGCACGACCGGCACGCCGCACTCGGCGCGAAGTTCGCCGAGTTCGGGGGCTGGTCGATGCCGCTGGAGTACCCGACCGGTGTGGTCAAGGAGCACACCGCGGTGCGTGAGGCGGTCGGCATCTTCGACGTCAGCCACCTCGGCAAGGCCACGGTCTCCGGGCCGGGCGCGGCGTCGTACGTCGACGCGACGCTGACCAACTCGCTGGCCAAGATCCGGCCCGGCAAGGCCCAGTACACGCTGTGCTGCGACGAGGAGACCGGCGGGATCGTCGACGACCTCATCGTCTACTGGCACGACGACGAGCGGGTGCTGCTGGTGCCCAACGCGGCCAACACCGCCGAGGTCGTCCGCCGGCTCGAGGCGAGCGCCCCCGACGGCGTCACCGTGACCGACGAGCACCGCGACCACGTCGTGCTCGCCGTCCAGGGCCGCTTCAGCGACGAGGTGCTGACCGCGGTCGGGCTGCCGGTCGGCCACGACTACATGTCGTTCGCGGAGGCGCCGTTCGAGGACGCCACCGTGGTGGTGTGCCGCACGGGCTACACCGGCGAGCGCGGCTACGAGCTGGTCGCGCCGGTCGCGGTCGCCGAGCCGCTGTGGGACGCGCTCGTGGCCGCCGGCGAGCCGCACGGGATGCTCGCCTGCGGGCTCGGGGCGCGCGACACGCTGCGCACCGAGATGGGCTACCCGCTGCACGGTCAGGACATCTCCCTCGACGTCACGCCCAACGAGGCCCGACTCGGCTGGGCCGTCGGCTGGAAGAAGGACGCCTTCTGGGGGCGCGACGTGCTGCTCGCCGAGCGGGCCGAGGGTCCGAAGCGGGTCCTGCGCGGCCTGGTCGCGACCGGGCGCGGCATCCCGCGCCCGCACATGTCGGTCTCGCTGAGCGCCGACGTGCTCCTGGGCGAGGTCACCTCCGGCACCTTCTCGCCGACCCTGCGCAAGGGCGTGGGCCTGGCGCTGCTGCCGGCGTTCGTGGCCGAGGACGCCGAGGTCGGGGTCGACATCCGGGGCCGCCGCGAGATCTTCCAGCTGACGAAGCCGCCCTTCGTCGACCCGTCCGTGCGAGAGGACTGACGCGTGAACCTGCCCGACCAGCCGCCCACCTTCCGCCAGCCCACGCCCGCCGAGCGCCCGTGGCGCTGGCGCCTCGAGGACGCGACCGGCGCCGAGGTCGTCGTCGAGGGGGAGCTTGCCGACCAGCGCTTCCCCAGCCAGGCCGACGCCGAGTCCTGGGTCGGGGAGACCTGGTCCGACCTCGCCGCCGAGGGGGTCGACGCGGTGACGCTCTTCGAGCTGGACCGGCAGGTCTACGGCCCGATGTCGCTGCACGCCTGAGCCATGGTCGTCCCGGTGCCGCCGATCCGCGACGGCGGCGGCTCCGAACCCCTTCCCCAGGCGTCCTGAGGCGCGACGTCGGGAGGAGCGCGGATGCGGCCGGAGGACGACTTCACGGCGTACGTCGCCGCGCGCTGGCCGGCGCTGGTGCGCGAGCTCGCGCTCCTCGGTTGTCCTGACGAGCTGGTCGAGGACGTCGTCGTCGACGGGCTCGCGCGCTGCCGTAGGTCGTGGGCGGCCACGGTGCGCCGCGGTGACGCCGACGTCGTCGTCCCCGAGGCGGTGCTGACCGCCTGGACCGAGCGGCGCCGTACCTCGTGGTGGGTGGGGGTGGCGGCGTCGTCGGAGGACCCCGACCGGGTGGCCGCGGCCGTGCTGCTCGACCGGATGCCGGAGGCCGAGCGGGTCGCGACGGTGCGGGCCGGGAGCGATCTCCTCGACCGGGCCGCGGCCGCGGTGCCGGTGCTGGCGCCGCCGCTGGACGAGGTGCGCCGACGGCGGGTGCCGCACCGACCGGGACGCCGACGCCGGGTCGCGCTCGGCGTCGGGGCGGCGCTGGCCGCGGCGGCCGTGGCGACCGCCGCCGTCGTCCCGGCCCTGTCGGGTGCCGACGAGCGACGCGACCCCTCGGCGCTCGCGCCGCTGCCGGTCCGGGCGGCCGACAACCCGGTCGCCGTGGCCTGGGTCGCCGGCGGCGAGCTGCACCTGCGCCGGGCGGTCGTCGACACGGGTCCGGTCGTAGACCTCGTCGAGGTCCCGGGCGGGGCGGCGTACCTCGACGCCGGCGGTCGGGTGGTCCGGGTCGACGGGCGCGGTCGTCGGGAGCTTCTCGGCCGGGCCGATCCCGACGCCGGCCTGACCGGCTCGGCGGGAGGGGGCCTGGTGGTCTGGCGCGAGCGGGCCAGCGGCGACCTGGTGGTCCACGACGTCCGTCGCGACGACGAGGCGGCACGGGTCGCGGGGACGTCCCTGCGACCGGTGGCCGTCGACGACGACCGGCTCTACTACAACTCGACCGACGGGTCGGTCGCCGTGCTGCTGCCTGACGGTGACCCACGCCGGCTGCGCGCGCTGCCGCTGCTCGACGTACGGGCCGGGACGATGCTGCTGCGGGGCGACCGGGGACGGGTGCTGCTGTGGTCCCAGCGCGAGCGCCCGGGGACCGTCGAGGTCGGCCAGGACGGGGAGCTGTCCGACGACGGGCGGTTCGCGCTGGTCACCACCGCTCGCGGCGACCGGGTCGCGCTCGACATCCTCGGTGGTCGACCGGCGACCGGGGTGGCCCCGGGGGAGCGGGTGGTCGCTGCCCGGCTCGCGGACGAGGGCACGATCGTGCTCGCCGTCGTACCTGCGGACCGGCCGGAGCCCGCCGACCCGGGCATCGGTCGACGCTCGGAGGCCGGGTCCTGGGAGCTGCGCACCTGCGTGCTCGGCACCGGGGACTGCTCCACCGGGACCCGGATCCCCGCCGCGGGGCCGGTCCCGCTGTTCGCGCGCTGAGCCGGACGTCTACCGTCGTGACGTGCTTCCCTTCCGCCAGGTCGACGTCTTCTCCGCGGCTCCGCTGCTCGGCAACCCGGTCGCCGTCGTGCACGACGCGGACGGCCTCGACGACGAGGCGATGGCGGCGTTCGCCCGCTGGACCAACCTCTCCGAGACGACCTTCCTGCTGGCGCCGACGATGCCCGGTGCCGACTACCGGCTGCGGATCTGGACGCCGGGCGGGGAGCTCCCGTTCGCCGGACACCCGACCCTCGGCAGCGCGCACGCCTGGCTCGAGGCCGGCGGCGTGCCGGCGGGGGACGACGTCGTCCAGGAGTGCGGCGCCGGGCTGGTGCGGCTGCGCCGCGACGAGGCCGGCCGGCTCTCCTTCCAGGCCCCGCCGCTGACCCGGTCGGGGCCGGTCTCCGCCACCGACCTCGGCGCGATCGGTCGGGCGCTGCGGCTGCCGGAGTCGGCCGTCGTCGAGTCGACCTGGATCGACAACGGGCCGGGCTGGGTGGGCGTGCTGCTCGACTCGGCGGACGCCGTGCTCGCGCTGGACCCCGACTTCGCAGCCTTCGGCGACCTGAAGATCGGCGTCGTCGGCCCGTACGACGAGGGCCCGCTAGCCATCGAGGTCCGGGCGTTCTGCCCCGGCTACGGCCCGGCGGAGGACCCGGTCACCGGCTCGCTCAACGCGGGGATCGGCCAGTGGCTGGCCGGCTCGAGGCTGCCCTCGTCGTACGTCGCGGGCCAGGGGACGGTGCTCGGCCGGGCCGGTCGGGTGCACGTGAGGCGCGAGGGGCAGGAGGTGTGGGTGGGAGGCGACACCCGGACCACCATCGTCGGCACCGTCGGTCTCGACGCCTAGGCTGGGCCCGTGCAGGCCTACCTCGATCTTCTCCGCCGGGTCCTCGACGAGGGTGTCGAGAAGAGCGACCGCACCGGCACCGGCACCCGCTCGGTCTTCGGTCACCAGCTCCGGTTCGACCTGAGCGAGGGCTTCCCGCTCGTCACGACCAAGAAGGTGCACACCCGCTCGGTGTTCGCCGAGCTGCTGTGGTTCCTGCGCGGCGACACCAACGTGAAGTGGCTCCAGGACCGCGGTGTGACGATCTGGGACGAGTGGGCCGACGACAACGGCGACCTCGGCCCGGTCTACGGCTACCAGTGGCGCTCGTGGCCGACGCCCGACGGGCGGCACGTCGACCAGATCGCGCAGGTCGTCGAGCAGATCCGCACCAACCCCGACTCGCGCCGCCACCTGGTCAGTGCGTGGAACGTCGCCGACCTCCCGGACATGGCGCTCGCGCCCTGCCACACCATGTTCCAGTTCTACGTCGCCCCGCAGGAGTTCGGGCCGGGCAGGCTCAGCTGCCAGCTCTACCAGCGCTCCGCCGACGTCTTCCTGGGCGTGCCGTTCAACATCGCGTCGTACGCCCTATTGACCCACATGGTCGCCCAGGTGACCGGGCTGGAGGTCGGCGACTTCGTGCACACTTTCGGCGACGCCCACCTCTACCTCAACCACCTCGACCAGGCCGCGCTCCAGCTGACTCGCGAGCCGCGTCCGCTCCCGACGCTCCACCTCGACCGGTCGGTGACCGAGCTCGACGCCTTCGACCTGGAGCACCTGCGGCTCGAGGGCTACGACCCGCACCCCGGCATCAAGGCGCCGATCGCCGTATGAGCCGGGGCACGCCCCGACGCGTGGTGTTGGTCGCCGCCGTCGCCCGCAACGGGGTGATCGGGAACGGGCCGGACATCCCCTGGCGGGTCCCGGGGGAGCAGGCCGTCTTCAAGCGGCTCACCATGGGCCACGTGCTGGTGATGGGCCGCACGACGTACGAGTCCATCGGCCGGCCGCTGCCCGGTCGCACCACCATCGTGTTGACCCGCGACCCGGGCTGGACGGCCGAGGGCGTGCTCGTCGCCCACGACCTCGACGCCGCGCTCGCGCTCGCCGACGACCTCCCGGGCGACGTGATGGTCGCCGGCGGCGCCCAGGTGTACGCCGCCGCGCTGAGCGTCGCCACCGAGCAGGTGCTGTCCGAGATCCCGCTGGAGCCGGAGGGCGACGTGCACTACCCGGACTTCGACCGCACCGCGTGGGTCGAGGTCGACCGGGAGGTGCACGACGGCTTCGAGGTCGTGCACCTCTCCCGCTCCTGAGCCCGTCGACGCCTACGCTGCCGCCATGACCGCCGCCCCGGGACCGTCGACGCCCCGGCGTGCGTACCGTCGTCGCGAGCGCGGGAGGGCCTTCGCCCGCGAGCTCGGCGTCGTGGTCCCGGGTGCCGACGTACCCGACCTGGACGGACGCCTCGAGCGGCTGGTCCGGTCGCGCGCCGTCGTCGTCGCGCCGGCCGTCGTCGTCACGGTGGTGGGCCTCGCCACCCAGGTCACCGACGCGATCGGCGGTCTCGTGATCGCGCTCCCGCTGGCCGGTCTCGCCGTGGTGCTGGTCGTGCTCGCCGACCAGGTGGCCGGCGAGCGCGGTCCCCACGACTCCGGTCCCGGCCTGGCCGGCGGCACCGAGCTGCTCAGCCCGCTGCTCCGGTACGGCGCCCCGCTCCTGCTCGTGCTGCTCGGCCTCGGCGCCGCGGTCGCGCAGGAGGACCGCGCCTGGTGGCTCCCAGGCGGGTACGCCGGCTTCCTTCTCGTGGCGCACCTGATGGGCGACCACCTCGCCCGGCTCCCGCTGCCCGAGGCGGGCGGCGAGAGCCGGGCCTGGCGGATCGCCTGGCGGGCCACCGTGCTGGCCACGACGCAGGGCCTGGCCGCGGCACTCGCGGCCGTGGGCGTCCTGTTCGTCGCGTTGCCGACCGTGTCCGGGACCGTCGTGAGCAGCGTGCTGTGCCCGGTGCTCGGCGCGGCGATCGGGACGTCGGTCGGGCGGCCCCGGCGCCTGGTCGCGCGACGACTCCGGGTCAGCTGACCGGCTGCCGCTCCTGCGTCTGCGGGCTGTCGACCTTCGGCGACGCCAGCGCGAGCCCGGCCAGGCTGGCCAGGAACGCCGCGCCCGCGCAGATCCCGAAGAGCACCCGGTAGGCGGTCAGCGACGGGAGCTCCGCCCCGCCCAGCGCGGCGACGCTGACCGTGAACGACGCGAGCAGGGTGCCGCCGAGGGCGCTGGCCAGGGTGCTGCCGAGCGAGCGGGCCAGGGTGTTGATGCCGTTGGCCGCGGCCAGCTCGCGCTCCGGGGTGTGCGCGTTGATGAGCGCCGGAAGGCTCGCGTAGCCGATGCCCGTGCCCGCGCCGATGATCGCCGTACCGAGGACGACGTGCCACAGCTCGCCGACCAGCACGATGCGCAGCAACAGGCCACCGGTCAGGATCAGACCGGCGACCGCGAGCACCCGGCCGGGACCCCAGGAGCCGATCAACCGGGCCGTGACCGGGGCCAGGACCAGCATCAGGATGCCGCTGGGCAGCAGGCACAGGCCGGCGGTCAGCACCGAGGAGCCGAAGCCGTACCCGGTCTCCTCGGGCATCTGCACGTAGGTCGCGGTGCCGACGAAGCTCGCGAAGAGCGCGAAGCCGAAGAACAGCGAGGCGACGTTGGTGATCACGATCGGGGGCCGGCCGAGGGTGCGCATGTCGACCAGCGGGTTGCGGACGCGGCGCTCGACGACGACGAGGAGGCCGAGCAGCAGCACCGACAGCACGAGCAGGCCGACGGTCCTCGCCGAGCCCCAGCCCCAGCTCGAGGCTTGGGAGAGAGGCAGCACCAGGGCGACCAGCCCGCCGGCGAGCAGGACCATGCCCGACCAGTCGATCCGTCCGGGGTCGCCGACGGCCGGTTCGTCGACCAGGGCTACGACGAGGGCGGCGCTGACGGCCGCGCCGACCGCGCCGATCCAGAACAGCACGTGGTAGTCGACGTTGTCGGCGAGCAGGCCGGCCAGCGGCAGGCCCAGCGCGCCGCCGATGCCGAGCATCGCGCTGATCAGCGCGGTGGCAGAGCCGCGCCGGGCGGGCGGCAGTTGGGTGTGGAGGAGGCTGATGCCGAGCGGGATCGACGCGCCCGAGAGCCCGCACAGGGCGCGGCCCACGATCATCACGGTCGGGTCGGTCGTGAGCGCGTCGATGAGCGAGCCCGCGGCCAGCGACAGCAGGGCGACCAGCAGCATCCGGCGGCGGCCGAACATGTCGGCGAGCCGGCTGATGATCGGGACGGCCACCGCGCCGACCAGCAGGGTCGAGGTGAGCAGCCAGGACGACTGGGTGGTCGAGGCGCCGATGTCGGTCTCGATGACCGGGAGCACCGGGATGATCAGCGTCTGCGAGAGCGACGCCATCAGGGCGCCGAGGCCGATCGCGGCGATCTCGAGGTTGGCGCGCATCGGCGACGGGGCGGGTGGGTGGCTCATCGGGTCCTTCCGGAATATGTAAACAGGCGTTGACATGAACGCTATGGATGACGTGGTCAACTTGTCAAACGAGCGATTACATCGGGCATGATGACGGGGTGAACCCGTCACCGCCGCCCGTCTCGCCCCGTCGTCCGCGCGACGCCGAGGCGACCCGCGCCGCCCTGCTGCGGGCGGCCCGGAGGCGGTTCACGGTGCTCGGCTACGAGCGCACCACCACCCGGGACATCGCGGCCGACGCCGGCGTCAACGTCTCGCTGATCTCCCGCTACTTCGGCTCCAAGGACGGCCTCTTCGCGGCGGTCGTCGAGGAGTCCTCGGACGTGCTCGACGACGGATCGGACCTCGCGCCCGACGCCATCGTGGAGTCGATGATCGCGAGCCTCGCGCCCGACGCGTGGGCGGAGTTCGGTCACGAGCACCCGCTGCTGCTCCTGATCCGTGGCTCCGGCGCGGGGGAGGAGCGGGTGAGCGGGCTGCGCCAGGAGGCACTGATCGCGGTCATCGACCGGCTGCGGCGCTCGTGGGCCGACCCGTCGCTCGATCCGGCCACGGCGCAGCTGCGCGCCGAGCTGCTCTTCGCCCTCTTCTCGGGGGTCACCCTCCTGCGCTCGCTGGTGCCCGGGGAGCCGCTGATCACCCGCGACGTCGACCTGCTGCGCACCGAGCTGGAGCGCCTGGTGCGCGCGATCGTGGGGAGCGCCGACGGCTGACGCGCAGCGGTCTGCCAGGCTGGTCCGCATGGAGCTGCGCATCTTCACCGAGCCTCAGCAGGGCGCGACGTACGACGACCTCCTCGCCGTGGCCCTCGAGGCCGAGGAGCTGGGGTTCGGGGCGTTCTTCCGCTCCGACCACTACCTCGGCATGGGCACCGAGGGACTACCCGGCCCCAGCGACGCCTGGATCACGCTCGCCGGTCTGGCCCGCGAGACCTCGTCCATCCGACTCGGCACCATGATGACGAGCGCGACCTTCCGTCACCCCGGGCCGCTGGCCATCAGCGTCGCCAACGTCGACCAGATGAGCGGCGGCCGGGTCGAGCTTGGCATCGGCGCCGGCTGGTTCGAGGCCGAGCACACCAAGTACGGCATCCCGTTCCCCTCGACCGGTGAGCGCTTCGACCGGTTCGAGGAGCAGCTCGCGATCATCACCGGCCTGTGGGCGACCTCGGGCGGCTTCAGCTTCGACGGCACGCACTACCAGGTGGCGGACTCGCCCGGTCTGCCCAAGCCGACCCAGGCCAAGCCGCCCGTCCTGATCGGCGGCCTCGGCAAGAAGCGCACGCCGGCCCTCGCGGCGTCGTACGCCGACGAGTTCAACCTGCCCTTCGTCGACGAGGCGACCACCGAGGCCCAGTTCGCCCGGGTCGCCGCCGCCTGCGAGGCGATCGACCGCGACCCCGCCACGATGACCTGGTCGAACGCGCTTGTTCTTTGCGTAGGCGCCGACGAGGCCGAGGTGACCCGCCGTGCCGCCGCCATCGGGCGCGAGCCCGACGAGCTCCGCGAGAACGGCCTCGCCGGCACCCCGCAGGAGGTCGTCGACAAGATCAGCCGGTACGCCGCCCTCGGCGCCGAGCGGGTCTACCTCCAAGTCCTCGACCTCGCAGATCTCGACCACCTGCGCCTGGTCGCCGCCGAGGTCATGCCGCACGTCTGAGCGAAGGCTCGTGCCGGGCGTGTCGGACCCTCGCGTCGAGGCCCTGAACTGGGCGGCGACGGTCCTGGGTGCGCCCGTCGTCGACGTCGACGAGCTGACCGGCGGCCTCACGTCCACGATGCTGGCGATCTCTGCCGGGGACGGCACGCGGGCCGTGCTGAGGCTGATGACCGAGGAGCCGTGGCGCCACCACGGGGCCGAGCTGACGCGTCGTGAGCGGCAGGCGATGCACGACCTGGCCTCGACCCCCGTGCCCGCCCCGCAGAGCATCGCGCTGGATGCCGCCGGCGACTCGGCGGGCGTGGCCGCCCACCTGATGACCCGCCTGCCGGGTGTGCCGGCTCGTCACCTGGACGACGGCGCCCTCGCGGCGATGGCTGAGGCGCTGGCCGTGATCCACGCGGTCCGTCCTGCGGTTCCGTTCCGGACCTTCCAGTCCTGGGCGTGGGAGGCGAAGAGGGTGGTCCCGTCCTGGACGGCCCACCCGGCCTCCTGGGAGCGCGCGTTCGACCTGCTCGCCGGCGAGGCTCCGCCGTACGTCTCGACCTTCCTGCACCGCGACTTCAGCCACCGCAACCTGCTGTGGCGCGGCGGGACGATCTCGGGCGTCGTCGACTGGGTCGAGGCGTCGACCGGCCCCGCCTGGCTCGACGCCGCGCACGCGGCCACGAACCTCGCGCTCGACCTCGGCCCGGACCGGGCCCGCGCCTTCGTCGAGGCGTACGGCGACGTCGCGACGGACGCGCCGCACCCGCACTGGTTCGTCATGGACGCCGTCGGGTTCCTGCCTCCTCCGGGGAGGCAGGCACTGTTCGGCCGGCACGAGCAGCTGACCCGCCTCGACGCCTGGCTCCACGACCTGGTCGCGTGGGCGCGTCCGTAGCCCTGCCGAGGGTTCTCGGTCAGGGCTGCGGGGTGGTGGTGCCGGTGTGGTCGCGTCGGAAGATCAGTCCGTTGGGTGATCGCCAGATGAAGGTGGTGTCGTCGACCTTGTCGTAGCGCCAGCGCGTGTGGGTCTTGGCGCGGTGATGTCGTCGACAGAGTGGGGCGATGTTGCAGTCGCACGTGGCGCCGCCGTTCGAGGCGGGGTCGCTGTGGTCGTGGTCGCAGGACCTGGCCCTGCGTCGGCACCACGGGAAGACGCAGGAGTGTTGAAGCAGGGCCTGGCGTTCTTTGAGCCGGTCGGGGACCTCGTAGGCGTCCACGTGGACGTGGTCGGCCAGGTCGATCACGGGCTTGATGACGACCTGGCTGTCTCCGTCCTGACACCAGCCCTTCACCTGCTCCACCGAGATCATCGACCGGGTGTTCTCGACCCGCGCGATCGCGGCGTCCGCGAGGTGCACGTGCACGACGACCTGGCGGGGTCGCTTCCGGTCGGGGTCGGGCTCGGCGTTGAGGTCGAGGGTGAGCTGGCGTCGGGCGAGGTCACCGACCGCGATGGACCGGCGTACGTCGAGCGACAGCCCGTCGGCGATGGTGCCGAGGTGGGTCGCACCCCGAGCGACCGCGTCCTCCAGATCCAGTGCGTCGACCAGATCCAGGGTTCCGCGGACCTCGACGTGGCCGTCGTAGGAGACCTGCTGGACCTCGATGTCGAAGTGCCGCACCTCGGCCGCATCCCGCGCCCGCTGGGCCGCGGCCTCGGGGTCGAAACGGGTCCGCGCTTCTTCGATGGTGCGGTCGAGTTGGGCGATGGAGATCTTGTGCGCGGTTGCGGCGACGTGGGTGTCGACGAACTCGGCGCCGTCCTCAGGGAGGTCGATGGTCTCCGCGGCGATCCGGCGGGCCTTCCAGACCGGGAGGTCGAGGGACTGGACGCGTTCGTAGACCCTGGGGAGGCGGTGGGCGAGCTCGACGGCGTGGCCGAGGTAGATCCGCCCCGAGTCCGACGACATCCCCAGCGCAGCGGAGAACTCCAACACCGAGAACTCAGCGATGAGGGGTGCGCCGGGGCCCGCGATGGCCATCTCGTCCTCGCAGCCGGGGATCCACACCGCGGCGGCATCGTGCAGGGAGTCGGTGGAGTGCATGCCCGCCCAGGTGACAGCGGCGGCGAGCTGGTCGGCCTCGGCCTGGAGCTGCACGGTGCGTCGGGCGCGCACGAAGGCGAGCACCGCGGGTACGGTGTCGCAGTCGTCGAGGTCCCGAGCCATGCCTTCATTCTAGTCGAACAGGTAATCGAATGTGGGGGTTGTTCACAGCCTTGTTCGAACGGTCGACCCGAAGAGTCCGAAAGCTAGAAGCAGGCTCGTGATGGCCCTTGATCACAGTGGACGGTGAGCCCCCTTGTCTCTGTAAAAAGTCTTTGAACCGACCTGGTGCACCGAGCAGACGCCTCGGCAGGGACCGGCCTACCGCGAGGTCGCTTGTTGGTTGCGGGGGTCTCGACGGGCGTTCAGGACTTCGTCCTTCACTGCTCGACCACCGGAGGCAGGGACCGGCGGCGGGGGCCGACCTGCCGGAGGTTGCTTGTTGGTTGCGGGGGTCTCGACGGGCGTTCAGGACTTCGTCCTTCACTGCTCGACCACCGGAGGGAACCACCGGAGGGGAAGTGCTGGAGGGGACTGCTGGGGCGGATGCGGTGATCGGGGGCGGGGGAGGGATAGCCTGGCTCCCATGACGTCCGGCACCACCTCCGCGCCCGAGGCGCCCTTCGGTCACGTGCTCACGGCGATGGCCACCGCCTTCCACGACGACGGTTCCGTGGACCTCGACGCGACCGCGCGGATCGCGCGGCACCTCGTGGCGCACGGCAACGACGGGCTCGTCGTGTCGGGCACCACCGGGGAGTCGCCGACGACGACGACGGACGAGGACGGCGAGGTTCTGGCGGCCGTGCGCGACGCGGTCGGTGGCGACATCACGTTGGTGGCCGGCATCGGTACCAACGACACCCGCACGTCCACGCTGCTGGCCCAGCAGGCCCGCAAGAACGGCGCGGACGGCGTACTCCTCGTGACGCCGTACTACAACAAGCCCGGCCAGCGGGGCATCCTCGAGCACTTCCGCCAGGTGGTGGACGCGGCCGAGCTCCCCGTCATGCTGTACGACGTCCCGGGCCGTACCGGCTCGACCATCGCGCTGGAGACCTACGAGCAGGCCATCTCCTGGGAGCAGGTCGTCGCGGTCAAGGACGCGGTCGGCGACTTCGCACGCGGGGTGCGGATCCGCGAGCTGGGCTACGCGGTCTACTCCGGCGACGACGAGGCCAACCTCGGCTGGCTCGCGCACGGTGCCGTCGGGTTCGTCAGCGTCGTCGGCCACGTCGCCGGCGACCAGCTGAAGGCGATGGCCGACTCCTACTGGGCGGGCGACCACGTCGCTGCCCTCGACATCTTCACGCGCCTGCTCCCCGCGATCGACGCCGTCATGGGCGTCGCCAACTACGGAGCCACCACCGCCAAGGCCGGGCTCCAGATCCTCGGGGTGCTCGACAACCGCAACGTCCGGTCGCCGCTCGCGGCCCTGGACGACGCGGAGGTCGCCGCTCTGAGGGAGGGGCTGACGGCCGCCGGCCTCTTGTAAAGGACGTCCTGTGAGTCACCCTCATCCCGAGCTCTCCACGCCGCCGGCACTGCCGAAGGGAGGGCTTCGGGTCACCGCCTTCGGCGGGCTCGGCGAGGTCGGTCGGAACATGACCGCCTTCGAGTACGACGGCCGCATCCTCATCGTCGACTGCGGCGTGCTCTTCCCCGAGGACCACCAGCCCGGTGTCGACCTGATCCTGCCGGACTGGAGCTCGATCCGGGACCGGCTCGACGACGTCGAGGCCCTGGTGCTGACCCACGGGCACGAGGACCACATCGGTGCGACGCCGTACCTCCTGCGCGAGCGGCAGGACATCCCGCTCGTCGGGTCCGAGCTGACCCTGGCGCTGCTCGACAGCAAGCTGCGCGAGCACCGGCTGCGCGAGACCGTGCACCACAAGGTCAAGGAGGGCCAGAAGCTCACCTTCGGGCCGTTCGACCTGGAGTTCGTCGCGGTCAACCACTCCATCCCGGACGCGCTCGCCGTGGCGATCCGCACCGGCGCCGGGATGGTGCTGCACACCGGCGACTTCAAGATGGACCAGCTGCCGCTCGACGGCCGGATCACCGACCTGCGCGCGTTCGCGAGGCTGGGGGAGGAGGGCGTCGACCTCTTCCTGACCGACTCGACCAACGCCGAGACGCCGGGCTTCACCCCGTCGGAGAAGAAGATCACGCCGGTCATCGACCAGGTCTTCCGCGAGTCCCAGCAGCGGATCATCGTCGCCTGCTTCGCCTCCCACGTGCACCGCGTCCAGCAGGTCCTGGACGCCGCGGTCGCCCACCGGCGCAAGGTCGCGTACGTCGGCCGCTCGATGGTCCGCAACATGGCGATCGCCCGCGACCTGGGCTACCTGAAGGTGCCCGAGGGCGTGCTGGTCGAGGCCAAGGAGCTGGCCACCCTGCCGCCCGAGCGGGTCGTGCTGATCTCGACCGGCTCGCAGGGTGAGCCGATGAGCGCGCTGAGCCGGATCGCCCAGCGCAACCACAACTTCGTGCACATCGAGGAGGGCGACACCGTCCTGCTCGCCTCCAGCCTGATCCCCGGCAACGAGAACGCCGTCTACCGCGTGATCAACGGACTGGCCCGCTGGGGCGCGAAGGTCGTCCACAAGGGCAACGCGATGGTGCACGTCTCCGGTCACGCGAGCGCCGGCGAGCTGCTCTACTGCTACAACATCGTCCAGCCCCGCAACGTGCTGCCGGTGCACGGCGAGATCCGGCACATGCTGGCCAACGCCGACCTGGCCCGGGCCACCGGGGTCGAGAACGTCGTCATCGCCGAGGACGGCGTCGTCGTCGACCTGGTCGACGGCGTGGCCAGGATCGTCGGCAAGGTCGAGTGCGGCAACGTCTTCGTCGACGGCTCGTCGGTCGGCGACGTCACCGAGTCCGACCTCAAGGACCGCCGGATCCTCGGCGAGGAGGGCTTCATCTCCATCATCGTCGTGGTCGACTCGGTCAGCGGCAAGGTCGCCGCCGGGCCCGAGATCCACGCCCGCGGCAACGCGCTCGACCATGCGTCCTTCGACGAGATCAAGCAGCCGATCATCAACGCCCTCGACCAGGCGATCGCCGAGGGCAACACCGACGCCTACCAGCTGCAGCAGACCGTACGACGGGTCGTCGGTCGCTGGGTCAACACCGCCCACCGGCGCCGGCCGATGATCATCCCGGTCGTCATCGAGGCCTGATCGTGATCTGTTCGCTGACGGCGCTCGACCTCGGCCCCCGAGACTCGGGCCATGGCGACCGAGGCAGCTCCCACGGCCGACCCCTCGATGATCCGGACGGCCCACGCGGCCTTCCGGCGTGACCTGGTCCGGACCCGGATCGTCGTCGCCGACGGCGCTTCCGGTGTCCGCCGTACGGCGCTCGGGGACCACGTCCTCTGGCTGATGGGCGCGCTGCACCGTCACCACGAGGCCGAGGACGCGCTCTACCCGCTGGTCGTGCGCCACGACCCGGCGGTGGCGCCGCTGGTCGCGACGGTCGACGCCGAGCACGGTGCCATCTCCCCGGCCGTGGGACTGCTCGAGGAGGCCGCGCGCGAGTACCGCGACGGCGCCGGCAGCGAGGTGCTGCTGCACGCGCTGACCGAGCTCGACTCCGTGCTGCTGCCGCACCTCGAGCGCGAGGAGGCCGAGCTCGTCCCGGCGGCGTCCCGGAGCCTGTCGCCGGCGCAGTGGGCGTCGTGGCACCGCCAGCACGAGCGGTCGCCGCTGGAGGTGCACTGGCTGGTCGACGGGGCGGACGCCCGGACCCGGGCGACCGTGCTGGCCCGGCTGCCCGCCGTACCCCGGCTCCTGCACGGGCTGCGCCGGGCCTACGCGCGACGCTTCCGCGAGCTGTGGGCCGGTACGCCGGCCGCGCGGGTGCCGGCGTTGACCCTCCAGAACTACGCCGACTGGGCCTGAGCGCACTCAGCAGCGGGTCCAGCCCGGGCCGGTGCCGCGCTGGGGGCGCCCGGTAGCGGGGTCGACGTCGACCTGCAGCGACCGCTCGCCCAACTCGACCACCAGCAGGTCCGGCCCGGCCCAGCGGACCCGGTCGAACGCCTCCTCCGGGAGGCCGCTCTTCGCGCACCCGACCGGCCATTCCCGGGCCAGCAAGGAGCCGGTCTGGCGCACTGACACCCGCCAGGCGGGCTCGTCGTCGCTGCCCGCCTCGCGTACGACGGCCTCGTACTCGGCGCGGTCGGGCGCCGGCGACGTCGCGACCGCCCCGTCCTCGCCGGGGGAGACCAGCCACGCCGCACCCCAGCCCAGGCCCGCCGCCAGGCAGATCGAGCCGAGGGCGAGCCGGGTCAGGACCCGGTCGAGCCGGAGTCGGATGCCGACGGTGACGAGCAGGGCGGCGGCGACGCCCATCGGGTAGGGGTGGTCGAGCAGCCGCGCGACCCAGACCAGGCCGAAGGGGTTGACCACGCCCACGGCGCCGACGACGACGAGAAGCGCGCCGAGGAGGATCAGTGCCCACCCCCAACGGTGGCGGGACGTGGAGCCATCGGTCACCGCGCCGGTCCTTCCTCTCGGAGGGCCAGTTCCCGCGCCCCGGAAGGCGGAAACCCCGCCGGACGACGTCCGGCGGGGCTCCCTGGGTGGTGCTGGTCGTGCGTCAGCGCCTACGGACCACGCGGATCTTGACCCGGTCCTTGCTGGGCTCGATCGAGGCGCTGCCCCGGTAGGTCACCAGGAAGGTGTGCGCACCGGCGCGGAGCCGCTTGACCACGAGGGTCACTCGGCCGTCGCTGCCGACCTTGCCGGAGACCACTCGCTTGCCCTTCAGGGTCACGACGACCTTGCCGACCGGCTTCACTCCGCCGGCCACGCTCACCTTGGCCTTGATCCGGACCGACTTGCCCACCGTGGTTCGCTTCGGCGTCGCCGAGGCCGTCGTGCGCGACCTGGCCTTGGCGACTCGGGCAGTCACCGAGGTGCGCGCCGGGGCGTTCGCCGCGTCGCCCGAGTAGGACACCGTCAGCTGGTGACGACCGGCCGCGAGCTTGGCGGGCAGGGCGATGCTCGCCTTGCCCTGGGCCAAGGTCGCCGTACCGAGCTGCTTCTTGCCCTCGGTCACCGTCACCGTGCCGGTGGGGTTGTTGCCGGCGACCGACACGTCCAGGCGGCTGGCCTTGCCGTACGTCGAGCGCGCCGGGACCTGCGCCGCCTTGATCGTCGAGGTGACCTTGCAGATCGTCACCTCGACGTTGTCGACGTACCACCCGTCGACGCCGTTGCAGCCGTCACGCCCGATGTCGAAGCGGAACTTCAGGTCGTCACCCGGCTTCGCGCCGGGGATCCGGCTGAGGTTGATCATGGACGTGCCCCACGAGCCCGTGGCCTCGCCACCATCGGTGCCGGTGAAGGCCGGCTGGCCGGCCATCGGGTTCGTGTTGCCGGCCCCGGCGGTCGCGAGCGCGGCGCCCGGTCCGTTGAAGAGGTAGGCCGAGGTCGGGACCAGCGCGTACGCGCCGCCGTTGACGCTGACCTTGACGTTGCCGCCGTCCCAGCCGACCTCGGTGGCCACGTAGTGGTCGAAGGACAAGGTCGGTGCCTTGCCCGCCGGGTACTCGATCGCCGGGCTCGCCAGCCCGTTGCGAACCGACCGGTCCTCGGCGTCGCCGAGGCAGCTGCCGCCACGAGCCGGGTCGGGTCCGTAGATGGCGCCACCGGTGTGGTCGGGAGCCTTGGTCGTGGCTTCCCAGGGCATGCCGCTCGAGCCCGGGAAGACCGTCTGCTCGTCGGCGGTCCAGCCCGCGAGGCCGTCCTCGAAGTCCTCGGCGTAGGTCGTCTCCGAGGTGAAGCCGTCGCCGCACGCCGACACGTTGTTCTTGGCGAGCAGCGGCTGGAAGTTGCACTGCACCGGCTCGACCCGGAGCTCGGTGGCCTGGGCCACGGCGTTCACCGCGGCACAGTCGGACGCAGTGATGGGTGTCGCCGCCTGCGGAGTGGCCGGACCGCCACCGGTGGCACTCGACCCGAGCGTCACCTTGTTGATCGGCTTCCCGGTCAGGTCGGTGCAGGACGCGGCCAAGCCGTCAGCGAGGTCGGCGAAGTCCGAGGTCGGAGTGAGGTAGGTGGTCTGCGTGCGCCAGAACAGGTTGGCCGCCTTGTCGAGACCGATGGCGGGCACGGTGACGCCGTTGGAGGTGCCCCCGTCCACCAGGAGTGCGTAGGTGTGGTTCACCACGCCGGAGTTGCTGTGCACACCGCCGTTGTCGGAACTGTCGCAGTAGTACTCGGCGTCCGAGACCTTGCCCGGGTCGCCGTAGCAGGTCGGGTTCCACATGTCGCGGATGGCGCCACCGAAGGCAGGGTCGGCCTCGCCCGAGAGCCAGCGGTAGGAGTCGTCCTTGTCGGCGGTCTCGACGTCCTTGACGGTGATGTTGACGGTGCCGGTGGCGGCCTTGATCTTCGTGCCGCTGGCCTGGTCGACCATCACGCCGTAGATGTCCGCGTCGCCCGACATGGACACCAGGGCCCCCGTGGTGTTGTTGCCGACCACGATGCCGGTGGCGCCGGCCGCCTCGGCGTTGGCGGCCTTGACGGCGAAGCCGCAGGTGCCGCGGTCGACGAAGACGAACTTGCCGCTGATCGCCCCCGCATTGGTGAAGGCCGTGCAGCCGTCCGTGGCCGAGGGACCCTCGGTGTTCTCGGCATCCGTCCCGATCACGAGGTCGGTCGTCACGCCGGTCTTGTCGAACACCGGCCCGAAGGAGGCCGGCGCCGAGTCGCAGTCGCCCGCGATGTCGGCCGGGGCGTTGATCCGCACGCCGACGGCGCCGCGGGTGTACTTCGAGCAGAGGCCGGACGTGCGCGGACCGGCCGGGCTCTCGTTGTAGCGGTCGTTGAGGATGTCGACGGTCTCACCCCAGATGTCGGAGTAGGCCTCGTTCATCGCGCCCGACTGCCACTGGTAGATCAGGCCGGACGTGTACTCCGTGTAGGCGTGACCCCACTCGTGCGCCACGGTGTCGTCGGAAGAGACTCCGGAGCAGTAGTTGGTGGTCTTTCCGTTCCAGTTGGCGTTCGGGCACTCGATGGTCGGGTCGTTGTTGACCGTGATCATCTTCGAGCCCTTCCCGTCGTAGGAGTCGCGACCGAAGGTGTTCATGAACATCCAGTAGGCCTCGCCGGTGCCGGCGACCTCGCTGGCCTGGTCGACGTCCAGACCGCCCGGGTAGGGGTCGCCCTCCTTCCAGACCTGGTTGGCCGGGGCGAAGGACTCCTCGTAGAGCTCGCGGTCGAGGGCGTGGGCGATCATCGACCAACGGTTGACCGGCTTACCGGTCTGCGCGTCGAGGATGACGGTCTCCCGAACCGTGCTGCCGTTGGAGACCTCGACGACCCAGGACAGGACCGGCGCACCGGTGACGCCGCGGGTGGAGCCCATCCGGTAGACGTTCAGCTTCGTGGAGACGGCCTTGGCCCCGGCGGTGTACGACGCGGGCATGTCGGGGTCGACGCCGCTCGGGGCGTTGGTGACCAGCGAGACGGCCTTGGCGGCCGCGTCGTCCTCGCTCAGGCGCGGGTCGACGGCGAGGTCGAGGTCGGGCGCGGCGTAGCCGCTGACGGACGTCAGGTCTCCCTGCTTGTCGAACTGCGCGCGCAGTCGGGAGCCGAATACCTCGACACCGCGGTAGACCTGGTCGTAGTCGACGGTCCAGCCGTAGGCGTCCGCGGTCACGTCCGCCTGCCGCAGCTCGCCGCGACGGGCGCCGAAGGCGGAGGCGTACTTGTCCAGGTACGCGTCCGCCTTGGCCGCAGCGGTGGACTTCGAGTCGGCCGAGGCCGACGGGAGCAGGTCGGTGGCGCGGGCGAAGCCCACGCGGCCCGTGGCCCGTTCGGTCGTGACCCGGGCCGTGCCCTGGGCATCGTCCCGCAACCGCTGGACGAGGGTGGTGTCGGCGGCGGAAGCCGGAGCCGATGAGGCGAGCGGCACGGCGGCCAGTCCTGCCCCGAGAAGAGCAAGGGTCAGACCTTGCCTGAGGAAATTCACGAGATTGCTACCCCTCCGAGTGGATGTAGTCGACCGGACGGAGTACGCCCGGCCCCAGCGGCACCCTAAGGACACGCGCCGGACGAGGTCTAGGGGCGCAGGACAATTCGTGGTGGTGAGAGTCGGGGGACGGAAGGTGTCCGGACGAGGACGCGCAGAGGTGGGCGACACGCCAGCCCGTCACTCCTGAGGTCCCTGTGACTGGTGTGACGATCGCCTAGGGTCGGGACCATGGCGACCCGTACGTCTTCCCCGCCGGGGTCGCGGAGCAAGAGCACGTCCACTTCCGGGTCGCGAGGCTCGGGACGAAGCGGTTCGACCCCCCGCGCCCGGAGTACCGGCAAGCAACCCACCAAGCAGTCGGCCCGACAGCCGGCCAAGCGACCCGTCAAGCGCGCCCCTGCGAAGAGCACCCGGGCTCGGACCTCGCGTCCGGCCCCGCGCGCCGTCCGCAGCGGGCCGGGACCGGTCGCCCGACTCTTCACCGCCCTCTTCCGCGGGCTCGCGACGGTATGGCTGGGCATCGCCCACGGACTCGGCGCGGCCGCGCGGGGCATCGGTCGCAGCGCCCGCGACCTCGACCCGGCGCACCGGCGCGACGGCGCCGGGCTCTTCCTCATGGGGCTGGCCGTCGTGGTCGCCGCGGCCGTGTGGTTCGAGCCCGGGGGCGGCGTCTTCGACTTCACCCGTACGGCGGTCGCCGGCTCGGTCGGCAAGATCGGCTGGTTCGTCCCGCTGGTCCTGGTCTGGGTCGGCTGGCGGACCCTGCGCGACCCGGAGCAGAACGGCCCGGTCGGCCGCCAGGTGATCGGCTGGACGGCCGTCGCCTTCGGCGTGCTCGGGATCGTGCACATCGCCAACGGCTCGCCCGAGCCGGTCGACGGAGACACCTCGTCGCTTCAGAGCGCCGGCGGGGCCATCGGCTTCGTCGTGTCCTCGGTGCTCCTCGACCTGCTGCGCACGCCGTACGTCGTGGTGCCGCTGCTGGCGCTGGTCGCCTTCTTCGGCGTGCTCGTGGTCACCGCGACCCCGCTCTACCAGGTGCCGGACCGGCTCCGCGACCTCGGCGACCGGCTGCTCGGCCGGCACTACGAGGACGACGACTCCGCTCGCGGCCGGCGTGGCCACGACGACGAGATCGACCCCGAGATGGGCGACCCGGCGTACGACACCCCGGTGCTGGAGGACCGCGAGGTCAAGAAGCGCGGTCGCAAGAAGGACGCGATCGACGTCGCGCTGGAGGAGGACGACCCGCACGACGTCGGGGTCGACCTGTTCTCCTCGGACCACCCCGGCGACCCCGGCGACCCCGGCGACGTGGACCCGGGCGCCGAGACCGAGGTCTCCGAAGCCGTCCGCGAGCGCGGGCCCGACGACACCGTCGAGCGGCCCGCCGTACGCGACGCGGGCGAGAGCCGGGGCGACCTGCAGCCGCCTCCGCACACCCCGCTACCGGCGCGCGTCGAGCAGCTGGCCCTGTCGGGCGACATCGTCTACTCGCTCCCGGCCGACGAGGTGCTCAAGCCCGGCTCGGTCCACAAGGCCAAGTCGAAGGCCAGCGACGCCGTCGTGGACCGGCTGACCCAGGTGCTGGACGAGTTCTCCATCGACGCCCAGGTCACCGGCTACACCCGCGGCCCGACGGTCACGCGCTACGAGGTCGAGCTCGGCCCCGGTGTGAAGGTCGAGAAGATCATGAACATCCAGAAGAACATCGCCTACGCGGTGGCTTCGGCGGACGTCCGGATCCTCTCGCCGATCCCCGGCAAGTCCGCGGTCGGCGTCGAGATCCCGAACGTCGACAAGGAGATCGTCTCCCTCGGCGACGTGCTGCGCTCCTCGACGGCGCGCTCGGCGACGCACCCGATGATCGCGGGCCTCGGCAAGGACGTGGAGGGCGGCTTCGTGGTCGCCAACCTGGCCAAGATGCCGCACCTGCTGGTCGCCGGCGCCACCGGCTCCGGCAAGTCGTCGTTCATCAACTCGATGATCACCTCGATCCTGATGCGCTCCACGCCCGACGAGGTCCGGATGATCATGGTCGACCCCAAGCGGGTCGAGCTGAACGCCTACGAGGGCGTCCCGCACCTGATCACGCCGATCATCACCAACCCCAAGAAGGCCGCCGAGGCGCTGCAGTGGGTCGTCCGCGAGATGGACATGCGGTACGACGACCTCGCCAACTTCGGCTTCCGGCACATCGACGACTTCAACAAGGCGGTCCGGGCCGGCAAGGTCGAGGTGCCCGCGCACAGCGAGCGGGTGCTCACGCCGTACCCGTACCTGCTGGTGATCGTCGACGAGCTCGCCGACCTGATGATGGTCGCCCCGCGCGACGTCGAGGACTCGGTCGTCCGGATCACCCAGCTGGCCCGGGCGGCCGGCATCCACCTGGTGCTCGCCACGCAGCGGCCCTCGGTGGACGTCGTCACCGGCCTGATCAAGGCCAACGTCCCGTCCCGGCTGGCCTTCGCGACCTCGTCGCTGGCCGACAGTCGGGTCATCCTCGACCAGCCGGGCGCCGAGAAGCTCGTCGGCCAGGGTGACGGGCTGTTCCTGCCGATGGGCTCGTCCAAGGCGGTCCGCGTGCAGGGCTCCTGGGTCACCGAGGCCGAGATCGCGCAGGTCGTCCAGCACTGCAAGGGGCAGCTGGAGCCGACGTACCGCGAGGACGTCACGGCGCCCGCCGCCTCGAAGCGGGACCTGGACGACGACATCGGCGACGACATGGAGCTGGTCATCCAGGCCATCGAGCTGGTGGTGTCGACGCAGTTCGGCTCCACCTCGATGCTGCAGCGCAAGCTCCGGGTCGGCTTCGCGAAGGCGGGCCGGCTGATGGACATCATGGAGAGCCGTGGCGTGGTCGGGCCCAGCGAGGGCTCGAAGGCCCGCGACGTGCTGGTCAAGCCCGACGAGATCGACGGCGTCATCGCGACCCTGCAGGGGGAGATGTGAGCGAGCAGCTGATGGACCACGAGACCGACACCGAGACCGCCCCCGAGATCACCGTCCGCCGCAACGCGGGCCTGGCCGGCGCCATCGGGGGCGTGGCCGCCGTCGTGGCGATCCTCTACCTCTCGCGCGCCAGCGGCTCCGGCGCGCTCCTCGACTGGGCGCTGTGCCTGGTCATGGGCGCCGTCGCCGCCGCCTGGCTGCAGGCCTTCGTCGACGCCCGCACCCCGCTGCTCGTGGCCGACGCCCAGGGCCTCCGGGTCCGCCAGGGCCGGGCCTGGCACGGCATGCCGTGGGACGCGGTCGAGGCGCTCGAGCACCTGCCCCGCACGGGCCTGCTGCGCGACGGACGCCTCGAGGTCTTCCCATACGACGGCGAGCCGCTCGCCGTACCGCTCTCCCTCTCGACCCGGGTCACCGGCGCGACCGGTGACCTGACCGCGGCCCTCGACGAGCTCGCCGCCGGCGCGGCCGAGGTCGTCGAGGTGTACGACGACTACTCCGCCTCCCCGGAGTCGGCCGCGGAGGACGCCGCCGCCGCCGAGCCTGTGGACGACGACGCCGAGTCGGCGCACATGTGCGCCGACTCGGCGGACTCCTCCCCAGGGGAGGACCCGGCGGAGGAGACGGACGGCGCGGGGGAGCGGCGGCTGCCGGACCCGCGGCCGTGGCTGGCCGGCGCGATCAACCAGCTGGCGCGGCTGCGTCGTACCCCGGGTGAGGCGCGGGCCGAGGACGAGCTGGTCGCCGAGGAGGTCGCGGCGACGACGCCGACCCCGGAGCCGGTGCGCGATCCCGCGACGGCGGCCCGGATCGAGGTCCGCAGCGACCTGACCGTCACCGCCGACGACGACGTCGAGCACACCGCGGTGCGGGCGCTGCGCAGCCCCGGCCGGGTCGACCTGGTCGAGGAGGCGGTCAACCCGGCGCCCGAGCCGACGGCGGTCGCGCTCCCGCGCATCGACGATCTCGAGGCGCCCGAGCCCGCGGTCGACCCCGTGGTCGGACCGCAGCTGGCGGCGGCCCGCGAGCGGCTGCGGCTCAGCGTGGACCAGCTGGCCGAGCGCACCCGGATCCGCCCGCACGTGATCGAGTCGATCGAGGTCGACGACTTCGCGCCCTGCGGCGGCGACTTCTACGCCCGCGGCCACCTGCGCACGCTGGCCCGGGTGGTCGGCATCGACGCGGCCCCGCTCCTCGCCGTCTACGACGAGCGGTACGCCGACGCGCCCGTCGAGGCGCGCCAGGTCTTCGAGGCCGAGCTCGCCACCGGTGCCCACGGCTCGCTCCGCGGCACCCGCGGCGGACCGAACTGGTCGGTGCTGGTCGCTGCCGTGATGGTGCTGGTGCTCGCCTGGTCGATCGCCCGGCTGTTCATGGACGGCCCGGTCGCGCTCGACAAGGAGCCGCCGCTGGACGGCTCCGCGGGCCTCACCAGCAGCGGGACCGGCTCGGTCACGTCGCTGCGGCTCGACGCCGCCGGCGGTGGCGCGGCGGTCAAGGTGGTCGACGGCAAGGGCGAGCTGGTCTTCACCGGCGACCTCGCCTTCGGCCAGGTCAAGACCTTGAAGAAGGTCGCGACGCCGATCAAGGTCACCAGCTCCGACGGCTCGCTCGAGGTCGCGCTCGGGGGCGGCGACGCGGAGGCGATCGGCGACACCGGCGAGCGGGCGACCCAGACCTACGTCGTGCGCCGGTAGCGTCGCTCGGGCCGCCCGCCCCCGCCGTACTGCAGGCGGACGGCGGCGCGGCCATCGGCGACGAAGTGCTCGAGGTAGCGCCGGGCGCTGACCCGGGAGACCCCCACCCGCTCGGCGGCCTCGGCCGCCGACAGCTCGCCCTCGTCGAGGGCGGCCAGCACCAGGGCGGCGGTCTCGGCGCTCAGCCCCTTGGGCAGCGCGACCCGGCTGCGCCCGACCGGGGCGAAGACGGCGTCGATGTCGTCCTGGTCCGGGACGGCGCCGCCGGCCAGCGCCCGGTGGGACTGGCGGAAGGCGAGCAGGCGGGCGACCAGGTCGTCGTACTCGAAGGGCTTGACGAGGTAGTGGGCCGCCCCGCTCGCGGCGGCGGCCCGGACCGTGTCGGCCTCGCGCGCCGCGGTCACCACGATGACGCCGACGTCGTTGCCGCCGCCGCGCAACCGACGCAGCACCTCGATCCCGCTGAGGTCGGGGAGGTGGACGTCGAGCAGCACCAGGTCGGGGGCCAGCCGCTCGACCTCGGCCAGCGCGGTCGTGCCGGTGGCCGCCTGACCGACCACGGTGAAGCCGTCGGTGCGGTCGACGAAGCGGGTGTGGATCGAGGCGACCATGAAGTCGTCGTCGACGACGAGCACTCGAAGATCAGTCATGGAGGTCCTCGGCGGGCAGGCGGGCGGTGAAGACGGCCCCGCCCTCGTTGTGCACCGAGACCGAGCCGCCCCGACGCTCGCACACGACCTGGACGAGCGCGAGTCCGACCCCGCGGCCGCTGGCGTCGGAGGGCTTGGTGGTGAAGCCGCGCCGGAAGACCGAGGCGACGTGGTCGGCCGGTACGCCGGGGCCGGTGTCGGCGACCTGCAGGACGAGCTCGTCGCCGTCGACCAGGAGCCGTACGTCGACCGTGCCGGGCTGACCGGTCGAGGCGACGGCGTCGACGGCGTTGTCGACCAGGTTGCCGAGCACCGTCCCGACGTCGGCCGACAGGTCCGGGCCGAGCCGGGGGAGCGCGCTGTCCTCGCCGAGGCGCAGCTCCACCCGTCGCTCGGCGGCCAGGCTGGTCTTGGCGATCAGCAGCGCGGCGACGGCGGGGTCCTCGACGATCCCGGTCACGGCGTCGCTGATCGCGGCCCGGCGGCGGGTGAGGGTGCCGATCAGGCGGCCGGCCTCGTCGTACTCCTGGAGCTGCAGGAGGCCCGAGATGGTGTGCAGCTGGTTGCTGAACTCGTGGGTCTGCGCGCGCAGCGTCTCGGTGACGCCCTGGCGCGCGCTGAGCTCGCTCTGCATGGCGAGCAGCTCGGTGCGGTCGCGCAGGGTGACCACCGTCCCGGCCGCCCGGCCGGACGCCTCGACCGGGTTGCGGTTGACGACGACCAGGCGCCCGGCCACGAGGAGTACGGCGTCCTGCACCTGGTCGTCGCCGGAGAGCAGGTCGAGCACCCGCGGCTCGAGCTCCAGCGAGGACAGTGGGCGCCCCTGGGCGTCGGCCGGCAGGTCGAGCAGCTCGCGGGCGCTCTCGCTCAGCACCGTCACCACCCCGTCGGCGCTGATCGCCACCAGCCCCTCGCGGATCGAGGTCAGCAGCGCCTCGCGCTGGTCGGCGAGTGCCGCGATCTCGGCCGGCTCCAGGCCGCGGGTGCGGCGCTTGATGAGCCGCGACAGCAGCCACGAGCCGGCGCCGCCCAGGGCCAGGCCGAGGGCCAGGAACGTGACGAGGTCATCGGTGGCCTCGCCGAGCCGCTCGGTCAGCGCCGGGTAGTCCTCGGTGACGACGACGACGCCGACGAGCGTCCCGGCCGGCGGCCGCCGCGCCGCATCCCCGGGATCCGGGTCAGCGTCGGAGAGGACCGGCACCTCGGCCGCGATGGCCCGCTCGCCCCGGTCCTCGATGTCACCCGTCCAGGCGCGCCGCTGCAGGACGCTGCGGTCGCCGAGGTCGACCGGGCGGCCGCGGCGGGTGGGATCGGTGCCGACGACCACGGTCCCGGTGGCGTCCGCGACGTACACGGCGGTGGCCCCCACGAGGTCCGCCCGGTCCTGCACGTACGACGTCAGCGCGCTCCGGTCGCCCGCCATCTCCATCGCGTCCCGGACGACCGCGGTGGACGCCAGGTTCTCGGCGGTGGCGCGCAGCCGGTCGCCCCGGGTCTCGCGGAACGACGCGTCGGCCTGCCGCAGGGAGACGACGGCCGAGACCAGCACGACCACGAGCAGCACGACGAGCTGGAGCAGCAGGACCTGCGCCGCGAGGCTCAGTCGCGGCAGCCGTGACCACAAGTTCCACAACCTCCATTGGTTACCGAAGCGTGACGGCCGCCACACCAGTGGGGATGCTCGTCACACCTGAACCTGACAGGAGAGACATGCTGACGGCAACACGAGCGGTCGCGGCCGCTGCCACGTTGGTCGCGGTCACGGTGACCGCGGGCTGCGGGGTCACCCGTGGCGACGACTCGCGCGACATCGCGATGTGGATCCCCAACAGCCCCGGAGGCGGGTACGACCAGACCGGCCGCGCGGCCGTGAGCGTCTTCGAGCAGAACGACGTCACGGGCGGCGACCTCGAGGTCACCAACATCCTTGGTGCGGGCGGCTCGGTCGCGCTCACCCGGCTGATGGGCGCCGCGGGCGACGAGCACACGCTGATGACGATGGGCCTCGGCGTGGTGGGGTCGGCGTACTCCTTCGCGCTGCCCTACAAGGTCACCGACGCCACCCCGATCGCCCAGCTGATCGAGGACCAGGAGGGAGTCCTGGTCCCCGCGGACTCGCCGTACGAGAGCATCGACGACTTCGTCGCCGCCTGGAAAGCCGACCCTTCCGGCATCGCCGTCGGCGGCGGCTCCAGCCCCGGCGGGCCGGACCACCTGTTCCCGATGCAGCTCGCCGAGGCGATCGGCATCGAGCCGTCCGACGTCCGCTACGTGGCGTACGACGGCGGCGGCCCGCTGACCAGCGCGCTGCTCGGCAACAAGATCGCCGTCGGCTTCTCCGGGCTCGGTGAGTTCGAGGGTCAGATCGAGGCCGGCGAGCTGCGGGTCCTGGCGGTCTCGGGCGAGGAGCGGCTGACCGGCGGGTCGGTCAAGGACGCGCCCACGCTGACCGAGTCCGGGATCGATCTGGTCTTCACCAACTGGCGCGGCATCCTCGCGCCGCCCGACATCTCCGACGCACGCCGCGACGAACTGATCGCGTTCGTCGAGGAGATGCACGACACCGACCAGTGGCAGCAGGCCCTGGAGGACAACGGCTGGACCGACGCGCTGAAGACGGGCGACGAGTTCGGCGAGTTCTTGGACGACCAGGACGCGCGTGTCGCGTCCACGCTGGAGGAGGTCGGTCTGCTGTGACCGAGACCCGGACCACCACGACCCCCGACACGGCTACCGCCGGGAGCATCGACCGCGGCCAGCTCGGCCTCGCCGGTGCCCTGGCCGTGATCGGCGGCTACACCGTCTACGACGCCACCACCCTCGACGTCGGCTTCGCCGACCCGGTCGGCCCCCGCGTCTTCCCGTACGTCGTCGGCGCCGTCCTGCTGCTGCTCGCCGTGCTGCTGGTCGTCGCCACCCTGCGCGGCTCGCGTCCGGAGGCGGAGGACGGGGAGGACATCGACCTGACCGTGCCCTCCGACTGGACCACGGTCGCCAAGCTCGTCGGCGTCATGGTCTTCACCATCGCGACCATCAGCGTCCTCGGCTGGGCGATCTCCGGCGCACTGCTCTTCGCCGGCAGCGCCTGGGCGCTCGGCAGCGCGACCCTCATCCGTGACGTCCTCGTCGGTGCCGTCCTGGCGGTCGTCAGCTGGTACGGCTTCTACGTCGGGCTCGGCATCCCCCTGAGCCCCGGCCTTCTCGACGGGATCCTGTGATGGAGAGTCTGTCCCTGCTCGGCGACGGCCTGTCGGCCGCGATCACCCCCGAGAACCTGCTCTACGCCGCGATCGGCGTGCTGCTCGGCACCTTCGTCGGCGTGCTGCCCGGCATCGGCCCGGCGATGACGGTCGCGCTCCTGCTCCCGGTCACGGCCGGCCTGGAGGTCACCCAGGCCTTCATCATGTTCGCCGGCATCTACTACGGCGGCATGTACGGCGGATCGACGACCTCGATCCTGCTGAACACACCCGGGGAGTCGTCCTCGGTGATGACGGCGATCGAGGGCAACAAGATGGCCAAGGCGGGGCGGGCCGCCCAGGCGCTCGCGACCGCCGCGGTCGGATCCTTCATCGCCGGCACGATCGGGACGATGGGCGTGGTGTTCTTCGCGCCGGCCTTGGCCGACATCGCAGTCGAGATCGGGGCGCCGTCGTACCTCGCCATCACGGTGATGTCGCTGGTGCTCGTCACCGCGGTCCTCGGCAGCTCCAAGCTGCGCGGCTTCATCGCGCTCTTCCTCGGGCTGACGATCGGCCTGGTCGGCCTGGACCTCAACACCGGTCAGCCCCGGCTCAGCTTCGGCACCTCGCAGCTCGCGGACCGCCTCGACATCGTCGTGGTCGCGGTCGGCATCTTCGCCCTCGGCGAGGCCCTGTGGGTCGCGGCCCACCTGCGACGTACGCCGCTGCAGATCACGCCGGTCGGCCAGCCCTTCATGAGCAAGGAGGACTGGAGCCGCTCGTGGCGGCCGTGGCTGCGGGGCACCGCCCTGGGGTTCCCGTTCGGCGCGATCCCGGCTGGTGGTGCCGAGACCCCGACGTTCTTGTCCTACCTGGCCGAGAAGAAGCTCGCCCGCAAGCCCGAGGAGTTCGGCCGCGGCGCGATCGAGGGCGTCGCCGGCCCGGAGGCCGCCAACAACGCCTCCGCCGCCGGCACCCTGGTGCCGCTACTGGCGCTCGGCCTGCCGGTCACGGCCACGGCGTCGATCATGCTCGCGGCGTTCCAGAGCTACGGCATCGTTCCTGGCCCGACGCTGATGGACGACCAGCCGGACCTGGTGTGGACGCTGCTGGCCAGCCTGCTGATCGGCAACACGCTGCTGCTGGTGCTCAACCTCCCGTTGGCGCCGCTGTGGGCGAAGCTGCTGCGGATCCCGCGTCCGCAGCTCTACGCCGGCATCCTGTTCTTCGCCTCCTTGGGTGCCTACGCGACGAACCTCGACTGGTTCGACCTGCTCCTGCTCCTGGTCTTCGGGCTCCTCGGCCTGGCGATGCGACGCTTCGGGCTCCCGGTGCTGCCCCTGATCCTCGGGGTCATCCTCGGGCCGTTGATGGAGCAGAAGCTGCGTGAGGCGCTGGCGATCTCCGGCGGCTCCGCCTCGGGCCTCGTCAACGAGCCGCTCGCGGTGATCGTCTACGCCCTCGTCGTCCTGGCCCTGGTGGTTCCCCTGGTGGTGCGCTGGGTGCGGCCCACGCCGACCCACGCCGAGATCGAGCACGAGAAGGAGATGGTGGAGCGATGAGCACGATCCTGGTGGGGTTCACCCCCGACGAGTTCGGCAAGGCGGCGGTGCGTCACGCCGCCGCCGAGGCCCGGCTGCGCGGCTACGGCCTGTTGGTCGTCAACGGCTCGAAGGGCGACGCCTACGTCGACAAGCGGTACGCCGCCCCCGAGGTCCTCGAGCACGTCGGCGACGACCTGGACGGCATCTCCTACGAGGTCCGCCAGGTGGTCGCGTCCGACGTGGCCGACGAGCTGCTCCGCGTGGCCGGCGAGGAGGGGGTCCGCCTGATCGTGCTGGGCATGCGGCACCGGACGCCGGTCGGCAAGCTGCTGATGGGCAGCGTCGCCCAGCGGGTCATCCTCGGCGCGGTCTGCCCGGTGCTGACCGTGAAACCGGACACGGAACCGGTCTGATCGCCGGTTGAGATGCTCCGGAGCGAGGAACGAGCGGAGGAGCCTCGAAACCCGTCCTGCCGTACGGCGACCTCGATCGGGGTCGCCGTACGGCTCACCGGGTTTCGAGGCTCGGGCCCGGAGGCCCTCACACCTCAACCAGCGTCCCGCAGTTCGCGACCTGGAGGTCCGGAGCGTCATACTCGGGAACGATCATGAGCCAGACCACTGAGACGCCCCCTGCCCGCGACCTGCTGTCGGTGGCCCTCGTGACCCTCGGGTGTGCCCGCAACGAGGTCGACTCCGAGGAGCTCGCGGGCCGGCTGGAGGCCGACGGCTTCCTGCTGGTCGACGACCCGGCCGACGCCGTCACCGTCGTCGTGAACACCTGCGGCTTCGTCGAGGCGGCCAAGAAGGACTCCGTCGACACCCTGCTGGAGGCCGCCGACCTCAAGGACGGCGGCCGTACGCAGGCCGTGGTCGCGGTGGGCTGCCTGGCCGAGCGCTACGGCAAGGACCTGGCCGAGTCGCTGCCCGAGGCCGACGCGGTGCTGGGCTTCGACGACTACCCCGACATCGCGGCGCGGCTGCGCTCGATCGTGGCGGGGGAGCAGCACCAGGCGCACACCCCGCAGGACCGGCGCCGGCTGCTGCCCATCTCGCCCACCGCTCGCGACGCCTCCACGGTGAGCGTGCCCGGTCACGCGGTCGCGACGAGCGGCGACGTGGGGCTCGGCGGCCCGGCCACCGGCCCGCGCGGCCTGCGCCGCCGGCTCGACGGCGGACCGATGGCCCCGCTGAAGCTCGCGAGCGGCTGCGACCGTCGCTGCACCTTCTGTGCGATCCCGGCCTTCCGCGGCTCGTTCGTCAGCCGGCGGCCGGCCGACGTGCTGCTCGAGGCGCAGTGGCTGGCGAGCCAGGGTGCGCGCGAGCTGTTCCTGGTCTCGGAGAACTCCACGTCGTACGGCAAGGACCTCGGCGACCTGCGCCTGCTCGAGACGATGCTGCCGGAGCTCGCGGCCATCGACGGCGTCGACCGGGTCCGGGTCTCCTACCTCCAGCCCGCCGAGACCCGCCCGGGTCTGATCGAGGCGATCGCGACGACGCCCGGCGTGGTGCCCTACTTCGACCTGTCCTTCCAGCACGCCAGCGCGACCGTGCTGCGCCGGATGCGCCGCTTCGGCGACCCGGAGAGCTTCCTCGGCCTGCTCGACCAGGTGCGTGGTTACGCCCCGACCGCCGGCGTCCGCTCCAACGTCATCGTCGGCTTCCCCGGCGAGACCGAGGCCGAGCTGGAGACGCTCTGCGACTTCCTGGTCGCCGCCCGGATGGACGTGACCGGCGTGTTCGGCTACTCCGACGAGGACGGCACGGAGGCCGCGACGTACGACGGCAAGCTCGACGAGGACGAGGTCCGCGCCCGCACCGAGCACGTGCAGTCGCTCGTCGAGGAGCTCAACGCCCAGCGGGCCGAGGAGCGGATCGGCGAGGTCCTCGAGGTACTGGTCGAGTCGACCGACGAGGGCGTCGCGGGTCGCGCCGCCCACCAGGGCCCCGAGGTCGACGGCACGACCTACCTGTCCGGGTCGACGGCCGCGATCGGGTCGATCGTGCGGGCGGTCGTGGTCGGCACCGACGGTGTCGACCTGATCGCCGAGCCGGTCGAGGGGGAGGCCTGAGGTGAGCGGGACCGAGCAGCGGGTGAGCAACTTCAACCTGCCCAACATCCTCACGACCCTGCGGATCGTGCTGGTCCCGTTCTTCGCCTGGGCCCTCCTCATCGACGGCGGCGAGTCGGTGCAGTGGCGCCTGGTGGCCTGGGTGATCTTCGCGGTCGCGATGATCACCGACAAGATCGACGGCGACATCGCCCGCGCCCGCAATCTGGTGACCGACTTCGGCAAGATCGCCGACCCGATCGCCGACAAGGCGATCACCGGGATGGCCTTCATCGGCCTCTCGATCGTCGGCGACATCTGGTGGTGGGTGACCATCGTGGTGCTGCTGCGCGAGTGGAGCGTGACGCTGCTGCGGCTCTCGGTGCTCAAGCGGGTCGTGATCGCGGCCAAGGACCTCGGCAAGCTGAAGACGACCTTCCAGGCGCTGGCCCTCGGCGGCCTGACCCTGCCGCTGCGCGACGACGACCTGGCCAGCGGTCTGCAGACGCCCGGCGAGGTCCTCTTCTACGTCTCGCAGGCCTGCCTGGCGGTCGCCGTGGCCCTCACGCTGTGGTCGGGCTACGAGTTCTTCCGCGACGTCTGGAAGCAGCGCGCGAACCTGCGGTGACGCGGGCAAGGTGAAGTTCCGCCAAAGATCCCCTGGTCCTTTGTGACCAGTTGGAAGTGACGCGAACGGGCCAGATGAACTGGGGTCAAAGCGTTACGCCCCGTTCACACGATCACCCGGACTCCGGACCGTGATTCGGGGTTAGGGTGCAGCCCTCCTGGGTCCGCCCACGTCCTTTCGAAAGGGTCTTCTTCGTGTCCTCAACCCCCAGCACCCGGCGCGCGCGACGCGGTCTCGCCGCCGGTCTCGGACTGGGCCTCGCGGCCTCAGTCCTGTCGGTCGCCACGGCGCCTGCGGCCCACGCAGCGCCGGTCAGCTTCACCCTGCTCGACATCAACGACTACCACGGACGCATCTCGTCCGACGGTGGCTCGGGCAGCGGCGACGCGACGACCTACAGCACCGTCGAGTTCGCCACCACGATCCAGGGCATCCGCAACGCCGCCGAGGCCGATCCGGTGCTGCTCCTGTCGGCGGGCGACAACATCGGCGCCTCGCTGTTCAACTCGTCCTTCACCGACGACCAGCCGACGATCGACGTGCTGAACCGGCTCGGCCTGGCCACCTCGGCTCTCGGCAACCACGAGTTCGACAAGGGCTACGACTGGCTGAAGGCCAACGTCATCGACGGCAACGCGCAGTACCGGAAGGCGGACTTCCCGCTGCTCGGCGCGAACGTCTACCTGAAGGGCACCCAGACTCTCCCGCCCGGCGTCCAGGCGTACTCGACCCACCAGGTCGCTGGGGTCAACGTCTGCGTGATCGGCGCGATCACCCAGGAGACCCCCACCCTGGTCAGCCCGGACCGGATCAGCACCCTCGAGTTCGGTGACCCTGTCGACGCGGTCAACCGCGTCGCGACCCAGCTCGAGACCGCCGGCACCTGCGACGTCACCGTCGCCACCTACCACGACGGCGCCGGCGCTGGGACGCCCGACGGGTCGTCCCTCGAGGACGAGATCGCGGCTGGCGGCCCGTTCGCCAAGATCGTCAACCAGACCGCCGGTGCGGTCGACGTCATCTTCACGGGCCACACGCACAAGGAGTACTCCTGGACCGCGCCGAAGCCGGGCGGCGGGACACGACCGATTGTGCAGACCGGCTCCTACGGCCAGAAGCTCGGCCGCGTCGACCTCACCGTCGACCCGACCACAGACGCGGTCACGGTCGACGCGTCGAGCCTGGTCACGGTTGGCACCACCGAGAACCTCGCCGACCCTGTCGTCGCCGATGTCGACACCATCACCCGCGCCGCTGAGACGGCCGCCAACGTGGTCGGCGACGTGCCGGAGGGCAACATCACCGCCGACGTCACGACGGCCTACACCGGCGGTGCCTACACCAACGGCAAGTACACCGGTGGCAGCCGGGACGACCGGCTCTCGGAGTCGGCGCTTGGGAACCTCGTGGCCGACGCGCTGAAGGACACCCCGATCACCGACATCCCGGGCCTGCCCACGCCCGTCATCGGCGTCGTCAACCCGGGCGGTCTGCGCAACGAGCTGCTCTACGCCGCCAACCTGGCCGGCAGCCCGCAGGACGCCGACGGGGTGGTGACCTTCGAGGAGGCCAACGCGGTCCTGCCGTTCGCCAACAACATCTCCTACGTCACCCTGACCGGTGCGGAGTTCAAGCAGGTCCTCGAGCAGCAGTGGCAGACCACCGCCGACGGCGTCACGCGCCCGTCGCGGCCCTTCCTGCACCTCGGCCTCTCCAAGAACGTCCAGGTCGTCGCCAGGCCCGACACGTCGGCCACCTCCCCGGTCGGCAACAACATCCTCAGCGTGACGGTGGACGGGCAGCCGCTCGACCCGGCCAAGGAGTACGTCGTGTCGACGTTCTCGTTCCTGGCTGCCGGCGGTGACAACTTCCGCGCCTTCAAGCTCGGCACGAACCGCGACACCGCCAAGGTCGACCGCGACCTGTGGATCGAGGGCTACTTCGGCAACGGCCAGGCCAAGGCGCCGACCTTCGCCCGTCGCCAGGTCTTCGCGACCGGTCTGCCCACGGAGCCGCTCGTGCCCGGCACCGTGCTGGACCTCCAGCTGAGCAAGCTCAACCTGACGTCCCAGGGCGCCCCGGCCAACACCACCGTCGAGGCCCGCGCGGTCCTCGGCGGCGCGGCGACGAGCCTCGGCTCCTTCCCGGTCACCAACGGGGCGGCCGACGTCGACCTCACGGTCCCGGAGGACGCCTACGGCAAGACGATCGAGCTGGTCGCCCAGCCGAGCGGCACCACGGTCGACTTCCCGATCGCCAAGGCGGAGTCGACGGTCTCGGCGACGGTCGCCCGGTCCGCCTACGGCCGGCCCAGCACGGTCGCGGTCAAGGTGACGTCGGATGCGCCGGCCAACGGCACCGCCCAGGCCGTCGTCGGCGGCAAGGTCGTCGCCACGGGCGCCGTGACCAATGGGGCGGCCACGCTCACGGTCCCGGCCAAGACCCTGAAGCCCGGCACCACCCCGGTCTCGGTGAGGTTCACCGGCCCGCAGGCCGCCGACTCGACGGCCACCGCCTCGGCCGTGGTCACTAAGGCCGCGCCCAGGGTCAAGGTCGTGAAGGCGGCCAAGCGGGTCGTGGTCAAGAAGACCCGGGTCCGCCTCCGTGTCCTCGTCTCCGCCACCGGCTACACGCCCACCGGCAAGGTCCAGGTCGCCATCGGCGGCGTGAAGTACAACGCCACGGTCCGCAACGGCAAGGCGGTCGTCGTGCTGAAGCCGTTCCGCTCGACCGGGACCAAGAACGTCCGGGTCAGGTACCTGGGCAACTCGCTGGCTTCGCCCGCCGCCACCTCGGTGAAGATCAAGGTCAAGCGCAAGTAGCACCACGAGGGGCCCGCCGGTTCGCGCCGGCGGGCCCCTCGCCACATCCCTCTCCTCCCTCTCGGAAGGCTGTGTCATGCCCTCAGCACGTAGGAGCGCCCGTCGGGCGCTCGCCGGCACCGCAGGACTCGCGGTCGCTCTGACCGGGGTCTCGGTCGTCGCCCCGTCCGCATCCGCAGTCTCGACCTCGCTCGTCATCAGCGAGGTCTACGGCGGTGGCGGCAACTCCGGCGCCACCTGGAAGAGCGACTTCATCGAGATCCACAACCCGACCGGATCGGCGGTGTCCGTCGACGGCTGGTCGGTGCAGTGGCGCGGAGCGTCCAGCACGAGTGCGGCGAACGTGACCCCCCTCAGCGGCAGCGTCCCCGCCAACGGCTACTACCTGGTCAAGCAGGCCGACGGGACCGGCGGCACCAGGCCGCTGCCCACTCCCGATGCGACCGGCACGATCGCCATGGGCGGCACCAACGGCACCGCCATCCTCGCCAACACGATCGTCGCCCAGAACCCGGCGGCCGGGCCTTTCTCCGGCAGCGCTGCGGTCGTCGACCTGGTCGGTGTCAACAGCAACACCTTCGAGACCACCGCCGCGCCGGCGATGAGCAACTCGCAGTCGGTCACCCGGACCGCTCCGGACGCCGACAACAACAGCACCGAGTTCGCCCCGGGGACCCCCAGCCCAACGAACGCCCTGGGCGAGACCGAGGGATTCGCGGCGGAGGACCCGGGTGACCGTTCCGTCGTCGTCGACCGGCCCATCCAGCCCATTCAGCTGTCGGTCGGCGGTGGCACCGCGCCGCTGACGTGGGAGGCTACGGGCCTGCCTGCCGGCCTGTCCCTCGACGGTGATCGGATCACCGGCACGGCGACGGCGACCGGCACCGCGACCGTGACCCTCACCGTCACCGACAGCTCGACCCCGGCCAAGTCCGACACCGAGACCTTCACCATCACGGTGACGCCCGCCGGTCAGCTGCGCGCCATCGCCGACATCCAGGGCGCCAACGCGACGATCAGCCCGATCATCGGCCAGTCGTTGACGGCGCGCGGCGTCGTGACCGCTGTCTACGAGACCGGCGGCTTCAACGGGTTCAACATCCAGGCGCCGGGGCCCGTTTCCACTCCCGGAGCGTCCGACGGCATCTTCGTCTACGGCGGCGCCGGCTTCGAGGACTATCCCGAGATCGGTGACTCGGTCGAGGTGGTCGGCAACGCGGCCGAGTACGAGTCCGCGGCCGGCGGAGTGACCGCGAGCCTGACCCAGGTCACGAACGCTCAGTGGATCCCCGTGACGCCGGCGCTCGGAACGGTGACCCCTCTCGTCACCCCGTGGTTCGCCACCCCCGAGGAGCGCGAGGCGCACGAGGGCGAGCTGGTCGACCCGAGCGACGCGGCGTACACGGTGACCAACAGCTACGCGACGTGGCAGTTCGGCGAGATCGGCCTGGCGACCGGCACCGGGCCCCTCGTCCAGCCCACCGAGGTCGAGGACTTCCAGACCGGCGCGTGGGAGGCCCTCCGGGACCAGAACGCCGCCCGCCTGGTCACCCTCGACGACGGGAAGAGCCAGAACTTCGGCGGTACGGCGTCCGGCACTCCGTCGTCGTGGATCGACGCCTCGCACCCGGTGCGGGCCGGCGCCGCCGCGACGCTGAAGGGCAGCTTCGTCGTCGACCACCGCAACGGCCTTTACAAGCTGCAGCCGACGACCCCCGTCGAAGGCCTCGGGACCGACGTGGCCGAGTTCGCGAACACGCGGACGCAGAACGCCGCCCCCGCCGACGTCGGTGGCGACATCCGGATCGCGACGTTCAACGTCCTGAACTACTTCCCGACGACCGGCCAGGCGTATGTCGCGGCCGGCGGCGGCAACGTGTGCACCTACTTCAACGACCGCGCGGGCACGCCGATCGGCAGCAACCAGTGCGGCAACCCGTCGGCCAGCAGCGGCAACGGACCCCGAGGTGCGGCCACCCAGGTCAGCTTCGAGCGCCAGCAGGCCAAGATCGTCGCCGCCATCAACAAGCTCACCGCCAGTGTGGTCTCGCTCGAGGAGCTCGAGAACTCGGTCAAGTTCGGCAAGGACCGTGACGACGCCATCGCCAAGCTGGTGACGGCGCTCAACGCGGACGCCGGTGCCGGCACCTGGTCGTACGTGCCCTCGCCGGCGGCAGCGGACCTTCCCCTCCCGGCACAGGAGGACGTCATCCGCACGGGCTTCATCTACAAGTCGGCCGACGTCACCCCGGTCGGTGCGTCGCTGGTCCTGAAGGACGAGGAGAACTTCGACAACGCCCGGGAGCCGCTCGCGCAGGCCTTCAAGAAGGCGGGCGCCCCGGACAGCGAGGCGTTCGGCGTCATCGTGAACCACTTCAAGTCGAAGGGCGACAGCACTCCGCCTGCGACCGGCGACAACGCCAACGGCGTGCAGGGTGCGTTCAACGGTGACCGAGTCCGCCAGGCCGGCGCCCTGCTCACCTTCGCGGACGCCTTCCGGTCAGCACGGGGGGTCGAGGCGCTGTTCCTCGCCGGTGACTTCAACTCGTACTCGAAGGAGGACCCGGTCCAGGTCATCGAGGCCGGTGGCTACGCCCAGGTCGAGTCGGACACCGAGGGTGAGGAGACCTACTTCTTCAATGGTCTTGCCGGCTCCCTCGACCACGTGTACGCCAACGAGGCGGCTCAGGCGCTCGTGACCGGCGCGGACATCTGGAACATCAACTCCCCGGAGTCGGTGGCCTTCCAGTACGGGCGCTTCAACTACAACGTCACGCAGTTCTTCGCGCCGGACCAGTTCGGAGCCTCCGACCACGACCCCGAGATCGTCGGGCTCGACCTGACCACCGACCCGTTGCCCGCGGGCCTGGCCGTCAGCAACGTGAGCGGGACCTACGGCAAGCGGGTCGCCGTGAAGGTGACGGTCGACCCGACCGCCACCGGCACGGTCCAGGTGAAGGCCGGGACGCGGGTCCTCGGGGTGGCGGCGGTCTCCGGCGGGACGGCCACCGTGGTCCTGCCGGCCCGGTCGCTCGCTCCCGGACGGACGACGCTGACGGCGTCGTACTCCGGGGACGACACGTACGCCGCAGCATCGGCGTCGTTCATCGCGACCGTCGCGAAGGCCCGATCGGTCACCCGGGGCACGGTGAAGCCCAAGAAGGTCGTGGCCGACCGGACCCGGGCCACCATCGTGGTCCGCGTCGCCGGTGCCGACGGCGTGCGAGCGACGGGCAAGGCCCGGATCACGGTCAAGGGGCAGGGCACCCGGACGGTGACGGTCCGGAACGGTCGCGCGATGCTGCGGCTGAAGAAGTTCGGCAGCCGGGGCGCCAAGCGGGTCACGATCCAGTACCTGGGCAGCGACCTGCTCGAGCGGAGCACCGACAAGCTGACCATCAAGGTCCGCAAGCGGTAGCAGCACCAGCACCACGGTGGGAGTCGGTCCTCAGGACCGGCTCCCACCGGCCGATTTCGGAGGGTGTGACCCTCGCCTCCGACCCCTGGCTACGCTGCGCCCATGCGCGCACGGGCCGGTCGGGATCAGGCGAGCACCCTGCACCGGCTGCTGCGGGACGCCGGGCTCACCGTCTCGACCGCGGAGTCGCTGACGGGCGGTCGGCTGGCCGCTCGCCTCACCGAGACCCCGGGCGCCTCCGCGACGTACCGGGGCGGCGTGGTCGCCTACGCGACGGAGCTGAAGCAGACGTTGCTGGGCGTGCCGGACGAGGTCGTCGAGCGGTACGGCGTGGTCTCCGCGGAGTGCGCCCGCGCGATGGCGGCCGGCGTCCGCGAGCGCACGGGGGCGTCGTACGGGCTGGCCACGACGGGAGTCGCAGGCCCGGACGAGCAGGAGGGCAGGCCGGTCGGGACCGTCTTCGTCGGCATCGCCGGGCCGGGGTTGCTGGAGGCCGTCGCGCTGGAGCTGTCGGGTGATCGAGCCGGCATCACGGACCGGACCTGTGACGAAGCCCTGTCGGCGCTCGCTGGCATCCTCCGGAGGGAAGAAGCAGGACTCGGGTAGCGTTGGGCCACACAGGCCAGAGAGGAGACCCCGCATGGTGCTGTTCCGCCGACAGCTGGGCGACGTGTTGCGTGCCCAGCGCATGGAGCGTGGGATGACCCTGCGTGAGGTCTCGGCCGAGGCGCGGGTGAGCCTGGGCTACATCTCCGAGATCGAGCGCGGGCAGAAGGAGGCCTCCTCCGAGCTGCTCGCCTCGCTGTGCACCGCCCTCGACGTGGCGCTCTCCGACGTGCTGCGTGAGGTCTCCGACGCCGTCGCGGTCGAGGAGGCCGCACTGGTCGCCACCCCCATCACCGTCGGAGCACGTCCGGCGGCCGGCCAGGTCGTCGCCTCCGCCGCCTGACGGTTCAGCGGTCGTCCTGCAGCCGAGGCTCGGGCTGGCACGACGGGCAGAAGTACGACGCCCGCTCGCGCCCGGCCGGCCCGCGCTGCTCGACCCGCACGGGGGTCCGGCAGCGGCGACAGGGCGAGCGGTCACGCCGGTAGACCCACATCCGCTCCCGCTCGCGGAGGTCGCCGGTGGTCGACTGGACCGCTCGCTCCTTATTGAGCTCGAGCATCTGGCGCGCCCGGCGGACCAGCCGCGGCAGGTTGCCGACCTCGCCGACCGGCGTCGCCGGGTGCACGCCCGAGACGAAGCACAGCTCGGCCATGTACATGTTGCCGATCCCGGCCAGTCGGGTCTGGTCGAGCAGCGCCTCGCCGAGCGGCCGGGTGTCGTCCTCGTGGAGGCGGCGCAGGGCCTCGTCCTCGTCCCAGTCGGGGCCGAGCAGGTCGGGCCCGAGATGACCGACGACGTCGCCTTCGCCGGTGGTCGGGAGCAGCTCGACGATGCCGAGCGAGAAGCCGACGGCGACCCGTGTGTCGGTGCGCAGCACGACTCGGGCCTGATGGGCCGGCCGCTTCCAGGGCCGGTCGGGGTCGTAGACCCGCCAGGCGCCCTCCATCTTCAGGTGGGTGTGCAGCGTCCAGCGCGCATCGTCCGGCCCGGCGATCCGGGTCAGCAGGTGCTTGCCGCGGCTGAGCGTGGCCAGCACGGTCCCGCCGGCCAGGTCGGCTGTCGCGTGCTGGGGCACCCGGAAGTCGGTCGCGGTCAGGACCTGTCCGGACAGCGAGCGGTCGAGCAGCCGGGCCGCGCGGTAGACGGTGTCGCCCTCCGGCACCTCACGACCTCCCGAGCTGCAGGCCCCGCGGCGTGACGACGAACCCAGCGGCCTGCAGCGCCTCCCGCAGCGGGGACCCGCGGGTGCCCAGCAGCTGGGTGCCGTCGGCCTTCTCGACGGTCAGGCGGCCCAGCGACCCGCGGCGGGCGGAGTCGGCCAGCGCGGCGGTGGCGGGGGTCAGCAGGTCGGGGTCATCGGACCAGGTGAGCAGGGTGCGGCCGCCACGCTCGACGTAGAGCGTGAGCCGGCCGTCGACCAGGACCACCAGGGCGCCGGCCTTGCGGCCGGGGCGGTGGCCGCCACCCTCACCGGTCGCCTCGGGCCAGGGGAGTGCGGCACCGAACGGATTGGCCGGGTCGGTCGCGGCGAGCGCGACCGCGGTGGGCTTGGCGTCGGTCGGCAGCTCGCTGAAGGTGCGCAGCCGGTCGATGGCGCCGGCCGTGCCGAACTGGGCGGCACCCAGACCGTCGACGAAGTAGCCGCGCCGGCAGCGCCCGGACTCCTCGAAGGCGGCGAGCACCTTGTAGGCGGCGGCGAACCCGCCGGGCACCCGCTCGCTCATCACCGCGCCCCGGATCACCACGCCGTGCCGGTCGAGGAGGTGCTCGGCGGTCGCGTGGGCCCGCCGCGTCGGGTCGGTGTCGATCTCGGGCAGCAGGGCCCAGCGGCCGGCCGTCTCGGGGGGCCCGGTGCGGGCGGGCATCCGGCCGCGCACGCCGGTGGTGGAGGACATCCGCGGACGCGCGGGCGGGCGCTTGGTGCGGTGGCTGGCCGAGCCGGAGCGGGTGAGCGCGCGCAGCGGCGTGAGCGTGTCGTTGCTGACGCGGCCCGACCACACCAGCGACCACAGGGCCGCGGAGAGCGCCTGGTCGTCGGTCGAGCCGACGCTCGTGGCCAGCTGGCGGAAGAACCAGGCGCCACCGGGCGCGAGGGCGTCGAGCACCGCCTGCGCCAGCTCGGTGTGCTCGAAGGCGGTCGGCTCGGGCAGCGTGAGCGACGCCTGGTCGGCGAGGTGGAGGCTGACCCAGCCGTCGGAGCCGGGGAGCGAGGCGTGGCCGGCCCAGATCACCTCGCCGGACGCCGTCAGCTCGTCGAGGTACGACGGCTCGTAGTCGCGCACCCGGGAGCCCAGCACCAGCGGCTCAAGGGCGCTGGCGGGCACCGGGCAGCCGGCCAGCTGGTCGATGACGTTGAGCACGCCTTCGACCCCGCGGGGACCACCGCGTCCACCGGTGTCGACGTGCTGCCAGGCGGACAGGAAGCGGCCGAGGGCGGCGGGCTCGACCGGCTCGACCTCCTTGCGGAGCCGGGCCAGCGAGCGGCGGCGCAGCTTGCGCAGCACCTCCGCGTCGCACCACTCCGAGCCCGAGCCGGAGGGTCGGAACTCCCCGTCGAGGACCCGGCCCTGGGCGGCCAGCCGCTGCAGGGTGTGCCGGACGACCGCCGCGCCGAGCCCGAGCCGGGCCGCGACCTGGTCGGTGGTGAACGGGCCGTGGGTGCGGGCGAACCGGGCGACGAGGTCGCCGAGGGGGTCCTCGACGGGATCTGTGAACGCGTCGGGCGTGCCGGGCGGCACCGGGACACCGAGGCCGTCGCGCAGCCGGCCCACGTCCTCGACGACCGACCAGCGCTCCTCGCCGCCCATCCGCACCTCGACGACGCGGCGGCTGGCGGTGAGGTCGGCCAGCCATGCCCCGGTGGCGGCGCCCTCGACGGAGCGGAGCGCAGCCTCCTCGGTGGTGAGCGGGCCGAGCAGGCGCAGCGTGTCGACCAGGCCCTCGGCGTCACGGGCCCGCCGGTCGGGGGCGAGGCGCTGCAACTCGGCCTCGACCTCGGCCAGCACCTCGGGGTCGAGCAGCTCGCGGAGTTCGGCTCGGCCCAGCAGCTCGGCCAGCAGCCCCTGGTCGAGGGAGAGCGCGGCGGCCCGGCGCTCGGCGACGGGGGAGTCGCCCTCGTACATGAACTGGGCGACGTAGCCGAACAGCAGGCTCCGCGCGAACGGGGACGGGGCGTGCGTCGCGACGTCGGAGACCTGCACCTCACGCCGGTCGACCCGGCGCATCAGGGCCACCAGGGCGGGGAGGTCGTAGACGTCCTGAAGGCACTCGCGCACCGCCTCCAGCACGATCGGGAACGACGGGTAGCGCGAGGCGACCTCGAGCAGCGCGGCCGCGCGCTGGCGCTGTTGCCACAGCGGGGAGCGCCGGCCCGGGTCGCGCCGGGGGAGCAGCAGGGCCCGGGCCGCGCACTCGCGGAAGCGGGACGCGAACAGGGCCGAGCCGCCGACCTCCTGGGTGACCAGCTGCTCGATCTCGTCGGCCTCGAAGACCAGCAGCTCCCCGCCGGGCGGCTCCGCGTCGGTGTCGGGGACCCGGATCACGATGCCGTCGTCGGAGGCGACCGCCTGGCCGTCGACGCCGAAGCGCTCGCGCAGCCGGGCGTTGATGGCCAGCGCCCAGGGCGCGTGGACCGGCGTGCCGTACGGTGAGTGGACGACCAACCGCCAGTCGCCCAGCTCGTCGCGGAACCGCTCGACCAGCAGGGTGGTGTCGCTGGGCAGCACGTTGGTCGCCTCGAGCTGCTCGTGGAGGTAGGCCACCAGGTTGTCGGCGGCCCACGCGTCCAGGCCGTTCTCGCGGGCCCGGACGACCGCCTTCTCCTTCGACATCCCAGCCAGCTCGCGGGTGAACGCGCCGATGGCCGCGCCCAGCTCGGCGGGCCGGCCCAGGGCGTCGCCCTTCCAGAAGGGCAGCCGGCCCGGGATGCCCGGCGCCGGCGTCACCATCACCCGGTCGTGGGTGATGTCCTCGATCCGCCAGCTGGTCGCGCCCAGGGCGAAGATGTCGCCGACCCGGGACTCGTAGACCATCTCCTCGTCGAGCTCACCGACCCGGCGGCCGCTGCCGTCGCCGACCAGGAACACGCCGAACAGACCGCGGTCGGGGATGGTGCCGCCACTGGTCACCGCGAGCCGCTGCGCGCCCGGCCGTCCGGTCAGCACACCACCCACCCGGTCCCAGACGATCCGCGGGCGGAGCTCGGCGAACTCGTCGGAGGGGTAGCGGCCGCTCAGCAGGTCGAGGGTCGCGTCGTACGCCGAGCGGGGCAGCTGGGTGAACGGAGCGGCCCGCTTGACCAGGGCGAAGAGCTCGTCGACGTCCCAGGCGTCGAGCGCGGTGGCCGCGACGACCTGCTGGGCGAGCACGTCGAGGGGGTTGGCCGGCACCCGCAGGGACTCGATGGCGCCGCTGCGCATCCGCTCGACGGCCACCGCGGTCTGGGCCAGGTCGCCACGGTGCTTGGGGAAGAGCACCCCGCGCGACACCTCGCCGACCTGGTGGCCGGCCCGGCCGACCCGCTGCAGCGCGCTGGCCACGCTGGGCGGCGACTCGATCTGGACGACCAGGTCGACCGCGCCCATGTCGATGCCGAGCTCGAGGCTGCTGGTGGCGACCACGGCGGGGAGCCGACCCCGCTTGAGGTCGTCCTCGATCAGGGCCCGCTGCTCCTTCGAGACCGAGCCGTGGTGGGCCTTGGCGATCACCGTCTCGGCGCCCTGGGACTGCCCCGACTGGGCCATCACCTGCGCCGGGACCGCGCCGTCCTCCAGCTCGCCGCCCGCCCGCTCGGTGGCGATCTCGTTGAGCCGGGCCGTCAGGCGCTCGGCCAGCCGCCGGGAGTTGGCGAAGACGATGGTCGAGCGGTGCTGCTCGATCAGGTCGACGACCCGCTCCTCGACGTGGGGCCAGATCGACTGGGCACGGGTCGGCTCGTCGCTGTCCTCGTCGTACTGCTCGGGGGCGGTCATGTCCTCGACCGGGACCACGACCTTCAGGTCCCACTCCTTGGCCGAGGGCGGCGCGACGATGTCGACCGGGGTGGTGCCGCCGAGGAACCGGGCGACCTCCTCCAGCGGGCGGACCGTGGCGGAGAGCCCGATCCGCTGGGCCGGCCGATCGAGCAGGGCGTCGAGGCGCTCGAGGGTGACCGCGAGATGGGCGCCGCGCTTGGTGCCGGCGACCGCGTGCACCTCGTCGAGGATCACCGTCTCGACGCCGCGCAGGGACTCGCGGGCCTGCGAGGTCAGCATCAGGAAGAGCGACTCGGGGGTGGTGATCATGATGTCGGGCGGCGCGGAGACGAGCTTGCGCCGCTCGGCGGCCGGGGTGTCGCCGGAGCGGACACCGACCCGGACCTCGGCGACCGGCTCGCCCAACCGGTCGGCGGTGTGGCGGATGCCGGTCAGCGGGGCGCGCAGGTTGCGCTCCACGTCGACCGCCAGCGCCTTGAGCGGCGAGATGTAGAGCACCCGGCAGCGCCGCTGCTTGTCATCCGGGGGCGTGCCGGAGAGCAGCCGGTCGAGGCTCCACAGGAACGCGCTCAGGGTCTTGCCGGAGCCGGTCGGCGCCACCACCAGCGCGTGCCGGCCCGCGCCGATCGCCTCCCACGCCCCGGCCTGGGCGGGCGTGGGCTCGGCGAACGCCGCCCCGAACCAGGTGCGGGTCGGGGCGCTGAACCGGGCGAGCGCGTCGGGCATGTCGCCCAGTGTGTCCGACGCCACCGACAGGACCCAGGGGATGGGTGGTGGACCCCATGGCTGTTCTTGCCCCCGGTGGACAGAATGGAGGAGACCACCCGCCACCCCGCGTCCCCGAGAGGCCCCACCCTGTTGTTGTTCGTGGTCGTCGCGTTGTTCGTCCTCGCGGCGGTCGCGCCGTGGTTGGTGCTCCGGATGGGTCGCCGGGCGTTCTCGCTGTTGTCCCTCGCCCCGCTCGCCGGCACCGTCTGGGTGGCCGCGCAGGGGCCCGCCGTACTCGACGGCGACCCGCTCGTCGAGGTGCACCCGTGGGTCGGGACCGTCGGGATGGAGCTGGCCCTCCGGCTCGGTCCGCTCCAGTGGCTGATGGCCCTGGTCGTGCTCGGGGTCGGCGCCGTGGTGCTGGCGTACTGCGGCTGGTACTTCCACGAGGACAGCCTCGGCGCCGGGCGCTTCGCCGGCGTGCTGACCGCCTTCGTGGCGGCGATGCTCGGGCTGGTCCTCTCGGACGACCTGCTGCTCCTCTACGTCTTCTGGGAGCTGACGACCGTCTTCTCCTTCCTGCTGATCGGTCACGACCCCGCGCGCCGGGCCAACCGGCAGGCGGCGATCCAGGCCCTCGTCGTCACGACGCTCGGCGGCCTGGCGATGCTGGTGGGCGCCCTGGTGCTCGGCCACGAGGCGGGCACCCACCGGATCAGCGCGATCCTGGCGGACCCGCCGGGCGGCACCGCCGTGGTGGTCGCCGTCCACCTGCTCCTCGTCGGTGCCGTCAGCAAGTCGGCGCTGCTGCCGTTCCACTTCTGGCTGCCCGCCGCGATGGCCGCGCCGACCCCCGTGAGCGCCTACCTGCACGCAGCCTCGATGGTGAAGGCCGGCGTCTACCTGGTCGCCCTGCTGGCGCCGGCGTTCGCCGACGTCGCGGGGTGGCGCGCCGTCCTGCTGATCCTCGGGCTCAGCACCATGCTCCTCGGGGGGATCCGCGCGCTCCGCCAGCACGACCTGAAGCTGCTGCTCGCCTACGGCACCGTCAGCCAGCTCGGGTTCCTGATCCTGGTGCTCGGCCTCGGCTCGCGCAGCGCCCTGGTCGCCGGGCTCGGGCTGCTGCTGGCCCACGCGCTGTTCAAGGCGACCCTGTTCCTGATCGTCGGCGTCGTCGACCGGTGCGCCGGCACGCGCGACCTGCGCCGCCTGACCGGGTTGCGGCGTCGGATGCCGGTGGTCGCGGTCGCCGCGACGATCGCCGCCGCCTCGATGGCCGGACTGCCCCCGACCCTCGGCTTCCTCGCCAAGGAGAGCGTGTTCGTCGCGCTCGTCGACGTCGCGCGGACCGGGGACGGCACCGGGCTGGCGGGGCCGGCCGGGTGGCTGCTCCTCGCCGGGGTGGTGCTCGGCTCGGCTCTCACCGTCGCGTACTCCGTCCGCTTCGTCTGGGGTGCCTTCGGCGACCGGCCGGTGGAGGAGGAGCCCGTCGTCCGGCCGGTCCGGGCGGGCTTCGCGATCGGACCCGTCGTGCTGGCGGTCGGCTCCCTGGCGCTGGGGTTCGCCGGCGGCCCGCTGACCAGCGCGATCGCGTCGTACGCCGACACGGTGCCGGCGGGCGACCACCACCCGGCGCTCGAGCTGTGGCACGGCGTCGGGCTGCCGCTGGGCGCCACGCTGGTGACGCTGGCCCTGGGCGCGCTGCTCGTCCTGGCGCGTACGCCGGTCGAGCGGCTGCAGGCGGGCCTGACCCACGGCTACTCGCTCGAGAACGCCTACCGGGGCGGCGTACGACTGCTCGACCGCACCGCCGTCGAGGTGACGGCGGTCGTCCAGCGCGGCTCGGCCTCGGCGTACCTCGGGATCATCCTGCTGGTCGTGGTCCTGCTCCCCGGCTCGACGCTGCTCGGCGCCTGGGACGGCGTCTCGGTGCGCGCCTGGGACACCCCGGTGCAGGCGGTGATCGGCGTCGTGGTCGTGGCCGCGGCGTTGCTGGCGGTCCGGTCGCGGCGGCGGTTGCGCGCCGTCCTGCTCGCCGGGGCGACCGGCTACGGCACCGCCATGATCTTCGTGCTGCACGGGGCACCCGACCTCGCGCTCACCCAGGTCCTCGTCGAGACCCTCACGGTCGTCGTCTTCGTGCTCGCGCTGCGCCGGATGCCCCAGTACTTCACCGACCGGCCGCTGAGCCGGCAGCGCTACTGGCGGATGGCCCTCGGCCTCGGCGTCGCCGTGGCCGCCGCGGGGTTCATGCTCGTCAGCGTCGCCGCCCGTACGGCGGAGCCGGTGTCGACCGCCCTGCCCGCCGAGGCGGTGGAGTACGGCGGCGGCTACAACATCGTCAACGTCATCCTGGTCGACGTCCGGGCCTGGGACACCCTGGGCGAGATCTCCGTCCTGGTCGCGGCCGCGACCGGCGTCGCCAGCCTGGTCTTCATCGACACCCGCGGCGCCGGGATCCGGCGGGTCAGCCAGATCCCGTTCCCGGCCGGGGTGCGCAAGCAGACGACCCGACCGGGCCGGCGCGCGTGGCTCCCCGCCCCGCGGACCCTGCCCCCGGAGAAGCGGTCGATCATCTTCGAGGTCATCACCCGGATGGTCTTCCACACCGTGATCGTCTTCTCGGTCTACCTGCTGATCGCCGGGCACAACGATCCCGGCGGCGGGTTCGCCGGCGGCATGGTCGCCGGGCTCGCGCTGGTGATCCGCTACCTGGCCGGCGGCCGCTACGAGCTCGACGAGGCCGCGCCGGTCGACGCCGGCCGGCTGATCGGCAGCGGGCTCGCCCTGGCCGCGGTCTCGGCGCTCGCCCCGCTCGCGTTCGGCGGCTCGGTCCTGCAGAGCGCCGTCGTCGACCTGCACGTGCCGCTGCTGGGCGACCTGCACCTGGTCAGCTCGGCGATCTTCGACGTCGGCGTCTACCTGGTGGTGGTGGGCCTGGTCCTCGACCTGCTCCGGGCCCTCGGCTCGCACGTCGACCGGCAGGTGCTGCGCGAGCGGCGCGCGGTCGACGCCGCCACCTCGGAGGTGTCCGCGTGAACGACGCCAACCTGACCCTGATCCTGATCTCGGCGGCGCTGCTGGGCTGCGGGGTCTACCTGCTGCTCGAGCGCAGCCTCTCGCGCGTGCTCGTCGGGCTGGTCCTGATGGGCAACGGCGTCAGCATCGCCTTCCTGGTGGCCGGCGGACCGGCGGGATCGCCGCCGATCGTGGGGGAGGGCGGCGGCGAGCCGATGGCGGACCCGCTCCCGCAGGCCATGGTGCTGACGGCGATCGTGATCACCCTCGCCACCGTGTCCTTCGTGCTGGCGATGGCCTACCGCAGCTGGCAGCTCAACGGTCACGACGACGTGCAGGACGACGTCGAGGACGCCACCATCCGGCGGCTGGCCACGGCCGACGTGACGTCGGAGGCGTACGCCGCGGTCACGGACTCGGACGGGTCCGACGACCCGCGCGAGGAGCCGGGGCCCGACGAGCTCGGCCCCCCGAAGGAGCCGGACGAGCCGCTCGACCCCGACCACGCCGAACACACCGATCACCCCGACGACCGAGAGGAGCGCCCGTGAACATGCTCGTGCCGCTCCCGGTCGCGCTGCCCCTGCTGGGCGTCGGCGTCTCGCTGGTCCTCGGCCACCACCCCCGGATCCAACGCTGGGTCAGCATCGTGGTCCTGGTCGGCATCGTGGCCGTCGCAGCGGTGCTGTTGGTGCAGGCCGACACGTCCGGGCCGCAGACGCAGTGGGTCGGCGGCTGGCCCGAGTCGCTCGGCATCGTCCTTGTAGCGGACCGGCTCGCCGCGCTGATGCTGCTGGTCAGCGCGCTGGTGACCCTCGCCGTCCTCGGCTACTCCATCGGCCAGGGCATGACCGAGGACGAGGAGGGGGCGCCGCTCTCGATCTACCACCCGACGTTCCTGGTCCTGGTGGCAGGTGTCGCGAACGCGTTCCTGGCCGGCGACCTGTTCAACCTGTTCGTCAGCTTCGAGATGCTGCTCTTCGCCAGCTACGTGCTGCTGACCCTGGGTGGCACCGCCACCCGGATCCGGGCCGGCACCATCTACGTGCTGGTGAACCTGCTGTCCTCGACGCTGTTCCTGATCTCGATCGCCGTCGTGTACGCCGCCACCGGCACCCTCACCCTCGCGCACCTGGCCGGGCGGATCGCCGACCTGCCCGACCACGTCGCGCTGATGCTCCAGCTGCTGCTGCTCACCACCTTCGCCATCAAGGCGGCGGTCTTCCCGCTCTCGTTCTGGCTGCCCGACAGCTACCCGACGGCGCCGGCGCCGGTGACCGCGGTCTTCGCGGGCCTGCTGACCAAGGTGGGCGTCTACGCGATCCTGCGCGTGCAGACCCTGCTGTTCCCCGACAGCCCGCTCACGGACCTGCTGCTCTGGGCGGCCCTGCTGACGATGGTGATCGGCATCCTCGGCGCGATCGCCCAGTCGGACGTCAAGCGGATGCTGTCCTTCACCCTGGTCAGCCACATCGGCTACCTGGTCCTGGGGATCGCGCTGGCCAACCGGGCCGGCGTCTCCGGGACGATCTTCTACATCGTCCACCACATCACCGTGCAGACCGCGCTGTTCCTGATCGTCGGACTGGTCGAGCGCCGTACGGGCACCACCTCGCTGCTGCGGATGGGTGGTCTCGCCCGGGTCGCCCCGTTCCTGGCGGTCCTCTTCTTCGTCCCGGCGATGAACCTGGCCGGCATCCCGCCCTTCTCGGGCTTCATCGGCAAGGTCGGCCTGCTCCAGGCGGCCCAGCAGCACGGGAGCGGCCTGGCCTGGGTGCTCGTCGTCGGCGGGGTGCTGACCAGCCTCCTGACGCTGTACGCCGTCGCCAAGACCTGGGCGGTCGCGTTCTGGCGCACCCCCGAGGAGGCGCACGAGGCCCTGGTCAGCCTCGGGCACCAGGAGGACGTCGTCGAGGGGACCCGGCACCGGGGTCACGTCCACACCGCGACCGGGGTGGTCTCGACCGGCGACATCGAGGACGCCCGCCGGCTCGGCGGTGACGGTGACGAGCGCTCCGACCGCGACTTCCACCAGTTGATCCAGGCCGGGGAGGACATCCGCCACCTGCCCGCCAGCATGGTCGTCCCCGCGGCTTCGCTGGTGGCGCTGAGCGTGGCGCTGACGGTGGTGGCCGGCCCGCTCTTCGCCTACTCCGACCGGGCCGCGCAGGACCTGCTCGACCCCTCGTCGTACGTCGAGGTCGTGCTGCCGGACGGTCCAGAGGGGGAGCAGCCGTGAGCCCGCGCATGCGCACCCGCCGCGACGGCACGACCCGGCCGACCCGGCACCGGGCCGTCCAGCCCCTGTCGGTGGTCTGGCTGACCGTGGTCTGGTCGATCCTCTGGCGCGACCTCAGCCTGCTGGTGGTCGGGTCCGGTGTCCTGGTCGCGGTCGGTGTCTGCCTGGTCTTCCCGCTGCCTCCGATCGCCCTCTTCGCGCGGGTCCGCCCGTGGCCGCTCGCGGTGCTGGCGGGCGGGTTCCTCGTCGACGTCGTCCGGGCCAGCCTCCAGGTGTCGGCGGTGGTGCTGCGGCGCCGACCGGTGCGCAACGCGGTGGTCGCCGTCGACCTCGAGAGCTCCTCGGACTTCGTCCTCACCGGGGTCGCCACGATCCTCTCGCTGGTCCCCGGCTCGGTGGTCGTGGAGGCCCGGCGCTCGACCCACACGCTCTACCTGCACGTGCTCGACACCCCCGACCGGGCGCGCGCCGAGAGGTTCCGCGCCGAGGCCCTCGCGGTCGAGCAGCGCTTCCTGGCGGCGTTCGTGCCACGCGACGACCACCACTCCGGGAGGACCGCATGAGCGTCGTCATCACGCTGGCCGCGGCCATGCTGGGCGTGGCCGGGGTCCTGCTCCTGGTCCGCATGACCGTCGGCCCCACGATCCTCGACCGCAGCGTCGCGTTGGACGTGCTGATGGCGGTGACCATCTGCGGGGTGGGGCTGCACGCTGCGAGCAGCGACTCCAGTGTCGCCCTGCCGCTGCTGCTTGCGCTGAGCATGGTCGGCTTCGTCGGCGCGGTGAGCATCGCCCGGTACGCCAGCGGCAGCGACGACGTCGCCGCCGAGGACGACGACGATCAGCGGGGGGCCGAGCGATGAGCTGGACCGACGTCGCGGACGCCCTGGCCGCGGCCTGCCTGCTGGCGGGCGCGGGCTTCGCCCTGGTCGCCGCGATCGGGGTGCTGCGGCTGCCCGACCTGCTGAGTCGGATGCATGCCGCCACCAAGCCGCAGGTGATCGGCCTGGTGCTCGTCCTGGCGGGGGTGGCGCTGAGGCTGCGGGAGCCGTCCGCGCTGGGCATCCTGGCGCTCGTGGTGGTGCTGCAGATGTCGACCAGCGTCGTGGCCAGCCACATGGTCGGGCGCGCGGCGTTCCGGGCCGGCCAGGTGCGCCACGACCTGCTGGTGGTCGACGAGCTCGGCGACGAGGCCGCGGACTGGCAGGAGCCGCGCGGCGCGCCGTAGCCGGGAAGGGTGCGGGACCCACGGTTGTTGTCCCTGCAGCAGACCCCGATCGGAAGGCTCCTCATGCAGATCCCGCTGTCCGTGCTCGACCTCGCTCCCGTCGCCAAGGGCGAGAGCGTCGGCAGCAGCATCGCCGCCAGCGTCGCGCTCGCGCAGCGCGCGGAGGCCCACGGCTACGAGCGCGTCTGGTACGCCGAGCACCACAACATGCCGCGCATCGCGTCCTCGGCGACCAGCGTGCTGATCTCGCACGTCGGTGCCCACACCAGCACGATCCGGCTGGGGGCCGGTGGCGTGATGCTGCCGAACCACGCGCCGCTGACCATCGCGGAGCAGTTCGGCACGCTCGAGGCGATGTACCCCGGCCGGATCGATCTCGGTCTCGGCCGGGCGCCCGGCTCGGACCAGAACACCATGTACGCGCTGCGTCGCGATCCGAGCTCCTCGGACCGGTTCCCCGAGGACGTCCTCGAGCTCCAGGCCTACCTGGCGGGGGAGTCGCGGGTCCCGGGCGTCGACGCCACCCCGGGCAAGGGCACGCACGTGCCGCTCTACATCCTCGGCTCGTCGATGTTCGGCGCCCACCTGGCCGCCCGGCTCGGCCTGCCGTACGCCTTCGCCAGCCACTTCGCGCCGCAGGCCCTCGAGGCCGCCGTGGCGGCGTACCGGCGTGAGTTCCGCCCCTCGGCCCAGCTGGACGCGCCCCATGTCATCGCCGCGGTCAACGTCATCGCCGCCGATACCGTCGAGCAGGCCAGGGCCAGCCACGAGGCGATGCGCCGCTCGTTCGCGGTCGCGCTCTTCGCCGGCGGTCGGGAGGTCTCCGACGTCGAGGCCGACGTCCTGCTGCGCCGCGGTGCCGGCCAGCAGGTCGACCAGATGTTCGCCTACGTCGCCCTCGGCACACCGCCCGAGGTCGCCGAGTACCTGCACGGCTTCCGCGACCTGGTCGACGCCGACGAGCTGATCACCGCCCACCAGGCGCCCGACACGGAGAGCCGGCTGCGCTCGATCGAGCTCACCGCCGAGGCGATCAGCGGGAAATCGGTGGCGACCGCCTGACACGCTGGAGGCGTGCACCTGGTCCTCCTGTTCGGCCCGCAGGCCGTCGGCAAGCTCGCCGTCGGCCGGGAGGTCGCTGCGCGGACGCCGTACCGGCTCCTCCACAACCACGCCACCATCGAGCCCCTGCTCGAGGTCTTCGACTGGGGCACTCCGGCCTTCGAGACGCTGAAGGAGGAGTTCCGGCGCCGCATCCTGGAGGAGGCGCTGGCCAGCGGACTGCCGGGCCTCGTCTTCACCTACGCGTGGGGTCTCGACGTCCCCGAGGACACGGCCTACGTCGCGGGCGTCGTCGACCTGGTCGTCGCGGCCGGAGGTCGCGTCGACTTCGTCGAGCTGTACGCCGACGAGGCGACCCGGCTCGCGCGCGAGGGCACCGAGCTGCGGCTGGCGGCCAAGCCCTCGAAGCGGGACGTCGCCTGGGCCCGGGAGCACCTCGTCGACTGGGGCCGGCGCTACCGGCTCTCGACGGGACCGGACCTGCCGTTCCCGCTCGACCATCCGCACCTGCGCATCGACAACACCGACCTGACCGCCGTGGAGGCGGCCGAGGAGATCGTGCTGCGGCTCGGCCTGTCCGAGGGTTGAGCCCGCGGCGCTCCCGCCCACCCAGCGGCGTCGTGGGTCCCGACACTGCTTCCGGTGCGGTCGCGCGGACGAGGTTCACCGTCAAGCGCTCACCCGGGCTTAGGGTGCTGCCCGTGCCCGACATCTCGGTGGATCCGGACTCCATGGTCCTGGCGCGCGGCCTGCGCAAGACCTTCGGCAAGCCCGGCGCGGAGTTCGAGGCCGTCAAGGGCATCGACGTCGACGTACGACGGGGCGAGGCCTTCGGCTTCCTCGGCCCCAACGGCGCCGGCAAGTCCTCGACGATGCGGATGGTCGCCGCGGTCTCGCCGGTCAGCGGGGGTGAGCTGCGCATCCTCGGGATGGACCCCGCGGTCGACGGCCCGGCGATCCGCGGTCGGCTCGGCGTGTGCCCGCAGGAGGACACCCTCGACGTCGAGCTGAACGTGCGCGACAACCTCTACATCTACGGCCGCTACTTCGGGATCCCGAAGGGCGAGGTGAACGACCGGGTCGACGAGCTGCTGGAGTTCGTGCAGCTGACGGAGAAGGCCAAGGCGAAGGTCGAGGACCTCTCCGGCGGCATGAAGCGCCGGCTGACCATCGCCCGCAGCCTGGTCAACCGCCCCGACCTGCTGCTCCTCGACGAGCCCACCACCGGTCTCGACCCGCAGGCCCGGCACGTGCTCTGGGACCGCCTGTTCCGGCTCAAGCAGGCCGGCGTCACGCTGGTCATCACCACCCACTACATGGACGAGGCCGAGCAGCTCTGCGACCGCCTGGTCGTCATGGACAAGGGTCGGATCGTGGCCGAGGGCTCGCCGCTGCAGCTGATCCGCGAGCACTCCACCCGCGAGGTCGCCGAGCTGCGCTTCGGCGTCGCCGACGAGGGCGACAGCCACGAGGCGCTGGCCGAGAAGGTCGCCGACCTGGGCGACCGGGTCGAGGTGCTGCCCGACCGGCTGCTCGTCTACAGCGAGGACGGCGACGAGGTGGTGGCCAAGGTCCACGAGCGCGGCCTGACACCCGTCGCCACGCTCGTACGACGCTCCTCGCTGGAGGACGTCTTCCTCCGCCTCACCGGCCGCACCCTCGTGGACTGACGTCCATGCCCGATCTCGCCCTCGCCGACGGCGTCCGCCGCCAGGCCGACTACTGGCTCACCGTCTACAAGCGCACCTGGCGCGCGTCGGTCATCAGTTCCTTCGTCGCCCCGCTGTTCTACGTCGTGGCGATGGGCGTCCTCCTCGGCGGCTTCATCGAGGGTGACCCCGACCAGCTGGAGGGCGCGACGTCGTACCTCGCCTTCGTGGTGCCGGGACTGGTCGCCGCGCACGCCATGCAGACGGCGGTGGGGGAGACGACGTACCCCGTCATGGGGCTGATCAAGTGGCAGCGCGTCTACGACTCGATGCTCGCGACGCCGCTGCAGGTCCAGCACCTCGCCGGCGCGACGATGACCTTCGTGCTGTTCCGGCTGGTCACCACCTGCGGCGTCTACATGCTGGTGCTGGCGCCGTTCGGCGTCTTCGAGTCGTGGTGGGGCCCGTTCGTCGCGTTCGCCTCGCAGGTGCTGGTCGGGATGGCGTTCGCGGTGTGGGTCTACGGGTTCACCGCCCGGCTCGAGGACGAGCAGGCCTTCGGGGTGCTGTTCCGGATCGGGGTGTTCCCGCTGTTCCTGTTCTCGGGCGCGTTCTTCCCGGTCGAGAACCTCGGCCACGTCGGTGCCTGGGCCGCGCGCCTCACGCCGCTGTGGCACGGCGTGAACCTGTCGCGGATGTTCTGCCTCGACACCGTCGACTGGTCGACGGCCGCGGTCAACGTGACGGTGCTGGTGGTGCTGCTGGTCGCCGGCTGGTTCTGGGCGCTGGCCGGGCTGCGGAAGCGGCTGGTCTCGTGAGCGCCGTCCAGCCGCTGTCGAGCACCCAGGCGATGCGCCTGCTGGTGCTGCGCAACTACCTCGTCTACAAGGACGCCTGGAAGCTCTTCCTGACCGGCTTCCTGGAGCCCGTCCTCTACCTGCTGTCCATCGGCATCGGCGTCGGGCAGCTCATCGACACCTTCGAGTTCAACGGCCGCCAGGTGCCGTACGCCGAGTTCGTCGCCCCGGCGATGCTCGCGGCCTCGGCGTTCAACGGCGCGCTGCTCGACTCGACCTTCAACGTGTTCTTCAAGCTGAAGTTCATCAAGCTCTACGACCAGCTGCTCGCCACCCCGCTCACCACCGGCGACATCGCGCGCTCGGAGATCCTGTGGGGCCAGCTGCGCGGCGGGAGCTACTCGCTGGCCTTCCTGCTGGTCATGCTGGCGATGGGGCTGATCGACTCGTGGTGGGCGGTGCTGGCCTTCCCGGCCGCGCTGCTGATCGGCTTCGCGTTCAGCGCGGTGTGCATGGCGCTGACCACCTACATGACCTCGTGGCAGGACTTCGACAAGGTCACCCTCGTCCAGGTCCCGCTGTTCCTCTTCTCCGCGACCTTCTTCCCGGTCACCGCCTTCGACGGCTGGCTGCGCTGGGTGGTCGAGTGCACGCCGCTCTACCGCGGGGTGGTGCTCTGCCGCGAGCTCACCACCGGCGCGCTCTCGTGGGACTCGGCGATCTCGGTGGTCTACCTGCTGGTGATGGGCCTGGTCGGGCTGCTCGTCGTACGACGGCGGCTGGACGCGCTGCTGCTCACCTGAGCCGGGTCCTCCTCCAGGACGGCGAGTCCGATCCGCAGGCTGCCGAGATCGCCGATGAGGTCGTGCACGGCGTGGTACGCCGCTCGCATCCGCGGGTCCGGCGACCGCCGGTGCTCCTGCAGCTCCAGCAGGGCCCGGCAGGCGAGCGTCGCCGCCTCGTCGACGCCGTGCTGCAGGCGCTCCACCACGCTCGGGTGCATCGCGACCACCTCGTCCCTCTCCCGTCTCGGACGTCCAGCCTGCGCCGGGACCCCAGCGGGAACCAGGCCCGGACGGGCTATGGCGTCTGGCCGCCCACCCGGGCTCCCTCCCGGACCGTGACGAGGTCGCGTCGCTCCGGGTGCCCGGTCAGCAGTTCGCGCTCCAGCAGCGGGGCGTCGAAGGCCACCTCGACATCGACGTGCTCGGGCCCGGACTCGGTGGCGGGGAGGACGCTCACCCGCTCGACGATGTAGATCGAGGACAGCGCGTCGCGCGCGACGGCCCGGGCCGCCGCGCTGGTGCCCGGCCGGTCGGTGAGGACCCAGGTCGGCCCCTCGACCGTGTACGACGCGGACCGCAGTCGACGCAGCGCGTCCCAGCCGGCGAGGGCGGCCTCGGTGTCGTCGAAGACCGCGACGGTCTCGGGCGCCGCGATCGCGACGTCGGTGAGACCGTCGATCCCGGCCACCACCTCCCAGGTGGTCGCGCTGGCCGCCGGATCGTCGCAGTCGACGGGCACGGCGAGCCCGTCGGCGGACACCGACAGCGCCAGGGTGGCCGCTCCCGGCGGGTCGAAGTCGCAGACGTGCGCTGCGGCCGCGCCGACGTCGGTGCCCGCCACGGTCACGGTGATGTCGGCGCTGCCCGCGAACGGCAGCGCCTCCGCGCTCGTCGCGTCCGCCACCGCCATGCCCTCGAAGGGGTGCTCGGCGAGCCAGTCCTCGAAGTCCGTGACGGTCTGCGCGCCGCCGCGGACGGCGCAGGCGGCGAGCAGCAGCGCGACGAGGGGAGCGGCGATCGCGAGAGGACGGCGGGGGATCGGCACGAGGGGAGGTCTACCCCGCCAGGGCGATCTGCCACCACTCCGTGTCGATCCAGCGGTCGAACTTGTGCCCGACCTCGCGCAGCACCCCCACCGGCTCGAACCCGCACGCCCGGTGCAGCGCCCGGCTGCCCGGGTTGGGCAGCGCGACCACGGCCACGGCGGTCCGCATCCCGTCCGTGCGCAGGCGGCGCAGCAGCTCGTCGTACAGCGCCCGGCCGAGGCCGCGGCCGTGGGCGGCCGGGTCGACGTACACGGAGGTCTCGCGGGTGTGGCGGTACGCCGGCCGCGGGCGGTAGGCGGACGAGTAGGCGTAGCCGACGACGCCGTCCTCGTCAGCCACGAGCAGGTGGTCGCCGCGGTCGGTGCTGGCCAGGCGGTGCTCCCAGTACGACACCGGCGGCGGCTCCAGGTCGAAGGTCGCGATGCCGCCGGCGACCTGCCCGTCGTAGATCGCCTTGATCGCGGGCAGGTCGGCGGGAGTGGCGGAGCGCACAGGCATGGGCCCATTCTCCGCCGTCGTCGGAGGAGTCGTTCACCTGGATGTGCTGGACTCAGGTCGTGCCGGTCACTCACCTCGCGGGTCGTAGCGCCCGCATCGACGTGACGCTCGAGGGCCTCACCTTCACCCGCTCGGTGGCCGGCGCCGCCCGGCGCGGGGTCGAGCCGGTCCAGGAGGTCCTCTGGGACGACCTGGTCGGGGCCGAGCTGGTCCACACCCGCAAGGGCCGGCCGGTGTTCCGGGTGCTGGTCGTCGGCGCCCGCTCGGGTCTGCCGCTCCGGGAGGACCCGTACGCCCTGAAGCTGCCGCGCGCCGCCGCCGAGCGGGCCGCCGAGCTCGTCGAGCAGGTCGCGCGCGAGGTCGCCGTACGACGGCGCTGGCGTGCGCACGCCGAGGACGACGGGGCGGGCGCCTGATCCTGGCGGCTTCCCGACGGAGGTTGGCAGGAAGTCCGTGGCCCTCCTCCTCGAGGACCGCGAGGATCTCCCCATGAGCGCGATCGAGCCCGACACCAAGGACTGGACCTGGGTCCTGCAGCACCCCTGCCCGGAGTGCGGCTACGTCGCCGAGGACCCCGACCGCACGGAGCTGGGCGACCTGGTCCGGGGCAACGCCGCGCTCTGGCCGGTGCTCCTGGCCGCGCCGGACGCGGCGGCCCGCCCCGGCCCGGACGTCTGGTCGGTGCTGGAGTACGCCTGCCACGTGCGCGACGTGCAGCGTGTCTTCAGCGAGCGCCTCGCGCTGATGCTCGACCAGGACGACCCGCTCTTCGCCAACTGGGACCAGGACGAGACCGCCGTCGCCGAGCGCTACGACCTCCAGGACCCCGCTGTCGTCGCCGGCGAGCTGGTCGCGGCCGCCGAGACCGTCGCCGACCAGTACGACGCCGTGCCCACCGACGCCTGGTCCCGCTCCGGGCGGCGCAGCAACGGTGCGGTCTTCACCGTCGAGACCCTCGGGCGCTACCACCTGCACGACCTCGTGCACCACGCGCACGACGTCCGGGACGCGGCCGCCCGGGCGACCCGGGCGGCGTACGACGCCCACGCGGCCGCCTACGGCGTCGCCACCGCCGATCTCGACGACGCGGTGGCCCACCTCCGCGAGCGGTTCGCGGCTGCCGTCGGCAGGGGCGCGCGAGTGCTCGAGATCGGCAGCGGGCCGGGTCGCGACGCCGCGGCGCTGGAGGCGGTCGGGCTGAGCGTGCGGCGCACCGACGTCAGCACCGGCTTCGTCGAGCTGCTGCGCGCCGAGGGCCACGAGGCCGACGTCCTGGACCCGCTGACCGACGGGCTCGATGACCCCGTCCGTCCCGGCACGCCGTACGACGGGGTGTGGGCGAGCGCCTCGCTCCTGCACGTCGCGCGAGGGGACCTGCCGGTGGTGCTGCGCCGGCTGGCGGCGGCGACCCGGGACGGCGGTGTGCTGCACCTGGCGGTCAAGGAGGGCACGGGAGAGGGCTGGTCGACCCACGGCAGCGTCACGGCCCCGCGCCGGTTCACCTACTGGTCCGAGAACGGGCTCACGGCCGTCGTCGAGGCAGCGGGCTGGCACGTCGAGCAGCGCGGATACGGCACCGGCTCGCGCGGCGAGCGCTGGCTGGACCTGCTGGCCCGGCGTCGCTGAGTCGGCGGGGCGCCGTACGCTTCACCGGCGTGAGGCACACGGAGTTCTGGTCCCGGATGGAGGACGCGCTGGGCGCGTCGTACGCCCCCTCGTGGGCGAGCCAGTTCGTCATGGGCGCCCTCGGTGGTCGCACCGCGCAGGAGGCGCTGGACGCCGGGGTGCCGCCCAAGGAGGTCTGGGCCGCGGTCTGGGCGGCGCTCGGGCTGCCGGAGCGCGATCGCTGAACCCCGGGCGACACGCGCGTGTCGGTGTCGCGATCGAACACGTGTTCGGGCTAGGTTGTGTCCACAGGCATGACGCCGGAACGGGTTCTCCACAGCCTCGGCAGCGCTGATCAGGCGTTGTCGGTGGACCGCTCTAGCGTCGCCGACGTGCCTGACACCCGACGAGCTAGGAAAGAAGGTCCGGCCATGGCTGGAGATCGCGACAAGGCCCTCGACGCCGCCCTGCTGAACATCGAGAAGTCGTTCGGCAAGGGCTCGGTGATGCGCCTCGGCGACGAGACGCGCGCCCCCCTGGAGGTCATCCCGACCGGATCGATCGCGCTCGACGTCGCGCTGGGCCTCGGTGGCCTGCCCCGCGGCCGGGTGGTCGAGGTCTACGGTCCGGAGTCTTCCGGCAAGACGACGGTCGCGCTGCACGCGGTGGCCAACGCCCAGGCCGCCGGCGGCATCGTGGCCTTCATCGACGCCGAGCACGCGCTCGACCCCGACTACGCCAAGGCCCTCGGCGTCGACACCGACGCGCTGCTGGTCTCGCAGCCCGACTCCGGTGAGCAGGCGCTCGAGATCGCCGACATGCTGATCCGCTCGGGTGCGCTCGACCTGATCGTCATCGACTCCGTCGCGGCGCTGGTGCCCCGGGCCGAGATCGAGGGCGAGATGGGCGACAGCCACGTCGGCCTCCAGGCCCGGCTGATGAGCCAGGCGCTGCGCAAGATGACCGGTGCGCTCAACAACTCCAAGACCACCGCGATCTTCATCAACCAGCTGCGCGAGAAGATCGGCGTGATGTTCGGCTCCCCGGAGACCACGACCGGTGGCCGGGCGCTGAAGTTCTACTCCTCGGTCCGTCTCGACGTGCGCCGCATCGAGACGCTCAAGGACGGCACCGACATGGTCGGCAACCGGACCCGGGTCAAGGTCGTCAAGAACAAGGTCGCGCCGCCGTTCAAGCAGGCCGAGTTCGACATCATGTACGGCAAGGGCATCAGTCGCGAAGGCGGCCTGATCGACGTCGGCGTCGAGGCGGGCATCGTCCGCAAGGCCGGCGCCTGGTACACCTACGACGGCGACCAGCTCGGCCAGGGCAAGGAGAACTCGCGCAAGTTCCTCAAGGACAACCCCGACCTGGCCAACGAGCTGGAGAAGAAGATCCTCGAGAAGCTCGGCGTCGGCCCCCAGGCCGACGCGCCCGCCGAGGCCCTGTCCGACGAGCCGGTCGGCGTCGACGACTTCTGAGGTCCCGCCGGTTGAGGTGTGAGGGCCGCTAGGCCCGAGCCTCGTGCGGTGGTTGAGGTGTGAGGGCCGCTAGGCCCGAGCCTCGTGCGGTGGTTGAGGTGTGAGGGCCGCTAGGCCCGAGCCTCGAAACCCGGTGAGCCGAGAAGCAGCGCCGTGCGCGCTGCGTCGTACGACGGGAGAGACGGCATGCACGACGACCGACCCGCCCCCTCATGGGCCGGCGACGTCTCCGTCGGGGTGGACGCGTGGACCCGCCGCGCGTCCACCCCGGCGTCACCTCCGCCGCCCGACCCGGTGGCGGCCGGCCCGGACGCCGACCCCGAGTCGGTGGCCCGCAAGATCCTGCTCGATCAGCTCACCGGCCAGGCCCGCAGCCGCCAGCAGCTCAGCGACAAGCTGGCGGCCAAGAACGTCCCGACCGACGTGGCGACCCGCCTCCTCGACCGCTTCGAGGAGGTCGGCCTGGTCGACGACGGGGCCTTCGCCCGCTCTTGGGTGGCCAGCCGGGGCGCCGGCGGCGGTCGGGCGCTCGCCAAGCGGGCCCTCGCCCAGGAGCTGCGGCGCAAGGGGATCGACGACGAGGTGGCCCGCGAGGCCCTCGACGAGATCGACCCCGACGACGAGGAGCAGGCCGCGCGGGCGCTGGTGCGCAAGAAGCTGCGCACCCTCACCCGCGTCGACGACGTTGTCGCCACCCGTCGCCTGGTCGGGATGCTGGCCCGCAAGGGCTACGGCTCGGGGCTCGCGTTCGCGGTGGTCAGGGACGAACTGGCCCAGGCGGGAAGGGATGCGCTGGACGACTGACCGCTGTCGGGGGCCAGAATGCTCTCGTGGCTGACGACGAGCGCGAGATCCTGACCTACGAGCTGTTCGGCACGGCCGTCCGCGACCTGGCCCAACAGGTCGTCGACTCCGGCTATGAGCCCGACCTGGTGCTTTCGATCGCGCGAGGGGGACTGGGCCTGGGCATGGGCCTCGGCTACGCGTTGGACGTGAAGAACCTCTCCGCGGTCAACGTGGAGTTCTACACCGGCGTCGACCAGCGCCTCGACGTCCCGATCATGCTGCCGCCGACGCCGCAGGCCGTCGACCTCTCGGGGCTCAAGGTGCTGATCGCCGACGACGTCGCCGACTCGGGCAAGACCCTGGAGATCGTGCAGGAGTTCTGCGCCGACCACGTCGCCGAGGCGCGGACCGCCGTCATCTACGAGAAGCCGTGGACCGTCGTGAGCGCCGACTACGTCTGGCGCCGTACCGACCGGTGGATCAACTTCCCCTGGTCGTCCGAGCCGCCGCTCGTCGACCGACGCGGCGGGCAGGCCCACTGATGGCCGGCACGCCGACGACCGGCGACCTGCTGCGCGTCCCGACGGGTGCCGTCGACCTGTCCGCGGTCGCGACCGACGCGACGCCGGGCTTCGCGCACGGCAAGTCCGCCGGGCAGGCGGCGCTGGCCGAGCTCGGCGAGGAGCTGGCGGACCTGCAGGAGCGGCTCTTCGCCGAGGGCCGCTCGGGCGGGTCGCGCCGGGTGCTGCTGGTGCTGCAGGGGATGGACACCTCCGGCAAGGGCGGCACCCTGCGGCGCACCGTGGGGCTGGTCGACCCCCAGGGCGTCCGGATCACCTCGTTCAAGGCCCCGACCGCGGAGGAGCGGGCCCATGACTTCCTGTGGCGCATCGAGCGGGCGGTGCCCGGAGCGGGCTACCTCGGGGTCTTCGACCGCTCCCACTACGAGGACGTGCTGATCGCGCGGGTGCACGGGCTCGCACCGGCGGAGGAGCTGGAGCGCCGCTACGACGCCATCGTCGACTTCGAGCGCCGGCTGGTCGAGTCGGGCACCACGCTGGTGAAGGTGATGCTGCACATCTCGGCCGACGAGCAGAAGGAGCGGCTGCTGGCCCGGCTCGACGACCCGGCCAAGCACTGGAAGTTCAACCCCGGCGACATCGACGAGCGCGCGCACTGGCCCGCCTACCGGGAGGCCTACGAGATCGCCCTGGAGCGCACCAGCACCGAGGCGGCGCCGTGGTACGTCGTCCCGGCCGACCGCAAGTGGTACCGCGACCTGGCCGTCGGCCGCTTGCTCCTCGAGGCGCTGCGCGGCCTGGACCCGCAGTGGCCGTCGGCCGACTTCGACGTGACGCACGAACGGGCCAGGCTGACCGGCGAGGAGCCGATCGCCTGACCCGTTCGGTCAGTCAGTCAGTGCTGAGCGAGGTCAGCGACGGTACGTCGAGCCCTTGATGACGCTGCTCGTGTAGCCCTTGCTGCCCTTGAAGGTGATCTTCCAGACGAACTTGCCGCGGCTCGGAGCGGGGAGGACGACGGTGAAGCGGCCCTTCCGGTTGCTGCGGACGGTCTTGTACTTCTTGAACTTCTTGCCGACCTTCTTCTGGACGATGATCTTGATCTTCGCCTTCGGGGCGACCTTGCCCTTGAAGCCGGCGCGCTTGCCGCTCATCCCGTTGATGGTCAGCTTGCGCTGGGCCTTCACGGTGCCGACGGACGCACCGGTCGGGGCGTACTCGGCCGTGCCGGAGTAGAAGACGCGGTACTGCGCCGAGATCTTGATGTCGACCGACTTGTACAGGTAGGCGCTCGACGACGTGGCGATCGTCTGCCACGAGCGGGAACCGGCCGCCAGCTGCTGCACGACGAGGCTGCCGTCGTAGACCTGCTTGCCGTCGGCACCCTTCACGTTGATCGAGAACGACACCTGGTCGGTGCCGGCCACGGGCGCGCCGGCCTGGGAGGAGTAGTCGTTGACCTTGATCCAGCCGCGGCCCTGGCTGCCGCTGACGATCGAGGTGGCGGTGGCTGCGGAAGCGGGCGCCGTGGAGGCGACGATGACAGCGGTGGGGGCGATCAGGCCGGTCGTGACGACGGCGGCGAGAAGACGACGTACGCGCAAGGGTGTGTCCGTTCTACGAGTCTGGGAGGAGGCGGCGTCCCGAGCCGCCGACAGTTCTTTACCTCCGGAAGACGCCCCCTAAACGGACTTCTTACGCAGTTCGACACTCACCTAGGGTTGCGCCGTGATTCCGACCGTGCCAGTGACCCGCTACGTCACCCCGCTGCGCGAGGGCGGCAGCCTCCCGGGCATCGTCGAGGCGGCCGACCTCGGGACCTACGTCTGCAAGTTCCGGGGGGCCGGGCAGGGCCTCCGGGTGCTGGTCGCCGAGACGATCGTGGCCGAGCTCGCCCGGCGCATCGGGCTGCGGACCCCGCGCCTGGTCGCGCTGGAGCTGGGCGCCGAGATCGCGCGCTACGAGGCCGACGAGGAGGTCCAGGACCTGCTCCGGGCGAGCATCGGCCTTAACCTCGGGGTGGACTTCCTCCCGGGCTCCTTCGGGTACGACGGAGAGGTCCCGACGGGCCCGGACGTCGCTGCGCGGGTCCTGTGGCTCGACGCGTTCTGCGCGAACGTCGACCGGTCCTGGCGCAACCCGAACCTGCTGGTGTGGCACGGAGACCTCTGGGTGATCGACCACGGTGCCTCGCTCTACTTCCACCACGCATGGCCGGGCGGGTCGTTGACCAAGGAGGGCGCCGCGGCACGCTTCGCCGCGCAGCCGTGGGACCTCACCGACCACGTCCTCGAGCGGTACGCCGGCGGCGTGCCCGCGGCCGATGCCGAGGTGCGGGAGCGGCTCTCGGCCGACGACCTCCCGGAGGTGCTGTCCCTCGTTCCGGACGAGTGGCTGGAGCCGGTCCCGGGGGCGGAGACCCCGGACGCCGTGCGGGCGTCGTACGTCGAGTTCCTGGCCGCTCGCCTCGCCACCCGCCAGTGGCTGCCGGAGGTCGTCGCGTGACCTCGCTGTCCTATCAGTACGTCGTGCTGCGCTGCGTCCCGCGCGTCGACCGCGAGGAGTTCCTCAACGTCGGCGTGGTGCTCTACTGCCAGGCGACCGACTTCCTCGACGTCGCGTGGGAGGTCGACCGCGACCGGCTCGCGGCGTTCGCCCCGGGCCTGGACCTCGACCGGGTCTGCGACGCGCTCGACTTCGTCGCGGGCGTCTGCGCGGGCGACCGGCGTGGGGGAGCCGCGGCCGGGAAGCCCACCAGCCAGCGCTTCGGCTTCCTGAAGGCGCCTAAGAGCACCGTCCTGCAGCCCGGCCCGGTGCACGGGGGCATCACCGCGGATCCCGCCGCCGACCTCACCCGCCTCCGCGACCACCTGGTCGGATAGGCCGAGTCAGCAGAAACTGCGCGCCGAGTCGGCACCAGTGGTGCTGACTCGGCCCACCACTGGTGCTGACTCGGCGGGAAGGACCGGGTCAGACGGGGACGAGCTCGACGGCGCCGACGGCGTAGCGGGCCAGGATGGTGCGGGCGACCTCGGGGTGCGCGCCGAGCGGCTCCGACACGGCGATCGCGCCCGCCTCGACGGCGAGCTCGGCGGCTCGGTCCGGGAGGAAGCCGGGCGCCAGGAACAGCGAGGCGACCGCGATGTGGCGGCGGCCCTCGGCCCGGAAGGCGCGCACGGCCTCGCCCGTGGCGGGCGGGGAGCTGGACGCGAACGCCGCGGTCACGGGGAGCTTGTGGTGGGAGCCCCAGACGCGGGCGAGCCGGGCGACGGCCTGGTTGGCGAGCGCGTCGCTGGAGCCGGCGGCGGCCAGCACCAGGGCGTCGAGCTCGCGGACCCGGGCGACCCGCAGCGCCTCGCGCAGTCGGACGTCGAGGACCTCCAGGAAGCAGGCCTCGAGGCCGAGGATCGAGGTCGCGCGGATGCGCAGGCCCGGGTGCCGGGCACCGGCGGCGGCCACGGCGGACGGGACGTCGACCTTGGCGTGGTAGGCCTCCGTCAGCAGCAGCGGCACGACGACGATCTCGTCGTGCCCGGCCTTCACGAGCCGGTCGACGACCGTCTGGAACGACGGCTTCGACAGCTCCAGGAACGCCTGCTCGACGCGCAGGTCCGGGCGCATCGCGCGGACCTCGTCGACCAGGGCGGTGATGGTGCGGGCGGACCGCGGGTCACGGGAGCCGTGAGCCAGGGCCACCAGGGCGGGAGCAGCCATCAGGGCAGCCTCCTCGGGTGTGCAGGGGTACGACGGACCACGTTGTCCGCGATGGGGGATGGCAGCGCGCGGGTCACGAGTGGATCCCGCACTCGGTCTTGTTGGTGCCGGCCCAGCGGCCCGAGCGCGGGTCCTCGCCGGGGGCGACGCGTCGGGTGCACGGGGCGCAGCCGATCGACGGGTAGCCGTCGTAGACGAGCGGATTGACGAGCACGCCGTTCTCGGCGATGTAGCGCTCCATCTGCTCGTCGGACCAGCGCGCCAGGGGCGAGACCTTGACCTTGCCCTTCTTGGCGTCCCAGCCGATGACCGGCGCGATGACGCGGTTGTGGGTCTCGGCGCGGCGGAGCCCGGTGGCCCAGGCGTCGTAGTTCTCGAGCCGATCGGCCAGCGGCTGCACCTTGCGGAGCTTGCAGCACAGGTCGGGGTCGGTCTTGTAGAGGTCCTTGCCGTACGCCGCGTCCTGCTCGGCCACGCTCTGCACCGGCGTGATCGAGATCAGGTTGAGGTTCATGGTGGCCTCGACGGCGTCGCGGGTGCCCACGGTCTCGATGAAGTGGTAGCCGGTGTCGAGGAACAGCACGTCGACCCCGGGCACGACCTGGGAGACCAGGTGCGCCAGCGCGGCGTCGCCCATCGACGACGTCACGCAGAACCGCTCCCCGAAGGTCGCGGCCGCCCACTCGACGATGACCTCGGCCGGCGCCAGCTCCAGCTCGGCGCCCCAGTGGGACACCAGCTCGCGCAGCTCCTCGGGCGAGCGGCCCTCGGTCTGCACCCCGCGGGCGTTGCGGGCGGTCGTGGTGGTCGCGGCGGTCATCGGTTCACTCCCTGGGAAGGTCGGATCAAGCCGAGCATCTTCAGGTGGAAGGCGCGCAGGCAGCCGCGGCATTCCCAGGAACCGTGAGGGGAGCTGACCTCGCCAGCATCCGAGACGACCTCGTGCGGGCGCAGGTCCTGCTCGCCGCAGAACGGGCAGTGGAACGGCACGGCGCGCTCAGTCATTTCGGGGCCCCCGCGGGAACCGAGCGAAGCGAGTGTTCACGTGGGGAGTTCTCATGACGGGATCGACTCCAGCGACTTCTCGCCGCGCAGCAGGTCCTCGTCGGCGCGCTGGACCCACTCGGTGAACGACTCGCCGTCGGCGCGGTCGGCGAGGAACGCGGTGACCACGTTGGTGACGTAGTCGTCGAGGCCCGCGCTGGTGACCTTGTGGGCGCGCAGCTTGCGGCCGAAGTTGGCCTGCAGGCCGGTCGCGCCGCCCAGGTGGACCTGGAAGCCCTCGACCTGCTCGCCGTCGGCCATCACCAGCTGGCCCTTGAGACCGATGTCGGCGACCTGGGTGCGGGCGCAGGCGTTGGGGCAGCCGTTGACGTTGACCGTGATCGGCACGTCGAGCTCGGGGAAGCGACGCTCCAGCTCGGCGACCAGGTCACGGGCGCGGTTCTTGGTGTCGACGATGGCCAGCTTGCAGAACTCGATACCGGTGCAGGCCATCGTGTTGCGGCGCCAGTTCGACGGGCGGGCCGAGAGGCCGATCTCGTCGAGCCGGACGACCAGCTCCTCGACCTTCTCGGGGTCGACGCCGATCAGCACGATCTTCTGGTACGGCGTGAGCCGCGCGCCGGCGACGCCGTACTCCTCGATCAGGTCGGCGAGCTGCAGCAGCAGGGTGCCGGAGACGCGGCCCGCGGTCGGCGCGACGCCGACGTACCGCTTGCCGTCCTGCTGCTCGTGGACGCCGATGTGGTCGCGGTGGCCGACGGGGGAGGCGGGGGACTCGCAGGAGACGAGCTCGCGCCCGAGGTACTCCTTCTCGAGGACCTCGCGGAACTTCTCGACGCCCCAGTCCTGGACCAGGAACTTCAGCCGGGCGCGCGAGCGCAGCCGGCGGTAGCCGTAGTCGCGGAAGATGCCGGCCACGCCCTCCCAGGCGTCGGCGACCTCGTCCAGAGGGATCCAGACGCCGAGCTTCTTGGCCAGCATCGGGTTGGTCGACAGGCCGCCGCCGACCCACAGGTCGAAGCCCGGGCCGTGCTCGGGGTGCACGGTGCCGACGAAGGAGATGTCGTTGGTCTCCGGCGAGACGTCGTGGCCGGGGTGGCCGGTCAGCGCGGTCTTGAACTTCCGGGGGAAGTTCGAGAACTCGGGGCTGCCGATGAAGCGGCGGTAGATCTCGTCGAGCGCCGAGGTGCCGTCGATGATCTCGTCCTTGGCGACACCCGCGACGGGGGAGCCGAGGAAGGGTCGCGGCGAGTCGCCGCAGGCCTCGAGGGTGCTCAGACCGGCGCTCTCTAGGACCTCCCAGATCGCGGGCACGTCCTCGATGCGGATCCAGTGGTACTGGATGTTCTCGCGGTCGGTGACGTCGGCGGTGTCGCGTGCGTAGTCGCGCCCGATGGTGCCGAGGGCCCGCACGGTCGCCGCGTCCAGGAGCTTGCCGTCGGAGCGGACCCGCATCATGAAGTAGCGGTCGTCCAGCTCCTCCTCCTCGAGCATCGCGGTCTTGCCGCCGTCGAAGCCCGGGGCGCGCTGGGTGTAGAGGCCCATCCAGCGGAAGCGACCGCGCAGGTCGGCCGGGTCGATGGAGTCGAAGCCGCGCTTGGAGTAGATGTGCAGGATCCGCGCCTGCACGTTGAGCGGGTCGTCGTCCTTCTTGGACTGCTCGTTCTTGTTCAGCGGCTCCGTGTAGCCGAGCGCCCACTGGCCCTCGCCCTTCTTGGGGCGGGGGATCTCGGTGTGCTGCGGCGGCTGGGGCTTGAACCGGAGGTCGGGCATGAAGAAGTGCGTCCTTCGCTGAGGAGGCGCGCGATGTCGGCGCGCGGGGCGGGTCGTGGAGACGGGGCCTGGCTCAGCGCCAACACATCGAGCTGCGCGTGCGACCGAGGTCCACGTGGCGTCGGACCACGAGGAACGCATGGGTAGCAGCGGAGACCATGTCAAGGAGTCTCAGTCCCCGGACCGCCTGCCCACAAGCGCGCTTCTCATGATGTGAGACTGCACTCCACCATGTGAGACGCCGTGCGGCGGTGCCGCCTGGGGGCAGGCGTCGATGCGGCCCAGGTCACACCGGGACGCAGTCGTCCGTGATGCGGGTGCCCCTGCCGGGAGCCGTAGGCTGAGCGCCATGAGTGACCTCGACGCCCTCACCAGCAGCGCCTACTCCCAAGCTCTCGAGGTCATCGCCTCGGTGGAGCCCCGGATCGCCGACGCGACCCGCAAGGAGCTGGCCGACCAGCGGGGCTCGCTGAAGCTGATCGCCAGCGAGAACTACGCGTCGCCGGCCGTGCTGCTGACGATGGGGACCTGGTTCAGCGACAAGTACGCCGAGGGCACCGTCGGCCACCGCTTCTACGCTGGCTGCCAGAACGTCGACACCGTGGAGACGCTCGCCGCCGAGCACGCCCGCGAGCTGTTCGGCGCCGAGTACGCCTACGCGCAGCCGCACTCCGGCATCGACGCCAACCTGGTCGCCTTCTGGTCGATCCTCGCCCACCGGGTCGAGGGTCCGTGGCTGGAGAAGGCGGAGAAGAAGAACGTCAACGAGCTCACCGACGCCGACTGGGAGTCGCTGCGCAAGGAGCTCGGCAACCAGCGCCTGCTCGGGATGAGCCTGGACGCCGGCGGCCACCTCACCCACGGCTTCCGCCCGAACATCAGCGGGAAGATGTTCCACCAGCAGCAGTACGGCACCGACCCCGAGACCGGCCTGCTCGACTACGACGTCGTCCGGGCCAAGGCGAAGGAGTTCAAGCCGCTGATCCTGGTCGCGGGCTACTCGGCGTACCCGCGCCGCGTGAACTTCGCCAAGATGCGCGAGATCGCCGACGAGGTCGGCGCGACCCTGATGGTCGACATGGCCCACTTCGCCGGTCTGGTCGCCGGCAAGGTCTTCACCGGCGACGAGGACCCGGTCCCGCACGCCCACGTCGTCACCACCACCACCCACAAGTCGCTGCGCGGCCCGCGCGGCGGCATGGTGCTGGCCACCGAGGAGTACGCCCCGAGCGTCGACCGCGGCTGCCCGATGGTGCTCGGTGGTCCGCTGTCGCACGTGATGGCGGCCAAGGCCGTCGCGCTCGCCGAGGCCCGGCAGCCGGCATTCCGGACCTACGCCCAGCAGGTCGCCGACAACGCCCAGTCGCTGGCCGAGGGGTTCAAGAGCCGCGGCGCCAAGCTGGTCACCGACGGCACCGACAACCACCTGGTCCTGCTCGACGTGTCGTCGTTCGGCCTCACCGGCCGCCAGGCCGAGTCGGCCCTGCTCGACGCCGGTGTGGTCACCAACCGCAACTCGGTGCCCTCGGACCCGAACGGCGCCTGGTACACCTCCGGCGTCCGGCTCGGCACCCCCGCGCTGACCACCCGCGGCTTCGGGCACGACGAGTTCGACAACGTCGCCGAGCTGATCGTGCACGTCCTGCAGAACACCCAGCCCGGCACCACGAAGGCGGGCGCGCCGTCGAAGGCGTCGTACGTCCTTGCCGACGGGGTGGCCGACAAGGTCAAGGACTCCTCGGGCGAGATGCTGGACAAGCACCCGCTCTACCCGGGTCTCGACCTCGCCTGACCGCCCCCGACGTCAGCAGGCGGCGGTCAGCGGCGGGCCGGGGTCGTCCTCGCTGGCCGGGCGCTCCAGCAGGACCACCGCGGCCAGCCCGGCCAGGTCGGAGATCAGGTCGTGCGCGTCGTCGTATGCCTCCCGCAGCCGGGGGTCTCCCGAACGACGGTAGGTCTCGAGCAGGATCAGCAGGTGCGCGGCGCGCTGCGTGATGTCGCCCAGGATCTTCTGGCGATCGAATGGCTGTGACATGTGGCCCCCCATGCAGGGACGCGGAGCTCGGCGCCACGTAGGTGCCGAGATCACGTCCCGGTCTGCCGACTGTGCGCGCCCGTTCGGCAGCCGTCAAGACCCCCCCGGGGGGAGTGGGCGGCAGTCTCAGCGCCAGCGGTATTCGACCTCGGGGCGCCCGGACCCGCCGTAGCGCGGGTGCCGCTCAGCGAGGCCGCTGTCGGCGAGGTGCTCGAGGTAGCGGCGCACGGTGACACGGGAGGCGCCGACGAGGGCGGCGACCTCGGTGGCGGACAGGCCGACACCGGCGTCACGCAGGGCGCAGGTGACGTCGCGGAGGGTCTCGGCGCTCATCCCCTTGGGCAGGGCGGTGGGGCCGGCCGGGCGCAGGGTGCCGAAGAGCCGGTCGACCTCGTCCTGCACGACCTCGGCGGGCGCGGCGGCCAGCCGCTCGCGGTAGGCGGCGTACTGGCCGAGCTTGTCGCGGAAGGTCGCGAAGGTGAACGGCTTGAGGAGGTAGAGCACCACGCCCTGGGCGACGGCGTGCCGGACCACGTCGGGGTCGCGGGCCGAGGTGACGGCGACGACGTCGCAGAGGTGGCCGGCGGCGCGGAGCCGCTGCAGCAGGCCGAGGCCGTGGCCGTCGGGCAGGTGCATGTCGAGGAGCAGCAGGTCGACGGAGCGGTCGCGGTCGAGCAGACGCATCGCCTCTCCGGCCGAGCGGGCGACCCCGGCGACCTCGAACCCCTCGACGCGGCCGACGTACGACGCGTGCGCGGCGGCAGCGACCTCCTCGTCCTCCACGACGAGCACCCGGACCGTCACGGGGCCGCCCCCAGGTCCACCGCGAACTCCGCGCCGCCCAGCTCGGAGCGGCCGATCGTCACGGCGCCGCCGTGGCGGCGCGCCACCTGGCCGACCAGCGCCAGGCCGACCCCGCGGCCGCCGTCGGTGGCCTTGGTCGTCCACCCGCGCTCGAGGACGTGCGCGGCCGCCTCTCCGGAGAGCCCCGGCCCGCTGTCGCCGACGACCACCCGGAGCCGGCCGGCCCGGCCATCGAGGGTCACCGCGACCCGGCGTACGGACGCGTCCGCGACGGCGTCGAGGGCGTTGTCGACCAGGTTGCCGAGGACGGTCACCAGGTCCCGAGGCGGTACGGCGGAGCCGGGCGGGACCTCACCGCTGATCCGGAGGTCGACGCCGCGCTCGGCGGCCTCGGTGCTCTTGCCGAGCAGCAGCGCGGCGACGACCGGGTCGCCGACGGCGTGCACGACGCGGTCCGTCAGCAGCTGGGCGACCTGGAGCTCCTCGGTCGCGAAGTCGACGGCCTCCTCGGTGCGGCCCATCTCGATGAGGGACACGATGGTGTGCAGCCGGTTGGCGGCCTCGTGGTTCTGGGCGCGCAGGGACTCGGTGAGCCCGCGGACGACGTCGAGCTCGCCGGTGACCGCCCGCAGCTCGGACTGGTCGCGCAGGGTCACCACGGCACCGACGTCACGGCCCTCCCAGGCTGCGGGGGCGGAGCTGACGACCAGCACGCGGTCGCCGGCGAGGTAGACGTCGTCGTCGGCGGCGGTCCCGGCCCGGGCGGCCGCCACCAGCCCGGGGGCGAGGCCGATGTCGCCGAGCGAGCGGCCCACGACGTCCTCGGGCAGGTCGAGCAGGCGCCGGGCCTCGTCGTTGGCGAGCTGGACCCGGCCGTCCGGGTCGACCAGCAGCAGTCCCTCGCGGACGGCGTGCAGGACGGCGGAGTAGTACTCGTACATCCGGGTGATCTCCCGCTCGCCCAGCCCGTGGGTCTGCCGGCGCAGGCGGCGCCCGACCAGCACGGTCCCGCCCAGCCCGACCAGGAGTACGACGCCCGCGGCGACCGCCAGCGGGAGCAGGTCGTCGCGTACCTGACGGTCGATCCGGTCGATGGTGATGCCGACCGACACCAGCGCGACCACCGCGCCGTCGGGGTCGCGCACCGGCACGACCGCGCGCATCGACGGGCCGAGGGTGCCGGCGTACTGCTGGGTGAAGGTGCCGCCCTGCGGGGCGTCGCCGACCTCGCCGACGAACCGCTTGCCGATCTCGGCGGGGTCGGGGTGGCTGAAGCGGATCCGGTCCAGCGACATCACGGTGATGAAGTCGACCTCGGCGTCGGCGCGGACCTCCTCGGCCAGCGGCTGGATCGTCCGGCTGGGGTCGGGGTCGTCGACGGCGTCGGCCAGCGCGGGGGAGTCGGCGAGGGTGCGGGCGACGGCCACGGCCCGCTCGGTCGCGGTCGCCCGGGCGTCGCGGCGGGCGTCGTACGCCGCCATCGCGAGCGCGGCGACGACCAGCACCAGGACCACGAGCACCTGCAGCGCCAGCACCTGACGGGCGACCGAGAGTCCGCCCAGCCTGCGCATGGACGGATTGTGCCCCACCGCGAGGGGTACTTCGCGAACACAACGACCAGAACGGTGACCCGCGTCACAGGTCGTTCGAGAGTGAGGCCCGACCGCCGGGCGCCACCCGGCCACGTAGCGGAGGAACCTGATGAGCAGCACGACAACCGTGGATCCGGTGAAGCCGGCGACCCCGCCGCCCAACCGCAGCCACTACCTCTACATCGCGGTGATCGTGGCCGTCGCCCTCGGCATCGCGGTCGGCATCATCTGGCCGAGCTTCGCGATGGACCTCAAGCCGCTCGGCGAGGGCTTCGTGGCCCTGATCAAGATGATGATCCAGCCGGTCATCTTCTGCACGATCGTGGTCGGTGTCGGTTCGGTGGCCAGCGCGGCCCGGGTCGGGGCGGTCGGCGGCCTGGCGCTGGCCTACTTCGTCGGCATGTCGACCTTCGCCCTCGCGATCGGCATGGTGGTCGGCAACCTGCTGCACCCGGGCGATGGCCTCAACATCTCCGAGTCCGGCTCGGCGGCCGCCGAGAAGGCCGCCGCCGAGGGGCACGGCAGCACGGCCGACTTCCTGCTCGGGATCATCCCGGACTCGTTCTTCTCCAGCCTGACCTCGGGCGAGGTGCTGCAGACGCTGCTGGTCGCCCTGCTGATCGGCTTCGCGCTGCAGGCGATGGGCCCGAGCGGAAAGCCCATCCTGAAGGTCGTCGAGCAGGCCCAGAAGCTGGTCTTCCGGGTGCTCGCGATGATCATGTGGGTCGCCCCGATCGGCGCGTTCGGCGCCATCGCGGCCGTCGTCGGCGAGACCGGCTGGGAGGCGCTGAAGAGCCTGGCCATCCTGATGCTCGGCTTCTACATCACCTGCGCGCTGTTCGTCTTCCTGGTCCTCGGCTCGCTGCTGAAGGCCGTCACCGGGGTCAACGTCTTCAAGCTGTTGAAGTACCTCGGCCGAGAGTTCCTGCTCATCGTCTCGACCTCGTCGTCCGAGTCCGCACTGCCCCGCCTGATCGCCAAGATGGAGCACGCCGGCGTCGACAAGCCGACCGTCGGCATCGTGGTCCCGACCGGCTACTCGTTCAACCTCGACGGCACCGCCATCTACCTCACGATGGCCTCGATCTTCATCGCCGAGGCGCTCGGTGACCCGCTGTCCATCGGCGAGCAGGTCTCGCTGCTGGTCTTCATGATGATCGCCTCCAAGGGGGCGGCCGGCGTCACGGGTGCCGGCCTCGCCACCCTGGCCGGCGGCCTGTCCTCGCACCGCCCGGAGCTGCTCGACGGCGTCGGTCTGATCGTCGGCATCGACCGTTTCATGTCGGAGGCCCGCGCGGTCACCAACTTCGCCGGCAACGCGATCGCCACCGTCCTGATCGGTCACCTCACGAAGGGCCTCGACCGGCCCCAGCTCGACCGGGTGCTCGCCGGCGACGACCCGTTCGACGAGACCACGATGGTCGACGACGACCCGGAGGAGACGCCGTACCAGGACGCCGAGCGGGAGCAGGTGCGCGCCTAGCCCCGCCTCGTCGAGCGACGCCAGATGGCTCCTTCCGGACCCCGGGAGGAGCCATCTCGCATCACTCGACGGGCTTGCGCCAGACCGAGACGTGCGCCTCGCTGTCGGAGGTGTACGGCGAGCGCCGCCAGTCGGCGTACCGCGCCTCCAGGCGGAGGCCGGCGATCCGCGCCATCGGTCGAGCTCGGCCGGCCAGGCGTAGCGGAACCGGCCCGCGCCGTACCGGACCGTGTCGCCGTCGCGCGTGTAGTGGTGCGACACGCACTCCTGGGTCACCAGGTCGAAGGTGTCGAAGCCCAGGTGCCCGTCGGACACGTCGAACGGCGCGGCGAGCTGGCCGGGCGGCAGTCGGCGCAGCGGCGGGACGCCCAGCTCGATCACGAACCGCCCGCCGGGCTCCAGGTGCGCCGCCGCGTTCTCGAAGCAGGCCACCTGCTCGTCCTGGGTGCGCAGGTTGGAGATGGTGTTGAAGACCAGGTAGACGAGTGCGAAGATCCCCGGCACCCGGGTCGTCGCCATGTCGCCGATCACGACCGGTACGGCGTCGGTCTTCGCGCGCAGCCGAGCCGCCATCGGCTCGGACAGCTCGATGCCGCTCAGCGGCACGCCCCGCTCGCTCAGGGGTACGGCGACCCGCCCGGTGCCCGGCGCGAGCTCCAGGGCGCGGCCCCCACCCGCCAGCTCGGCCAGCAGGCCCACCGCCGGTCCGAGCACCTTGGGCGCGAACATCCCCGCGCAGTCGTCGTCGTACGTCCGGGCGGACTCCTCGTCCCACACCTCGCTGCTGGTCATGCGTCGACCCTGCCTGGGCGGGCCGTTCGTGCGCGACCGGTTATCAGCAGCGCGTCCCACGAACGGCGCAATTGCGCTGTTCGCCGGAGCGCTAGCCACTTACTCGCCCGTAGCCGGCGCAATTGCGCTGTTCGCGGGAGCTGCGCGCCGACGCTCAGACGACCGGCGTCGTCCGCTCCACGATCGCGCGCAGGTCGCCGCCGTCGAGCGCGCCGAAGGTGCCGTCGTACGACGAGCCGAGCCGCGAGGCGCAGAAGACGTCGGCGACCTCGGCGGGGGCGAAGCGGACGAGCAGCGAGGCCTGGAGGACGGCGGCCATCCGGCCGGCCAGCCGGCGGGCCTGGGTCTCCAGCTGGGCCGGGTCGCCGAGCAGCGAGCCGAGCAGGGCCAGGGTGTCGTCGACCGCGCGGTCGAGGCGGGCGTCGCCGCCGCGGGCCTGGCCGACCTCGGTGATCCAGGCGTCGAGGGCCTCGGGCTCGCGACCGAGCGCGCGCAGCACGTCGAGGGCGTTGACGTTGCCGGAGCCCTCCCAGACCGAGTTGAGGGGCGCCTCGCGGTAGAGGAGCGGCATGACCGACTCCTCGACGTACCCGTTCCCGCCCAGGCACTCCAGCGCCTCGCCGACCATCGCGGGCGTGCGCTTGCAGACCCAGAACTTAGCCAGCGGCAGCGCGATTCGGCGCAGCGCCGCCTCGTGCGGGTCGTTCCGGCGGTCGACCGCGGCCGCCAGTCGTACGGCGAGCGCCGTGGCCGCCTCGGCCTCGACGGCCAGGTCGGCCAGCACGTTCTGCATCAGCGGCTTGTCGGCCAGCGTCGACCCGAAGGCCGAGCGGTGGGCCGCGTGCCAGGAGGCCTCCGAGACCGCGCGCCGCATCAGCGACGTCGAGCCCAGCACGCAGTCCAGCCGGGTCGCGGCCACCATCTCGATGATCGTCCGCACGCCGCGTCCCTCGTCGCCGAGGCGGACGGCGACGGTCCCGTCGAGCTCGAGCTCGGAGGAGGCGTTGGAGCGGTTGCCCAGCTTGTCCTTCAGACGTACGACGTCGAGCTGGTTGCGGGTCCCGTCGGGCAGCACCCGCGGGACGACGAAGCAGGTCACCCCGCCGGCCGCCTGGGCCAGCACCAGGAACACGTCGTTCATCGGCGCGGAGGTGAACCACTTGTGCCCGTGCAGCGTGTACTCGCCGTCGGTCGAGGTGGGCCGGGCGAGCGTGATGTTGGCCCGGACGTCCGAGCCACCCTGCTTCTCGGTCATCCCCATGCCGGCCAGCGCGCCGAGCTTCTCCGAAGCGGGCCGCAGGCCCGGGTCGTAGCTGCGCGACGCGAGCAGCGGGGTCCACTCCTTGGCGATCGCGTCGTCGGCGCGCAGCGCCGGGACCGCGGCGTAGGTCATCGAGACCGGGCAGCCGTGCCCCGGCTCGGTGTGCGACCAGGCCATGAAGCCGGCGGCGCGTCGTACGTGGGCGTGCGGGGAGTCGTCCTCCCAGGGCGCCGCGGCGAGCCCGTGACCCACCGACCGGCCCATCAGCCAGTGCCACGACGGGTGGAACTCGACCTCGTCGATCCGGTTCCCGAACCGGTCGTACGGCGTCAGCCGCGGGTGGTGCTCGTTGGCCAGCCGGCCGTGCTCGCGGGCCTCCGCCGAGCCGGCCTCCGCGCCCAGCCCGACCAGGTCGTCGACCACCTCGGCCGACCCGTGCCGCACGACCGCCTCGGTGAGGGCCCGGTCGGCGGTGACCACGTTGTGCCCGACCAGCGGCGGGGCCTGGTTGGTGACGGTGCGGATCGCGGCGCGCGAGCCGAGGTTCGACGTAGCCATGGAACTACCGTAAGCGGCATGGCCACCCCCGACAGCACGGCGCCGCCGGCGACCGGGAGGACCTGGTGGCACCGGTTCGGGCAGACCCTGTGGCGCCTCGTCGTGGCGACGGTGGGGTCCTGCCTGCGCTACCGGGTGACCGGGCTGGCGGCCGAGGGGGCGTTCTTCGCGGTGCTGTCGGTGCCGCCGCTGGTCTTCGCGCTGGCCGGAGCGATCGGCTACGTCACCCAGCAGTTCAGCCCGACCGAGATCGAGAACATCCGGCAGGCCGTGCTCGACCTCTCGTCCCGGGCGCTGACCGAGCGGGCCGTCCAGGAGGTCATCCGGCCGACGCTCAACGACGTGCTGCGCGGCGGCCGGTTCGACGTGATCTCGCTGGGCTTCGTGCTGGCCCTGTGGTCGGGCTCGCGGGCGCTCAACGTCTTCGTCGACACCATCACGATCATGCACGGGCTGGGCGGCGAGCGCGGGATCATCCGCACCCGGGCGCTGTCGTTCGTGCTCTACGTCCTGGCCCTGGTGACCGGCATCGTGGCCATCCCGCTGATGGTCATCGGCCCCTCGCTGCTGGAGCACTGGGTGCCCGACCGGGCCGACGCGGTGCTGTTCTTCTACTGGCCGGTCGTGGTGGTGCTGTGCATCTGCTTCCTCGCCACGCTCTACCACGTGTCCGTGCCGGTCCGGACGAACTGGTCGTTCAACCTGCCCGGCGCGACCTTCTCGCTGGTGGCCTGGGTGGTCGGGTCCTACGTGCTGCGCTGGGTGCTCCAGGCGACCGCCGCCGACTCGCGATCGATCTACGGCCCGCTGGCCGCACCGATCGCCGTCCTGCTGTGGCTCTACATCGTCTCGCTGTCGGTCCTCATCGGCGCCGCGGTCAACGCCGCCTTCGACACGGTCTTCCCGCAGAGCTCCACGATGAAGGCGCGCCTGGAGCTGGTGCAGCGCCTGCGTCACCTGACGACGCGCGACCGGTAGGTTGCGCAGCGTGCCCTCCGTCTCCGCCGAAGCCCCGACCGGGCGCGTCGGCCTCGTCGCCCTCCCGGACCGGGCCCGGTCGCCGTGGTGGGAGCTCGGTCGCCGGCTGCTCGCCGCGCTGGCGATCCTGGTCGGCACCGTGCTGCTGGTCTACTTCGACCGCGACGGGTACGGCGACAACGCCGACGGCTCGGTCAACCTGATCGACTCGATCTACTACACGACCGTCACGCTCAGCACGACCGGGTACGGCGACATCGCGCCCGTCAGCGACCGCGCCCGGCTGATCAACGCGTTCATCGTCACCCCTGCCCGCATCGCCTTCCTGGTCCTCCTGATCGGGACCACCCTGGAGGTCCTCGCCTCGCAGGGACGGGAGATGTTCCGCGTCGCTCGTTGGAGGAAGAAGATGGGTCACCACGTCGTCGTCATCGGCTACGGCACCAAGGGCCGCAGTGCCGTCGAGACGCTGGTCAACAACGGTCTCGAGCGCGAGTCGGTCGTCATCGTCGACCCGAGCGGGGTCGCGCTGCAGGAGGCCCACGCCGACGGGCTGGCCGTGGTCACCGGCGACGCCACCCGCCGCGAGGTGCTGCGCCGCGCCGGCGTCGCCGACTCCGACCAGGTGATCATCACCACCGACAGCGACGCCTCGAACGTGCTCGCCACGCTGACCGTGCGCCAGCTCAACCCGGACGCCTGGATCGTGGCCGCGGTGCGCGAGCAGGAGAACGCGCCGCTGATGAAGCAGTCCGGCGCCAACTCGGTGATCACCTCCTCGGACGCGGTCGGCCGGCTGCTCGGCCTCTCCTCCCTCTCGCCGACCCTGGGGTCGGTCATGGAGGACCTGCTGACGTACGGCGAGGGGCTCGAGGTCGCCGAGCGCGACCTGCTGGTCTCCGAGGTCGGCAAGCAGCCGCAGTCGCTGCCCGACCAGGTCATCGCCGTCGTGCGCGACGAGAAGGTCTACCGCTACTTCGACCCGGTGGTCACCCTGCTCGCGCGCGGCGACCGGCTGGTCGTCGTACGCCCGGCGAAGGAGCTGCCCTGGGCGCCCCGCCCGGGCACCCACGGCGAGGACCTCGCCGCCGACGACGGCTAGGGTCGTCTCGCAGCAGCTCGTACGGCGTTGGGGTCTCGGGAGGATCTCAGGGGGAGCATGACGTCGGGCCGGGTGCGATCGTCCGCCGTGGCCGTCGGCTGCGCGGTGCTGTACGTCGCCGCCGGGCTCCTCGGCCGGGCCCTCCTTGTCGAGGGGACGTCGCTGTCGCTGGTCTGGCCGGCGGCGGGACTGCCGTTGCTGTGGTTCCTGCTCCGCCGGGTGAGCGTGCGGAGCATCGACGTGCCGCTGCTCGCGGTGGCCGCGGCGACCGTGCTCGCGCTCACCGGCACGGGTGGACCCGAGACGGCGCTCGTGACGGCGACGACCGTCGGGCAGACCCTGCTGGCCGCCGCGCTGCTGCGCCGCTGGTGCCCGGACCTGTACGGCGCGGGCGGGACCCGGCCGCTCGACAGCCCGCGGATGCTCGCCCTCCTGGTCGCGGCGATCGCGCTCGCGATGGCCGCGGGCGCAGGGGTGGGGACCCTCGGCCTGGCCGTCCTGGGGCGTGACCCGGAGCCGGTGACGCTGGCGCTGTGGTTCGGGCGCAACCTGTGCGGGGCGCTGGTGGTGACCGCACCGGGCCTGCTCGTGGCCGAGCGGCTGGCCCGTCCGCGGCCGCGCCCGCCCGTGCTGGCGGGTGGCTCCGGCGGTCCGGCCGAGCTGGTGGTCGCCTCGGTCTTCACGGTCGTCGTGCACGCCGTGACCTTCGGCTTCGGCGAGCTGTCGCTGGCCTTCGTGCTGGTGGCCGCCACGGTCTGGTTCGGCACCCGGTTCCCGACCCTGGTCCTCGCGGTCCAGACGGGTCTGGCCGGGATCGCGGTCGTGGTGGCGACCCTCGACGACATCGGCCCGTTCGTGGCCGTCGACGAGCCGGGTGTCCCCGCGCTGCTCGCCCAGCTGTACGTCGTCTCGACGATCGTGATCGGCCTGGCCCTCGCCACCGGGCGGGACGAGAGCCGGCGGCTCACCGACGAGCTGCGGACGGCCGAGGCCGACGCCGTCTACCAGGCGCGGCTCCTCGACGCGGTGGTCGCCACCATCGACTCCGGCATCGCGGTGGTCGACGACGTGGGCGAGATTCGGTTCCGCAACGAGGCCGCCGCCGCGGTGATCGGCGACGGGCCGGTCCTCGGAGCGGAGGGCGAGGTCGCCTCGCGGCTGCGCGACGCGGTGCGGCGCGCCCTCGGGGGCGACCTGGTCCGCGGGCTCGAGCTCGTGGTCGGCACGGACGGCGAGCGGATCCTGGAGGTGTCCGCGACCCCGCTGCCGCGCGACGACCGCCGCGACCGGGGGCGGGTCCTGGTGCTGTTCCGGGACGCCACGACCGAGCACGACCAGCGGGTCGAGCTGCTGGCCTTCGCCGGGGTCGTCGCCCACGACCTCCGCAACCCGCTGGCCGCGATCGATGGCTGGACCGACCTGATCGACGAGCACCTCGAGCGCGAGGAGCTCGAGCTCGACCTGAGCCGACAGTTCGTGGCCCGGGTGCGCTCGTCCTCGGCGCGGATGCGCGACCTGATCGACGACCTGCTCGCCCATGCCGAGTCGCGCGACCGCGAGCTGAAGGTGGTCCCGGTCGACCTGGCCGAGGTCGTGGGCGAGGTCGCCCGTGCGCGCGGAGCCGACGACCGGATCTCCTGCCGCGGGGCGGTGCCGAGGGTGTGCGTCGACCCGGTCCTGGTCCGACAGCTCCTCGACAACCTGCTGGGCAACGCCCTGAAGTACGTCGCCCCCGGCACCGTCCCCGAGGTCCAGGTGTCAGGCGAGCGGGAGGGCGACCTGGTCCGGATCGCGGTCGCCGACAACGGCATCGGCCTGCCGGCAGGGGAGCACGAGCTGGTCTTCACCGAGTTCCACCGCGCCCACCACCGCGAGTACGACGGCAGCGGGCTCGGCCTGGCCATCTGCCGCCGGATCGTCACCCGGCACGGTGGCACCATCCGGGCCCGCGACAACCCCGCCGGCCGAGGCACGGTCTTCGAGCTGACCCTGCCTGCGGCGTGAGGCTCAGGCGTGCTGCGGCAGTGCGCTCCGCGCGACGTCGGGAAGTCGGCTGCCCAGACCGGTTGCGGCCCGCAGCTCCCGGACCTGGCGGTTGGTGCGGACCAGGCTGACGGTTGTGCCGGCCTCCGACTCCAGGTCGTGCCAGGTGCGGGCCATGACCCCCAGGGCGGAGGCGTCGACGAACTCGACCCCACTCAGGTCGACGCGCAGGTCGGTGCAGGTCAGGTGGGCGGCCCGGTTCAGGCTGCGGCGCAGGGCCAGGGCGCCGAAGACGTCCAGGTCACCGCTGAGGGAGAAGTGGGCGACGGGTGGGACGTCGGGGGATTGGACGAGGAGCAATGTGACCTCCGGCCACGTGCGGCGCTGGACGCACCGATGTCATCGACGGTACGCCGGACCTCGGCCCGACGTATCACCCCGCGGGGGGATCGTCACTCGCGCCGCCGTACGTGGGCGGAGGAGACCCAGCCCTGCCGGACGTCCCAGGCACGGACGCCGCCGCCGCTGACCCAGACCGCCAGCGCCTCCCAGTCGTGGCCCCGGCGACGCCACTCCAGCAGCAGGCCGGGGGAGCGCTCGGCCCAGCGGCCGGTCACGCACACCCAGACGTGCTGGGGCACGGTGTAGCCCCTGGTGCCCGTGACGCGGTCCCGCATGGACGAACGATAGAACATGTGTTCGAACCGGGTGGTCCGTCTCCTCCCCAGGGAGGAGGGTCGGTCCAGCGCGACCGGGGTACCCCGGCGGCCCCGCTCGCGACCCAGGAGGCAGTCATGGATCCCCGCACCACCGACCGGACCCGGAAGGGCCGGCTCATCCGCGGCGGCTCGGCTGAGCCGACCGGAGTGGCGTGGCTCGACGAGGAGGGTGAGGACGTCGCGGACGCACGGGTGTTCCGGAGCCGACTGCTCCGTCGGGTCCTGGGGGTGCGGGTGCACGCGTCCGCGGGCGACGGCGACGTGGTCCTGGTCTCCACCCGTCGGTCGAGGGTGCTGGCCACGCCGGTGCCCTACGAGACCGACACCGGGCCGGTCGTGCTCGGGGCCGAGCCGCTCGGCCCGAACACGCACGTGCTGTCCTGGCGTCGACCCGCCGGCGCCTGGCACGCCTTCGCCGTGCTCCGTCTCGACGGGGTCCGCGACGCCGAGCCGCTGCCGTTCGACCCGGTGCGCCGTCAGGTGCCCGGGCTGCGGCGCTACCCCTCCGGTCGGCTCCGGGAGGCCGTCCTCACCCGTTAGAGGCGCGCCGTCACCCGTCGGGGTGGCGTCGGGGTGCTACCCCTCCGGGTACCCATAGGTCTACCCAGGAGGCCGCATGGCTCGCACCACCCCCGGCAAGGTCACGAAGGCCGTCAAGGACACCGTCGAAGGGGCCGCCGCGAAGGTCGCCGAGAAGCTGGCCCAGCTCGACCGGCCCGACATCCCCGGTACGCCGGGCTCCGGCACCCCCACCCTCGCGGAGCCGACCGAGCCGCAGGGCCCGCTCCCGCCCAAGCCGGACCAGGCCGGCCCGGAGCGTCGTACGGCGACCGGTGCCGCGACCGACGTGGACGCCGAGGCCGTCTCCGGCCAGGGCGCGTTCCTCACGACGTCTCAGGGCGCGCGACTGCGCGACACCGACCACTCCCTGAAGGCGGGGGAGCGCGGTCCGACGCTGCTCCAGGACCACCACCTGCGCGAGAAGATCACCCACTTCGACCACGAGCGGATCCCGGAGCGGGTCGTCCACGCGCGTGGCGCCGGCGCGCACGGCACGTTCGTCGGCTACGGCAACGCCGGCGGGGTGACCAAGGCCGGCTTCCTCGGCAAGAACGTCGAGACCCCCGTGTTCGTCCGCTTCTCGACCGTGCTCGGCTCCCGCGGCTCGGCCGACACCGCCCGCGACACCCGCGGCTTCGCGACGAAGTTCTACACGAGCGAGGGCACCTTCGACCTGGTCGGCAACAACATCCCCGTCTTCTTCATCCAGGACGGGATCAAGTTCCCGGACGTGGTGCACGCGGCCAAGCCGCACCCGGACCGGGAGATCCCGCAGGCCCAGAGCGCGCACGACAGCTTCTGGGACTTCGCCTCGCTGCACACTGAGGCTCAGCACCACACGATGTGGAACATGTCCGACCGCGGCATCCCGCGCTCGTACCGGACCATGGAGGGCTTCGGCGTCCACACCTTCCGCTGCGTCGACGCCGCGGGCGGCACGTCACTGGTCAAGTTCCACTGGAAGCCGCGACTCGGCGTGCACTCGCTGACCTGGGAGGAGGCGCAGCTGCTCGGCGGCACCGACCCCGACTTCCACCGCCGCGACCTCGCCGACGCGATCGAGTCCGGCGCCCTCCCGCAGTGGGAGCTCGGCGTCCAGGTCTTCGAGGACACCCCCGAGCAGACCTTCGACGGGATCGATCTGCTCGACCCGACCAAGCTGGTCCCCGAGGAGCTCGCACCGGTCCAGCCGATCGGCCTGCTCACGCTGACCCACAACCCGACGAACTACTTCGCCGAGACCGAGCAGGTCGCCTTCCACCTCGGCAACCTGGTGCCCGGCATCGACGTCACGGACGACCCGCTCCTCCAGGCCCGGCTGTTCTCCTACCTGGACACCCAGCTGACGCGACTCGGCGGCCCGAACTTCCACCAGATCCCGATCAACCGGCCGCACGCGCCGGTCAACGACATGCTGCGCGACGGCTTCCACCAGGACGGCGTCCACGGGGGCGTCGCGCCGTACCAGCCGAACACGCTCGACGGCGGGTGCCCGTTCTTCGCGGGTGCGGACGACGGCGCGTTCGAGGAGGTCGCGGCCCGGGTGGCGGAGTCGACCAAGGTCCGCGCCAACCCCGCGTCGTACGACGACCACTACAGCCAGACCCGCCAGTTCTGGCTGAGCATGACCCCGGTCGAGCGGGAGCACATCGTCGCGGCCTACACCTTCGAGCTCGCCAAGTGCTTCGAGCAGGTCGTCAAGGAGCGTCAGCTCCTCGCGCTGGCCAACATCGACCCGGACCTCTGCGCCCAGGTCGCCGCCGGCCTGGGACTGCCCGCCCCGGAGCCGACCATCCCGCTGGTCGACCTCGACCCCAGCGCCGCGCTGTCGCAGCTCGGGAGCACCTGGCCGACCGACGGCCGCCTGATCGGCATCGTGGTCGACCCCGACGGCGACCTGACGGGGGTCGCGGACGTGATCTCCGCCGTCTCGGCGGCCGGCATGGTGCCGCTGGTCGTCGCGCCGCACGGCGGCGTGCTCGCCGACGGCACTGTCGTCCAGCGCACCTTCGCGGCCACCCGCTCGGTCGAGTACGACGCGCTGCTGCTGGCCGGCAGCCCGGTCCCGGCGCCCGACGCCCTCACCGCGCGGGACAGCAAGGCCGGCGACTCCGCCGGTCCGGGGCTCGACCCCCGCGTGGTGCTGCTGCTCCAGGAGGGTTTCCGGCACGCCAAGGCGATCGGGGCCTGGGGTGCCGGCGTCGAGGCGCTGGCGACGGTCGGCGTCGACGGCGCCCCCGGGGTGTTCGCCGGGGACGAGCCCACGGAGGTGCTGGCCGAGGTCGTCACCGCCCTGGGCGCGCACCGGGTCTGGGAGCGGTTCGGCTCGGTGCTCGCGTGAGTGCCGCGGCCAGGACCGCGTCCGCAGGCGGGGCGGTCCTGGCCACGGCCACCCGGGCGGTCGCCGCGCTGCGTCCGGCCCGCAAGCCGCTGCACCCCCGGGGCGTGGTGCGCGCGGGCCGGGTGTTCCGCAGCGGCTCGATCGAGCCGACCGGCGTGGCCTGGATCGACCAGGTCGGCGAGGACGACGTCGACGTACGGCTGTCCCGCGCGATCGGCCTGCCCGCGGCGCTGCCGGACATCCACGGCCTGGCGATCCGGGTGCACGCCGCCGACGGGGACGCCGACCTGCTGCTGGCCAGCACCGGCTTCGGTCGGCTGACCCGGTTCATGCTGACGGCGAGCCGCTCACCGCTGCGCCGTCCGCTGACCACCCTGCTGCCCTACGACACCGACTCCGGCCCCGTCCTGCTGGGCGCCGAGGCGATCGGGGCGGACACGTACTCGATCTCGTGGTCCCGGCCGGCGGGCGACTGGGTGACCTTCGGGGTGCTCCGGCTGGCCGGTCCGCTCGACGACGGGACGACCCCGTCCTTCGACCCGGTCCGCCGTCAGGTCCCCGGCCTGCGGCAGTACCCCTCCGTCACCCGGCTCCGCGAGCCGGCCTACCTCCGCGCCCGGCGCTCCCGCTCGGCCGACGCCCGTCCCACCTCCCAGGAGAACGCCCATGAGCACTGACGCCATCGTGATGCTGAAGGACGACCATCGGGTCATCCTCCGCACCTTCCGCGAGTTCGAGGCCGCCGGCGCGGGCGCCCACGCCGCCAAGGGCAAGCTGGTCGACCGCATCGTCGAGCTGCTCACCGTCCACACCTACCTTGAGAACGAAGTCATGTACCCGCGGGTCCGCGAGCTGGTCCCCGAGCTGGAGGACGACGTCCTGGAGTCCTACGAGGAGCACCACGTGGCGGACGTGCTCGTCATGGAGCTGGTCGCGATGTCGCCGCAGGACGAGCGGTTCACGGCCAAGACCACCGTGCTCATCGAGAACGTCCGGCACCACATCGAGGAGGAAGAGGAGGAGTGGTTCCCCCAGGTCCGCGAGGCCCTCGGGCGGAAGGTGCTCCAGGAGATCGGGGCCGAGATGGCGGCCGCGCGCGAGAAGGCGCCGCGCACCCCGGCCCAGCCGAGTGCGCTGAAGAAGACGATCGACGCCGTCATCTCCTGAGCCTCGCCCGGCCCGCACCTCCACCACGCTCGGGACGGTGCGGGCGACCACCTCGGCCAGCGCCCGCTCGCCCGTGCGCGGGGGAGGCCCTGATCGAGGCGTCCGCGGGCGCCGACCTGGTGGTCCTGGGGCGGCACGAGCCGCTCCGCCCGGAGGGTCGCGCCTCGGTCCGGTGCACGTCCCCGGACCTTCCCGGACCGGGCCCAAGGGCCTGCCGACCGGTGGCGTCCGGCCCTGACCCGGACGGTCAGATAGCCGGACGATGGAGGGACGAGGAACCCTCCTCGTGCGGATCCGGGAGGTCGACATGACCACGAACATGATCGCCGGCACGGCGGACACCAAGGTCGGGAGCAGGGACGTCGTGGTCGGCGTCGACGGCTCGGCGGCCAGCATCGACGCGCTGCGCTACGCGCGGACCGAGGCCCGGCGCACGGAGGGCACGCTGCGGGTGGTGCACGTGCTGCCGGACCACGTGGCTGCGGCGTACCCGCTGCCCCTGCAGGAGATCACCGACGGCGGCCGGGCGGTGCTCCGCTCGGCGCTGACGCAGGCCGGGGTCGACGAGGGTCCGGTGCGGACCGTGCTGCGGCACGGCACCCGGGTCGCGTCCCTGGTCGCCGATGCCCGCGGCGCCCGGCTGCTGGTCGTCGGCGCCGACCGGCGCCCGCTGCTCGGCCGGCTGCTCACGGGCAACACCTCGACCGGGGTCGCGGCCGCCGCGGCCACGCCGGTCGTCTCCGTGCCCGAGGGCTGGTCCGGCGCCGGGCACAGGGTGGTGCTGGCCGCGGTCAAGAAGCCCGCGCAGGCGCTCGACCTGCTCGGCGAGGCGTTCTCCGTGGCGCAGGCCCGGGGCAGCCGCCTCCTGGTGCTGCATGCCTGGCGGCTCCCCAGCGAGTACGACGACGACGGCGTCGCCGGCCGTCCCGCGGTCGACGGGTGGGACGCCCGGGCCCGCCGCGAGCTGGAGGTCGCCGTCGCCGAGTGGCGGACGTCGTACCCGGACGTCGTGGTCGAGCTGCGGGTGGTCCACGACCAGCCGGCCCACGCTCTGGTGGCTGCGTCCCAGGAGGTCGACGAGCTGGTCCTGGTCCGGCGCGCTCACGGGTTCCCGGCCGCGGTGCACCTGGGCTCGACGGCTCGCACCGTGCTGCGCGAGTCCGCCTGCCCGGTCCGGGTGGTGCCGCCCGGTCGGTCGGCCGTCGTCCCGGGGCTGGTGCTGGAGGGCGCGGGCGGGGTGCGGAAGTGAACGTCCTGGGCGAGGCCGGGACGATGACGGCCGAGGAGTGCTGGGCGCCGCTGGAGGACGAGTCGTTCGGGCGGCTCGCCTACCGGCTGGTCGACGAGGTGCACATCGTCCCGATCGACTACGCGACGTCCGGTCGGGTCGTCCACGTGCGCACTCAATCCGGGAACAAGCTGCTGGCCGCGGCCCTGGGCTCCGACGTCGCGCTCGAGATCGACTGGCGCGGCGAGCACGAGGCCTGGTCGGTGGTGGTGCGCGGCCACCTGCGCTGGCTGGAGCCGGCCGAGCGGCCGCCCGACGTACCCGAGGCGCGGCCGTGGGTGTTGGAGGTGGCCTCCGAGGTGGTCGAGCTGGTCCCGGACGCGGTCGAGGGCCGCCGGTTCACCTGGGTCTGACGGTGTCGTCCCGCGGCGTGGACGACCGGCGTCGGCGAGGGGCTCTTCCCAGGCGCTGTCTAGGATCAGCGTCGGCCCGGACCGGTTCCGGAGCAGGGGGAGTGGGCGCGGGCCCGGAGGAGCGTCGCGCCCGGGCGACTTCCCGGTGCTCCAGGTCGGGGCCAGCTGCGGTCCCGGACGGTTCTCTCCCCGTGGGGCCCGAGCTGAGACCGCAGCACCCGCTCCAGGACCTTCAGAAGCGGTTGTGCTGCTTGAACACCCGCAGCATCGTCTCGACCTGGCGCTCGCCGACGTCGGGCCGGTCGGTCGGCAGCTGCAGGTAGTCGTTGAACCCGTCCAGCTCGGCCACGTCGACCCCGCTCAGGTCGGTGAAGCCCATCGACCAGTCCGGGAACGCCCGCTCGTCGATCGTGTCGCGGAGCACCTCGAGGATTCCCGAGTGGCGCCGGTCGGCCTTGATCGCGTCGTACGTCCTCAGGACGGTCTCGTCCGGACCCTCGAGGGTCTGGATGATGTTGCCGCCGCTGTAGAGCAGCATTCCGGTCAGGCCGCGCTCGACGTTGCGCGGGCGGATCGCCTCGAGCATCTCCACGAGCTGCGCCGACGACATCAGGTGGGTCGAGGAGCTCAGGTAGGTGAGGGAGAGCATGCGACATCGGTGCCCGGCCGACCCACCGGTCATTCGTCGGGAGCTCCGCTGACGACCGAGACCCTCCGCGAGCCCGTCGGGCCGGCGGCCCCGAAGGGGTGGGGTTCTTCGATTCGTCCGCGCGCCGGTCGACGGACGCCTAGGGTCGGCCGGGCTGCCCGGTCACCGGAGACACGGGCACGGAGCACCAGAGGGTGACGATGCAGCTCAGCAAGCTCGGTCAGGGACTGGCGATCAGCGCGGTCAGCGCACTCGCGATCACGGGACTCGCGGTGACGGCCCCGCCGGCCCTCGCCGCTGACGGACCCGGGGTGCGGCTGCTCAGCCAGTACGACGCGGTCGCGTCCACCCGGTCCGACGGGGCCGCCGACGGCACCATCGCGCTCACGGCCGAGAAGGTCGACCAGCAGGCCGCCGTGACGTTCGAGTACAACGCCGACCCCGCGGCCGGCGACCTCGACCCCGGGTGGGTCCAGGTCACCGGCACGGCGACGAGCGAGTCAGGCTACGAGACGCTGCTGTGGGCCCCGGCTCCCGAGCAGGTGGACAAGGTCATCGCGCTGCGCGCCGTGGCGACGACGGAGACCGCGGGCGGCCCGACGGTGACGTACTCGACCCGCAACTCCGTGGAGCTCAGCGGCCCCGGATCCGGGGTCAACAGCGTCGGCCTCCAGACCGGCTCCAGCAGCACGACCGACGCGAACTTCTTCGCGCCGCCGTACACCACGTCGACGCCGCTCCCGACGACGCTGCGCATTGACGGCACCACGTCGGCGAACGACGGAGCGGTCGAGCTGTCGGTGTGGCACTCGGCGGACGGCGCCTTCCGCGGTCAGATCGCGGCCGCCGTCGAGGCCACCCCGGTCAAGATCCCCGGGACCGGCAACCAGATCTTCCCGGGCGGCGAGTTCGACGGCGTCCTCGACATCACCGCGTTCGACGCCGAGGCCGGCGACACGCTGGCCGTGCGGGCCGAGCGTGACAGCGACGACGTCAAGCCCGTCGTCCTGAGGGCGCAGACCATCAGCCAGGTCTTCCTCGCGTCGGTGTTCTCGACCTCCTCGCAGGCCACGACGTTCACCCTGGCGGTCGGCGACCAGGACGAGGACCGGATCGCCGGCGCCGAGGTGCGCCGCAGCTCCGACGGCTCGCTGGTCGGCTACACCGATGCCGCCGGCGAGGTCACCGTCACCCAGCCGAACAGCTCGGCGGCCACCTACTACGCCAACAGCACCGACGTCGACGCCTTCGAGGAGGGGGTCGACGTCGTCTCGGCGCCGGTCGAGACCCCGGCGTACGAGCCGGTCGCGACCAGCACGCGGGCGGTGCTCGCCGACGGTCCCGTCTTCGACGTCCGGGAGTACGCCGCCGGGGACATCGCGCTCCAGGTCCTCGACCAGGAGGGCAGCCCGATGGCGGCCGCCGAGGAGTTGGAGTACCGCCTGTTCCGGACCGGTCAGGAGCCGCCGGCCCTTGCCCAGGGCAGCACGGACGCGAACGGCAGGCTCGTCGTACCGTTCGACCCGAGCGGCACCGACGGTGAGTACACCCTCGCCTTCACCACCCCGGCCAGCGCGGGCGGCCAGCCCGTCGAGCCGGTGACCTTCGTGGCCGGTGACGCCGTGCTCGGCCTCACGCCCGTGAAGGGCCGGGCCGCCTCCGGCGCCGAGATCAGGTACGCCGGCACCCTGTCCGTCGAGGGCGAGCCGCTGGCCCGCCGCACGGTCGACCTCGGCTACACACGCGGGACCGAGCTCGTCCCCGGCGCGCAGGCCGACGCCGCGCTGCTCCTCGACGGCGCGCGCAGGCTCTCCGGTGCGGTGACGACCGACACCGACGGCACCTTCGCCGTGACCGTCGACGACCTCGCGGAGCGCGGCCGGCCCACCGAGACCGGCGGCCAGCTGCGCGTCGCCGCTCGTGGCCTCGCGGACAGGGTCGACGCGACCGCCGATTTCGGCTCGGGCAAGGGCACCGCAAAGCTCCGGCTCGCCGGGTCGGGCAACGGCGCCCGGGCCGACCGGCTGCGCATCAGCGGCCCGCCGTCGGTGGCGGGCGAGCGGGTCCGGGTCTTCGCCCGGTCCAGCGGCGGGAGCTGGCGCCCGGTCAAGACCCTCCGGCTCAACGACGACGGCGACACCTCGCTGAGCGTCCGCGACCGCAACGGCAGCCAGGTGACCCGCTACTACGTGAAGCTGCTCTCCAGCCTGCGCGTGACGGCCTCGAAGTCGAACGCGCGCCGGCTCCGGTGAGCACCGCCCGGGTTGATCCGATGCCCGGGACCGAGCTGGACGAGTGGCGCGCGTCCCGGGCGGCGTCCGGCACACCCCTGCCGGAGCCGTCCGGGCCGACCGAGCTCGAGGCCGTCACGCTGACGGTCGACGAGGTCCGCGTCGGCGGTGCCCTGCTCGAGTACGCCGACGAGGCAGGTCGGCGTCGCTGCGCGGTCCGGGTCCTGCAGACGACCCTCCTCCGCGACGCCCCTGGACCGTGGGCGGCGGCGATCGCCGCCCTCGAGGCGCACGTGCGCGCCCGGGGCGTCACCACGCTGACGACCGCGGTCGCGCCCGAGCTGGCGAGCGTGTTTGGCGCCGCCGGCTTCCGGGCGACGATGACGACCGTGGGCAAGCGGCTCGACCCCGCCTCCGCGGTCGAGCTACAGGAGGACCGGCGGGTCGCCGTACGCCCGATGGACGACGACGAGCGGGCGGTGTTCGTCGCGGACGTGGCCGAGCAGCTGCGGGCCGGGATGGCGCGCGCTGGTGTCGTCGATCGAGAGAGCTCGCGCCTGGGCGAGATGGAGGCCCGCCTGGTCCGGTTGAGCGACGTGCCGCCGCCCCCGGGCGAGCTGCTGATCACCGGCACCGTCGACGGGGTCGCCGTGGGACGGGCCTGGGCGACGCTGGTCGAGCGCGACGGCGCGTTGGACTTCTACGGCAACACCCTCGACCTGTTCCCCGAGCACCGCGGCCAGCGGCTGACGCCGTCGTTCCTCGGAGCGCTGCGGCGGCACGTGCACGAACTGGGGGTCCGCGACGTGCACCTGCGGGTGTACGGCCACGATGCCGGCGCCCGTCGTACCTTCCTCGACGAAGGAGCGGGCGTCCGGGACGTGCACCTGCGCAAGGACCTGACCTAGCTTCTTCGTGACCGGCGGAGCCTCGGCCCGGTCCGAGCTGGGCGGGGCGGACTCCCCGCCCACCCGGACTCGTCGGTCGTCCGTCAGGCGGCGCCCGTAGCGACGCCCTCGACGACGTAGGTGGTCCCAGGGGCCCAACGGCTGACGAGCTCTCGCACGCGGGCGGCCCGACCCTCGCTCTCGACCGCCACGTGAAGCATGGAGAGGCGATTGGCGGGCGACGGCGACGGGCCCTCGATCGCGAACCCGTCTCGCGTCAGCAGGTGCCGCAGGAGAAGGCCTTCGCCGTGCGGAGTGCGGAGAACGAGCCGGTCGCTTCCCAGAGTGCTGTGCGTCACCCGTGCTCGTATACCCCGGTCCGACGACCGCGACACTGATCGCCGCCTGCGTCGCGCGCCACTCGCGGATCGCTTCTGACCCCGGCATGCGAGAGCGCGCCCGCTTCGGCAGGGGGAGGCCGACGCGGGCGCTCTCGTGTTCATGAGGATCCGCGCCGCTGGGTAGGGATCGGCGATGAACTCGAATGCAGCCTGGACCGGCATGAGTATCGGCGTCGCGATCGGTGTCGCCTGGTGGCTGCTGTTGGACAACGTCGCCTTCATGGGGGCGGGCGTCGCGCTCGGAGTGGCCATCGGTGCGGGTATCGATCAGAAGAGGGACCGCGACGAGCACGACTCATGAGTACCGACGCGGGGACGACCGAGTCGTGACGATGACTCGGACCGCTGTGGTCCACATGCAAAAGGCTCCTGATCTGCGTCTTCGCAGCTCAGGAGCCTTCGATCTCTGGTGGGCGATACTGGGTTTGAACCAGTGACCTCTTCCGTGTCAAGGAAGCGCGCTACCACTGCGCCAATCGCCCGAGGTGGAGACGGGATTTGAACCCGTGTAGACGGATTTGCAGTCCGTTGCCTCGCCTCTCGGCCACTCCACCGTTAGGAGGTCAAACCAAGAGAGAGACCTCTCCGAGCGGACAACGAGACTCGAACTCGCGACCTCAACCTTGGCAAGGTTGCGCTCTACCAACTGAGCTATGTCCGCTTGCTCCCTGGGCCGTGGCCCTGAGTGCGTGAGAACAGTAGCCCACGCTCTGGGGCGTGCCAAATCCGGGTTACGGATGTGTTGCCACCGGCCGAAGGGAGGGCGTCCTGACTCCTAGAGTGACGGGTGTGAACAGGCAGGTCGCGGCGGGCGACGGGGTCTTCGAGGCGGTCAAGGTCGTCGGGGGACGGCCGTTCGCGCTCGACCTTCACCTGCAGCGGCTGGCCCGCGGGGCGGCCGCGGTGGGCCTCCCGCTCGACGCGGACGCCGTACGACGCCAGGTCGCCGCGGCCCTCGCCGCCGAGCACCTCGAACGGGGGCGGCTGCGGATCACCTGCACCGGGGCCGGCGAGACGGCGGTGACCGCGGCAGCGATGGGGGAGCAGGCCGCCACGACGACGGTCGTGACTGCGCCGTGGCCGCGCAACCAGCGGAGCACGCTGGCCGGGCTCAAGGCCACGGCGTACGCCGACAACGTCCTCGCGCTCGCCCACGCCCGCGAGCGCGGCGCGGGGGAGGCGGTGCTGGCCGACCTGGCCGGCCACCTCTGCGAGGGCACCACCGCCAACGTGTTCTACGTCGTCGACGGCGAGCTCCGCACCCCCTCGCTCGCGACCGGCTGCCTCCCGGGCGTGACCCGGGCCCTGGTCCTCGAGTGGTACGGCGCCCGCGAGCTCGACGAGCCGCTCGACCACGTGCGCGAGCGGGCCAGCGAGGTCTTCCTCGCCGGCACGGTCCGCGACATTCAGGGCGTGAGCCGCTGGGACGACCGCGAGCTGCCCGCGCCCGCCCCGGTCACCCGCGAGGTGAGGCGGGTCTGGGCGGCGCGGGAGCCGGAGCTACTCGGCCTCTGAGGCGAGCAGGGCCACCAGCAGCTCGTCGGCGTCGATCCGCTCCTCGCCCAGCGGGACCAGATGGAGGGTCCGAGCCAGGAAGACGTCCAGATCGGTCCGGGAGAGCAGTGCCACCAGGCTGCCCGCGGGGGAGCGGAACCGGAGCTCGATCATCCCCGCCGCCACGGGCCGCGCCCGGACGTCCCCGTCCCCGGCCACCACCTCCAGGCCCTCGACGAGCAGCTCGCGGTCGACCAGCCAGGCGACGTCGTCGTGGGGACTGTGGAAGACGACCCGCACGGCGTAGGGGTCGAGCTCGGCGTAGGCCAGCGTGGCGGCGAGCGTCGTACGACGGCCGGACGGGGTCGCGCAGCGCAACAGCACGTCGTGGCTCACAGAGACAGCGGAGGTCATGATCCCTGTGACGCACGGGAGCGCCGATCGGTTCGCCCCCGTTTGGGAGCGCCGGGCCGGGATGGGCTAGAGTTCCCGCCGCACCACAGGGGCGATTGGCGCAGTGGTAGCGCGCTTCGTTCACACCGAAGAGGTCACTGGTTCGAACCCAGTATCGCCCACCCCGTTTCCGCAGGTCAGAGGCATGTTTCTCAAATCGAATCCCTGACGGGGAACATTCAGGGAACATTGAAGTGTCGCTGTGCACGCTGACATGGCCGGGGTCGACTTTGTCGTACTGGAGGCGCTGATGATCCGACGGCAGGTTGGTCGGGTGTCGGAGGCGACCTGGTCGAAAGTGCAGGCAACGACCTTGACGATCGCAAGTACTCAGGCATACGCCTTGCGACAGCTCCGACGCGCTCGCGACGAATCTCGAGCGCGACACTGACGTGGTCGCCGACGCTGCGAAGCGGGCAGAGATCACGGACGAGGAGTGGCTGGCCGTCTTGGCCAAGTGCTTCCAGTTGCATGACGCCGTCGCGGTGCTCGAGCTGGACCGAGTGCTTGACGCAGCCCCCGACGAGCTCGACCGTCATCGGTTGGCCCTCCATACCGCCAGGCAGAACCGGACCAATCTCATCGTCGACAGCACTGAGCAGCTGACGGCACGCATGGACGCCGCAGCCGGCATGGCGACCACCAACGGCAAGGTGCTCCTCCACCCGCGTACCTCGCGCAGGATCGTTACATCGAGCAACGCTGTTGCGCTGTCGGTCCAAGACCTGTACGACCCGTCTCGCGGTCGAGCAGGGCCGAGACGTTGTCGAGGCCAGACGATGGACGGAGGCTGCCGCGGATGTGCGATCTCAGGCGCTCGAGAAGGGCGCTGGCGGAGTGAAGTCGGCCATGCGTGTTGGAGTGAACGGCGCCGACTGGGCCCGAGCCGCTGGTGGCAACCTGCGCAGCCGGGCAGCACAGCTTCGGACGCGCCGGGGTAAAGACAGCGACCCGAGCAGTTCCTGACCTGCCAATTGGTCATGAGTTGCACCTGATGGCCACAGTGTCCCGGGCCAGGGCAACCGTCCGTGTCGGATATGAACTCCGAGCGTCGTACGGCCCGACGCCCAGAGGTCTCTAGAAGTGACCCCATGTGGGACGTGGGTTCGATTTACCTCTTCCACCGTCGGAGGTCTTCGCAGAATTCAGCGCAGATCTTCGCCGAATTGCCGGTCGCGCTGGTCACGCCACCGAGAGCCAGCCCTCTTGAACGAGAGCCGCTCCGACACCAGTCGGGGCGGCTCTCGTGCTGCGTCTGCAGGGCTCCGAGACGCCGCCTAGAGTTCCGGTGTGATCACCGGGGAGCTCAAGAGCAAGATCGACAACATCTGGAACGCGTTCTGGTCCGGCGGCATCGCGAACCCGCTCGAGGTGATCGAGCAGATCACCTACCTCCTCTTCCTTCGACGCCTCGACGACCTTCAGACGCTGGCAGAGAAGAAGGCCAACCGGACCGGCCAGCCAATCGAGAGCCCGCTCTTCCAGCCGGGGCAGGCCGACCTGCGGTGGTCGAGGTTCAAGGACCTCGAGCCCGGGGTCATGCACCAGGTCGTAGGGGAGGGCGTCTTCCCGTTCCTGCGCAGGCTCGGCGGTGACGGCTCGACCTACTCGGCGCACATGAAGGACGCTCGCTACACCATCCCGACACCGGCTCTGTTGTCGAAGGTCGTTGATCTGCTGGATGACCTGCCGATCAACAACCGCGACACCAGTGGCGATTTGTACGAGTACATGCTTAGCAGGATCGCGACCGCTGGCACTAACGGCCAGTTCCGGACGCCGCGCCACATCATCGACCTCATGGTGGCGATGACCTCCCCGCAACCCACCGACGAGATCTGCGACCCAGCCGCGGGCACGTCGGGGTTCTTGGTCTCGGCGGCTCAGTACGTCCGCGAGCATCACCCCTCCGTGATGACCGACGCGGTCCAGCGTCAGCACTTCCACCACAGCATGTTCCACGGCTACGACTTCGACTCCACCATGTTGCGCATCGGCAGCATGAACATGCTTCTCCATGGAGTCGAGCAGCCGGACATCCGCTACCGCGACTCGCTCTCCGAGGGGGCGTCGGGGGAGGAGGGGACCTACTCCCTGATCCTCGCGAACCCGCCGTTCGCCGGCAGCCTCGACTATGAGTCCACCTCCAAGGACCTCCAGCGGGTCGTCAAGACCAAGAAGACGGAACTCTTGTTCCTCGCACTCTTCCTCCGGCTGCTCAAGCCGGGTGGTCGCGCGGCCGTCATCGTTCCGGACGGGGTGCTTTTCGGGTCTTCAACGGCACACAAGGCGTTGCGGCGCATCCTCGTCGAGGACCAGAAGCTCGACGCCGTCGTCAAGCTCCCATCTGGCGTCTTCAGGCCGTATGCCGGGGTCTCCACCGCGATCCTGTTCTTCACCAAGACCAACTCCGGCGGCACCGACCACGTCTGGTTCTACGACGTCCAGGCAGACGGCTTCAGTCTGGACGACAAGCGCAACCCGATCGAAGCTAACAACCTCCCCGACGTGCTTGCGCGCTGGGCGAAGCGTGATGGCGACGAACGGGACCGAGCCCGGACCGAACAGAGCTTCTGCGTGCACAAGGCCGACATCGCCACCCAGGGGTACGACCTGTCCCTAAACCGGTACAAGGAGGTCGTCCACAACGAGATCGAACACCGGGCGCCCCTCGACATCATCGCCGACCTCGAAAAGATTGACGCCGAGATCCAGCAGGGCATCGCTGACCTAAGGGCCATGCTCTCGTGAATGTTGCGACGCTGGGAGAGGTTACGGATCTCATCACAGACGGCACTCACGCGTCGCCGTTGAGAACCCCGACCGGAGTCCCAGTTCTGAGCGCCCAAAATGTCAAAGGCGGCCGGCTGCTGACGCAGACGAATCGCTTCACGTCTGAGGCCGAGTTGTCCGCTTTCGAGAAGCGTGTGACGCCGCAAAAAGGTGACGTATTGCTGACGATTGTGGGGACAATTGGTCGAGCAGCGATACTCGATGAACGGCCGTCGGCGGTTTTCCAGCGAAGCGTTGCGGTCATCAGGCCTAGCGCGACCCGCCTGGACGGGCGTTACCTGCTCCATGTCACTCAGTCCCGTGACTTTCAAGAGCAGATGCGGCGATCGACCAATCAGTCGTCGCAGGCGGGGATCTACCTCGCCAAGCTCAGGGCACTCACGCTGCCCCTCCCACCCCTCGACCAGCAGCGCCGCATCGCCGCGATCCTGGACCAGGCCGACGCCCTACGCGCCAAGCGCCGCCAATGCCTCGCCCACCTTGACTCTCTTACTAGGTCGATCGCATCGGAGGCACTAAGCCCCGTGCTCGCCGAGTCTTCTGATGCCGTGCTCGGTGACATTGCGGACGTTCTCACAGGGTTCGCCTTCCCAAGCGCGAGGTTCGTCGCTGAAGGCGTTCGCCTATGCCGCGGCGCCAACGTTCTTCCCGGACGCCTCGACTGGAGTGATCTCCGGTGCTGGTCTAGCGACGAAGTCAGAGGGCTTGACCGGTTCGCTTTGTCGGAGGGGGACATCGTGCTCGCACTCGACCGCCCATGGATCACGGAAGGTCAGAAGATGGCTCGCGTCTCCAAAGTTGATCTGCCATCGCTCCTGGTTCAACGCGTCGCACGCATCCGGGCATCCTCTGAGGAGTTCCAAGGACTGATCTGGGCCGCGCTCTCTAGCCCAAGCTTCCAACGCCATTGCCGGCCGACTGAGACAACGATCCCGCACATTTCGCCAGTCGAGCTGCGCAACTATCCCATCCATGTTCCTTCTCCCCCTGCCCTTTCTCGCCTTCACGCAACGACCTCGGCGCTTGAGACTCAGCGTTCCGCAGCGACGCGGGAACTGGCCGAGATGGAAGAGCTCTTCGCCTCCCTCCAGTCCCGTGCTTTCAAAGGAGAACTGTGACCGATGCCCGTTGAGATGAGGATGTGGCGCATCGACGGCGACGAGCCGAAGCCGTTGACGACCTCGGTGCTCCCCGCAGAGAAGGACTTGCACGAGTTCCTCAAGCGCGACCCTTCGCTGCTGGGGGAGCGCCTGCTTGTCATCGGCAGCGAAGTGATCACGCCGTACGGGTCACGTCTCGACCTGTTGGCGATCGACGCCGAGGGCAATCTCAACTTGCTGGAGCTCAAGCGCGACAAGACTCCACGAGAGGTCGTTGCCCAGGTGCTCGATTACGGCTCGTGGGCCTCGACTCTGTCCCGCGACGACATCATCGACATGGCCACTAAGCATCTCGACCAGCCGTTCGAGGCCGCCTTCGAGGACGTCTTCGGAAGCGCGCCGCCCGACGAGCTGAACGGCGACCTCAGCCTCACCATCGTGGCTGCCGAACTCGACGCCAGCTCCGAGCGGATCGTCAACTACCTTCGTGACTTCGGTGTGCCAGTCAACGCGGTCTTCTTCTCCTACCTCGAGGACGACGGCCGTCGCTACCTGGCCCGCTCCTGGCTGACCGCGTCGGACGATGAGACACCGACCGCGACCACGGGAAGCAAGAAGAGCAAGCGCGCCGCGTGGAACGGCCAGGACTGGTACGTCTCCTTCGGCGGCGGCGACCGCGTATGGAATGACGCGTGCCAGTACGGCTTCGTCTCAGGGGGCGGCGGGAAGATGTGGTCGCAGGACATGCGCTCCTTGCCGAAGGACGCGCGCATCTGGGTCAACGTGCCGCCGATGCGCTATGTGGCGGTAGGGCGGGTATTGACTCCCGCCTCGCGTTTCGAGGACGCCCAGGTTCGGGTGGCCGGCGACTGGGCGCCGCTGGATACCCAACCGTTGGAAGGCACCTACTCGGGTGACCCGGCGACCGATGATGACAACGCCGAGTGGGTCGTGGCGGTCGAGTGGCTCGATGCTCGGCCCCTTGAGGCTGGGTTCTGGGAGAAAGGCATGTTCGCCAGCCAGCACAGCGCGTGCAAGCTCCGCCAGGAGTTCACCCTCGAGCAACTCGCTGAACACTTCGACCTCGACAGCGACCAGGGATGAAGCGGGTCCGATCGTCTCAGGCCCCATGCGTCAAAGGGGTCGGTCCTCATCCAGCGTCCAAACCTCTCTCCGCGTCCGCATGCACTGGGGTGGGCCGGCCCACCGGCTACTTCGTCGGCGCGAACGAACTGTCCTGGAAGCGACCGGTCCGGGAGTCGTTCTCCGGGTGCGTTTCGCCGGCTCGGTGCCGGGTGCAGGTGGAGTTCGATTTCATGACCTGGCCCGATCAAGGGCGTCGGGCAGCGCCGTACCTGGACGACCTGATCAAGTCCACTGTGGGGGCCCTGAGGGGGTGCTTGCGAGCGGTCGGACATCGATGCCCGGGCGGAGGCTGACGACGTACGCGTCGATCGGATCGGCGTCCAAGCGTCAGGCCGGGAGGGCGAGCAGCGGGGTGCGTGGATCGTGGTCTTAGATCTGCCAGATGTCCCCGCTTCAACCGCTGCTGACGTGCATGATGGGCCTCGACTCATGCGGGGGAGAGCCGTGACCAGCAACTTCGACTTTGTCAGGGCCGAGTGGCCGCATGTCCATCAGGACTGCGTGCGCGCAGAGGGGTACCTCGCCTCGGACCCCCGCACGGCGTGCATCTACGCGCGGCGTGCTGCTGAGCAGCTGGTCGGGCTGATCTACGACGTGGATAGCCTGCCGGGGCCGTACAAGAACGATCTGGCCGCTCGGATCAACCAGGCAGAGTTCCGCAACCGGGTCGGTGTGGGGATCGGGCAGAAGCTCAACCTAATCCGTAGCTTGGGCAACAAGGCTGTGCACGACACCCAGCCGATCCCGGCGAAGGCAGCGGTCGACGTCCTGAGGGAGCTTCACCACATCGTGTTGTGGACTGCCTTCCGCTACTCCACGGATCCCGCCTCCGTCCCCACCGGCGCAGTGTTCGACCCGTCGGTGGCGGGCAAGAACGCTCCGCTGAGCCGCGCCGACGTCGTCAAGCTCGCAGAGAAGTTCAAGGCTCAGGACGACGCGCACACCAAGGCGCTGGCTGAGCGCGACGACCTTGCCGCGGCCAAGGACGCCGAGATCGAGAAGCTGCGTACGCAGATCAAGGCGGCTCAGGCCGCGAACGCGTTGCCGGACACGCGCGACTACTCCGAGGCCAAGACCCGCGAGCTGATCATCGACGAACTGCTCCGCGAGGAGGGGTGGCTCCTCACCGACGACCGGGACCGCGAGTTCGAGGTCATCGGCATGCCGAACGACAAGAACACCGGGTACGTCGACTACGTGCTCTGGGGCGCAGACGGTCTTCCACTGGCTGTAGTCGAGGCCAAGCGCACCACGGTCGAGCCGGCCGTCGGCCAGCAGCAGGCCAAGCTCTACGCCGATTGCCTCGAGCAGATGACCGGCCGACGCCCGGTGATCTTCTACACCAACGGCTACCAGACCTGGCTCTGGGACGACGCCAGCGGCTATCCACCCCGCAAGGTCGAGGGCTTCTTCACCGCCGCCGAGCTCGAGCTCATGGTGGGACGCCGCACCGTTCGACTGCCACTGGCCACCGCGACGATCACCAAGGAGATCGTCGGGCGGCACTACCAACAGCGCGCCATCCGCGCCGTCGGGGACGCGTTCACCGCCAAGCAGCGCGATGCTCTGCTAGTGATGGCCACCGGGTCGGGAAAGACCCGCGTCACCATCGCGCTGGTCGACCAGCTCATGCGAGCCGGCTGGGTGAAGCGAGTGCTTTTCCTAGCCGACCGCACCGCCTTGGTCCGTCAAGCGGCCAATGCGTTCAAGACCCATCTCCCCAACGTCACGACCGTCAACCTGGTCACCGAGAAGAACAACGACGGCCGCGTCTACGTCTCGACCTACCCCACGATGCTCAACCTCATCAACGACATCGACAGCGGCCGACGCCTGTTCGGACCCGGCTACTTCGACCTCGTCGTGATCGATGAGGCCCACCGGTCGGTCTACCAGAAGTACGGCGCGATCTTCTCCTGGTTCGACTCGCTCCTGGTGGGCCTGACCGCGACGCCGAAGGACGAGGTCGACCGCAACACCTACGGCCTGTTCAACCTCGAGGACGGCGTCCCCACCGACGCCTACAGCCTCGACGAGGCCGTAGCCGAGGGCAACCTCGTGCCCCCGGTCGGGGTGTCCATGTCCACCAAGTTCCTACGCCAGGGCATCCGCTACGACGAGCTCTCCGAGGAGGAGAAGGACGACTGGGACTCCTACGAGTGGAGCGAAGACGGTGAGATCCCCGACGCCATCACCGCCGAAGAGCTGAACCGGTTCCTCTTCAACGCCGACACCGTGGACAAGGTCCTGGCGGCCGTAATGAAGGACGGCCACAAGGTCGCCGGAGGCGACCGCCTGGGCAAGACCATCATCTTCGCCAAGAACCAGAAGCACGCCGAGTTCATCGAGCAGCGCTTCAACCTCGCCTACCCCCACCACGGCGGCGCCTTCGCCCGAGTGATCACCCACTCCGTCACCTACGCCCAGTCCCTGATCGACGACTTCTCGATCAAGGACAACGCGCCGCACATCGCGATCTCGGTCGACATGCTCGACACCGGCATCGACGTCCCTGAGGTCGTCAACCTCGTCTTCTTCAAAGCCGTCCGGTCCAAGAGCAAGTTCTGGCAGATGATCGGTCGCGGCACCCGCCTGTGCCCCGACCTGTACGGGCCTGGTGAGGACAAGAAGAACTTCTACGTCTTCGACGTCTGCGGCAACCTGGAGTACTTCAGCCAAGACCTCCCCGAAGTCGGCGGCTCGGTGCAGAAGTCCCTTGCCGAGCGCCTCTTCGAGGCCCGCCTCGGCCTGGTCGCGGCCCTCGACCACACCCCCGGTGACACCGAGGACGATCCGGAGGTAGGGGAGGGCGAGACGTCGGAGCGCGGGCTACGCGTCGACATCGCCTGGTCGCTCCACGAGGTGGTCGCCGGCATGAACGTCGACAACTTCTTGGTCCGCCCAGCTCGGGAGTGGGTCGCGACCTACGCGGAGTGGCCCTCGTGGAAGCGCCTCGACACCGACAAGGCCGGCGACATCGCCCGCCACCTAGCCGGGCTGCCCTCCGCACACCGCGACGAGGACGAGGACGCAAAGCGCTTCGACCTAATCCTCCTGCGTCTCCAACTCGCTCGACTGGAGAGCGACGCCCTCACGTACGAACGCCTGCGCAAGCAGGTCCAAGACATCAGCTCGGCCCTGCTCGGCCAGACCACCATCCCGTCGGTCAAGGCTCAGGAACAGCTCCTCGACGAACTCGCGGGCGACGAGTGGTGGGTCGATGCGACCCTGCCGATGCTCGAGCTGGCTCGACGGCGAGTCCGGGGCTTGGTGCGGTTCGTCGACTCGACCAAGCGGGCCATCATCTACTCCAACTTCGAGGATGAGCTCGGCGACTCCAGCATCGTCGACCTCCCGGGGGTCGTGCCCGGCACCAATTGGGAACGTTTCCGCGCCAAGGCACGGGCCTACCTGCGCGATCACGAGGACCACCTCGCGTTGCAGCGGCTGCGCCGCAACCTCCAGCTCACCGAGGATGACCTCACCTCCTTAGAAGCGATGCTGCTGGAGTCCGGTGCGGGCACCGAGACCGACATCGCCATGGCCCGCGAGGAAGCTCACGGTCTTGGCCTTTTCGTCCGGTCCCTAGTAGGGCTGGACCGTGAAGCCGCGACCGCTGCGTTCGACCGCTACCTCTCCGAGACCTCGTTCTCGACCAACCAACTTCGCTTCATCCAGTTGATCGTGGAGCACCTGACCGCCAACGGGATGATGGAGGTGGCGCGGCTCTACGAGTCGCCGTTCACCGACCATGCCCCACACGGTCCGGACACGCTCTTCACTGACGATCAGGTCGACGACATCGTGGCCATTCTCGACGACGTCAGAACGCACGCCCTGCCCGACGTCACCGTCGCCTAAGACCCACAGCCCAGCCCCGAGGGCACCCCGTCGCGTGTGGGGTCTGTTGAGACTCTTGTCTGCCCCGGCACGCGACAGGGAGCTCGCGCGCACACAATCGACAGGTACCGGCGTGCCGCAGACGCATGCGCTCATCGTCGGGAACAGTGCTTCAGTCGCAAGAGAACGCACAGCGTCTCGACCACGACATCTCAGAAATTGGCCGGACACCACACCGTCAGTGACGAGCGATGACGGACCCGAGGCGTCAAGCTCCTGAAGGCATTTAAGCCTCTAGGAACTCTGCGGCACGCATGCTACCAAGGTCCGTAGATCACAAGCTCGGCCCGTTCCCCCTGGGACGGGCCGAGCGCCATTTCGAGGCTAAGTGACGACCAGTGACGGGCGGTGAGTGACGGAGTGCACGGCGGGGTGAAGTTCTACCGCGGCGTCGCTGCGGCCGCACGCTCCTACGTCGAGGCTGACCGGTCACGCGTCGACGACTACTACCTGGCAGAGGGCACCGGACTCGCCACCCACTACGTCGCTACACCGACTGCCGACGCCGGCGCCGAGGTTGCGGGAACACTCGACGGCGACAGCTACGAACGATGGGTCGCCGGCTACGACGTCGCCACCGGCGCTGCGAAGGGCCGGCTCCGCACCGACGAGCACGGACTCCGGTTCGTCGAGGTCGTAGTCAACGGGCCGAAGACGTGGTCGCTCGCCGCAGCCATCCACCCCGCGATCGCCGACGCGTACGACGCCGCCCAGGAACGCGCCGCCGGCGAGATCATCAGCTGGGTCGCCGACCACGCCACGACGCGCATCGGCCCGCGCGGACGACAGGTGCAGGTGCCGGTCGAGCGGATCGAGGCAACCGTCGTACGACACCACACCTCCCGGGCCGGCGACCCACACCGCCACCTCCACCTGCAGATCAACGCGCGCGTGTTCGCCCACGGCGCATGGCGCGGACTGCACTCAGTCGGCGTCGTCGACAGCATCGAGGCGATCAACGGGATCGGGCATGCCGCCGTGGCCTGTGACCCCGAGTTTCGGCGCGCCCTCGCCGCGCACGGCTACACCCTCGACGCCAGCTCCGGCGAGATCACCGAGCTCGCGCCGTACGCCGGCAGGTTCAGCGCCCGCGCCGCGCAGATCAACCGCAACGTCGACAAGTACGAAGCCGCGTGGCGCGCGGACCACCCCGGCCACGATCCGGGACCACGCCAGCGACAGGCATGGGATCGCCGAGCATGGGCGGAGGCGCGTCCCGACAAGGTCGTGCCGTTATCCGGCGCCGACCTCGCGCAGCGGTGGGTCGACGAGCTGCGCGGCCTCGGCTTCGATCCACCGACGCCACCCACCGACCTGGTCGCGGACATCCCGGCCGCGACACCGATCGCGTGCATCAATCGCGACGCCGTGGCCGAGCTCGCGCTGGCGCGGCTCGGAGCTCGACGCTCCAGCTGGAACGCCGCCGACCTCCGTGGCGAGTGCGAGCGGATCGTCGCCGATGTCGGGGTGATCGTCGACGGCGTCGTACGACGCGAGCTGGGGGAGGACCTCACCGCTCGCGCGGTCGCCGCGTCGCGTCCGCTCCTGCAGCGCGACGACGTACCCGACCACGTCCGCGCGCTCACCTCGCGTGAGGTCCTCGCAGTCGAGTCCGACATCGTCGCCCGCCTGGTCGCCCGCTCCGAGGACCCCGGGACACCAGCCCAGATCGGATCCGCCATCGCCCGGCGACAGCTCGACCAAGGCCAACGAGCAGTCGTCGGCGCACTCCTCGGCACAGGTCGACTCGTCGTCGTCGAGGGCGCGGCCGGCACCGGCAAGACCACCACCCTCGCGGCGGCCAGCGAGGGTCTCGACAGCGAAGGGCACCGACTGGTCGTGGTCACCCCGACCCTCAAGGCCGCGCAGGTCGCGGGGGAGCAGGTCGGGTGCGACGCCTTCTCAGCCGCCTGGCTCGTGCACCAGCACGGCTTTCGTTGGGACGACGACGGACGCTGGCACCGTCTCGACCCCGACGACCACCCGAGCCCGAACGCACTCGCGCGGCTCGTCCCGGGTGACGTCCTGCTCGTCGACGAAGCCGGCATGCTCGACCAGGACGTCATGTGCGCACTGCTCACCGTCGCCGACGACTCCGGCGCCCGCGTCGCCCTCGTCGGCGACCGACACCAGCTGCCCGCCGTCGGCCGCGGCGGTGCCTTCGACCTCGCCATCCGTTGGACCGCCGACGAAGCCTGCGTCGAGCTCGACACCGTCCACCGCTTCGTCGACGACACCTACGCCGACCTCACCCTCCAGATGCGCACCGGCGAACGCAGCGGCGACGTCTTCGACACTCTCGTCAACCGCGGCGAGATCGTCATCCACCCGACCGACGTCGAGTGCCTCGCGGCCGTCACACAGGCAGCCGCCGGCGACCTCCGCGCGGCTCCCTTGCTCATCGCCGACACCCGCGAGCAGGTGGGTCTGCTCAACGCCGCCATCCGCGACCTACGGCTCGCCGACGAGGGCGCGGTCGAGTCAGCCGAAGCGGCGACCCTGACAACGTCCGCCGGCGAACAACTCAGCGAATGGGACCGCGTCGCCACCCGCCGCAACGACCGCGACCTGGGCGTCGCCAACCGCGACACCTGGACCGTCGCAGCCGTGGGCGACGACGGCTCCCTCCTCGTCCGCGGCCGGTGCGGCGAGCGGAGGCTGCCCGCCGAGTACGCCCGACGCCACGTCGAGCTCGCCTTCGCCACCACCGTGCACGGCGCCCAGGGCGACACCGTCGACCACGCGCACCTGCTCATCGGCGAGACCACGGGCGCCGCGTCGGCGTACGTCGGCATGACCCGCGGCCGCCACAGCAACACCGCCCACATCGTTGCCGAATCCGCCGCCGACGCCCGCGCCCAATGGATCAACGTCTTCAACCGCGACCGCGCCGACCTCGGACCCGCCCACGCGGCCACCCGCGCCGCCGACGACATTGACCGCTACGGACCCCGAGCAGCAGTCCAGGCCGCCGCCTTCCGGCAACACCGCGACGAGTCCGACAACCGCACGCGCCGGCCGTGGTATCCCGCTCACCACCCCGCTCACCACCCCGCTCACCACCCCGCTCACCACACGGAGCGCCCCGGCAGCGAACCCGGGATCGGCTTCTGAAAAGCCTGGGAGCGGCATCTGTCCAGAATCAATTCAAACTTTCGGGGGTACGCGCCCTGACCTGCACAAACAGTGCGTACCCCCTCCCGCTCACCACGCCAGGGGTACGAAACTGGTGAGGTCCTTGAGGCAGCCTGAGCACCTTCCTGTCCACCCCCGAGCCGCGACGTCGCGCACCGCCCACTCGATCGCCAGGACGACATCCCTTCTCTCGGAAGGAAGTTCATGCACCCCATCCAGATTCCCGACGACTGGGACGACCGGGGACTCCTCACCTTCGAAGAGTTCTGCGACCTCATCCGCACCCCCCAACGCACCGTCCGCGACTGGCGCCAACGCGGCGTCGGCCCCCGCTGGGCCCGCTTCAACGGCTGCGGCCGCCTCTACGTCACGGTCGCCGAGACCCGCCGATTCCTCAGCTCCGCCACCACGAGCAGCCGCTCGATTCACACGCCCAGCCAGGAGAAGCCCCGTGACTAGAAAGCGAGAACTCCCCGTCTACGTCAGCCTCGACGAAGCCGCGGAGATCATGTCCCTGTCCACCCGGACCATCCGCCGCCGCATCAGCGACGGCACCATCCCCGCCTACCAATGCGGGCGCCGCTCCATCCGGCTGCGACTCGACGAACTCGAAGCCGCGTTGCGGCGCATCCCCTCGGCTCGGCGGTGACCGCGATGGACGCCGGCAATCCGGGGTTGCGCGGGGGAGGCCCGCCGACTCACGACGACTGCTCGCACTGGCCCCAGAGTCCGGATGAACGGAGAACTCATCGTCCGCGAGCCTTCCGTGACGTGGTTCTTCTATCCGCCGAGCCGGACGATCTCGGTTGCCAGCTCGACCAACGAGTCGGCCCTCCGTACCAGCGGCTCGGCCTTTGCGCCGGTGATGAGGTTGGTGCCGTACTCGACGTCACCCTTGACCGCGAGCAGCTCGCGTAAGGCGCGCTCGGCAGTCGATGCGGCGGGTCGGGCACCCAGCGCTCGTCGTAGCTCCTTGGCTGCTGTGGCGTGGTCGGTGCCCTTGCGAGTGGAACCGGTCAGCACCGTGACGATGGCATCTTTCGCGCAGATGCCGGCGTGGATCGAGTCACCGGCAGCTGGCGTGTACCGCCCGGCCGCGAGATTGGCCGCAGCGGACGCGACGTACTCCTCGGCCTTCTTCAAGTAGTTCCTGGCGTGGTTGCGTTGCTCAGCCGTCGCCATCAGGCGGCGCCACGGCTGAGGACCGGCTTCCGACCCACCAAGGCGACGCCGTCGCGCACGATGTCGGCCACCACCGGCTCAGCCTCCTGCGCCCTCTCTGCGAACTCGGCCGGGGTGAACACGAGGACGTCGCAGTCATTGCCTAGTCGCGCTCGCACGGTGTCCTCGAGCTCGACGCGCCCGCCCCAACTGGCAGCGGCGATCACCGCGAGGTCGACGTCGCTGGCCTCCGTGGCTTCCCCACGGGCGATGGACCCGAAGAGCAGCACGGCCTCCACCTCCGAGCCAACCGCCTCGGAGACGGCTGCACGTAGCGACGCTATTGGATCAAGAAGCGCCCGCAACGGCGCCACCGATGCGTGCGCCTCGTTGATCTCGTGAATGCCGGCCCTACCCACCGTGCGGGAAGTGACCAGACCGAGGTCGGTGAGTGCCTTCAACGCCTCCTGAACTGACCACAAGCTGTGCTCGTCACTGACGATGCCGTGAATCTGCCGGCCGGTCAGCGGCTCACCAGTGCGCAGCAGAACCGCGAGTACCGCTCCACGAGCACCCGGCATCACTCCACCGAAGGGCTGGTTGAAGTACATACGTCTCAGACTACGCCGTGATTGGTTTCACAGTCATATGAATGCCATGACAATCGTAGGCGGCTAGGGGCGGAGACCGAACAGCCCGATCCGTCGCGGAGGGGTGCCCGGCGACCGCCAACGGTTCACAGTCGTCCATCAACTTGGCACCTTGCCCTGCAAGCTAACCCCGGCTGGCGACTGCAGATGATGCCGCAGGATTGAGCGGCAGGCACACCGGTTCGCCGCGGCCTTCCTCGCGCCAGCTGGTCCAATCGTCGAAGATCTCGAAGCGTTTGGCGGCCGGGTCACCCTGAACACGCTCAGTCAGCTAAAGCGCAACTGGGGCATCAGCATTGAAGCCCTGGTCGTGCGGTTCCAACACCCCGGCGTCAACGAGGCGGACCAGGCCACCGCTCTCCACAAGCAGATCTCGAAGCGCGGCTGCAACACCGGCGAGCCAGTGCTTGTCTCAAACGAGAAGCCGATCTGGTTCGTCGGGGCGCTCGAGAAACACGCTGGCGGGCGGTCGACCCCGTCGCGATCGCAGTTGCGAGCGAGCGCCTGGGTAGCTCCCACCTGCAGCGCTGCCGGGGGTGGGACGACCTTTTATCAGGAGGCGGCGACGTTGTATCGCTGGCCGATCGCAGATCAGCTCGCTCTACCGGCTGAAGGTCTCTCGGAATTCCAGCACCGAGCTCAGGGAGAGGGAAGCCCGCGTCCGGTGCACGTCGCGCTTCTCGATGCGTCCGGCCGCGACGGCTCTGCGGATGGTCTCGTGGCTGCAACCGACCATCATCGCGGCCTTCATCCAGGAGACCCACTGTTGCCGCTCGCCGGCGTACGCCGCGACCTCGGCCTGGCGGACCCACCAGCGGGTGCTGACCTTGCGGGCCTCTAGCCGTCCCTGGCGGGCCAGCCAGACTACGTGGTCGCTGTGGGCGAAGCCGAGCTGCTCGGCCGCTTCGGTGGCCTGAATCCAACCCTGAGGCTCCGGAGGCCGAATGCGCCGGCTCTCATGGTCTGCCCGACGCCGCTTCCGACGCGCGACCTCCTCGCGCCACCAGGACGCGAACGCCTCCACGGACCTGCGCTCGAGACTTCCCCGGCCCCGACCGCGGACCTGCCGGCGCTCGATGCGCCCGATGCGGGCGTAGTGCTCGACCGTCGAGACCGGGCAGCCCGCCAGCTCAGCGGCCTGCGTCCAGGTCAGCCAGCCCGAGTCATCGGTCACGAGAGCGATCATGCCCGCGGCAACCCGGGAGAGAAACTCGCTCCTGAGGTCAATTGGAGAGGCCGCCGACCATCAAGAGACCGCCTCAGCCTGTCCGTCTCCAGGGCATGTCGTCGAGCGGCACTTCGTCGTCCTTCGCCACCGCGACGAGGTCGTCAGTGGCTTTGATACCAATTAGGGCCCGCAGGATCCAGAGAAGTCGGGCTGCACCATGAACAAGAACGAGAAGGCCAAACTCGAACAGGAACGGCGCGGAAGGCTCAGCTCCAGCGAAATTGACAACCGTGGCTGCGACAAAAGCAAACCCGGCAACGAAGCCCGACAGGCTGCTCGACACCCACGTGCGCTTGAGAGAATCCCCAGCGTCGGCGCGGAATTTCCTGAAGCGCGGGGCGTCGCTGCTGAGTCCGAAGACCACCACGACGCCGGCAAATCCGGCGACAATGGCGGACGGACCGAACATGGCGATGTAGAGGTCTCGGACCGAGGAGTCGTTGGTCCCCGCCAGGGATGACCACGGGCTTGGGACGCGCGAGATGTTCAACTTCGACAGGATCGGCGGGACGGTCACCAGCCAGTGAAGCGTGACGAATCCGACTAGGAGTATGTCGATGCTGAACGGATGGTCGTGCAGCGTCCTACGCACTTGCCACACCTCCAGACCCCCGCCCGGTCGACTCTACAGCTGCTTCTTGAACTCCTGAATAGCCTCGGCCATGGCTGCCATCACAACAGGTGCCGACGGCTCTTCGTCTTCCGACTCGCCCACCTCCTCGATGAACGTGACACGGTCCCGGACGAAGTCGATCTTGTCGCGTTCGAGCTCACCGTCCTCACCCGGGACGAGGAGTGTCGCTGATGCGTGCTTGACACCGCCCTCCCTGAGGATGTCGCTGACCGCGTCGGTGAGCTGCCTTGCGGCTGGACCATCGGGCCTGACGTGCCCGAAGCTGACCGTCATCTCGACGGAAACGCCGCCACCTACGGCCTGCTGAGCATCTGCCATCGCACGCCCCAGGTCGCTGGTCGGCTCAGCATCTTCGAGAGCGTGCGGCTCGACTCGCAACCGGATCTTCGTGGCACCCTGCGCCACGGCGAGCCGCTCCAGTTGGTCCTCTCGTACAAAGGGACGAAGCTCCAGCGTCGAGTCAGTCGCGGTGTACCCGCCGGCCATGCTGAGCCATGACTCTAGGGCAGAGAACGAGGGGCCGCCGGACGACCGTAGAACGGCGCAGTATTTGGTGTTGCTGACCTCGACGAGGTACGCCGGCTCCAGAAGCGCACCGACGGCACCGGTGGAGGCCAAGGTCCCGTGGGTGCCGTCGACGCCCCGGACATCAGGCCAGTCGGCTCCGGGTCGAAGCTTTGCGATGTAGAGGTATTCCGCCGCGGGACTCTTCGTGAAAGTCGCCTCACCCTCGAGCTTCCGTCCGCGGTAGATCGTCCGACGGTCGTCCTCATCCAAGGTGCCGATGTGAGTGTGGATGTCCTTCCAGAAGCCGGCCGCGATCGACTTGGCGTTGCCCTTCTTGTCGATCACCACTGGTTCGAAGAAGTACACGGTCCGCTGCTTGCCCGACATGGGCCCACCTCACGCTTGGAATCTCTGGCGAGCAAGATCCTGTCAGGCTCTTCCTGGCGGAGTGACGAAAGTCAAAGATTTCCTGGTCCGGGACGACCGTCGACAGCCGGCGCAGCGCCTGATCGGTGACCTGACTCATCACGTCGGCGTGCTCCAGCTGGTGCCCGTCGCCCTCGAAGGGGCACTGGGTTCATCGAGCAGGTGGAGGTCAGCGCGCCGACCGCGGCGGAGCGAAGCTGGAGAAGGTTGGCCAGGTCGCCGTCGGCAACCGTTGGATGATCTCGGCGGCCGTGTCAACGTCTTCCTCGCAGTCGCGTTCACCAGCACCTCCAGCTGTAGGTGCTGGTGCCGTCGGTCGGCTGCGCGCTGGTCATGGGTTGCGCCTCAGCCTCCGACTCACAGATCGCCGCGGCTGATGAAGTCCCTCAGCACCAGCCGGGGCATCGCAGCAGCAAGCAGGGCAAAGCCGCGCTCCCTGATGACGAGCGCGGTCCCAGTGAGCCGCGGCCAAGGCTGGTGGTAGTCGCTCGTCTCGTAGAGCGACCGCCACGTCCTGAGCGCGGCGATGGCTCCTGCACCGTCGTGAAGCGCGAACCGTCCACCATGATCTACTGCGGCCTTCAACGCAGTTAGCAACACTGCACTGGGGGTGGCTACGCGTTCCGGCACCCCGAGCCCCTCCCGACTGTCCGAGTCGGCGCCCACGTGCATATCCAGACCCACCAGGGGTGCGGCAGCGCCGGGTGTCGCAGCCATCATTGACCAGTCCCGGTGCCAGTGCCCCAGGCCCGCACTGGCGAACGGCGGGTAGTCCAAGCCCGCCCGCTCACCCGCCTCACGGACCTCGAGCCCGCTGTAGCGGACTACCAGCACCTCCCCGTCGTCGGCGCTGCGGCCCTCCGACGAGCGGAGAACCTCGGCACAACCTAGGATGCGCCAGCCGTCGCCGAAGTCGTCGAGCTCGTCGAAACGAGTGATCAGCCTCGTGTTGGTCGTGCCGCGCAGCCCATGCGCTTCGGCGGCGGTCTGGGCATCGCCAGCCTCGGGAGCCGGGATAGCCGCGAAGATCTCGTTCCACACCGGGTCGAGGTGACTCGGCGGCGCGACGATCGGTGGCCGAGGTTGCCGGGTCGCCTCTAGCTCAAGCGCGAGCGTCGGCCGATCAAGGAGAGCCTCAGCGAGTTCAGACTCCCGCGACGCGGGTTCGCGCAGGCGGCTTTGGCGAAGATCTGCTGATCTGACACCGGCCGCGACGCCTTGGAGCGCGGCCTCGGTTGCCTCGTTGATGGCCAGCCATGCGTCCGGCCAAGTACCCGTCCTGCCGCGGTCGGCTTGCAGGGCGCGGAGTTGACGTCGCATCCGGCGGACGAGCGGCTCCTCGTCGAAGGCGGCCGCTACCCGGCGGACAACCGCCGCCCCCAGGCCGGGCAGGAGTGCCTCGGCAGCTGTCAGGCGCGCGCCGGCGACCTGATTGACGATCTCCAGGGCCGCACCGTCGTCACCGCGCGCCTCCACACGCGCACCGGAGGGTGTCCACAAGCCGGGGGGTGTGCCGAGGAGTTCGGGGTCGGCCGGCTCCGGGGCACCCGGTGCAGGTGGCGGGTAGAGGAGGCTGCGGGCGAGTACACGAACGGTCAGTTGCGGACCATCGGCCAGGGCGGTCAGCGCGTCCCTGCTCGGGGCCAGGACCGGCGATCCGGGGGTCGTGTGCCGGGTGAGCAGGCAAAGGAGCCACGTGAGGGTGGCCGGGTCGGAGAGGTGGCCAAGTGCGTACCCGATGCCGTCGGCTGCGGTGTTGGGCCGCTCGATCAGGAGATATTCGGTCGCAAGCATTGCCCGGCGCTTGGCCTCGCGCTCGGGCCGGGCCAGGCCCGCAATCGTCGCTGCGGCGAACACGGCGTCGATGTCGCCGGGCACGGTTTGGCCGTCATCCGGTGACGGCGGGTCGTAGGGGAGGTCCGGGTCGTCGTGGTTATGGATGCGGGGGGTCCGGGCGGCCACCACGCCCAGGGCGGCGTCAAAGCACTCGAAGGCGATGTCGTATGAGCCTGCTCCAGCCTGGTCCAGCGCATCTTCGACGAAGGCAAGGACGAGTGCCTGGGTGATCCCCCAGGTTGCACTGCGATCGCTCCGGATGGCTCGGGCCACCTCGTCGCCGACGACCATCAGGACCGTGTCGGAGTCAGCCAACGTCGCCTTGCGTAGGGATTCCAGGTGAGTTGCGCCTCCGAAGGCGAGCCAGCCACCACGGCCGCGTGCCCGGGTCCATGCGAGGGTGCCTGCGATCGCAGCAAGGGTGGGTTCGCCTCGCAGTTCGAGCCCGTCGGCCAGCGCGGCGAGAACGTCGCTTTCGCGTCCGAGGCCGTTGCCGTCAGCGATCTGTCGGAGATAGACCGCTGCCTCATCGTGGCGCCTGTCCTGGGCCATCTCGAGAATCCGGAACCCAAGCACGTTCGTTGCCCGGTCGATGACCCAGGCCTCGGAGGCCTCGGAGTAGGGCCGCGTCTGCCAAGCGCGGACAGCGCGTGCCATCCCGATTGGGCCGTCCGGGAAGGCCGGCAGGATCATTGAGGCCAAATTCTCGGCCTGCCCGCGCCCCTGCGTCGTCGCCCTGGTCCCCGATCCTGCGCCTCCCTTCGCTGGCGTGGTCACAGCGGGCATCGGATTCACGATGGCGCGGGCTGCCCCGACGGCGTCATTGACGGCCGCGACGGCCAAGTTGTCCGACGTCACGAGGTCGTCGCTGTTGGTGTATGAGTATCGGGGCGGCCGTTCGTCGAGTCGTGCGAGGCAGGAAGCCAGGATCCGGCGGGCGCCCGGGTCCGTCGATGCTGCCTGGGCAATCTTTGCCATGGAGCCGGGATCTGCACTGTCGAGGGCAGGGCTGATCGTCAGACGCAACGCGCCGGCAACGATCGGATCGGCATGCGCAGCCCACCTGCGCCAGACCTCCGTGAGGCCCTCCTGCAGGACGTCGTCAGGATCGTTGCAACTGGCATGTAGCGCGGGTGCGACTAGCGAAACGAGCCCTGAAGGGTCGGCCGCAGCCAGCAGGTCCCACCATCGACCGGGCGCCCCGCTAGTTCCCTTGCCGTCGGTGTGCATGATCACGTGCTCGCAGATCTCCTGCAACGCAGGCAGCCGCGCTCGTGCCCGTCGTGGGTCAGCGTCGATGAGTGCCGGGAACGGGTCAAGAAGCTCGTAAACCGTCACGTCCTTGCGCCAGCCGTAGGCAGCCAGCAAGCGGCATGCCTGGGTCCACGTGCCACCGGCCGCGTCGCGTTCACCGGCGGCCAGCTCGATTCGTGCCGCAACAAGCCGCGTCTCGGCGATGTCGCTGTAGAACGTCGCCTCCGTTTCCGCAGTCCGTGCACGTACCAGCGACCGAACGTAGGCACCTTTCGATGTGGGCGCTGTCCTTATCGTCATGTTGATGACCCAGTCAGACGGCAGCGGGCCGCCGAGCTCGCCGGACAGGGTTGTGGAGATGTCCGCACCCACCCTGCGAATCAGGCCGACCGCGCGTTCCCACACGTCGTCGTCGGAGATGAGGCGCACGGCGTCACGCACGGTGGCCTGCACGAGTCCATGGATCGGGTAGAGGTCGCAGGCTCGCGGGTCGCCAGCGAACGGCCGCACGTCGACAGTCAGCAGATCCAGCGCGCTCGTGACCGCATCGTCGCGCTCAGCCGCATCAACGTTCCTGGCCCTGGCAAGGGAGACGCAGAAGCGTAACCAGCATCGGTACCAGCCAGGACCAACGATGAGCGCCTCAACAACGTTCAGGCCCCCGAGGTCGACCCGCGCTGCCGAAGTGAGCCTGTCCAACCACGTAGGCAGGACCGCGTCTTCCCACCTCACCGAGCGCTGTTGCACCTCGCGGGTTAGATCCAGTAATTCCTGCCGGTTGTGAAGGGCCGCGACGTCTAGGTCATCCGCTGCCAGCCCCAGATCGATGACACGCGCCAGCACGCCATCCGGTAACCCGTGACCGACCGATGCCCACGCCCACGTTCTAGCGGTGCACGATGACCCGGTGACTCGCCCGGCGGCCACGGCCTCGGCCATGGCGAGACAATAGGGGCCGGGACGGTCCAGCAGGTCCATAAAGGACTCCGCCTCTGAGGTTCCGTAGATGTCGCTGATGAGCCGCAGGAGCTTCCCTGGTGCGAGCTGCTGGTCCTCGTACCCCTCGGCCACCGCCTCCCAGCGGATGGGCCCGTCCAAGTCATCTTGCCCTACCGGCGCCGGGTGGCCGGAGGCCGATATCTGAGGCCGGGGAGCCGATGCCGCGAAGGACAGTCTGAGTCGGCCACGTAACCACGCCAGGTCGACCGCCCGGTCGGAATCCGCGCCGTAACTGGTGTTGTCCGTCTCGGACTCCAACAAGTAGGCGCCCATGTACTCGCGCCAGGGTGGCACTGCGCCGAGCCGGTCCACGGCAGCACACATCTGCAGGCCCGCCCGCCCGGCCATGACGGTTCGCCCGTCGTGCAGCAGCCGATCCGAGACCGCATCGGCGCCAACCAAGTCGACGACCACATCAGCGAACGGGACAACGGTCGACTCGAACCGTTCCTCCTGCAACGTCTCCGCCGCACGTCCAAGTTCCACACAGCGAACCGCCGAGGCCCAGTCACCGCAGCGCACCGCACTCGTCGCAGCTGTCGCCAGGCATGATTTGATCGCCGAGGCCGGGAACGCGGCCGCGACGGCGTTGACGACGAAATCGTCGTCAACGAGGGCCACAGCCTCCTGATGTCGTCCCGCCCGGGCCAGAAGGGGAAGCAGGTGCCGGAAAGCACGGGTCTCCTGGAACAGCCCACGGCCCTGGAGCCAAATAGCGACTGAACCAAGTACCGCATCAAGCGCTTCGGCGTCGTCCTGCATACGTTGGCGCAGAAACCGACCGAAGGACTCGTGGTAGATGCGGAGCCGGCCCTCGCCCGACCGTTCCACTATGACCGGGGCCAGAGCATCTAGTGCGGCGTTGACGCGATGGCCCGAGAGGGGATTGATCTCGCGCAATTCCTCTCGAGTCACCGCGAAGTCGATGACCCCGATTACCTCAGCGACCCACCAGGTTCTCGGCTCCAGCGACGACCAGAGGTGCTGGTAGTAGTTCAGGAGGGTTCCGTCGAAGGATGGCAGCCCCAGGATCGCGGTTGCGGGGTTCTCAACGTGCGCAGGGTCGCGCAACGTTTCCCTACATAGATATGTGGCGTAAAGGGCGTTGCCCCCGGAGCGATCCACCAGCGCGTCCAGGACCTCCTTCGCCTCGTCCCTCTGTACCCGATCCGACCCGTCGGTTCCGTTGCGGTCAACCCGCACACGCATGCCCAGCCGCCCGGCAAGAGCCTTCAGCTCGGACCGGGTCAGACCGGGTACCTCGACTGGCGGCGCAGCATCTTCGAGAAGTGGCACGAGGTGGCCACCGGGTTGGCTAAGCACGATGAGAGCGCTCCCACGGGGGAGCAGCAGCTCCGCGAGCGCCCGCGCGATCTCCAAAGAGGCGTCGAACCCGACCCGGTCGTTCCGGACCCGAGTGACGTGGTCGAGCCCGTCAACAATGATGGCAACCGGCCTCGACGGCTCATGGTCAATCGCCGCCGCGACCGCGGCGACAAGGGCGTCCTCGCCGGCAGCCAGCAGGGGCCGCTGCTGGCGTACCGCCTCCGGGTCGGCATCCGCGACGTGGGCGAGCAGACTGCCGAACATCGACTCGGCAACCACACGCGCCTCGCGCTCGTCGTCTGCGTCGCCCAGGTAGCAGTAGTGCTCGGCCACGAGCCACCCGTCGTCCCCGAGACGAGCCACAACTTGGTCGCACAGCCACGACTTGCCGTGTCCGGGAGGCGCCGTGACGACGACGGTGCCACCCGACGACCCGTCGGCGGCGGCCACGGCAGCCCCGACGACCGCGTCCACGGACCTCCTACGATCGATCGCCACGGTCGGATCTGCCGGACGTGCCCGGGTCACAGCCCCGTAGTCCTGCCGCAACTGCGCCCGTCGGAGGATGTCCTCGCGCGAGACGACAGTCGTCCCCTGACGCGTCGTGCGAGCCAGACGGATGAACGCCTCAGCGACGTCGACGGCGGAGCGCCCCTGGTTCGGGTACGAACCGGCGCCGATCTCGATGCGCATACGATCCAGCAGCAGCGCCTCGGCCGGCCCCGGTGACGTCAGGTCCCAACTCGCCCTTGGGGCCTCCACCTCGACGATCGCCCTGTCGCAGAACCAGTCGAGGTCCGCACGCGAAACCGCGCGATCCCCTCCACGAAGGAAATCGAACGGCGCTCTGTCTGCGCCCTCCCGGCCCCAGAGCAGGTCAGCGTCGAATCGGTACCGAAGTGTCGCCATCCCTGATTGGAATGGGCCAGGGTCAGGAGTAGCCCGGCGGAGGACAGCGAGCAGAGCGCCGTCGACAGGTCGCGCGTCGCGAAGGACGATCCGGTACTCAGTCGCCGCGGCTGCGGCACCTGCAATCTTCCTGTCCTTCGACGCCGCAGCGACAAGCAGGTCCAGTCGCAGGTCCCGTTGGTCGCTCGTGAACGTCGCAAGCGTCAGGGGCCTGGCATCACTGTCGGTGTGCTTGAACTGGGTCCGCTCGCGTTCTGCGCCGCTCGTGGACGTCAGATCGTCAAAGCGGTCCCCGGTGTACAACTTCTCGTCCACAAGAACCGTGTGAGCGACACCCAGGACCACGTCGACAAGGCGGCAGGCCGTCATGAGGTCCTGGTACTCGTAGCCACGATGAGCGGCAGTCAGCCCTGTCACGCTGCCACCCGATCACATAGCGTGAGCCAATGTCACCCGCCCGGCGCTAAGCGAGACGCTGCTCCACGCGTGCGCACTCCGTGATCATTCCTCGGATCGGCGCTAGTGACACTCTCATGCCGCGATTCGCGCGGTTCAGGACCGCATCATTCCCCCCGCCTATGAGCCAGCCAGCTCCGACAGGCGCCTGGCGATCTCGGCGTCGCGATCGGCAGCCGCGTGCTGGTAGCGCATCGCCGCACCTGGGGTTGAGTGACCCAGGCGACCCATGAGTTCCGCCAGCGTGGCGCCGGTCTGCGCGGCCAGGACGGCGCCGGTGTGTCGGAGGTCGTGCCAACGGAGATCTGGACGCCCAGCGGCCTCGCGGGCCGGGTAGTAGACCTTGTAAAGAGTCGCCGGGGCCATGTGGCGGTTGCTGTCGCCCGCGGCCGGGAAGAGCAGCGACTCTCTGCCGGGTGCGGTGTGGTCGGAGAGGTGGTCCTTCACCAGCGGCAGCAGGTGCGGTGGGATGGCGATGTCGCGGACGCCGGCGTCGGTCTTCGGCGGGCCGATGATGAACTCGCCGTCGACCCGGACCACTCCACGGCGGACCTTCACGCGTCCGGTGCGCAGGTCGATGTCGCCGCGGCGAAGCTCGGTCAGCTCGCCGAAGCGCATGGCGCACCACGCGGCCAGGAGCGCCATGAGCTTGTAGCGGTCCGGCATCTCCTCGACGACCGTCCTGAGTTCTTCGAGGCTGGCTGGCTGGACGTGGTGGGCGCGCTTCGCGCTGCCGGCTCCGCGGATCTGAGCCGGGTTGTAGGGGACCAGCGGATGGGGTCGCTCCGAAGCCGCGCTAGCGAAGATGGTGCGGAGGAGGCTGTAGGCGTGGGCGCGAATCGTTTCGCGTCCGGGCGCGAGGGCGTCGTACCAGGCGTTCACGTCGTCAGCCGAGATCCGGTCGATGCGCTCGTCACCGAATGTTGGGTAGATGAACGTGTCGAGCAGCATCCGGTACTGCTGCCTGGTCGTGGGCCGCAGCGCGCGACCCTGCGTCTTCCTCGTCTCAAGCCAGATGTCCGCGTACGCCTGGAGGGTCGGCACCGATCGGCTCGCCGCCCCGCGCGCCGCCACCTCCGGGGCCCACACCTCCATCTCGATCTCGGCGCGACGAGCCGACAACCAGGCCACGGCGTCGTCCCGAGACGCGAAGGTCATCGGGGCGCGGTAGAGCCGACGGTCGGGCCCGGTGTAGGCCGCCCGGTAGCGCCCGTTGTCCCGTTCCTCGATCCGTCCGAAGCCGCGTCGAGCCCTCTGCTTGGACGAAATCTTTTGGCCCATCAGTATCGCCTTTCGGGGAATAACCGGGGAACAACGCGGTCATTTCGTGTCCGGAAGTGTCCGAACCTGTCCAAGGGCGAAATGCCCTCTGACCTGCGAGTTTACCCCTAAAGATGGACCTGGAGAGCGGTCTCGTGGTAGCCCCATTCTCAGAGGTTCGAACCCAGTATCGCCATTGGCGATTCGGCCCGCTGTCCGTGCGCAATGGCGGCCGGTGAGTCAGACCATCGCCGTCAACTCCGCACCGACGCGGCGATGTGATCACCTGTCGCTTCGCTGACGATCTCGAGCGCCCATCCGAGTAGTTCGATAGCAGCAGACCTGAGGCCCAGACGGAGCTTCATGGAGTAGGACCCGTCGCTGATTGCCTCCGAGAATCTGGGTGCTTGTCGCCGAGCCTGTCTAGTGCCGATGCACCATGCGGCCTGCTCGACTCGTCGCACCGCACTACTCCATGACGGTTTCTGCGGCCGATGCCCGCGGGCGGTCTCGGACGGGACCGTGGGGGTCGTGCGCGGATCGGCCGCGCCACCTCTGCGAACTGTCTGGAGTGAACGATCGTGGCGACTCTTCTCTATCGGATCGGAAAGTGGGCCTTCCGGCGGCGCCGCCTCGTGGCCGGCCTGTGGCTGGCGGCCGTCCTGGCGGCGGTGGTCGCGGCTGCCGTGGCGCCGTCGGGCGACGAGGAGGACCTGACGATGCCCGGGACCGAGTCGCAGCAGGCCTTCGACCTGCTCGAGGAGCGGTTCCCGGGCAGCAACGCGCAGGGGGCGGAGGCCAGGCTGGTGTTCCAGGCGCCCGAGGGCCAGCTGCTGACGACCGCCGAGAACCGGGCGGTCGTCGGCGACGCGCTCGGGTCCCTGTCGGGCGGCGCCCAGGTCGGATCGATCTCCGACCCGTTCGCGGACGGGACGGTCAGCGACGACGGGACCATCGCCTTCTCGACCGTCGCCTACGACTCCGAGGTCGCAGACCTGGAGGAGGGGACGACGAGCGCCCTGGAGGACGCCGCCGAGCAGGCCCGCGACGCCGGCCTCACCGTCGAGGTCGGGGGGTCGGCGCTGGACGCCGAGGTCGCGCTGGGAGGTACGACGGAGCTGGTCGGCGTCGCCGTGGCCGCTGTCGTCCTGGTGCTGACCCTGGGCTCACTGGTGGCGGCCGGCCTGCCGCTGCTGACGGCCTTCTCCGGGGTCGCCATCGCCTTCGGGGCCATCGCCGTGCTCGCCGAGCCGCTCGGCCTGACGTCCACGGTCGCGATCCTCGCGCTGATGCTGGGCCTCGCGGTCGGCATCGACTACGCCCTCTTCATCACCTCGCGCTACCGCGACGAACGGGCTCGCGGGCACGCTCCCGAGGAGGCCGTCGGTCGCGCCGTCGGGACGGCGGGCTCCGCGGTCGTGTTCGCGGGCGCGACGGTCGTGATCGCGTTGGCCGGGCTCGGCGTCGTCGGGATCCCCGAGCTGACCAAGATGGGCCTCGGGGGCGCGGGTGCCGTGGGAGTGGCCGTCCTGGTCGCGCTGACCCTGCTCCCGGCGCTGCTCGGTCTGTTCGGACCGCGGGTGCTGTCGCGGAAGGTCCGCACGGCGCAGCGCTCGGGCGTCCCGCGCGAGGAGCGGGACGGGCTGGGCGTCCGGTGGGCGCGGTTCGTGCTGAGGCGTCCGGTGGCGGTGCTCGTCGTGGCCGGGTTCGGGCTGGCCGCGGTCGCCGTACCGGCCCTCAGCCTCGAGCTCGGGCTGCCCGGGGACGAGTCGAAGCCGATGGAGACGACCCAGCGCCGGGCCTACGACCTGCTCTCGGACGGGTTCGGTCCCGGCTTCAACGGGCCGCTCACCGTCGTGGTCGACACCAGCGAGTCCTCCGACGCTCCAGCGGCGGTGGACCGCGTCGGCACCATGCTGCGCGAGATGGACGGCATCGCGTCGGTGGGTGAGCCGGTGCTCGACGAGGCGGGCGCCACGGCCCTGATCACCGCCGTGCCGACCACCGCGCCCACCAGCGCCTCGACCACGGACCTCGTGGAGGACATCCGCAGCGTCCGCGCGGACGTCGAGGACGAGACCGGCGCGGAGGTCGTGGTCACCGGCTCCACCGCGGTGAACATCGACATCTCGCAGGCGATGGCCGACGCGCTGGTGCCCTACCTGCTCGTCGTCGTCGGACTCGCGATCCTGCTGTTGACGATCGTCTTCCGATCGGTGCTCGTGCCGATCAAGGCCGCCCTGGGCTTCCTGCTGTCGGTGGGAGCCGCGTTCGGGGTGTTGGTGGCCGTATTCCAGTGGGGCTGGGGCGCCGACCTGCTGGGAATCGAGCAGACCGGCCCGGTCATGTCGCTGATGCCGATCCTGGTCATCGGCATCGTCTTCGGCCTGGCCATGGACTACGAGGTCTTCCTCTTCACGCGGGTCCGGGAGGCCTACGTGCAGGGGGCGACAGCGGACGAGGCGCTGGTCGAGGGCTTCCGGCACAGCGGTCGGGTCGTGACGGCGGCGGCGGTCATCATGTTCAGCGTGTTCGCCGGTTTCGTCGGGATCCACAGCCCGACCATCCAGACGATGGGCATCGGCCTGGCCTGCGCCGTCGCCTTCGACGCCTTCGTGGTGCGGATGGCTATCGCGCCCGCCGTGCTGGCGCTGCTCGGCGACCGCGCGTGGTGGCTGCCGCGTAGCGTGGACCGCGTGCTGCCGCGCGTGGACGTCGAGGGTGAGGCGCTGAGCGTGCCCACCCGTCAGGAGCCGGCGCCGGAGCCGGTCGAGACCCGCTGACGCGATGACGACGACGGCCGACCTCCTCGTTCCTCCCGCGCGCCGCTGGCGGCGCGAGGGGGTCGTCCTGGCCACCACGTTCGCGATCTGCCTGCTCGGCGGCGCCATCCACGTCGACGACCGGTGGGGTGCGCCGCCGGCAGCGGCCTACCTCATCGCGGTGATCTCCTGCGTGGCCCTGCCCCTGCGGGAGCGTCGTCCGGTCGTCACGGTCCTCGTCACGGCGGTGTGCGGGGCGGCCGTGGCGCCGCTCGGGCTGCTGCTGACGCCGCTGATCGTGGCCCCAGCCGTCGTCGCGGCGTACGCCCTGGGCCGACGTGTCCGGCGTCGTACGACGATCCAGGTGCTCTATCCGTCGGCCGCCCTGATGATCATGGCCACCGTGGTCGCCGGCGACCTGTCGTGGCAGGACGCCAGCCGGCTCGGCATCGTCGTCGCCTTCCCCCTCGTCGCCGCGCTCCTCGGCCACGCGGCCCAGGACCGGCGGGCCTACCTCGCCGCCGTCGAGGAACGGGCCCAGCGCGCCGAGCAGGACCGGGAGAACGAGGCCCGGCGCCGCGTCGACGAGGAGCGGGTCCGCATGGCCCGTGAGTTGCACGACCTGGTCGCCCACCAGATCACCCTGGCCAACGCGCAGGCCACGGTGGCCGCCCACGTCTTCGACGCCCAGCCGGACCGGGCTCGGCGCAGCCTCGACGACCTGGTCGAGACGACGGCACAGGCCCTGGACGACCTGCGCGCCACGGTCGGGCTGCTGCGCCAGCAGGGCGAGGCGGCCTCCTCGGTCGAGCCCGCACCTGGTCTCGACCGGCTCCCGGCGCTCGTGGAGTCCTTCCGCCGCGCGGGCCTCGAGGTGACGGTGGAACACGACGGGCCGCCGCGCCCGCTGCCCCCGGGGGTCGACCTCACGGCCTTCCGGATCATCCAGGAGGCCCTGACCAACGTGACCAAGCACGCCGGCGCCGGCACCGCCCGGGTGGGCCTCTTCTGGGCCCGCGACCTCCTCGGCATCACCGTCAGCGACGACGGCCGCCCCAGCGGTACGCCGTCGCCCGTCACCCGCGCGCCCGGTCACGGCCTCATCGGCATGCGCGAGCGGGCCGCCGCGGTCGGCGGCCACCTGTCCGCGGGCCGCCGCCCCGAGGGTGGGTTTAAGGTTGCCACCCACCTGCCGCTGCCGCCGGTCCGCGCCCGCTCGGACGTCGCGCGGGTCGAGGAGGCGCGATGACCCTGCGCGTGCTGCTCGCCGACGACCAAGCCCTGCTCCGCGAGGCGTTCCGCACCCTGCTCGACACCGCCGACGACATCACCGTCGTCGGCGAGGCGGCCGACGGCGGCGAGGCGGTGCGGCTGACCCTCGAGCTGAGGCCCGACGTGGTGGTGATGGACATCCGGATGCCCGACGTCGACGGGCTGAGCGCCACGGCCCAGATCTGCGCCGACCCCGACCTGGGTGGCACCCGCATCCTGATTCTGACGACCTACGAGACCGACGAGCACGTCGCGCTGGCGCTCCGCGCGGGAGCCAGTGGGTTCATCGGCAAGGGCATCGGCGCTCGCGAGTTGCTCGACGCGGTCCGCGTCGTCGCGGCGGGGGGAGACGCTGCTGTCGCCGGCCGCCACCCGGGCGCTGGTCGCGCGATTCCTGGCCGTGGCTGACGACGCGCCGCCGTACGCCCCCGAGGCGCTCGACGTGCTGACCCCGCGCGAGCGCGAGATGGTCGCGCTCGTCGCCACCGGACTGTCGAACCAGGAGATCGCCGACCGGATGTTCCTGAGTCCGTTCACGGTCCGCGCCCATGTCCAGCGCGCGATGACCAAGCTGGACGCGCGGGACCGGGCGCAGCTCGTGGTCATCGCCTATCGGAGCGGTCTCGTGCGGCCCACGTCCTAGGCCCGGCCCGGAACGAGCGACGCGCGTCACACGGCCCGGAGTTAACACGCGCGAAACATGGACGACCCATGACGTCTCATCGGCTCGCTAGGTTCCGCTTCGTCTCGGCTCCACCAGCCGCGGAGAAGATGTGGCTCGCAACGTAGGGGAACTGCCCATGAGTGGAAACGCTGTTCGACTGCAGGCGATCAAGGACGTCGAGGCCTACACGCCCCCCGCCGTCAGCTTCGACCCGGGCGAGGAGCCCGGCTCGATCTTCGGTCAGAACGTCTTCAGCCTCACCGTGATGCAGAAGCGTCTGCCCAAGAGCGTCTACAAGTCGGTGCTCTCCACGATCGAGAAGTCCACCCCGCTCGACCCCGACGTGGCCGACGCCATCGCCTCCGCGATGAAGGACTGGGCCCTGGAGAAGGGCGCGACCCACTACGCGCACGTCTTCTACCCGCTGACCGGCCTGACCGCCGAGAAGCACGACAGCTTCCTCGACCCGGTCGGCGACGGTACGGCGCTCGCGTCGTTCTCGGGCAAGACCCTGGTCCAGGGAGAGCCGGACGCCTCGTCGTTCCCCAACGGCGGCCTGCGCAACACCTTCGAGGCCCGCGGCTACACCGGCTGGGACGTCATGAGCCCGGCGTACATCCTCGAGAACCCCAACGGCAACACGCTCTGCATCCCCACCATCTTCATCTCGATGACCGGTGAGGCGCTCGACCACAAGACGCCGGTGCTGCGCTCGCAGCAGGCGATGGCCGTGCACGCCAAGCGGGTGCTGAACCTCTTCGGCCACACCGACCCCGAGAACGTGGTGGCCTACTGCGGCCCCGAGCAGGAGTACTTCCTGGTCGACAGCCACTTCTTCCTGGCCCGGCCCGACCTGCTGAACGCCGGTCGCACCCTCTTCGGCGCCAAGCCGCCGAAGGGCCAGGAGTTCGACGACCACTACTTCGGCGCCATCCCCGAGCGCGTGCTCGGCTTCATGATGGACACCGAGCGTGAGCTCTTCAAGCTCGGCATCCCGGCCAAGACCCGGCACAACGAGGTGGCCCCCGGCCAGTTCGAGGTCGCGCCGATGTTTGAGCGGGCCAACGAGGCCTCCGACCACCAGCAGCTGCTGATGACGACCTTCAAGGCCGTCGCCAAGAAGCACGGCATGGAGTGCCTCTTCCACGAGAAGCCCTTCGACGGCGTCAACGGCTCCGGCAAGCACGTGAACTTCTCGCTCGGCAACTCCGAGCTCGGCAGCCTGCTCGTGCCCGGCGACACGCCGCACGACAACGCCCAGTTCCTCGTCTTCTGCGCCGCGGTCATCCGCGCCGTGCACAAGTACGGCGGCCTGCTGCGCGTCTCGGTCGCCTCCGCGTCCAACGACCACCGCCTCGGCGCCAACGAGGCCCCGCCGGCGATCATCTCGATCTTCCTCGGCGACCAGCTGGCCGACGTCTTCGACCAGATCGCCAAGGGCGGCGCGACCCGCTCCAAGGAGAAGGGGACGCTGACCATCGGCGTCGACACCCTGCCGAACCTCACCAAGGACGCCGGCGACCGCAACCGGACCTCGCCCTTCGCCTTCACCGGCAACCGCTTCGAGTTCCGCGCCCCCGGCTCCAACCAGACCGTCGCGGCCCCGATGGTCATCCTCAACACGATCATGGCCGAGGCGCTCGACCACTGCGCGTCGTACCTCGAGTCGGCCGTGGCGGCCGGCACGGACTTCAACGAGGCCGTGCAGTCGCTGCTCTCGGAGATCGTCGCCGACCACGGCGCGGTCATCTTCAACGGCAACGGCTACTCCGACGAGTGGCCGGTCGAGGCCGAGCAGCGCGGGCTGAAGAACCTGCGTACGACGGTCGACGCGCTGCCCGAGCTGATCTCGCCCGAGGCCATCGAGCTCTTCGGCAAGTACGGCGTCTTCACCGAGCACGAGGCGCACAGCCGCTTCGAGATCGGCGCCGAGCAGTACATCCTCGCCGTCGCGGTCGAGGCCAACCTGTCGCTCGAGATCGGCACCACGACGATCCTGCCGGCGGCCCTGCGCTACCAGACCGAGCTGGCCCAGAACGTCGTCGCCCTGAAGGCGGCCGGCGTCGAGGCCGACGCCTCCAGCCTCGAGACGGTCACCGCGCTGATCGGCGAGCTCCGGGCCGGCCTGGCCGAGCTCGGCTCCGCCGTCGCGCACGACCACCCGGAGGACCCGCTGGAGGCGGCCACCTTCACCCGCGACTCGGTCATCCCGGCGATGACCAAGGTCCGGGCGGCCGCCGACAGCCTCGAGGGCGTCGTGGCCGACGACCTGTGGCCGCTGCCGACGTACCAGGAGATGCTCTACATCCTCTGACGCGGATGGGGAAGGGCCCGGGCTGACCATGTCGCCCCGGGCCCTTCGCCGTGTCCGATGGGTGCATGCGTCGCTTCCTCGGCTCCGTGCTCGCCCTCCTCACCGCCCTCGGCCTCGTGCTCGCCGTCGCGCCACCCGGCCGGGCGGCGGACCCGTTGACCGGCCGCCTGGTCTCCACAGACGGGGGCGGCGGCGTGGCCGGGGTGACGCTGCGGCTGCGCCGGGTCGTCGCGGGGGAGCCGGGCGCCGTCGTCGCCACCGGTACGACGTCCGCCGACGGCTCCTTCTCCCTCGACGCCGGCGCGGCGCCGGACGACGAGTACTACGTCCAGGTCGCCGCGGGCAGCCACCAGGGCGGGTACGTCGGCGGCTCGCCCCGCTACGTACAGCCGACCAGCGAGCTCGCCCAGACCTGGGGGCCGAGCGCGAAGCTGGGCAAGGTGCGGGCCAACCCGGCGTACCTGCGCGGGGTGCTGGTCGACGCACGGACCAAGCGGCCGGTCCGCGGCGTCCGGGTGGCCGGCGGCACCCAGGGCCTGAGCCCCGCCGACACCGACGTCACGGACAAGCAGGGCCGCTTCGTCATCCGGGGGATCACCTGTGAGGACGACTGCTACCTGCGCTTCCGCGGCCGCCCGCGCGGCTACGAGAACGGCTACCGCGCCTGCGGCGGGGACGTGGTCGCCACCTGGGAGGATGCCTGCGCGTCCCCGCTGGGCCGGGTCGGCCGGGTCCGCATCCAGCGGCTCTGACCCGACCCGGGAACACCGGAGACCGTCTCCGGGTTGGACCGGTCATGACCACCATCGGACTGATCGGAAGCGGCAACATCGGCGGCGCGCTGGCGCGCGCCCTGACCACGGCGGGGCACGACGTCGTGCTCAGCAACAGTCGGGGCCCGGAGACCCTGCAGGACCTGGTGGGCGAGCTCGGCCCGCGGGCGCGGGCGGCCACCGCGGCGGAGGCGGCGGAGGCCGGTGAGATCGTCGTCGTGACGATCCCGCTGAAGAACTACCGGCAGGTGCCGGTCGAGCCCCTGCGCGGCAAGGTCGTGATCGACACCAACAACTACTACTTCGAGCGCGACGGCCGCATCGCCGAGCTGGACGAGGAGCGGACCACGACCTCCGAGCTCCTGCAGGCGCACCTGCCCGAGTCCAAGGTCGTCAAGGCGTTCAACAACATCTACTCCGACTTCATCGCCAGCCTGGCCCGCCCGGCCGGCGACGCGGAGCGCAGCGTGCTCCTGATCGCCGGTGACGACGACGGGGCCAAGCGGACCGTGTCCGCCCTGGTCGACGAGATCGGCTTCGACGCGTACGACGCGGGCCCGCTCGCCGACAGCTGGCGCTTCGAGCGCGACCAGCCGGCGTACGGCGGTCCGTACGTCGAGAACCCCGACGGGACCTGGCCGCCCAAGGCGGGCAAGCCCGCGGGGGCGGAGGCCTTCCGCGAGGCGCTGGCGCAGGCGAAGGGCGCCCGCGCCTGATCGATCCGGTGGTCGAGGAGGGCGGTCGGGTGCGGGGATCTCGACGGGCGCTCAGGACTTCGTCCGTTCGCTGCTCGATCACCGGTCAGGCGAAACCGGGGCGAGACGAGGGCGGACCCACCGATACGATCGGTGGGTCCGCTTTTCCGTTCCACCAAGGAGCTCCTCGTGTCCGACATCAAGGTCGTCATCGTCACCGCAGACGCGCGTGAGGACCGGGCGACCACGACGGGCACCAAGGCCTGGGAGCTCTTCGCCGACAACGCGGACGTCATCGCGGCCCGGGTCTCGACAGGCTCGACCGGCGAGAGCTCCCTGAAGGACCTGTCGTACGTCCTGGCCGACGGCGACGTCGTCGAGGGCGTCGAGATGGCCAGCAAGGACGGCCACGACATCCTGCGCCACTCGACCGCGCACGTGATGGCGCAGGCCGTCCAGCAGCTGTTCCCGGAGGCCAAGCTCGGCATCGGCCCGCCGGTCACCGACGGCTTCTACTACGACTTCGACGTCGAGACCCCGTTCGTGCCCGAGGACCTCGCGAAGATCGAGACCGCGATGCGGAAGATCATCAAGGAGGGCCAGCGCTTCGAGCGCCGGGTCACCACCGACGCCGACGCGATCGACGAACTGCAGGACGAGCCCTACAAGATCGAGCTGATCGGCCTCAAGGGCGGCGCGGGCGCCGACAACACCGAGGGCGCCTCCGTCGAGGTCGGGGCCGGCGAGCTGACCATCTACGACAACGTACGCCGCAACGGCGACGTCGCGTGGAGCGACCTGTGCCGCGGCCCGCACCTGCCGACCACCAAGCGGATCCCGGCGTTCAAGCTGATGCGGAGCGCCGCGGCGTACTGGCGCGGCGACGAGAAGAACAAGATGCTGCAGCGCATCTACGGCACCGCGTGGGAGTCCAAGGAGGCGCTCGAGGAGCACCTGCACCGGATCGAGGAGGCCGAGCGGCGCGACCACCGCAAGCTGGGCCGCGAGCTTGACCTGTTCAGCTTCCCCGACGAGATCGGCTCCGGCCTGGTGGTCTTCCACCCCAAGGGCGGCGTGATCAAGCGGGTGATGGAGGACTACGTCCGCCAGCGCCACATCGAGGAGGGCTTCTCCTACGTCGGCACGCCCCACATCACCAAGGACCAGCTCTTCTACACCTCGGGGCACCTGCCGTACTACGCGGACACCATGTTCCCGCCCATGGAGTTCGAGGGCTCGAACTACATGATCAAACCGATGAACTGCCCGATGCACAACCTGATCTACCGCTCGCGCGGGCGCTCCTACCGCGAGCTGCCGCTGCGGTTGTTCGAGTTCGGTTCGGTCTACCGCTACGAGAAGTCCGGCGTGGTGCACGGCCTGACCCGCGTGCGCGGCCTGACCCAGGACGACTCCCACTCCTACGTTACCCCTGAGCAGGCGCCCGGCGAGATCCAGCACCTGCTCGACTTCGTGCTGGGTCTGCTCCGCGACTTCGGGATCGACGACTTCTACCTGGAGCTGTCGACCCGCGACGACTCGAAGCCCGACAAGTTCGTCGGCTCCGACGAGGACTGGGCGGTCGCGACCAAGGTGCTGGAGGACGTGGCGGTCGCGTCCGGCCTCGACCTGGTCCCCGACCCGGGCGGTGCGGCGTTCTACGGCCCCAAGATCTCGGTCCAGGCCAAGGACGCCATCGGCCGGACCTGGCAGATGTCGACCATCCAGTACGACTTCAACCAGCCCAAGGGCTTCGAGCTCGAGTACAACGGCGCCGACGGTCAGAAGCACCAGCCGGTGATGATCCACTCGGCCAAGTTCGGCTCGCTGGAGCGGTTCTTCGGCGTCCTCGTCGAGCACTACGCCGGCGCCTTCCCTCCGTGGCTCGCGCCGGTCCAGGTGCAGGCGATCCCGGTCGCCGACACCTTCTCCGACTACCTGTACGACGTCGCGAAGCAGATGCGCGCCGCCGGCCTGCGGGTCGAGGTCGACGACTCCGACGACCGGATGCAGAAGAAGATCCGCAACGCGCAGCTGCAGAAGGTGCCGTTCATGCTGATCGCCGGCGGCGAGGACGTCGAGGCCGGGGCGGTGTCCTTCCGCTACCGCGACGGCCGCCAGGACAACGGAGTCCCGGTCGCCGAGGCGATCCAGCGGGTCGTCGACGCGGTCGCCTCGCGCGAGCAGGTCTGATCGAGCAGCGGGCCGTGAGGCACGAACGGCCCGCGTGGGCTCGGTCAGGTCGAGCGAGCGACGCGACCGAGGCGCGAGGTCGCGTGAGCGTGTCGAGACATCATCCGCGTGCGCGGAGCGCTGAGGTCCTCGTGACCGTGGCCGCGCTGCTGCTCGCGGGCTGTGCGTCCGACGGGTCGTCGTCCTCGTCGGCCCCGGAGGCCGTCGTACCGCCGTCGGCTCGGCCGACCTCGGTCGTCGAGCCGGTCCAGGACGAGCAGACGTCGCGGCTGCGGGCGCTCGCCGAGCTGGCCGAGCAGCAGGCCGCGGCGCTCCCGTCCGCGAGCGCGACCCCGACGGCGCGGCCGGCCGGGGAGCCGGTGCTGGGCGCCGACGCCAGCTGGCCGCAGTGCCCGAAGGGCATGGGCATCCCCGAGCGCCCCACCCAGGGCTCGCCGATGCCGCTCCCGGAGGCCGAGTACGTGATCCTCGGCCTCACCAACGGTCCCGGCTTCACCGAGAACCCGTGCCTGGCCGACCAGGTCGCCTGGGTGCGCGAGCGCGGCCTGCTGGCGGCGGCGTACGCCGTGGCGAGCCTGCCGGACGCCGCCCAGGTCGCCGAGCACGGCGCCGACGGCCCGTACGACGGCGGCACCGACCTCGGCGCGCTCGCCAACGCGGGCTACCAGCAGGCGATCGCCAACGTCGCGACCATGCGTCGTGCGGGCCTCGGGTCGCCGGTCGTGTGGGTCGACGTCGAGCCGGTGCCGGACTTCGACTGGGGGAGCGACTTCGAGGCCAACGGCGCGGTCGTCGAGGGCGCCGTACGCGCCTATGCCGACGCCGGCTACGAGGTCGGCGTCTACTCGACGCCGGCGTTGTGGAAGGGCGTCGTCGGCGACCTCGCGCTCGGCCTGCCCGAGTGGCGTGCCGCCGGCCAGACGTCGCGCGCGGAGGCGCTGGACCGTTGCGGACCGGACTGGTCGATCCAGGGCGGGGCGCCGGTGCTCGGCCAGTGGGTGGAGGCCGGGCGCGACCAGAACGTCACCTGCCCGGGCATCGAGACCGACCTGGGCCGCTGGTTCCACCAGTACTGAGCCTCGAAGGGAGCTCCCGTGGACGTCGCCGTGATCGGACTGCTGGCGGTGCTGGCTATCGCCAGCGTCAGCGCCGTCGCCGCGCGCCTCGGGGTGGCCGCGCCCCTGCTGCTGGTCGCCACCGGCGTGGTCGTCAGCCTGCTGCCGTTCGTGCCGCCGGTCGAGATCGACCCCGAGTGGATCCTGATGGGGGTGCTGCCACCGCTGCTGTACTCCGCGTCGGTGTCGATGCCGGCGATGGACTTCCGGCGCGACTTCGGGACCATCGGGTCCCTGTCGGTCGTGCTGGTGGTGATCAGCTCGCTGCTGGTCGGGCTGTTCATCGCGGCCGTCGTCCCCGGCGTCGAGCTGGCCACCGGCATCGCGCTCGGCGCGATCATCAGCCCGACCGACGCCGTCGCGACCTCGATCGTCAAGCGGCTCGGTGCCCCGTCCCGGGTGGTCACCGTGCTCGAGGGCGAGAGCCTGCTCAACGACGCGACCGCGCTGGTCCTGCTGCGCTCGGCCATCGCGGCCACGTCGGTCTCGGTGTCCGTGTGGGGCGTCGTCGGCGACTTCGTGTACGCCGTCGCGATCGCGGTCCTGGTCGGCCTGCTGGTCGGCCGGCTCAACCTGCTGGTGCGGGCGCGGGTCACCGACCCGGCGGTCAACACGGCGATCTCGTTCGTGGTCCCGTTCGCGGCGTACCTGCCCGTCGAGCACCTCGGCGGCTCCGGCCTGGTCGCCGCCGTCGCTGCCGGTCTGCACACCGGCCACTCGGCGCCGCGCTACCTGGAGCCGGCGCACCGTCGGGCCGAGGAGCAGAACTGGCGCACCGTCGAGCTGCTCCTGGAGGGCGGCGTCTTCCTGCTGATGGGCCTGGAGCTCTACGGGCTCGTCGAGGACCTCGACGAGTCGGGTGGCGGTCTCGGGACCGCGGTGTGGGTCGGGGCGGTCGCGGCCGCGATCGTGGTGGCCGTCCGGGCGGCGTACGTCGTACCCCTGCTGGTGGCGCTGAGCCGTCGAGCCGGGCGCGGGGAGGCCGTGCGCGAGCGGATCGCCCAGATCCAGGGGCGCATCGACCACCCCGACTTCCAGGCCTCCGAGCGCCGCACGGAGATGTTCCGGACCCGGCTGCGGCGCGGGCTCGCCGACATCGACTACCTGGCCGGCTCGCCGGTCGGGTGGCGCGAGGGCACGGTGCTGGTGTGGGCCGGGATGCGCGGCGTCGTCACGCTCGCGGCCGCCCAGACCTTGCCCGCCGACACCCCCGAGCGGTCGCTGCTGGTCCTGGTGGCGTTCGTCGTCGCGGCGGGGACGCTCGTGGTGCAGGGCGGCACGCTGCCCCTCGTCGTACGACGGCTCGGGCTGGTGTCCGGCCCGGAGCCCGACGACGACCGCGACGAGCTGATCCGCGAGCTGGCCGCCGCCGGCGACCGCCTGCTCCGCGACCCGGCGCTGGTCCGCCCCGACGGCACGCCGTACGACGCCGCGCTGCTGGAGCGGATGCAGGGCTGGGCCGCCGCGCAGCCGGTCGCCGCCGCCGAGGCGACCCCCGACGCCCTCGACCAGCACCGCGAGCTGCGCATCGCCGTCCTGGTCGCGATGCGCGAGGAGCTGCTCCGGGCCCGCTCGGACGGGCTCTACTCCAGCGAGGCGCTCGAGTCCGCGCTCGCCGTGCTCGACGCCGAGCAGATCAGCATCGAGCTGCGGGGGCGGCGCTGATGCACCGGCTGTCGCGGACGGACGCGCGCCGGGTCGCCGTACGGGCGCAGCTGCTGGATCTGCCCCGGCCGTCCGACCTCGTGGACGTCGTGCAGCACCTGACCTTCGTCCAGCTCGACCCGGCGGCGCCGGTCGTCCCCAGCGCCGATCTGGTGCTGTGGAGCCGGCTCGGGTCGTCGTACCGACCGAGCGAGCTGGTGGAGGCGCTGGAGGACCTGACGTTGCTGGACCTGCACGGGCTGGCCCGGCCGGCCGCCGACCTCGCGCTGTTCCGGGCGGAGATGGCTCAGTGGCCCGGCACCGGGACGCTGAAGGAGTGGCAGGAGGGCCTGCGCGACTGGGTCGCGGCCAACGACGGCTGTCGCCGCGACGTCCTCGAGCTGCTGCGTCAGGACGGGCCGCTCCCGCTGCGCGACCTGCCCGACACCTGCGAGGTGCCGTGGCGCTCCAGCGGCTGGAACAACGACAAGAACGTCAAGATGCTCGTCGGGCTGATGGTCGAGCGCGGCGAGGTCGCCCGGGCCGGCCGGGACGGGCGCGACGTGCTCTGGGACCTCGCCTCGCGGATCTACCCCGACGAGCCGGTGCCGCCGGCGGACGAGGCGCGCGCCGAGCGGGACCGGCGGCGACTCGCGGGGCTCGGCATCGCCCGGGCCAAGGCGCCGGTGCACCCGGTCGAGCCGAACGACGTCGGCGCCGCGGGGGAGCCGGCGGTCGTCGACGGGGTGAAGGGGGAGTGGCGGGTCGACCCGTCGTACCTCGACGGGGCGTTCACGGGTCGCTGCGCCCTCCTCTCGCCGCTCGACCGGCTGGTCATCGACCGGCGGCGCACCACCGAGCTGTTCGAGTTCGACTACCAGCTGGAGATGTTCAAGCCGGCCGCCAAGCGGAGGTGGGGCTATTGGGCGCTCCCGATCCTGTACGGCGACCGCCTCGTCGGGAAGCTGGACGCCACGGCCGAGCGTGACGAGGGCGTGCTCCGCGTCGACGCGGTCCACGAGGACGAGCCGTTCACACTACCCGTCCGCGAGGCGGTCGACGCCGAGATCGAGGCACTGGCGGCCTGGTTGGGGCTGGAGGTCTACCGACCGCGGGTCAGCCCGCGCCGGTAGGCCTGCAGCAGGTGGTGGCTGCGGACGCGTGAACCGGACGACGTCCCACGGGCCGGTGACCAGGAGGCCGTCGCGCCCGGGGTCGTGAGCCGGTGCAGGACGGGGCGGAGCCGCTCGCTGCGGGTGGCGTCGACACCACCTGGGGTGAGTCGTTCCCGCCGGTGAGGTTGGTCTCAAGTGCCCGACCACCGGGACAGGCGGTGACCGCGGACGGGATGATGACGCCCGTTGTCCGTGAGAGGGAGGGGCCACGTGGCCACGACGACTGCTGCGCGTCCGCGCGACCGGATGCGGCGAGCCGGTCGCGACCACCAGGTCGAGCTGGTGGCGGGCGCCCTGGTGGCTCTCTTCGTCGCCGGCACCTGGCTGGCGCCTGCTCTGGACGGCCCCCGGCTGGCGACGTGGAGCACCGTCTTCCTGGCGATCGTCGTGCAGTCGACCCCGTTCCTCGTGCTCGGCGTCCTGCTCTCGGCCGCCATCTCGATCCTGCTCTCGGAGCGGGTGCTGGCCCGGGTCCTCCCGCAGCGCTCGGTCCTCGCCGTTCCGGTCGCCGGCGTCGCGGGGATCGGACTCCCCGGCTGCGAGTGCGCGGCGGTGCCGATCACGGCGAGCCTGATGCGCCGCGGAGTGGCGCCCGCCGTCGCGCTCACCTTCCTGCTCGCCGCGCCCGCGGTGAACCCCGCGGTCCTGGTCTCCACCGCGGTGGCGTTCCCCGGGCAGCCGAGCATGGTGGTGGCGCGGTTCGTCGCCTCGCTGCTGACCGCCGTCCTGGTCGGTTGGTGGTGCCTGGCTCGCGGGAGCCGGCTCCCGATGACCATCCGGCGTCAGGGACTCGGTGAGGGACTGGGCACCGGCCAGCGGTTCCTCGCGACCGCTCGTCACGACTTCCTGCACGCGTCCGGCTTCCTCGTGATCGGCGCTGGCATCGCCGCCGCCGTCAACACCTTCGTGCCGCGCTCGATCGTCGACACGGTCGCCGGCCAGGCCGTGATCGGCGTCCTCACGCTCGCGCTGTTCGCCTTCGTGGTGGCGCTGTGCTCGGAGTCCGACGCCTTCGTCGCGGCCAGATTCACCGCGTTCTCCGACACCGCCAAGCTCGCCTTCCTCGTCGTCGGCCCGGCGATGGACGTCAAGCTCGCCTCGATGGAGGTCGGCGCCTTCGGGTCGGCGTTCGCCCGTCAGTTCGTCCCCGTCGTGGTCGCGACGGCCGTCGCCTGCGCCGCCCTCGTCGGCTGGTGGCTGCTGTGAGGCGGGGGACCCAGGGCCTGTTGCTCGCGCTGCTCGGCACCGTGCTGCTCCAGCTCTCGCTCAGCGGAGACCACCTGCGCTACGTCACCGGCTGGATGCGGTGGCCGCTGGTGGTCTGCGGGGTGTTGCTCCTCGCCATGGCTCTGGGCCCGCTGCTCGCGGCCCACGAGCCAGAGGACGACGAGGGGCACGATCATGACGGGCACGACGGGCACGACCATGGCGGGCACGGCGTACCGCGCGTGACCTGGTTCCTCGCACTCCCGGTAGTCGTCGCGTTCGTGGTGAGTCCGCCCGAGCTCGGGTCGTTCCTCGCCGAGCGACAGGGTGGCAAGAGCGCCGTCGTCAGTCGTCCCGACGAGATGACCGCCCTGGACGCCGCGCAGGTGGTGCCGGTGCCGCTCGACGAGTTCATCTGGCGGGCCCAGGACGGCGGCTCGTCGCTCCAGGGCCAGCCGGTCGAGCTGACCGGCTTCGTCAGCTACGGGGACGGCGGCGACGACTGGTTCGTGACCCGGATGGCGATCGGCTGCTGCGCCGCGGACGCCCGCCCCTTCCGGGTGCGCGTCGACGACTCTCCGCGCCCGCCGCGCGACCAGTGGGTCGAGGTCGAGGGGACGCACGTCCCCGGCAGTGGGGCGACCGAGGCATCGCCGCCCGCCGTCGCCGCCTCTGCCGTCACCCCCACCGCCGCGCCCGACGGGACCTACGAGTGAACGACGCCCTGCGCCGGCGGCTCACCGCCCCGATCGCCACCGCGGTCGTGGTCGCGGTCGGCCTGCTCACCGCAGCCTCCCGCGACGACGCCCCCGGTCCGCAGGCCGTTCCGGAACCGCCAGGGATCGAGGACGTGTGCACCGGCTACCGCTCGTTCCAGGAAGCACTCGCCGCCCTCGCCGCGAAGCCCTCCGCGGAGGCCGTCGGGACCCTCCAGCAGCGGGCGAGCGCCGCAGCCGGGACGATGACGCTCGCCACGGTCGAGCCCGCGGTCCGAGCAGGGATGGGCTACCTGGACGAGCTGGTCCAGACCCTCGGCCCGACGAGCACCGTCGACGACATCACCACCGCCGACGCCGGATCGACGGTCGCCGACAGCGCCAACGTCCAAGCCCTCACCGACTTCGCCGCCACCTCCTGCACGTCGTAACCGTCACCGCGGCCAGCAGGCGACGTCGCGCGCGAGCGACCCCTGCCACTCCGGTGGTCCCCTCCGGTGGTCGAGCAGTGAAGGACGAAGTCCTGAACGCCCGTCGAGACCCCCCGCAACCAACAAACGACCTCGCGTGGGGTCGACTGTGCCGCCCCCGACGGTCCTCGCGCCCGTGGACCCCGCCGGTGGTCGAGCAGTGAAGGACGAAGTCCTGAGCGCCCGTCGAGACGCCCGCAGCCAACAAGCGACCTCGCGGTAGGCCGGCCCCGCCGCCGGTCGCTGCCGCCGGTCGCTGTCGCCGGTGGTCGAGCAGTGAAGGACGAAGTCCTGAACGCCCGTCGAGACCCCCGCAGCCAACAAGCGACGTCATCCCTTCACGGGTCTCTGCCGTGGCGTCGCCGCTTGGCACCAAGCAGGTTCAAAGACATTTACAGAGACAAGGGGGCTCACCGTCCGCGGTGATCAAGGGCCATCACGAGCCTGCTTCTAGCTTTCGGTCACCTGGGGTCGACCGTTCGAACAAGGCTGTGAACAACCCTCGCATTCGATCACCTGTTCGACTAGAATGGGGCCATGGTTCGGGACCTCGACGACTGCGACACCGCTACGGCGGTGCTGTCGTACGTGCGCTCCGAACGACGAGACGAGCTGCGCGCGGCCGCGAACCAGCTCGCTGCCGCGGTCACCTGGGCCGGCATGCACTCCACCGGCTCCCTGCACGATGCCGCCGCGGTGTGGATCCCCGGTTGTGAGGACGAGATGGCCATCGCCGGACCCGGCGCACCCCTGATCGCCGAGTTCAGTGTGCTGGAGTTCTCCGCCGCGCTCGGCCTGTCGTCGGACTCCGGTCGGATCTACCTCGGACACGCCCTCGAGCTCGCCCACCGACTCCCACGGGTCTACGAACGCGTCCAGTCCCTCGACCTCCCGGTGTGGAAGGCCCGACGCATCGCCGCCGAGACCATCGACCTCCCCGAAGACGGCGCCGAGTTCGTCGACATCCACGTCGCCGCAACCGCGCACAAGATCTCCATCGCCCAACTCGACCGCACCATCGAAGAAGCCCGCACCCGCTTCGACCCCGACACCGCCGCCCAGCGGGCCCGGGATGCGGCTGAGGTGCGGCACTTCGACATCGAGGTCCAGCAGGTCTCGTTCGACGGCCATGTCGAGGTCCGCGGAACCCTGGATCTGGTCGACGCACTGGATCTGGAGGACGCGGTCGCTCGGGGTGCGACCCACCTCGGCACCATCGCCGACGGGCTCTCCCTCGACGCGCGGCGGTCCATCGCGGTCGGTGACCTCGCTCGCCGCCAGCTCACCTTGGAGTTGAACGCCGACCCCGACCCGGACCGGAAGCGACCCCGGCAGGTCGTCGTGCACGTGCACCTCGCGGACGCCGCGATCGCGCGGGTCGAGAACACCCGGTCGATGGTCTCGGTCGAGCAGGTCAAGGGCTGGTGCCAGGACGGCGACAGTCAGGTCGTCATCAAGCCCGTCATCGACCTGGCCGGTCACGTCCACGTCGATGCCTACGAGGTCCCCGACAGGTTGAAGGAACGCCAGGCCCTGCTTCAACACTCCTGCGTCTTCCCGTGGTGCCGACGGCGAGCGAGGTCGTGCGACCACGACCACAGCGACCCCGCCGCCCACGGCGGCAGCACGTGCGACTGCAACATCGCACCCCTCTGCCGGCGACATCACCGCGCCAAGACGCATACGCGGTGGCGCTACGACAAGGTCGACGACACGACGTTCGTCTGGCGCAGTCCGAACGGACTGGCCTTCGTTCGCGACCACACCGGCACCACTACCCCGCAGCCCTGACGGCCACAGCCCGAAGGGCCATGGGCGCGCCCGGATTCCCCTAGTGTCGCTCCCATGACGTCCGGTGACGGGAGCAGGAGCCTCGCGTGGCTCCCGCTCGTCGGCCTCCTCCTGGGGGCCGGCTTCGCTCTGGTTGTGACGCTCGGCGACGTCCTGCTGTTCGACGAGGGCTTCGGGGCCGCGGTGCGGGGCAATGTCTCGATCGCCGTCTGCTTCGCGTTCGTGTGGAGCCTCAGCCTCGGCCTCAGCGAGCTGCGCGCCCGCAGGAGGGCGCGACCTGCGACGTCCTAGGGTGGTCGCATGAGCGACGACGCACCCGGCCGGTCCAGCCTCGGTGTCCTGCTGGTGTCCGGGGTGCTGTTCGCGTTCGGCTTCCTGGTGCTCACCAGCCTGCTGGACGTCGCCTTCGGCGACAGCCTCACGACCGCGCTGCGCGACAACATCGACAACTCGATCGTGGTCGCGACGCTCTGGACGGTCGCCATGTGGATCCTCAAGAGGCGCCGCGCGGCCTGACGGTCAGCCCAGCGGCTTGACGTACCTCCGGCACGGCGAGACGTACGACGAGCCGCCCGCCGTGACCTCGTACGGCAACGGGCCGCCGTCGCGCCAGCCGCGCTTCTCGTAGAACCGGCGCGCCCGCGCGTTGCCCTCGACGACCGCGAGCCAGGCCTCGGCGTGGCCGCCGGCCGCGACCCGGTGCTCCGCCTCGTCGAGCAGCAGCGCGGCCACCCCCGAGCCGCGGTGGGCGGCGTCGACGAACACCTGCTCCACCTCGTCGCCGGTCACCATCGCGAACCCGGCGACGGCGCCCCCGACCACCGCGACGGTGGTGTCGTCGACCCGGAGCGGGGCGCGCTCGTGGAACGCGGCCAGCGTGCGGGCGGCCGTGAGCCCGTCGGGGACGTGGCCGGCGTGGCCGTCGTGCCAGCCCGCGTGCCAGATGACGGCGACCGCGGCAGCGTCTGCAGGCGTGCCGGGGCGCAGCGTGGGAGCGCTCATGCGCTCACCCTAGGGTGGTCCCATGAGCCAGCCCGACGAGCCGCTGCACCAGGACGGCATCGGTGACCCCGACGAGCTCGACCGGCTCTGGACGCCCCACCGGATGGCCTACATCCGCGGTGAGAACAAGCCGTCGGACGCGTCGTCGGGGGAGTGCCCGTTCTGCCGGATCCCGAAGCTCGCGGACGACGAGGGCCTGGTCGTGCACCGGGGCGCGCTGGCCTTCGTGGTGATGAACCTCTACCCCTACGCGCCCGGCCACCTGATGGTCTGCCCCTACCGCCACATCGCCGACTACACGGAGACGACGGACGAGGAGGCGGCCGAGATCGCCGACCTCACCCGCACCGCGATGCGCGTGGTCCGCACGGTCTCGGCCGCCGGTGGCTTCAACATCGGGATGAACCAGGGCCACGTGGCGGGAGCGGGCATCGCGGCCCACCTCCACCAGCACGTCGTACCCCGCTGGCCGGGCGACCAGAACTTCATGCCGATCATCGGCCGGACCAAGACGCTCCCCGAGCTGCTCGGCGAGACCCGCCGACTGCTCGCGGACGCCTGGCCCGCCTGAGCAGAGCTGCTCAGCGCTTCTTCGGGCTGAGGTCGTCCATCGGCGACGCCCCCGCCGCCTTGTCGCGCTTCTCGGCGCGCTTCTCCTTGATGGACTTGCCGGTCTTCTTGGTCATGCCCTGGCGCGGCGACTTGTCGCTCATGGTGGGACTCTCTGAGAAGGAAGCCTGAGTGGCTCCGTCCTGCGACAGTACGCCTGCACCGAGCGCCCGCGAGCCCCGCTAGCCTGGCCGCACCATGGACGACACCGAGCTCGCCGCCCAGCTGGTCCACGACGCCGGTCGCCTCGCCCACCGGATGCGCGCCGGGGGCATCGACGCCGAGCAGAAGTCCAACGTGGCCGACCTGGTCACCGCCGCCGACCGGGCGGCCGAGACGCTGATCGTCGAGCGGCTGCGGGCCGAGCGGCCCGACGACTCGATCCTCGGCGAGGAGGGCACCAACCACGCCGGCAGCAGCGGCCGCACCTGGGTCATCGACCCGGTCGACGGCACCTACAACTTCGTCGCCGGCCTCGACTGGTGGTGCTCGGCGCTCGCCCTGCGCGACGAGTACGACGTCCTGCTGGGCGCCGTCCACCACCCCGCGAGCGCCACGACGTACGTCGGCGGCCCCGACCTGGTGCCCACCGCTGACGGGGTGCCGTTCGCGCCGATCGTCGACCGGCCGCTGGCCGAGTCGTGCCTGACGACCTACCTGCACCCGCCGTTCTACGGCGACGAGGTCGGCGACGCGTTCGGGAGGATGGCCAACGGCGCGGCCACGGTGCGGATGCTGGGGTCCGGGACGATGGACGCGATGGCGGTCGCGCAGGGCCGGCTGCACGTCCTGTGCCAGCACTCGGTGCCGCCGTGGGACGAGCTTCCGGGGGCGGCGATCATCCGCGGGGCGGGCGGCGCGACCCGTCGGGTGAGCGCCGCCGGCCAGGAGTGGTACGTCGCCGGCGCGCCCACCGCGGTCGCCGAAGTCTGCGCAGCGCTCACGGCCCGATAGCCTGCTCCCGTCATGATGGAACGTTTCCGCGCCTTCTGGACGAAGGTCATCTCCCCGATCGCCCACCTGCTGATCCGGCTCGGCGTCAGCGCCGACGTCGTCACGCTGGTCGGGACCATCGGCCTCAGCGCCGGCGCCCTCGTCTTCTTCCCGCAGGGGATGCTGCTGACCGGAGTGCTGGTCGCCACCGCCTTCGTCTTCAGCGACCTCATCGACGGCTACATGGCCCGCTCGCAAGGCAAGAGCAGCAAGTTCGGGGCGTTCCTGGACTCGACGCTCGACCGGATCGGCGACGGCGCGATCTTCATCGGGCTGTCGCTCTACTTCGCCGGCCCCGGTGACAGCACCCTCTACCTCGTGCTCTGCCTGGTCTGCCTGCTGATGGGCGCGGTCACGTCGTACGCCCGGGCGAAGGCCGAGGGCCTCGGCTACACCGCCAAGGTCGGCATCGCGGAGCGGGCCGACCGGCTGGTCGCGATCCTGGTGATGACCGGCCTCAGTGCCATCTTCGACCTGCCGATCCTCCTGTACGTCGTCCTGTGGGCCCTGGCCGCCGCGAGCACGATCACCGTCGTCCAGCGGATCTGGGTCGTCCGCCAGCAGGCCCTCGCGGAGACGACGGCCTGAGCGCGTCCTACGATGCCGCTCATGGCTGAGAACGGCACCACCCAGGACACCACCGAGACCACCGAGATCCGCGGCACGTCGCGGGTGAAGCGCGGCATGGCCGAGATGCTCAAGGGCGGCGTGATCATGGACGTCGTCACGGCCGAGCAGGCGAAGATCGCCGAGGACGCCGGCGCGGTGGCCGTCATGGCGCTCGAGCGGGTGCCCGCCGACATCCGCGCCCAGGGCGGGGTCTCCCGGATGAGCGACCCCGACATGATCGACTCGATCATCGCGACGGTGTCGATCCCGGTGATGGCCAAGGCCCGGATCGGTCACTTCGCCGAGGCCCAGGTGCTGCAGTCGCTGGGCGTCGACTACATCGACGAGTCGGAGGTGCTGACCCCCGCCGACTACGCGAACCACATCGACAAGTGGGCCTACACCGTCCCGTTCGTGTGCGGCGCGACCAACCTGGGCGAGGCGCTGCGCCGGATCACCGAAGGCGCGGCGATGATCCGCTCCAAGGGCGAGGCCGGCACGGGCGACGTCTCCAACGCGGTGACGCACATGCGCACCATCCGCCAGGAGATCCGCCGCCTCGGCGCGCTGGAGCCCGACGAGCTGTACGTCGCCGCCAAGGAGCTGCAGGCGCCGTACGAGCTGGTCGAGGAGGTCGCCGTCCGCGGCAAGCTCCCCGTCGTCCTCTTCACCGCCGGCGGCATCGCCACCCCGGCCGACGCGGCCATGATGATGCAGCTCGGCGCCGAGGGGGTCTTCGTCGGCTCCGGCATCTTCAAGTCCGGGAACCCCCAGCAGCGCGCCGAGGCGATCGTCAAGGCGACCACCTTCTACGACGACCCCGACGTGGTCGCCAACGTGTCGCGCGGCCTCGGCGAGGCGATGGTCGGCATCAACGTCGAGGACATCCCGCAGCCGCACCGGCTGGCCGAGCGCGGCTGGTGAACCTGGCCGATCGGCCAGCGACCGGATAGTCCGAACGGGCCAGTCCTCGTGGTCCAGACAACGTGTCTAGACCACCCTGGCTGGTCGCTTCGAGCCATTACTGACCGGTTTCGTGGGCAACAGCGGGCTCTGTAGGAAAACCTCTGCATCGGTGATCGGGCACCAACGGTGGTGCCCGCGCCTCCCCCCACTGGAGCACAGGTAATGCACAACAGCATCAAGGGCGCACTGGCCGCGATCTCGGGCGGTGCCCTTCTCCTCGGCGGTGCCGGCAGCCTCGCCTACTGGAACGACGAGGGCACGGTCGGCGGCGCCGACATCGAGTCCGGCACCCTCGAGCTCAGCGCCGGGACCTGCGCCGGCTGGAAGCTCGACGGCGACACCGCCTTCACCACCCAGAAGCTGGTCCCGGGCGACTCGCTCAGCCAGGTGTGCACCTTCACCGTCACGGCTGCCGGCACCCACCTGGCGGCGACCTTCGACGTCTCCACGCCCAGCTGGGACGAGGCGGACGCCCTCACCAGCGAGCTCGACGTGGACGCGGCCTACAAGATCGGCGCCGTCCCGGTGACGACCTTCCCGGCCACCGTCGCGAACAACAACGTCATCACCGCCACGGTCACCGTGACCTTCGACGGTGCCGCCGCGACCAACGCCTCGCAGACGATCTCCAGCGCCCTCGACGACATCACCATCACCGCCACCCAGTCGCACGCGGCCTGATCGCGATGATCCGGGTCCTCCGCGCCGCCTCCTGGGTGGTGTTCCTCGCCGGCCTCGCCGTGCTGACCGTGGCGGTCGTCATCCCCCGGGTGGCCGGCGCGACGCCGTACACGATCCTCACCGGGTCGATGCAGCCCCACATGCCTCCCGGCACGCTCGTCGTGACGCGGCCGGTGGACCCGGAGGACATCACGATCGGCTCGGTCGTGACCTACCAGCTGGAGTCCGGCGAGGCCGCCGTCGTCACCCACCGGGTGATCGGCATCGGCGTCGACGGCGCCGGCGAGCCGGCCTTCCGCACCCAGGGCGACGCCAACGACGTCGCCGATGCGCTGCCCGTCCGGGCCGAGCAGATCCGCGGCGAGCGCTGGTACGCCGTCCCGTACGTCGGCCGGCTCGGCACCCTGGTCGGCCAGGACCTCCGCCGGATGCTGGTGCCGCTGGTCGGGATCGCGCTGCTCGGCTACGCCGCGGTGCGGCTGATCGGGGAGTCCCGGCACGCGCGTCGGCGTCCGCGCCGGTCCGGGGGTGCGCATGTCGCAGCACCGCGCTGAGCCCCGAGGCGGACGCCGTGCCGCTCGTCCTGCCCGGCGCGCCCTCTGGCGCACCGGCCGGTTCCGGGCCGCGGTCGGCCTGGTCCTGCTGGGCGGCGTCGCGACCACCGGCACCTGGGCGTACTGGGCCGACGAGGCGACCGTGACCGGCACCAGCCTCACTGCCGGCACGATCGACCTGAAGGTCAACACCGTCGATCAGGTGACCGGCTACGCCGCGCTCAACCTGGGCGCCATGGTGCCGGGCAACACCTCCGCCGCCGTGCTCACCATCGGCAACTCCGGCACGGCGCCGGTGCGCTTCACCGGCGCCTCGACCGCCACCAACCCGGACGCCAAGAACCTGGCCGGCGCGCTCCAGGTCAAGGCCACCGCCGACACCGCCGTCACGGGCAGCGGCTCGTCCGCCACCTGCGCCGGCACGGCGATCGCCGGCTCCGGCACCGCGCTCAACGCGGCGCTGCTGCCCGCGCGGACCCTGACCGCGGGCAGCACCTGGAAGGTCTGCGTCCAGGTCACGCTGCCGACCAACGCCGCCTCCTCGCTGCAGGGCGGCACCACCGCAGTGACGCTGTCCTTCACGGGCAGCTCGGACCTGTCGTGACGGCGCGGCCGCGCGTGGGCCTGGTCGCCGGGGGAGTGCTCCTCGGAGCCCTCTGCCTGGTGGCCGCGCCGGCCGTGGCCGACTGGACCGACACCGCCGCCGTCACGGGAACCACGATCACCGCTGCCACGGTGCCCGCCCCGGTCCTCGCCTGCGGCGGTCTCTCGCTGGGCTCCGTGCAGTTCACCTGGCCGGCTGTGGCGGGTGCGACCGGCTACACCGTCACGTTCGTCGACTCGACCGGCACGGCGACCGCCAGCTACGACACGACCGGCACCAGCTTCGCCGCCACGTCGGGGGCCGTCATCGCCAGCGGCACCGCCCGCGTGCGCGCCAAGGTCCCGTACGGCGGGGGCGCCACCACCTGGATCTCCGGACCCTCGAACGTCCGCAGCTACTCCGCCGTCGCCGGCCTGGTGGGTCTGTGCTCCTGAGGGCGTCGGCCGTTCCTAGACTGGCGCGATGACCCCCACCGTCGGCGTGCTGGCCCTCCAGGGCGACGTCCGCGAGCACCTCGCCGCCCTCGGCTCCCTCGACGTGCAGGCGGTCGCCGTACGACGGCCGGGTGAGCTGGACGCCTGCGACGGACTGGTCATCCCCGGCGGGGAGTCGACCACGATGGCCAAGCTGGCCCGGATCTTCGAGCTGCTCGACCCACTCCGCAAGCGGGTGGCCGCCGGACTGCCGGTCTTCGGCACCTGCGCCGGGATGATCATGCTGGCCGACCGGGTCCTGGACGGCGCCGCCGGCCAGGAGACCGTGGGCGGGCTCGACATCACCGTGCGGCGCAACGCCTTCGGCCGCCAGGTCGACTCCTTCGAGGGGCCGCTCGACGTCGCGGGGCTCGACGGTCCCGTGCACGGCGTCTTCATCCGGGCGCCGTGGGTCGAGCAGGTCGGCCCGGAGGTCGAGGTGCTGGCGAGCGCCGCGGGCCACCCGGTCGCGGTCCGCCAGGGCTCGCTGCTCGCGACCTCGTTCCACCCCGAGGTGGGCTCCGACGTGCGACTCCACCGGATGTTCACCGAGCTGGTCCGCGGCTGAGTCCCGTCGTACACCCGGACGCGTCAGCGTCCCGGTGTGCGCCACGGGTGGATGGACGGGCTGCGGGGGCTCGCCGTCCTCGCGGTCGTGCTCATGCACGCCGACCTCGCGACGGCCGGGGCCCTCGGCCTCGAGGCCGGTCCCCTGCGTGCGGTCGACGAGCTGGTCGGCCCGGTCCGGATGCCGCTGCTCGTGCTCCTCTCAGGTCTGCTGCTGCCCCGGTCGCTCGCCAAGGGTCGGAGTCGGCACCTGCGCGGCAAGGTCGACACGATCCTCTGGCCGTACGTCGTGTGGGCCTCGCTCGACGTCGCCGGTGCCCTGGCCTACGCGCACCGCGACGGTCGGCCGCTGCCGTGGGAGCTGGTGCCCCAGCTGCTCCACGACCCGCAGACCTATCTGTGGTTCCTGGCCTACCTCTTCTGCTTCCACGTGGTGGGCATGCTGCTGCCGCCGCTGGCCCGCACCCTGGCCGGGCCGCTGCTGGTCGTGGCGGGGGAGCAGCTCGTCGACGCGTCGGCACACAAGTTCGTGGTGCTCCTCGGCTGGTTCCTGGTCGGCGACGCGCTCGCCCGGGAGGTCGGACCGCGGCTGCCGTCGATCCTCGGGCGCCTCGCCGACCGCACCCGTTGGGGGCCACTGGCGGTCGTGGGCCGCGAGTCGGTCGTCTACTACGCCACCCACCTGCTGGTCATGCAGGCGGCCGTGGACCTGGCCGTCGGGCTCGGGCTCGGGACCGCTCCGGGGGTGCTGCTCGTGGCGGTCGTCGTACCGCTGGGGGTGGCGGGGGTGCTGGTCCGCCTGCGCGGCCACCCGGTGGTCGCGGCGCTCTTCGTCCGGCCACGGGTAGGATCGATCCTCGGACCGCAGACGACACGGGCGGCTGCCCGGGCGAGTAGAAGAGGGACGCATGTCTGGCCACTCCAAGTGGGCGACCACGAAGCACAAGAAGGCCGCGATCGACGCCAAGCGCGGCAAGCTGTTCGCCAAGCTGATCAAGAACATCGAGATCGCGGCGAAGATGGGCGGCCCCGACCTCTCCGGCAACCCGACGCTCTATGACGCGGTCCAGAAGGCCAAGAAGCAGTCGGTGCCCAACAAGAACATCGACTCCGCGGTCAAGCGCGGCGGTGGGCTCGACGGCGGCGGCGTCGACTACGAGACGATCATGTACGAGGTCTACGGCCCGCAGGGCGTCGCGCTGCTCGTCGAGTGCCTCACCGACAACCGCAACCGGGCCGCGATGGAGGTCCGCACCGCGGTGACCCGCAACGGCGGCACCATGGCCGACCCCGGTTCGGTCTCGCGGCTGTTCACCCGCAAGGGCGTCGTCGTCGTCGGCAAGAGCCAGGAGCGCGGTGGCGCGGCGGTCGAGATCTCCGAGGACGACGTGCTGGAGGCGACCCTCGACGCCGGCGCCGAGGACGTCAGCGACCTGGGCGAGAGCTTCGAGGTCCAGTCGGAGCCCGGCGACCTGGTCGCGGTCCGCACCGCCCTGCAGGCCGCGGGGATCGACTACGACTCCGCCGACATCCTCTTCGTCGCGACCATGGACATCCCGGTCGCCGAGCCGGAGGTCGCCGGCAAGGTGTTCCGCCTGGTCGACGCCGTCGACGACCTCGACGACGTCCAGAACGTCTTCAGCAACGCCGACATCTCCGACGAGGTCCTGGAGTCCATCGACGCGTAGCGAGGACGCGACCGACGCGTCGAGACCTCGCCAGGTGCCCGCGTGTCGGCCGGGGTGACCCAGCAGCCGCGGGATAGCGTGGCCTCCGAACACCTGTTCGGACGGAAGGCGACGACATGCGCGTGCTCGGGATCGACCCCGGCCTGACCCGCTGCGGCATGGGCGTGGTCGACGGCTCGGTCGGCCGACCGCTGACGCTCGTCGACGTCAACGTGCTCCGCACCTCCGCCGAGGTGCCGGTGGCCCACCGGCTGGTGACGATCGAGAAGGGCGTCGACGCCTGGCTCGACGAGTTCGCCCCGGACGCCGTGGCCGTGGAGCGGGTCTTCGCCCGCTCCGACGTCAGCACGGTCATGGGCACCGCCCAGGCCAGCGGGATCGCCATGGTCTGCGCGGCGCGGCGAGGGCTCCCGATCGCACTGCACACGCCGTCCGAGGTCAAGGCCGCCGTCTCCGGCAACGGACGCGCGAACAAGCAGCAGGTCGGGGCCATGGTGACCCGCATCCTGCGGCTCGACGCCCCGCCGAAGCCGGCGGACGCCGCCGACGCCCTGGCACTGGCCATCACCCACATCTGGCGCGGCGGCGCCCAGGCCCGCATCGACGCGGCGGTCGCCGCAGCGAGGAGTCGTCCGTGATCGCGTTCGTCCGTGGAGAGGTCGCCGCGCTGACCCTGTCCAGCGCCGTGCTGGAGGTCGGGGGAGTCGGCCTGGAGCTGATGTGCACCCCCGGCACCCTGGCCACGCTGCGCACCGGCTCGAAGGCCACGCTGGCCACGTCGATGGTGGTGCGCGAGGACTCGCTGACCCTGTTCGGCTTCGTCGACGACGACGAGAAGCAGACCTTCGAGCTCGTGCAGACCGCGTCCGGGGTCGGGCCCAAGGTCGCCCAGGCGATGGTCGCGGTGCTGAGCCCCGACGACCTGCGCCGGGCGATCGCCTCCGACGACGTGAAGACCCTGACCAAGGTGCCGGGCATCGGGCAGAAGGGCGCCCAGCGGATCATCCTGGAGCTCAAGGACCGGATCGGCGCCCCGACCTCCGGGGCCGCCGGGCCACGTCCCGTCTCGGCCGAGCCCTGGCGCGACCAGGTCCAGCAGGGACTGGTGGGCCTGGGTTGGTCGGCGAAGGACGCCGACAAGGCGGTCGACGCGGTGGCCCCCGAGGCCGGCGACGTCCCCGACGTCGCGGCGCTGCTGCGCGCGGCGCTGCGCACCCTGAGCAGGGCGTAGCCGATGCCGTTCCACGAGGACGAGCTGGAGGCGGCCGAGAGCGGTCACCTGCGCTCGCTGACCGCCGCGGAGGCCGAGGGCGACGAGCGGGCGGTCGAGGCCGCCCTGCGGCCCAAGACCCTCGACGAGGTGGTGGGGCAGGCGCGGGTCCGCGCCCAGCTCGGACTGGTGCTGGAGGCCGCTCGCCAGCGCGGACGCGCCCCCGATCACGTGCTGCTGTCCGGCCCTCCCGGACTCGGCAAGACGACCCTGGCGATGATCATCGCCGCGGAGATGGCGACCCCGCTGCGGCTCACCAGTGGCCCGGCGATCACCCACGCGGGCGACCTGGCCGCGATCCTGTCCGGCATGAACGAGGGCGACGTCCTCTTCGTCGACGAGATCCACCGGATGTCGCGGCCCGCCGAGGAGATGCTCTACATGGCGATGGAGGACTTCCGGGTCGACGTCGTCATCGGCAAGGGGCCGGGGGCCACCGCCATCCCGCTGGAGATCCCGCCCTTCACCCTCGTCGGCGCGACCACCCGAGCCGGCCTGCTGCCGGGCCCGCTGCGCGACCGGTTCGGGTTCACCGGTCACCTGGAGTTCTACGAGCCGCACGAGCTCGACCTGATCGTGCACCGCTCCGCCGGCCTGCTCGGCGTCGAGCTGCGTGCCGAGGGCGCGGCCGAGATCGCCAGCCGGTCCCGCGGCACCCCGCGCATCGCCAACCGGCTGCTGCGCAGGGTCCGCGACTACGCCCAGGTCCGGGCCGACGGCGTCGTCACGCTGGGGGTCGCCGAGGCCGCGCTCGACCTCTACGAGGTTGACCAGCTCGGGCTCGACCGCCTGGACCGGGCGGTCATCGACGTACTCTGCCGGCGCTTCGGGGGCGGGCCGGTCGGTGTCTCCACCCTGGCCGTGGCCGTGGGGGAGGAGCGCGAGACCGTCGAGGAGGTCGCCGAGCCCTTCCTGGTCCGGCTCGGCTTCCTGGCCCGCACCCCGCGCGGACGGATCGCCACACCGGCGGCCTGGGCGCACCTCGGACTCGCTCCGCCCGTGCTGCCGACGGTCGACGGCACCCTCTTCGAGGACTGAGCCACCCCCGCCGGTCGGACAGATCGACCGTGATGCGATCGTCACCGGTACCCACCGTTATGCTTGCGCGTCGGTCGGCCCGCCCGCTTTCTTCGTGGCTGGGAGACCCACCCGTCATCGCTCGAGAGGCTTTTCCGTGGAGTTCGCCGGCTTGCTGCCGTTCGCAGCGATCGCGCTGCTGTTCTGGCTGTTGATCATCCGCCCGGCGAGCAAGCGCCAACGGGAACTTCGGGGCATGCAGTCGTCGTTGTCGGTCGGGGACGAGGTCATGCTGACCTCGGGCGTCTTCGCGCACGTCACGGAGGTCGCCGACGACCACCTCCGGGTCGAGATCGCCGAGGGAGTGACCATCAAGGTCGCCCGCGGTGCGGTCGGCTCGATCATCCAGCAGCCGCTCGTCGACGACGAGCCCGAGGAGAACTGACATGGCACGCTCGACCGCCGCCCGTCCGGGACGCACCCTCGTGGTGTTCTTCCTGGGCGTGGCGATCCTCTACGGCCTCGTGGCCCTGGGCGGCACCTGGAAGCCCTCGCTGGGCCTCGACCTCGAGGGAGGCGCCCGGATCACCCTGCAGGCCAACGGCAACCCCAGTGACGAGAACCTGGAGGAGGCCCGCCAGATCATCGACCAGCGGGTCAACGGCTCGGGTGTCGCCGAGGCCGACGTGACCGTCCAGGGCGGACAGTTCGTGGTCGTCGAGGTCCCCGGCGATGTCGAGAACCGTCGCCAGCTGGAGGAGACGGTCAAGCGTCAGGCCCAGCTCCGGTTCCGCCTGGTCGCCTGCTCCGAGTCCGGTGGCGGCTGCACGGGCGCGGCGACCGACCCGAGCCTGGATCCCAACCTCGACCTCCCCGACGGCTCCACGGTGGTCCCGGGCGACGGCACCGCGACCGACGCACCCACCGACGCTCCTGCGGCCACGCCCTCCGAGCCGGCCGCGTCGCCCTCGGGCGCCAACCGTCCGCCGGTCGGGTTCGCCCGGACCGACGAGACGCCCGCGCCGAGTGACGCTCCCACGGACGCCGCGTCGCCGTCGGCGCCGGCCGAGAGCCCCAGCGGCTCGACCACGGCCGACCCGTCCGCACCGGCCGACCCCTCGGCCTCCGCGAGCGCCACCCCCCAGGTCGCCGAGTACGACGGCCCGAAGGCCGGCCAGACCGAGGAGCTGCTCGCCTGGCAGAACGCTCCCGACCAGGCCTCGATCGACGCCTACAACGCCTTCACCTGCCCGACCGACGGCACCCCCGTCAGCCTGGTGGACGACCCCGAGCGCCCGATCGTCTCGTGCGAGGTCGACGAGGACACCGGCGCGGCCGAGAAGATGCTGCTGTCGGCCGCCGTCGTCGAGGGCACCGACCTGAAGGACGCGTCGTACGGCACGCCCCAGCAGGGCACCGGCTGGGTCGTCACCCTGTCCATCGGCGGCAAGGGCGAGAACGCCTTCGAGGCCGTCTCCCGCGCCCTGCTGCCGACCGAGCAGCGGTTCGCGATCGTGCTCGACGGCCAGGTCATCTCCGCGCTGGGCTTCGACGGGGTCATCCCGAACGGCGAGGCGCAGATCTCCGGTGACTTCACCGAGAGCGAGGCCGACAGCCTGGCCACCAGCCTCCGCTTCGGCGCCCTGCCGATCGCCTTCGACCGTGACGTGACGGTCGAGGACATCGGCCCGTCGCTGGCCGGGGACCAGCTCAACGCCGGCCTCGTCGCCGGTGGCTTCGGTCTCGGTCTGGTCATGCTCTACTGCCTGCTCTACTACCGCGGCCTCGGCCTGGTGGTCTTCGGCTCCCTCGGCGTCGCCGCGGCGATGAGCTACGCGCTGGTCCTGCTGCTCAGCAAGACGGCAGGGTTCACGCTGACCCTGCCCGGCATCGCGGGCTTCATCATCGCGGTGGGTGTCACCGCCGACTCCTTCATCCTGTTCTTCGAACGCATCCGCGACGAGATGCGCGAGGGCAAGTCGATGCGGGTCGCGGTCGAGACCGGCTGGAAGCGGGCCAAGGTCACCCGGCTGGCGGCCAACGTGGTGTCGCTGCTGTCCGCGGCGGTCCTCTACATCTTCGCGACCGGCGTGGTGAAGGGCTTCGGGTTCGCGCTCGGGCTGTCCACGCTGATCGACCTCGCGGTGCTCTTCTGGTTCACCAAGCCGCTGGTGTCGTACCTCGCGAAGTACAAGTTCTTCAACGGCGGTGGGAAGCTGTCCGGCCTGAGCAAGGAGACGCTCGGCATGGACGCGGCCCCGGCAGGAGGCAAGGCCTGATGGGCAAGTTCTCGCGCTACGGAAACGACCTCTACGGCGGTCGGAAGTCGATCGACTTCATCGGTCGCCGGCCGCTGTGGTACTCCATCACCGCGGTCCTGGTGCTGGCCGCACTCGCGATCATCTTCTTCAAGGGGATGAACTTCGGTGTCGAGTTCACCGGTGGCACCCAGGTCCGGGCGTCCATGCCCGCCGCCGAGGTCACCCAGGGGAACGCCGACGAGATCCGCACCGCGATCGCGGACGCGGAGCTCGAGGGCGTCGATACGCCGACGGTCACGACCGAGGGCACCTCGGCCATCGTCGTCGAGGTCGGTGAGGTCTCCGACGAGGTCAGCGACCGGATCGGTGAGTTGGTCCAGGAGGCCGTCCCCGCGACGACCGACCTGTCCCAGACCGAGATCGGCGCCAGCTGGGGTCGCGAGGTTGCCCAGCGGGCGATCATCGGCGTCGCCGTCTTCCTCGTGCTGGTCATGCTCTTCATCTGGGGCTACTTCCGCGAGTGGAAGATGTCGATCGCGGCACTGGTGGCGCTCGTGCACGACATCGTCATCACCGTCGGCATCTACGCCCTCTCAGGCTTCCCGGTGACGCCCTCGGCGGTGACGGGTCTGCTCGCCATCCTGGGCTTCTCGCTCTACGACACCGTCGTCGTCTTCGACAAGGTCCGCGAGAACACCCACGAGCTCCGCAAGTCCGGGCAGACGTACGCCGAAGCGGCCAACCTGGCGGTGAACCAGACCCTGGTCCGCTCGATCAACACCGGCATCGTCGCGCTGATCCCCATCGGCGCGATCCTCTACGTCAGCGCGGTCCAGCTCGGTGCCAGCTCGCTGCAGGACCTCGCCCTCGCGCAGTTCGTCGGCATGGCCGTCGGCATCTACTCCTCGGTGCTGCTCGCTCCCCGTGTCCTGGTCCACATCAAGGGTCGCGAGTCCGCGGTGCAGGAGGCCGACCGCCGCGCCAAGTCGCGCGCCAAGGCCAACGCCGACCGCTACGCCTCGGTGCCCGCCTTCGTCGAGGACCTGCCGGTCCAGGACGAGCCCGGCTTCGCCGGGAGCGACCTCGGTGACGACGAGGACGATGCCCCGGTCTCCCGACCGACCGCCCCGCCCCGCGGCGAGGAGGCCTCGGGCCGCGGTCGCGTCGTACCCAAGGCGAAGGGCGACGTGCGCCCGAGCGGTGCCGCGGGCCGGATCCAGCCGACCCGCACCAGCAAGTCCAAGCGCGGCCCGAAGTGACCGACGGCTCGGGGAGCCCGGCCGAGGTCGCCCGCGAGGCGCTCGAACGCCTCGTCGTCGACGTCCCCGACTTCCCCGAGCCTGGCGTCGTCTTCAAGGACATCACCCCGGTCCTCGCCGACCACGACGGCTTCACGGCCGTCGTGGCGGCGCTGGCCGAGCACGGCCGGCTCGCCGGCGGCCGGGTGGTCGACAAGGTGGTCGGGATGGAGGCGCGCGGCTTCATCCTGGCCGCACCGGTGGCCCTCGCCCTGGGCGCCGGGTTCGTGCCGGTCCGCAAGGCCGGCAAGCTCCCGCGCGAGACCCACGCCGTCTCCTACTCGCTCGAGTACGGCGACGCGACCCTCGAGCTGCACCGCGACGCGATCTCGCCCGGCGACCGGGTGCTGCTGGTCGACGACGTGCTGGCCACCGGCGGCACGGCCCGCGCCACGCGGGAGCTGGTCGAGGCCTGCGGCGGGATCGTGACCGGCCTCGCCGTGCTGATGGAGCTCTCCTTCCTGCCCGGGCGCGAGACCGTCGGCGACCTGCCGGTCAGCAGCCTGGTCACGCTCTGAGTGGCGCGTAGGCTGAGAGGGTGACCGAGGAACGCACCGCCCCGCCCGGGCGGACCGGTCCGTCCCCGCGCCAGGCCCCGCGCCCCGGCCCGCCGCCGGGGGAGCGCCCGGAGGCCCCCGCCCCGCCGGGACGCAGCATGCGGGCCCGGCTGGCCCGGATGGGCACCCGCAGCCAGCCCGGCAACCCGGTGCTGGAGCCGTTGTTCCGCGCCGTCCGGGCCAACCATCCGAAGGCCGATCTGGCGCTCATCGAGCGCGCCTACCTGACGGCCGAGAAGATGCACGGCACCCAGATGCGCAAGAGCGGTGACCCCTACATCACCCACCCGCTCGCCGTCACCACCATCCTCGCCGACATCGGCATGACCGAGCCGACGCTGGTCGCGTCGCTGCTGCACGACACGGTCGAGGACACGCCGTACACGCTGGAGCAGGTGCGCGCCGACTTCGGCGAGGAGGTCGCCCGGCTCGTCGACGGCGTGACCAAGCTCGACAAGGTCCGGTACGGCGAGACCGCCGAGGCCGAGACGATCCGCAAGATGATCGTCGCGATGTCGCGCGACATCCGGGTCCTGGTCATCAAGCTCGCCGACCGCCTCCACAACATGCGGACCCTGCGCTACGTCAAGCAGGAGACGCAGGAGCGCAAGGCCCGCGAGACCCTCGACATCTATGCCCCGCTGGCCCACCGGCTCGGCATGAACACCCTCAAGTGGGAGCTCGAGGACCTCGCGTTCGCGACCCTGCACCCCAAGATCTACGACGAGATCGTGCGGATGGTGGCCGAGCGCGCCCCCTCGCGCGACCAGTTCCTCGCCGAGGTGATCAGCCAGGTCGAGGGTGACCTGCGCGAGGCCAAGATCAAGTGCCGCGTCACCGGCCGACCTAAGCACTACTACTCGATCTACCAGAAGATGATCGTCGGCGGCCGCGAGTTCTCCGACATCTACGACCTGGTCGGCATCCGGATCCTGGTCGACGACGACCGCGACTGCTACAGCGTCCTCGGCGTGCTCCACTCGCGCTGGAACCCCGTCCTCGGGCGGTTCAAGGACTACGTCGCGATGCCCAAGTTCAACATGTACCAGTCGCTGCACACGACCGTGATCGGCCCGCAGGGCAAGCCGGTCGAGCTGCAGATCCGGACCTTCGCCATGCACCGCCGCGCCGAGTACGGCGTCGCCGCGCACTGGAAGTACAAGGAGGACGGCCGCGCCGGCGTCGACACCGACCGCCAGGGCGACATGGACGACATGACCTGGGTGCGTCAGCTGCTCGACTGGCAGAGCGAGGTCGAGGACCCGGGCGAGTTCCTGGAGTCGCTGCGCTTCGAGATCAACCGGGCCGAGACCTACGTCTTCACCCCGCGCGGCGACGTGATCGCGCTGCCGGCGGGCGCCACGCCGGTCGACTTCGCCTACGCCGTGCACACCGAGGTCGGCCACCGCACCATCGGCGCGCGCGTCAACGGCCGCCTGGTGCCGCTGGAGTCCACGCTCGAGAACGGCGACGTCGTCGAGGTCTTCACCTCCAAGTCGCCCACCGCCGCGCCGTCGCGCGACTGGCTGACGTTCGTGAAGTCGCCGCGGGCCCGCTCCAAGATCCGCCAGTGGTTCACCAAGGAGCGGCGCGAGGAGGCCATCGAGCAGGGCAAGGAGCAGATCGCCAAGCTCATGCGTAAGGAGGGCCTGCCCCTCAAGCGGCTGATGTCCCACGAGTCGCTGACCCTGGCCGCGCGCCACTTCAACCACGCGGACGTCTCGGCGATGTACGCCGCCGTCGGCGAGGGCAACCTCTCCGCGCAGGCCGTCGTACGACGAGTCATCGACGAGCACGGTGGGAGTGACAGCGCCCAGGAGGACCTGGCCGAGGCGGTCACCATCACCGGGCGCCGTGGTCGGGCCAAGGCCAGCTCGGGTGGTGACTCGGGCGTCATCGTCAAGGGCGCTCCGGACGTGTGGGTCAAGCTCGCAAAGTGCTGCACCCCGGTGCCGCCCGACCAGATCCTCGGGTTCGTCACCAAGGGCGGCGGCGTCTCGGTGCACCGCCAGGACTGCACCAACGCGGCCGACCTGAAGGCCCAGCCCGAGAAGCTCCTCGAGGTCGAGTGGGCTCCCACCGGGCAGTCGACCTTCCTGGTCAACATCCAGGTCGAGGCCCTCGACCGGGCCCGGCTGCTCTCCGACATCACGATGGTCCTCTCGGATGCCCACGTGAACATCCTCAGTGCCAACCTCTCGACCACCCGGGACCGGGTCGCCAAGAGCCGCTTCACCTTCGAGATGGCCGAGGCCAAGCACCTCGACAACGTCATCCGCGCCGTCCGCGGCGTCCCCGGCGTCTTCGACGCCTATCGCGTCACGCAGTGAGAGAGCGCAGCGAGCTCACTGCGTGACACCGGTGGTCGAGTAGGCGGTCGCGACTGAGCCTGCGAAGGTCGCGAACGACCTATCGAGACCCATCCCGGTCGCGCGGACGGGACGGTTCGCGCCACCGGGATGGGTCTCGATACGCCCGTCGCGACTTCGTTCCTCAGTCGCGGCGGGCTACTCGACCACCGGTGACTTCTCGGGCTGAGCGGAGCTCAGCCCGAGAAGTCCGCGCTGGCGCGCTTGGCCATCTCGAGGAACGACCGGCGGGACTCGAGGTTCTCCTCGAGCTCCTTGATCTTCTTGTCGTTCCCGGCGGCGCGGGCCTTCTCGAGGTCGGCCTCGACCTTGGCGATGGCCTGCTCCAGCTTGGAGACCATGTCGTCGGCGCGGGCCGACTTCTCGGGGTCGGACTTGGCCCAGGCCTCCTCCTCGACGGCGCGGATGGCCTGCTCGACCTTGCGGATCCGGGCCTCGAGGTCCTTGATCCGGTCGCGCGGGACCTTGCCGGCGGCGTCCCAGCGGTCGGCGATGTCGCGGAAGGTGCGCTTGGCGGCGTCGACGTCCCCGACCGGCAGCAGCGCCTCGGCCTCGACGAGCAGCGCCTCCTTGACCTCGGCGTTGGCGGCGAACTCCTGGTCCAGGGCCGCGTTCTCCGCGTCGCGAGCGCCGAAGAAGGCGTCCTGGGCGCCCCGGAACCGCTTCCAGAGGGCGTCGTCGACGTCCTTGGGGGCCGGCCCGGCGGCCTTCCACTGCTTCATCAGGTCGCGGTAGCGCCCGGCGGTCGGACCCCACTCGGTGGACCCGGCGAGCGACTCGGCCTCCGTGGCCAGCCGCTCCTTGATGGCCCGGGCGCCCTCGCGCTGCTCGTTGAGCTCGGCGAAGTGCGCCTTGCGGTGCCGTGTGTACGCCGTGCGGGCGGTCGAGAAGCGCCGCCAGAGCGCATCGTCGGAGGCCCGGTCGATGCGGGGGAGCGCCTTCCACTGCTCGAGCAGGTCGCGCAGCCGGTTGGCACCGTGTCGCCAGTCGGTGCCCTCGGCGATCTTCTCGGCGTCCGCGACCAGCTGCTCCTTGGCCGCCTTGGCCTCGGCGGACTTCTGAGCCCGCTCCTCGCGGCGCGCGTCGCGCTGCCGGGCGATGATCGGCCCGAGCGCGTCGAGCCGGCCGGCCAGCGAGACCAGGTCGCCGACGGCGTTGGCGTCGACCACCTGCGCCTTGACGGTCTTCACCGACTCGGCGGCCTCCTCGGGGGACAGCACCCCCGAGTTCACCCGTTGCTCGAGCAGCTCGACCTCGAAGGCGAGGGCGGCGTACCGCTCGGTGAAGAAGGTGAGCGCCTCGTCGGGAGTCCCCTCGGGGTACTGCCCGACCGAACGCTCGCCGTCGGCGGTCCGGACGTAGACGGTGCCGTCGTCGTCGACGCGGCCCCACTCATGGCTCGTCACTTGCTGATCCCTCTTCGCATCTTCGGGTCGCACGCGGGCGGTACAAGGTTGCAGGCGCCTACTCTAGTCACGCCTGCGCCCGGTGTGAGGTAGGTCGTCACGGCCCGGAACCGGTGCGACACCACCGCGGCGTCCTCGGTAGTGTGGGCGAGTGTTGATCGCCGGCTTTCCCGCGGGTCCGTGGGGCACCAACTGCTACGTCGTCGCCACCGGCGCCGGGAGCGAGTGCGTGGTGATCGATCCCGGCAAGGACTCGGCCGAGGGCGTCGACCAGGTCGTCCGCGAGCACGGTCTGAAGCCGGTGTCGGTGCTGGTCACCCACGGGCACGTCGACCACATGTGGTGCGTCGCCCCCGTCGCCGGCACGTACGACGCCACCGCGTGGATCCACCCGAGCGATCGGCACCTGCTCGCGGACCCGATGGCGGGCATGTCGCGCGAGACCACCCAGATGCTGCTCGGCGGGAAGTACGAGTGGGCCGAGCCCGACGACGTCCGCGAGCTGGCCGACGACCAGGTGCTCGAGCTGGCCGGCCTGCGCTTCGTGGTCGACCACACCCCGGGCCATACCGAGGGGTCGGTCACCTTCCGTACGCCGTACGCCCAGCAGGACGTCAGCGAGGTCATGTTCTCCGGTGACCTGCTGTTCGCGGGCTCGATCGGGCGCACGGACCTGCCGGGCGGCGACCACCCCACCATGCTGCGCAGCCTCACCACCAAGGTGCTGCCCCTCGCCGACGACATCGTGGTCCTTCCGGGTCACGGCGAACAGACGTCCATCGGTCGCGAGCGCGCGACCAACCCCTACCTGCTGGACCTTCTCGACGACGGTCCGGTGGGCCGAGTCCCCCAGGGTCACTGAGAGGCCTCTGACACCCATGGCCACCAAGACCAGCCCGCTCAGCGGGTTTCCCGAGCTGCTGCCTGCCGCCAGGTCCGTGGAGCGCGCGGTCATCGCGTCGCTCTCCGACACCTTCGAGCTGCACGGCTTCGCCAACATCGAGACGCGCGCAGTCGAACCCGTCGACGTCCTCCTCGGCAAGGGCGAGACCTCCAAGGAGGTCTACCTCCTGGAGCGCCTGCAGAAGGAGCAGGGAGGGTCGGACTCCGGCGTCGGGCTGCACTTCGACCTGACCGTCCCCTTCGCCCGCTACGTCCTCGAGCACGCCGGTCACCTGGAGTTCCCCTTCCGCCGCTACCAGGTCCAGCCGGCCTGGCGCGGCGAGCGACCGCAGGAGGGCCGCTACCGCCAGTTCACTCAGGCGGACGTCGACATCGTCGGCAAGGACGTGCTGCCGTTCCACCACGACGTCGAGGTCATGCGCGTGATGGTGGAGGCGCTCGACGCGCTCCCGATCCCCGCGCTGAGCTTCCAGTTCAACAACCGCAAGCTGATCCAGGGCTTCTACGCCGGCCTCGGCCTGCCCGACGTCGTCGCGGCGATCCGGGTGATCGACAAGCTCGACAAGCTGCCCGCCGAGAAGGTCGCCGAGCTGCTGGTCAGCGACGCGGGGGCGACGCCGGAGCAGGCCCAGCAGTGCCTGGACCTGGCCACCATCCGGGTCGCCGACACGTCGTTCGTCGAGCAGGTCCGCGCCCTCGGCGTCAGCCACCCGCTGCTCGACGAGGGCCTGGCCGAGCTCGAGGCGGTCGTCGCCGGCTGCTCGGCCGGGGAGCGGCGGCACGTCACCGTCGAGGCCAACCTGCGCATCGCGCGCGGGCTGGACTACTACACCGGCACGGTCGTCGAGATCTTCATGGCCGGCTACGAGCGACTGAAGTCGGTCGGCGGCGGCGGGCGCTACGACGCGCTGGCCAGCGACGGCCGTACGACGTACCCCGGGGTCGGCGTGTCCTTCGGTGTCTCCCGCAGCATCATCCCGCTGCTGGCCGACGGCGTCCTCGCGGGCAGCCGGCCGGTGCCGAGCGCCGTGCTGGTCGCCGTCACCGACGAGGACTCCCGGGCAGCCAGTGATGCCGTGGCCGCCTCGCTGCGCGCTCGACGCGTGCCGTGCGAGGTGGCCGCCTCCGCCCAGAAGTTCGGCAAGCAGATCAGGTACGCCGAGCGTCGCGGCATCCCGTTCGTCTGGTTCGTCCAGGACGATCCGGACGGGGGAGTCTCCCACCAGGTCAAGGACATCCGATCGGGGGAGCAGGTCGCCGCGGACCCGGCCGCCTGGACCCCACCCACCGACGACCTGCGACCGCAGGTCGTCACGAAGGAGCACCAGTGATCCGCACCCATGACGCCGGCAGCCTGCGCGCCGAGCACGTCGGCCAGACCGTCACCCTCGCCGGGTGGGTCGCCAACCGGCGCGACCACGGCGGCGTGGCCTTCATCGACCTGCGCGAGGCCAGCGGCATCGTCCAGGTCGTGATCCGCGACGAGGAGGTCGCCCACCAGCTGCGCGCGGAGTACTGCCTGAAGGTCACCGGCGAGGTGACCGCGCGCAAGGCGGGCAACGAGAACCCCAACCTGGCCACCGGCGAGATCGAGATCGTGGCCACCGACGTCGAGGTCCTCAGCGCCGCGGCGCCGCTCCCGTTCCCGATCTCCGACCACGTGGACGTGGGGGAGGAGGTGCGGCTCAAGCACCGCTACCTCGACCTGCGCCGCAACGAGCCGGCCCGCCTGATCCGGCTGCGCAGCCGGATCAACAAGGCGGCCCGCGACGTCCTGGACCGCCACGACTTCGTCGAGGCCGAGACGCCCACGCTGACCCGCTCGACCCCGGAGGGCGCTCGCGACTTCCTGGTGCCCGCGCGCCTGCACCCCGGCAGCTGGTACGCCCTGCCGCAGAGCCCGCAGCTGTTCAAGCAGCTGCTGATGGTCGGCGGCCTGGAGCGCTACTACCAGATCGCCCGGTGCTACCGCGACGAGGACTTCCGCGCCGACCGGCAGCCGGAGTTCACCCAGCTCGACATCGAGATGAGCTTCGTCGACCAGGAGGACGTCCTGGCGCTCATGGAGGAGGTGCTGGCCGAGATCTGGGCCCTCGAGGGCCACGAGATCCCGCGCCCGGTGCCGCGGATGACCTACGCCGAGGCGATGCGTCGCTTCGGGTCCGACAAGCCCGACCTGCGGATGGGCCAGGAGCTCGTCGAGTGCACCGAGTACTTCGCCGAGACCCCGTTCCGGGTCTTCCAGGCCGAGTACGTCGGCGCCGTGGTCATGCCCGGCGGCGCCAGCCAGCCGCGCAAGCAGCTCGACGCCTGGCAGGAGTGGGCCAAGCAGCGCGGCGCCCGCGGCCTGGCCTACGTCCTGGTGCAGGAGGACGGCGAGCTCGGCGGTCCGGTGGCCAAGAACCTCTCCGACACCGAGAAGGCCGGCCTGGCGGCGCACGTGGGTGCGCAGCCGGGCGACTGCGTGTTCTTCGCGGCCGGCGCCACCAAGTCGAGCCGGGCGCTGCTCGGCGCGGCCCGACTGGAGATCGGCCGCCGCGGCGGTCTGATCGACGAGTCGGCCTTCGCCTTCACCTGGGTGGTCGACGCGCCGCTGTTCGAGCCGTCCTCGGACGCCGTCGCGAGCGGCGACGTCGCGGTCGGCGCAGGCGCCTGGACGGCCGTCCACCACGCCTTCACGAGCCCCAAGCCGGAGTTCCTCGACACCTTCGACACCGACCCCGGCCCGGCGCTCGCCTACGCCTACGACATCGTCTGCAACGGCAGCGAGCTCGGCGGTGGCTCGATCCGGATCCACCGCGAGGACGTGCAGAAGCGGGTCTTCGAGGTGATGGGCATCGGGGAGGACGAGGCCCAGGAGAAGTTCGGCTTCCTCCTGGACGCCTTCAAGTACGGCGCGCCGCCGCACGGCGGCATCGCCGTGGGCATGGACCGGATCTGCGCGATCCTCGGCGGAGCGGAGTCGATCCGCGACGTCATCGCCTTCCCGAAGTCGGGCGGCGGCTTCGATCCCCTGACGGCGGCGCCTGCGCCGATCACGGCCCAACAGCGCAAGGAGGCCGGGGTCGACGCCCCACCGGCGAAGGAAGTCCCGGCACAGGACTGATCCACCGGACGCCCCGTCCCACCCGTCGAGACCAGATCGTTACTCGCGGGTGATCGCCGGGCCGGGTACGGGTCACATAGAGTCGCGGGCGGCGAGCCGAGAGGTTCGCCGCCCGCAACTCATTTTTCGGGCCCGATCACCAGATGGGGAGAGCATGTCGCTGCCGCCGGTTTCCTCCGAGACGCTCGGGCACCTGAGTGACGAAGCGCCCCAGGCGCCGGAGGCGGGCAAGGGCAAGGGACCGGTCAAGAGCCAGTCGCCGCTGCAGATCGCGTTCGGCCGGCTGCGTCGCGACAAGGTCGCCGTCGCCTGCGCGGTCATCGTGTTGTTCTTCGTGCTGATCGCGATCTTCGCGGGGGTCATCGCCAACGTCGTGGGCGTCGAGACCGGCCCTGGTAGCCCCGCCACCGAGCTCGACTACCTCGGTGACGGCATGCCGCTCAACGGCCCGCCGCACTACGGGTTCGACCCCAACCACCCGTTCGGCATCTCGCCGAGCACGGCCGAGGACAACCTCGCGCAGTGGCTCTACGGCTGCCGCACGTCGCTCACCGTCGCAGCGCTGTCGACCATCGTGGCCTCCCTTATCGGCGTCACCATGGGCCTGCTGGCCGGCTTCCTCGGCGGCATCGCCGACCGGATCATCTCGTTCGTCACCGACCTGTTCCTGACGCTGCCCTACATCCTGATCGCGCTGATCATCGCGCCGATCCTCAACGAGCGGTTCGCGCTCAAGCCCGACATCTACCCGCAGGCCCAGCTCTGGTCGCTGGTCGCCATCCTCGCCGGCTTCGGCTGGATGTCGGTCGCCCGCCTGGTCCGCGGTGAGGTGCTGTCGCTGCGTGAGCGGGAGTTCATCCTCTCCGCCGAGGTCATCGGCATGCCGACGCGTCGGATCATGCTTCGTGAGCTGCTGCCCAACCTGGTGGCCCCGATCGTCGTCGCGGTCTCGCTGATGCTGCCGGCGTTCATCGCCGCCGAGGCCGCCCTGGCCTACCTCGGCATCGGCATCACCCAGGGCGAGTCGTGGGGCCAGACCATCAGCCAGGCGACGAAGTACTTCAAGACCTACCCGCTCTACCTGTGGGAGCCGCTGATCGGCATCGTGGTGCTGGTCGTCGCGATCAACCTGCTCGGGGACGCCATCCGCGACGCGGTGGACCCCAAGACCCGTCGCTGACGGGCACTCAATTGTGGTCACGGGCTTGGGTCTGTGGCACGGATGAAGAGGAAAGGCACAACACGATGAAGCGAACCAAGTCGCTTGCCGCTGTTGCGTGCGTCGCGCTCATCTCCACCCTGGCCGCCTGTGGCGGCGACGGTGGGGGCGGCGGCGGGAGCACCCCCAGCGACCAGAAGTTCGAGGAGGCCGGTGCCGGCTTCGCGAAGGTCGCCGACGCCGAGGGTCCGGCCCCCGAGATTGAGGGCGCCGCGACCGGAGGCGACGTCACGGTCTACGTCCCGCTCGACGAGGGACCGGAGGACCTGGACCCGACCAACGGGTGGTCCGTGCTCGGCAACTCCATCCAGCAGGCCCTGACCCACCGCTCGCTCACCCAGTACCGCAAGAACGAGGAGTCCGGGGAGATGGAGCTGGTCCCCGACCTCGCCACCGACCTCGGCACGCCCAACGACGACTTCACGGAGTGGACCTTCACCGTCCGTGACGACGTCAAGTGGGAGACGGGCGACCCGATCACCCCCGAGGAGATCAAGTACGGCATCGAGCGGAGCTTCGACTCCGAGACCTTCACCTCGGGTCCCGGCCAGGTCTACTCCGTCGAGAACATCGACTGCGGCGACGGCTACGCCGGCCCGGCCGACGGCGACTGCTCCGGCATCACCGTCGAGGGTCAGGACATCACCATCAAGATGGTGAAGCCGTTCCCGGACATGGACTTCTGGGGCTCGTTCATGGCGATCGGCCCGATCCCGCTGGAGAACTCCGACTTCCCGGCCTACGGCCGCAAGCCGCTCTCCAACGGTCCCTACAAGATCTCCGAGTTCCGCCCGACGGAGTCGCTGACCCTGGTCAAGAACGACCAGTGGGACCCGGCCACCGACCCGGCGCGTCACCAGTACGTCGACTCCTGGACCTTCAAGTTCAACCAGGACCAGCAGAAGACCGACCAGATCCTGCTGAGCGACAGCGAGCTGTCCTCGACGGCGATCTCCTACCGGCTCGGCGCGTCCAACGCCACCGACCTGAAGAGCAAGCTGGGCGACAACTACATCCAGCAGACCGGTCAGTGCGTGTCCTACCGTGCGCCCGACTACACCAAGATCACCGACATCAACGTCCGCAAGGCCATTGCCTGGGCCTACGACTTCGACAACGTGACCCTGGCCGGCGGCAACATCCCCGGTGTCACCCGGATCCCGGCCAGCACCCTGATGCCCCCCGGCATGTCGGGCCGCAAGGAGTACTTCCCGGACGGTGAGCAGTTCACCTACCAGCCCGAGAAGGCCAAGCAGCTCCTCGAGGAGGCCGGTCAGACCGGCATGACGCTGACCTACGTCTACGACGACTCCGACGCCACCCTGAAGGCCGCCGCCGAGGCGGAGAAGAAGGGCTACGAGGCCGCTGGCTTCAAGGTCGAGATGATCCCGTACCAGGAGGACTACTACGCCCTCTACGACGACAAGGACAGCGACATCAACAAGCGCCTGAACCTTCGTAACGTCAACTGGTGCTCGGACTGGCCGTCGGCGTCCACGATGATCCCGCCGCTGGTCCAGGCCGGTCAGCCCTACAACACGGCGTTCTTCGACGAGCCCGACGTGCAGAAGGCCATCGACGACATCGCCACCCTCCCGGCGGAGGAGCAGCCCACGGCCTGGGGCGACCTGGACGAGATGATCGGCACGGAGTACTTCCCGCTGATCCCGCTCGCCTACCGCAACGAGCTGTACGGCGCCGGTGCCTCCATCGGCAACTTCAACGGTGACGGCGCGATGAGCTCGATCAACTTCAAGGACCTCTTCGTCACCCAGTGACCCGAGGTCCCGAGCTGATCGCTCGCGACCGGGATGGGGGTCGGGTTCGCCCGGCCCCCATCCTCCTGCCGTCCCCGTGCTCCCGGAAGGTCCCCACCCGTGTTCGCCTACATCGTCAAGCGTCTCCTGATCGGCGTCGTCACCATCGTCTTGGTGTCGATGGCCATCTTCGCCCTGTTCTGGTACGGCCCGTCGAGTCCGGCGCGGCCGATCTGCAACCAGGAGACCAGCAACCGGTGCACCCCGGAGCGGTTGGAGAACTTCGAGGAGCAGCTGGGTTACAACAACCCGATCTGGTCCGAGTACGGCGCCTACGTCAAGGGCGTCTTCGTCGGTCGCACCATCGAGATCGGCAACAGCACCATCGACTGTGACGCCCCGTGCCTGGGTGTCTCGCAGCGCTCCCGGGCCCTGGTCTGGGACGAGCTGATCGAACGGCTCCCCGCGACGGTCTCCATCGCCGCCGGCGGCGCCGCGCTCTACCTGCTGCTCGGCGTGCCCATCGGGGTCGCGGCCGCGCGAAGACGTGGCAGCTTCGCCGACAAGGCGCTGGTCAGCAGCTTCCTGTTCATCAGCTCGGTGCCCTACTACCTCTTCGCCCTGCTCGCGTGGCTCTACTTCACGCTGATCTGGGACGTCCCCATTCTCGGCAGCAGCGGCTACACGCCACCGTGGGAGAGCCCCTGGGACTGGTTCACCGGCCTCCTGCTGCCGTGGATCTGCCTCGGCATCTTCGGCTGCACCCAGTACACCCGCTACACCCGAGGTGCGATGGTCGAGGCCCTGAACGAGGACTACATCCGCACCGCCACTGCCAAGGGGCTCGGGCCGCGGCAGGTCGTCTACCGTCACGGACTGCGCGCGGCTCTGGTGCCCGTCATCACGATCTTCGGCATCGACCTGGGCGTGCTGCTCGCCGGCACCCTGTTCACCGAGTACATCTTCGACATCCAGGGCATCGGTCGCTGGGGCCTGAGCGCGACCTACAGCCTGGACCTCCCGGTGGTGTCGGCCACGGTCTTGTTCGCGGCGATCATCATGGTCCTGAGCAACATCCTCGTGGACGTCATGTACAGCGCGCTCGACCCGCGGGTGCGACTCGCATGACCGCCACGCCCTCCGTCGAAAGGTCCGGCACCACCGTGTCCGACAGCGACCCGTTCCTCGTCGTCGAGGACCTCTCGGTCGAGTTCCCGACCCCGGACGGCCCCGTTCGCGCGGTCAACGGGGTCTCCTACACCCTCGAGCTGGGCAAGACCCTCGGCATCGTGGGGGAGTCCGGCTCCGGCAAGTCCGTCTCGAGCATGGCCGTCCTGGGCCTTCACGACCCCAAGCGCTCCACCGTCTCCGGCTCGATCCGGGTGGGCGGCCAGGAGATCGTCGGCATGGCCGAGCCGGGCATGCGCAAGCTGCGCGGCAACCAGGTCGCGATGATCTTCCAGGACGCGCTCGCGGCCCTGCACCCCTTCTACCGCGTCGGCGCCCAGCTGGCCGAGGCCTACCTCGTGCACCACCCGAAGGCGTCCAAGCGCGACGCCCGGCGGCGGGCCATCGAGATGCTGGACCGGGTCGGGATCCCGCAGCCGGACGGTCGCGTCGACGACTTCCCGCATCAGTTCTCCGGCGGCATGCGACAGCGCGCGATGATCGCGATGGGCCTGATCAACGATCCGTCCCTGCTGATCGCCGACGAGCCCACGACCGCGCTCGACGTGACCGTGCAGGCGCAGATCCTCGACCTGCTCCAGGACCTGCAGCGCGAGTTCAACTCCGCCGTCGTGATCATCACCCACGACCTCGGCGTGATCGCCGAGATGGCCGACGACGTCCTGGTCATGTACGCCGGCCGCGCCGTCGAGTACGGCGCCACCAAGCAGATGCTCACACGGCCGGCCATGCCCTACACCTGGGGCCTCCTGTCGAGCGTGCCCGACGTGCAGGCCGACACCGACGCTCGGCTGATCCCCATCCCCGGCAACCCGCCGAGCCTGCTCGACCCGCCGCCCGGGTGCTCCTTCAACCCGCGCTGCGCCCACCGGGACAAGGTGCCCGGTGACCTGTGCCGCACCACGCTCCCCGAGCTGCTCCCGCTCGCCGCCGGCAGCAAGCACCTCAAGCGCTGCCACCTGGCCGACCCCGAGGCGGTCTACCAGAGCGAAGTGCTGCCCGAGATCGCCCCCGACCTGGTCGAGGAGGCCTGATGAGCGACGAGACGACGAGCCCCGACGACCTGTTCCACGAGATGGCCGGACAGGGCCACACCGCGGCCAAGCTCGATCCCCGGGCCAAGCCCGTGCTGACCGTCGAGGACCTGCGGATGTACTTCCCGGTCAAGGCGCCCGGCCTGGTGCGTCGGACGGTCGGCCACGTCCAGGCGGTCGACGGCATCTCCTTCCAGGTGCCCGAGGGCGGCTCCCTCGGCCTGGTGGGCGAGTCCGGCTGCGGCAAGTCCACGACCGGTCGGCTGATCACCCGGCTCTACAAGCCGACGTCGGGCTCCATGCAGTTCGGTGGCCGGGACCTCGCGACGCTCAGCAAGCGCGAGCTGAAGCCCGTGCGTCGTGACGTGCAGATGATCTTCCAGGACCCCTACACCTCGCTGAACCCGCGGCACACGGTCGGCTCGATCGTGGGCGCGCCGTTGGCCGTGCACGACATCGTGCCGAAGAACCAGATCATGCCGCGGGTCAAGGAGCTGCTGGAGGTCGTCGGTCTCAACCCCGAGCACTACAACCGCTACCCGAACGAGTTCTCCGGCGGTCAGCGCCAGCGCATCGGCATCGCGCGCGCCCTCACGCTCAACCCGCGCCTGCTCGTCGCCGACGAGCCGGTCTCCGCTCTGGACGTGTCCATCCAGGCGCAGGTGATCAACCTGCTCCAGGACCTCCAGAAAGAGTTCGACATCGCGTTCCTCTTCATCGCCCACGACCTGGCGGTGGTCCGGCACTTCTGCCCGGAGATCGCGGTGATGTACCTCGGCAAGATCGTCGAGATCGCGGACCGCGAGACGCTCTACGCGACCCCGCACCACCCCTACACCCAGGCATTGCTGTCCGCGGTGCCCGACGTGAAGCAGGCGGCGGTCGGTGGCCGGCGCGAGCGGATCATGCTCCAGGGCGACGTCCCCAGCCCGGTCAACCCGCCCTCCGGCTGCCGGTTCCGCACCCGCTGCCACCTGGCGCAGGACATCTGCGCCAAGGTCGAGCCGCCGCTGCTGCAGATCGGCCCGCGCCACAAGGTCGCCTGCCACTTCGCCGGCGAGCTGGGGAAGGCACCGGAGCGTCCGGTGACGACCGGACTGCTCGGCGTCGACGACCGGGGCAACCCGGACGCGTCGTCCACGGAGCCGGTCGACGTCGAGCTGATGACGGGGTCGGGATACGAGGACCGCTGGTTCGACGTCGGCAGCCGCACCGTGGTGAGCGGCTGATCGCTGGGTTCGAGGCCCGCTCCGCTCGCACCTCAACCAGCGTCGTCACGGTTCAGGGCTCACCGTAGGGTTCCGATCGTGGACGGACTCTTCGACGTGCCCCGCCCCGGCGGCGGGGGTGGCGGCTCCCTGGCGGCGAACACGCACGCCTCGGCGCCGCTCGCGGTGCGGATGCGGCCGCGCACGCTCGACGAGCTGGTCGGCCAGGAGCAGCTGCGGGCCCCCGGGGCGCCGCTGCGCCAGCTGATCGAGAACGACCAGTCGATGTCCCTGTTGCTCTGGGGCCCACCGGGCACCGGCAAGACGACCATCGCCTCGATCGTCAGCCAGCAGACCGACCGGCGCTTCGTCGAGGTGTCGGCGGTCTCGGCCGGGGTCAAGGAGGTCCGCGCCGCGATCGACAGCGCGCGGGCGGAGCTGGTGGCGACGGGCAACGAGACGGTGCTCTTCGTCGACGAGGTGCACCGGTTCAGCAAGGCCCAGCAGGACGCGCTGCTGCCGGGTGTCGAGAACCGCTGGGTCACCCTGGTCGCGGCCACCACGGAGAACCCGTTCTTCTCGGTGATCTCGCCGCTGCTGTCGCGCAGCCTGCTGCTGCGGCTGGAGTCGCTGACCGACGACGACGTCCGGGCCGTGGTCGCCCAGGCGCTGGCCGACGAGCGCGGGCTCGGCGGGCGGTTCACTCTCGACGACGACGCGCTCGACCACTTGGTCCGGCTCGCCGGCGGCGACGCACGGCGCTCCCTGACCTACCTGGAGGCCGCGACGGGCGCCGCGACGTCGAAGGGCTCCACGACGGTCGACCTGGCGACCGCCGAGACCGCCGTCGACCAGGCCGCGGTGCGCTACGACCGCCAGGGCGACCAGCACTACGACGTCACCAGCGCGTTCATCAAGTCGGTGCGCGGCTCCGACGCCGACGCCGCGCTGCACTACCTGGCCCGGATGATGGAGGCGGGGGAGGACCCGCGGTTCATCGCGCGGCGGCTGATGATCCTGGCCAGCGAGGACATCGGGCTGGCCGACCCGACCGCGATCACCACCGCCGTCGCCGCCGCGCAGGTGGTGCAGATGATCGGCATGCCGGAGGCCTCGCTGACCCTGGCCCACGCCACCATCGCGCTCGCCGTGGCCCCCAAGTCCAACGCGGTCACGACCGCCATCGGCGCGGCGGTGGCCGACGTCAAGGCCGGCAAGATCGGCCCGGTGCCCTCCCACCTGCGCGACGCCCACTACGGCGGCGCCAAGAAGCTGGGCCACGGGAAGGGCTACCAGTACAGCCACGACGCGCCGTACGGCATCGCCGAGCAGCAGTACGCCCCGGACGTCGTCAAGGACGCTGCCTACTACCAGCCGACCGCCCTCGGAGCCGAGGCCGCGGTCAAGGAGCGCTGGGAGCGGGTCCGGCGCCTGATCCGGGGACGATAGGCTCGACCGTCATGACGGACTGGATCGTGCTCGCGACCGCGGGGCTCCTGGCGCTGGTCGCGCTCGGGCTCGCCGCGGCGCTGTTGCGCGCCCGGTCCGCGAGCGCCCGCTCGCTGGCCGAGGCTCGGGCCGAGACGGCCGCGCTGCACGAGCGGCTCGACCGGCTCGAGCGCGAGCGCCGGGACCCGGTCCGCGACGAGCGGCCCGTGGTCATCACCCGCCTCGGCGAGGACGAGCCGGCCGCGCCGCCGGTGCCGATGATCGAGGGCCGGCTCTTCGCCGACCTGGTGCTGCGCGAGAGCGTCGTGCAGGCCGCCTCCCTCGCCCACGGCGTACGACGCGCCCTGGCGCCCGAGACCCGCAACCGGGTGCGCTTCGAGATGCGGCGCGAGCTCAAGCGCGCCCGCAAGCAGCGCAAGGCCGACCTGCGGGAGGCCAAGCGCCTGTGGGCCGACCACCAGCGAGCCTCTCTCGACGGAGAGGGCAGCGCCGCATGAACTCACCCCACGAGATCGCTCGCTCCGCTCCCGATCCCGCGGGGACCCCGAGGTGAACCGCGGCCTCTGGTTCGTCGCCGGGGCCGGGGCCGGGGTCTACGCGATGATCCGCGGGCGTCGGGCCGCCGAGCTTCTCACCGCCGAGGGTCTGCAGGACCGCTGGCAGGCGGTCACCCACGGCGCCCGGCTGCTCCGCGACGAGGTCGCCCAGGGCAAGGCGGAGGCCGAGGTCGACCTCCGCGCTCGCCTGGGTCTCGTCCCCAGCAGCACCCCGGAGCTCGAGCCTCCGACCACCACGTTCACCGAGATCAGCAGCCCCCGAGACACCGAGCAGGAAGGCACCCACTGATGGACACCGCGGAGATCCGACGGAGGTTCGTCGCTCACTTCGAGCGCGCCGGCCACACCCCCGTGCCGTCCGCGTCGCTGCTGCTCGACGACCCGAACCTGCTGTTCGTCAACGCCGGCATGGTGCCGTTCAAGCCGTACTTCCTCGGCCAGGAGACCCCGCCGTACGACCGGGCGACCAGCGTGCAGAAGTGCGTGCGGACCCCGGACATCGAGGACGTCGGCAAGACCACGCGGCACGGCACGTTCTTCGAGATGTGCGGCAACTTCTCCTTCGGCGACTACTTCAAGGAGGGCGCCATCGAGCTGGCTTGGGACCTGGTCACCAAGCCGCTCGCCGACGGCGGCTGGGGCCTGGAGGAGGGCCGGCTCTACCCGAGCGTCTACCAGGACGACCCGGAGGCCGTGGAGCTGTGGAAGAAGGTCACCGGGCTTCCCGACGACCGGATCATCCGGCTCGGCAAGTCCGAGAACTACTGGTCCATGGGCGTCCCCGGCCCGGGCGGCCCGTGCTCGGAGATCCTCTACGACCGCGGCCCGGCGTACGGCGCCGACGGCGACTTCGGCGCCGAGGACCGCTACCTGGAGATCTGGAACCTGGTCTTCATGCAGGACGAGCTGAGCGCGGTGCGGTCCAAGGAGGACTTCGACATCGCCGGCTCGCTGCCGAAGCGGAACATCGACACCGGCATGGGCCTCGAGCGGGTCGCGTTCCTGCTCCAGGACAAGGCCAACATGTACGAGATCGACGTCATGTTCCCGGTCATCGAGAAGGCCATGGCCCTCACCGGCAAGACGTACGGCGCGAACCCCGAGGACGACGTCCGCTTCCGGGTGGTGGCCGACCACGTCCGCAGCTCGATGATGCTCATCGGCGACGGCGTGACCCCCGGCAACGAGGCCCGCGGCTACGTGCTGCGCCGGCTGCTGCGGCGCGCCGTGCGCTCCATGCGCCTGCTCGGGTACGGCGACCCCGCGCTGCCCGAGCTGATGCCGATCAGCCGCGACAAGATGAGCGAGACCTACACCGACCTCCAGCAGGACTGGGAGCGGATCTCGCGGGTGGCGTACGCCGAGGAGGAGACGTTCCGCAAGACGCTCCAGGCCGGCACCCAGATCTTCGACCTGGCCGCGACCGACGTGAAGAAGACGGGCGCGACCCGGCTGTCGGGCGAGAAGGCGTTCGCGCTGCACGACACCTACGGCTTCCCGATCGACCTGACGCTCGAGATGGCCTCCGAGGCCGGGCTCAGCGTCGACGAGGACGGCTTCCGCTCGCTGATGGCCGAGCAGCGCCAGCGGGCCAAGGACGACGCGCGGTCCAAGCGCGGCCAGCACGCCGACACCGGCGTCTACCGCGGGATCCTCGACGCTCACGGCCCCACCGAGTGGCTCGCCTACGAGACGCTGCAGACCGAGTCCCGCCCGCTCGCGCTGCTGCAGGGCGGCGCCGCGGTGCCCGTGCTGGGCCACGGCGAGGTCGGCGAGCTGGTCCTCGACCGGACGCCGTTCTACGCCGAGTCCGGCGGCCAGGCCGCCGACGCGGGCGTCATCGAGTTCGACGGCGGCCGGCTCGAGGTCCTCGACGTGCAGCGGCCGATCAAGGGCCTGGTCGTGCACCAGGTCCGGGTCGTCGACGGTGAGTTCGCCCCGGGCTCCGAGCTCCAGGCCCAGGTCGACCCGGAGTGGCGCACCGGCGCCCGCCAGGCGCACTCCGGCACCCACGTCGTGCACGCCGCGCTGCGCGAGGTGCTCGGCCCCTCGGCCCTGCAGTCGGGCTCCTACAACCGGCCCGGCTACCTCCGCCTCGACTTCGGCTGGACCACCGGCCTCAGTCCCGAGCAGGTCGCCGACATCGAGCTGGTCTCCAACAACGCGCTGCGCGCCGACCTCCCGGTCGGCTGGCAGTACATGACGCTGCCCGAGGCCAAGGACTGGGGCGCGGTCGCCCTCTTCGGCGAGACGTACGACGACTCCAAGGTCCGCGTCGTCGAGATCGGCGGCCCGTGGTCGCGCGAGCTCTGCGGCGGCACGCACGTCGACCACTCGTCCCAGATCGGCACCATCGTCGTGACGGGGGAGTCCTCGGTCGGCTCCGGCAACCGCCGCATCGAGGCCTTCACCGGCGTCGAGGGCTTCCGCTACCTGGCGCGCGAGCGCGACGTCGTCGGCCAGCTCACCAGCCTGCTGAAGACCCAGCCCGACGACCTGGTCGGCCGGGTCGGCGACCTGGTCGAGCGGCTGCGCTCGGCCGAGAAGGAGATCGAGAAGGCCCGGCTCTCGCAGCTGCTGGCCGGCGGTGGCCAGCTGGCCGCCGGCGCGACGGTGGTGGGCGGCGTGCACGTCGTGGCCCACCGGGTCGACGGTGCGGGCGGCGGCGACGTCCGCACCCTGGCCATGGACGTCCGCTCCAAGCTCCCGGCGGGCGCTCCCGGCGTCGTCGTGGTGATCGGCGCGGCCGACGGCAAGGTGTCGGTCGTCGCGGCCACGACCGAGGCGGCCCGCACGCTCGGCCTCAGCGCCAACGACCTGGTCCGCGCGGTCGGCCCGTTCGTCGGTGGCAAGGGCGGCGGCAAGGACGACGTGGCCCAGGGCGGTGGCACCGACGCCTCACGGATCGACGAGGCGCTGGCGGCGGTGCACGCCGCGGTCGCCGCCACGACCCAGTCCTCTCCCGGGCAGGCCTGAGCTTGCGGCCCGGCGTACGGCTCGGCATCGATCCGGGGGACGCCCGGATCGGGGTGGCGCGCAGCGACCCCACGGGGTTCCTCGCGACGCCCGTCGAGACCGTACGCCGCGGCCGCGGCGACCTGGGCCGGATCGCGGCGATCGTGACCGAGCACGAGGCCGTGGAGGTGGTCCTCGGGCTGCCCCGGTCGCTGTCGGGGCGCGAGGGCCCGGCGGCGGCGAAGACCCGCGAGTTCGCCGTACGGCTCTCCCGTTCGGTCGCCCCGGTGCCGGTGCGCCTGGTCGACGAGCGGCTGACCACCGTGTCGGCGGAGGCTATGCTGCGCGACCGAGGCCGCAAGGGGACAGCGCGGCGGGCCGTGGTCGACCAGGCCGCGGCGGTGCTGATCCTTCAGCACGCACTGGACACCGAACGCGCGACCGGGACCGCGCCGGGTGAGATCGTCGAGGAGACGAGATGAGCGAGCACCACCCCGAGCCGGACCTGCACGACGACTCGGGCCTGCTGCCCCGGGTCGACGAGCACGACGAGGCCCCGACGTACGTCGCCGGCGGTGCCCGCCGCGCGCGCAAGAAGCGCGGCCGCGGCGCCTCCGGCTGCCTGGCCGTGCTGGTCGCCCTCGGCGTCGTCGCCGGCCTGCTCTACTTCGGCGTCACCGCCGGGCTCGACAAGATCAAGGACCAGTTCGCCGACCCGGAGGACTACACCGGTCCGGGCACCGGCAGCGTGACCTTCGAGGTCGCCTCGGGCGACAACGGCTCGGCCATCTGCCGCAACCTGGAGTCCGAGGGCGTCGTGGCGTCGGTCGACGCCTGCGTCAGCGCGGTGAACGGCAACCCCGAGTCGGGCAGCATCCAGGTCGGCTTCTACGAGCTGCAGCAGGAGATGGCCTCGGCTGACGCCGTCGCCCGGCTGGTCGACCCGGCCAACCTGCTCACGTCCCGGGTGACCGTCCGCGAGGGTCTCCGGTTGACCGAGATCGTCGATGCGCTCGCCGAGGGCACAGAGTTCCCGGCCCGCGCCTACCAGCGAGCGTTGCGAAACCCGGCCGCACTGGGTCTGCCGGAGGAGGCCGGCGGCAACGCCGAGGGCTACCTCTTCCCCGCCACCTACGACATCGGGCCCGACGACAAGCCCGTCGACATCCTCAAGCGCATGGTCGACCGCTGGAAGCAGGCGGCCGAGGACGCCGACCTGCAGGGTGCCGCCGAGCGGCTCGGCTACACGACCCACGAGCTGATGACGATCGCCAGCCTGATCGAGGCCGAGGGGCGCGGCGACGACATGCCGAAGATCTCGCGGGTGATCTACAACCGCCTCGAGGGACCCGGCGACAAGGGCGGGACCAACGGCAAGCTGCAGATCGACGCGACCGTCGCCTACGGCCTCGGCCTCTCGCCGGGCTCCACCGAGCTGACGCGGGAGCAGCTCGACACCCCCACGCCGTACAACACCCGGCTGAACGTCGTCGGTCTGCCCCCGGGCCCGATCGAGGCCCCCGGCGACGCGGCGATCAAGGCTGCGGTCGAGCCTGCTGACGGGCCCTGGTACTACTACGTGACCGTCGACCTGGCCACCGGTGAGACCCGGTTCTACGAGGACTACGACGGCTTCCTCGACGGACAGGCGCAGTACAAGGACTATTGCGAGACCTCGGACCGGTGCTGACGGACTGATCCGCCCCGGGTCGAGCCTTGACGACGACCCGGGCGGGCTCGATGCTGTGTTCTCCATCACACTCTCGGGAGCACTCATGCGAGCACTTCGACCCCTGGCCGTGCTGTCGGCGACGGCAGCCGTCATGGCCCTCGGCATCGGTCCCGCCGCGGCCAACGACATCCAGTTCAGCTTCCACGGCGCGAGCGCGCGCTACACGGACGCGACCGACACGCTCTGCGCCAAGGCGGTCAACGACACCGGCGCAGGTCTCGAGGACTACGCGTACGCCCTCATCCAGAACGCGAGCGGAGGCACCGTCGCGAGCAGCCCGTTCGCCAGTCAGGGACAGGGCTGGCGCTGCACAGGGAACCTCTCGATCCCCGAGGACCGGCTTTACACCCTGGTGCTCTTCGACTGCACCCGGATCCCGGGCACCGATTGCGGGGGGACCACGCGCCAGTTCTACAGTTGAGCCTCGTGAACCGGCTCGCTGATGGCCGCCGGTGAGGTCGGACTGAGGAGTTTCGTCGGGTGGGTGGCACTGCGGATCTCCGTCGTTGCGCCGTGCTGGGGGACCCGATCGCCCACTCGCTCTCGCCCGCCCTGCACCGGGCCGGGTACGCCGCCGCCGGCCTCCCGGACTGGTCGTACGACGCGGTCCGGGTGCCGGCGGGCGGCGTCCGCCCCTTCGTCGAGGGGCTGGACGCCCAGTGGCGCGGGCTCTCGGTCACGGCGCCGCTGAAGCGCGAGCTGCTCGCCGTCGCCACCGAGGTCACCGAGCGGGCCCGGCTCGTCGGCGCGGCCAACACCCTGGTCCTCGGCCCCGGGGGCCGGCTGGCCGACAACACCGACCTGCCGGGGGCGGTCGCCGCGATCCGCGAGCGGTACGACGGACCGGTCAGCGCCGCCACCCTGCTCGGGGCCGGCGCGACCGCCGCCTCGACCGGCCTGGCCCTGGTCGAGCTGGGGGCGCGCAGCGTCACCGTGCTGGCACGCTCCGCCGAGCGCGCGGCCGAGACGGCCTCCGTGATCGCCGCCCACCCCACGGCTCCCCGGGTCGTGATCGGGTCGCTGGCCACCGACCCGGCGGTCGGGGAGGTGGTCGTCTCGACCGTGCCGGCCGACGCCCAGACCGACGAGCTGGTCGCCCGCTGCGGGGACGCGGCGGTCCTGTTCGAGGCGCTCTACGACCCGTGGCCCACGCCGCTGGCGGCGTCCGCCGACGGACGCCCGCTGGTGGGCGGGCTGGACCTGCTGGTCCACCAGGCCGCGCTGCAGTTCGCGCTCTTCACCGACGGCCCGGCCCCGCTCGAGGCGATGCGCCTCGCCGGCGAGGTGGCCCTCGCGGAGCGGTCGGTCCGGTGACCCCGGAGGGCGCGGCGGCGATCGCCACGCTCGTCGGTGCCGTCCTCGGTGCCCTGGTGCCGACCCTGGTCGAGCGGATCCCCGAGCCCGCCGAGGAGCGGCACCCCGACGACGGCGCCAAGGTCCCGTACGCCGTCGTCGCGGCCCGGCCGGGCCTGGCCCTGCAGACCACGGTGCTCGGCGGCCTCGCCGGCGGCCTGGTCGGCTACTCGGTCGGCTGGGACCGGGCCCTGATCGGCCTGCTCCCGCTCGTGCCCGTCTGCCTCGCGCTGGCCCTGGTCGACCTGCGCACCCGGCTGCTGCCGCGCGTCGTCGTCCTCCCGGCGACCGGGGCACTGATCGTCCTGGCCGGGCTGGACGCGGTCCTCACCGGTGAGCACGACGACCTGGTCCGGGCGGCGATCGGGCTGCTCGCGGCCCGGTCGTTCTACTGGGTGCTCTGGTACGCCCACTCCGCCGGCATGGGCTTCGGCGACGTCCGGCTGGCCGCGCTGCTGGGCTTCCCGCTGGCCTGGCTGGGCTGGCAGGAGTTCGCGCTCGGCATGTACAGCGGTTTCCTGGTCTTCGCGCTGCCCGGCCTGCTGCTGGCGATCGTGCGGTGGGACCGGGGGATGCTGCGGGCGCCGTACCCCTTCGGTCCGGCGATGATCGTCGGCGCCCTGCTCGGCGTGGTGCTGGGCCCCACCCTGCTGGCCGGTCTCGCCCTCCAGTAGCCGGGTCGGGGCGACGTCACCGGCGTGAAACACTGGCCCCATGCTGCGTTGGCTCACTGCGGGCGAGTCCCACGGCCCGTCCCTGGTCGCGATCCTCGAGGGGCTCCCCGCCCATGTCCGGGTGACGAGCGACGACGTCCGGGAGTCCCTGGCCCGCCGGCGGCTCGGCTACGGCCGGGGTGCGCGGATGAAGTTCGAGCAGGACGAGGTCACCATCACCGGTGGCGTCCGGCACGGCGTGACCCAGGGCGGTCCGGTGGCCATCCAGGTCGGCAACACCGAGTGGCCCAAGTGGGAGACCGTGATGTCGGCCGACCCGGTCGACCCGTCCCTGCTGAAGACGACCGGCCGCAACGCCGCCCTCACCCGGCCCCGCCCCGGTCACGCCGACCTCGCCGGCATGCAGAAGTACGACTTCGAGGAGGCCCGCCCGATCCTGGAGCGCGCCTCGGCCCGCGAGACCGCCGCCCGGGTGGCGCTGGGCCGGGTCGCGAGCAACTTCCTCGAGCAGGCCGTCGGCGCCCGGATCGTCTCCCACGTGATCGAGCTCGGCGGCGTGCGAGCACCCGCCGGACTGATCCCCGGGGCCGACGACGTCGCGCGCCTCGACGAGGACCCGGTGCGCTGCCTCGACGCCGACACCAGCAGGCAGATGGTCGAGCGCATCGACCGGGCCCACGACGACGGCGACACCCTCGGCGGCGTCGTCGAGGTGGTCGTCCACGGCCTGCCGCCGGGCCTGGGCTCCCACGTGCACTGGGACCGCCGCCTCGACTCGCGGCTCGCGGGCGCGCTGATGGGCATCCAGGCGATCAAGGGCGTCGAGGTCGGCGACGGCTTCGAGCTCGCGGCCACCCCCGGCTCGCTCGCCCACGACGAGATCGTGATGAAGGACGGCGCCATCCGCCGACTCAGCGACCGCTCCGGCGGCACCGAGGGCGGGATGACCACCGGCGAGGTGCTGCGGGTCCGGGCCGCGATGAAGCCGATCGCCACCGTCCCGCGGGCGCTGCGCACCGTCGACGTCGCGACCGGTGAGGAGGCGGTGGCCCACCACCAGCGCTCCGACGTCTGCGCGGTCCCGGCCGCCGGCATCGTCGCCGAGGCGATGGTCGCGCTGGTGCTCGCCGACGCCGTCACCGAGAAGTTCGGCGGCGACTCGGTGCAGGAGACCCGGCGCAACGCCGCGTCGTACCTCGAGAACCTCCGCTACTCGTGAGCCCGCGCGTCGTCCTGGTCGGCGCCATGGGCGCCGGCAAGACCACGGTGGCCGAGCTGCTCGCGACGTCCTGGGGCGTCGCGGCCCGCGACACCGACCACGACGTCGAGGCCGCGGCCGGCAAGCCGATCAGCGAGATCTTCGTCGACGACGGCGAGCAGCACTTCCGGGCGATCGAGCGCGCCGCCGTCGCGTCCGCGCTGGCCGAGCACGACGGCGTGCTGGCCCTCGGCGGGGGAGCGGTCCTCGCCGAGGAGACCCGAGCCCTGCTGGCCGACCACTCGGTCGTGTTCCTGCGGGTCGGGCTCTCCGACGCGGTCAAGCGGGTCGGCCTGGGCGTCGGCCGGCCGCTGCTGCTCGGCAACGTCCGCTCCCGGATCAAGACGCTGCTCGACGAGCGCACCGCGGTCTACGAGGAGGTCGCGACCCATGTCGTCGACACCGACGGGCGGACCCCGGCGGAGGTCGCGGCCGAGATCGAGGAGCTGCTCCGATGAACCTCCCCGCGGGCGACACCACGCTGCACGTCGGCGGCGCGTCGCCGTACGACGTCGTGGTCGGCCACGACCTGGCCGGCCGGCTGCCCGGGATCCTCGGCTCCGGCACCCAGCGGGTGGCCGTCATCTGCCCCGACGACCTCGAGGCCGTGGTCGCGCCGGTGCTGGCCGCGCTCGAGCCGTCGTACGACGTGCTGGTGCTCCGGCTGCCCGAGGGCGAGGGCGCCAAGACCGCCGCGGTCGCCGCCGCCTGCTGGGACGAGCTCGGCGCGGCCGGGTTCACCCGCTCCGACGCGGTCGTGACCGTGGGCGGGGGAGCGACGACCGACCTGGGCGGGTTCGTCGCCGCCACCTGGCTGCGCGGCGTGCGGGTCGTGCACGTCCCGACCACCCTGCTCGGCATGGTCGACGCCGCCGTGGGCGGCAAGACCGGCATCAACACCGGCGCCGGCAAGAACCTGGTCGGCTCCTTCCACGAGCCCGCCGGGGTGCTCTGCGACCTCGCGCTGCTGGAGACGCTCCCGCGCGCGGAGCTGGTCGCGGGCCTCGGCGAGGTCGTCAAGTGCGGCTTCATCGCCGACCGGCGGATCCTGGAGCTGGTCGAGGAGACCGACCCCGACACCCTGGTCGCCGGCTCGCCCGTGCTGCGTGAGCTGGTCGAGCGGGCCGTGCGGGTCAAGGTCGACGTGGTGGTGGGGGACCTGAAGGAGACCGGTGGGGCCGACGGCCATCCCGGGCGCGAGGTCCTCAACTACGGCCACACCATGGCGCACGCCATCGAGCGGGCCGAGGCCTACTCGATGCGGCACGGCGACGCCGTCGCCCTCGGGTGCGTCTACGTCGCCGAGCTGGCCCGCCGTACCGGTCACCTGAGCGACGCCGAGGCCGACCGGCACCGCAGCACGCTGGCCCGCGTCGGCCTGCCCACGTCGTACGACGGCGCGTCGTTCGAGGACCTGCTCGCGGCGATGCGGGTCGACAAGAAGTCCCGCGGCTCGCAGCTGCGGTTCGTGGTCCTCGACGGCCTCGGCCGTCCGACCGTGCTCGCGGGTCCCGACGAGGCCGACCTGCGAGCGGCGTACGACGTGCTGAGGGGTGTGGCGTGAAGGTCCTGGTGCTCAACGGTCCCAACCTGGGGCGGCTCGGCCGCCGTCAGCCGGAGATCTACGGCAGCACGACGCACGCCGAGCTCGCCGACCTCTGTGTGGGCTGGGGTCGCGACCTCGGCATGGACGTCGAGGTCCGCCAGACCAACCACGAGGGCGTGATGCTCGACTGGCTCAACGGCGCCGCCGACGACGGCGACGCGGTGGTGCTCAACGCCGCTGCGTGGACGCACTACTCGTACGCGATCTTCGACGCGTGCGCCCAGCTCACGGCCCCGCTGGTCGAGGTGCACATCTCCGATCCCCACCAGCGGCCCGAGGAGTTCCGGCACACGTCGGTCGTGACGCCGTACGCCGTCGAGGTGGTCGCCGGACACGGCATCGACGGCTACCGGCGGGCGCTCGCGATCGTCGCAGGCGGAACCACCGCCTGAGCGCCGCCGTCCGACCTCGCGACCGATCGGCACAGGTCGGCACGAGCGAGGGTGGTACGGCGATGGGCACGAACGTCACGGTGAGCCTGAAGGCACTGCTGCTGGCCGGGGTGGTGGTGCTCGCGCTCGCGGTGTCCTACCTCGTGGGCGACTCCCGGGGGACCCCGGCCGAGGCTGCGTCCGGTGGGGGAGCGGCGGGCTCGTCGGCGAAGCGCAGCGTGACGGTGGGCGGCACCGGCGAGGTGACCGCGGTGCCCGACCAGCTCGGGTTCTCCCTGGAGGTGCGGATCATCCGTCCCGACCTGCAGGACTCGCTCGACGAGTCCGGCGCCGCGATGGACCGGGTGCTCGCCGAGCTCGCCGACCACGGGGTGACGGAGAAGGACGTGCGGACCACGGGGCTGTCGACCGAGCCGGTCTACGACCGCTCGCGCAACGCCCCCACCACCCTGCGCGGCTACCGGGTCGTCCAGCGCGCCCAGGTGCTGGTGCCGAAGCTGGAGGACGGCGGCGCGGCCATCGCGGCGGCGGTGCGGAGCGGCGGGACCGCCGTCCGCGTCGACGGCATCGCCCTGAGCGTGGCCGACCCCGAGGCGCTGCTGGCCGAGGCCCGGGAGGCCGCGGTCGACGAGGCGCGGGCCAAGGCCGAGGAGTACGCCGCCGCCGGAGGTCAGGAGCTGGGCGAGGTGCTGACCCTGCGCGAGGTCTCCCCGACGTACGCCGGGGAGGAGCCGTGGGCGGAGGCGAGCCTGTCGCGGGCGTATGCGGCCGACATGGCGCTGCCCATCCAGGCCGGCGAGCAGGAGCTGGCGGTCCAGGTCGAGGTGGTCTGGCGGCTCGCGGACTGACGCGGCGTCGGTTTCGTGCGGGGAGCGGCCGCGCCGGTAGACTCTCCGGCTGTTGCCCGCGCTCGGACGCAGGCGACCTCCCCGCTCACCGGACCGAAGGCTGACACGCGCGCATGGCAACGACGAACGACCTCAAGAACGGCATGGTTCTCAACATCGACGGCCAGCTCTGGGCCGTGGTGGAGTTCCAGCACGTCAAGCCCGGCAAGGGCCCGGCGTTCGTGCGCACCAAGCTCCGCAACGTCGAGTCGGGCAAGAACGTCGACAAGACCTTCAACGCCGGCACCAAGGTCGAGACCGCGACGGTCGACCGCCGCACCATGCAGTACCTCTACAACGACGGCACGTCCTTCGTGTTCATGGACACCGCGACCTACGAGCAGCTCGAGGTCGCCCCCGAGGTCCTCGGCGACGGCGCGAACTTCCTCCTGGAGAACCAGGAGGCCATCGTGGCCACCAACGAGGGTCGCGTCCTGTTCGTCGAGCTCCCGGCCTCGGTCGAGCTCGTCATCACCTTCACCGAGCCCGGCCTCGCCGGCGACTCCGCCACCGGCCGCACCAAGCCGGCCACCCTCGAGACCGGCCACGAGATCCAGGTGCCGCTCTTCGTCAACCAGGGCGAGAAGGTCAAGGTCGACACCCGCGACTCCTCCTACATGGGGCGCGTGAAGGCGTAGTGGCCGCTCGCTCCAAGGCCCGCAAGCGGGCGCTGGACATCCTCTTCGCCTCCGACCTGCGGGGCGAGTCGGCGGTCGACGCGCTCGAGCGCGCGATCGCCGACGACGAGGGTCCGACCAACGACTACACCGCGGTGCTGGTGCGCGGCGTCGTCGAGCACCAGGCGCGGCTCGACGAGCTGCTGACGTCGTACGCCGAGGGCTGGACGCTGGCCCGGATGCCCGCGGTCGACCGCAACGTGCTGCGCCTGGGCCTGTGGGAGCTGCTGTACGCCGAGGACGTCCCCGACGCCGTCGCGGTCAGCGAGGCGATGGCCCTCGTCCGCGACCTCTCGACCGACGAGTCGCCGCAGTTCGTCAACGGCGTGCTCGGCAACCTGCAGCGCAACAAGGCGTCTCTGTAGGTCCGGTTCGGGGTACCGCCCCGGGCATGGACATCGCGCAGCGCGCCGACCGCGCCGGTCGGCAGGCCAACTCCAGCGACGGGATGGACCTCGCGGTCCGGGCGGGGCTCGTCGCGTACGGCGTCGTCCACCTGCTCATCGGGTGGTTGGCCCTCCAGCTCGCCCTCGGCGACCGGGAAGGCTCGCCCTCCAGCTCCGGTGCCCTGCAGCAGCTGGCCGAGCAGCCCTTCGGCAAGGTGCTGGTCTGGCTGGTCGCCGTCGGGCTCTTCCTGCTGGTGCTCTGGCGGGTCCTCGAGGCCGCGGTCGGCCACCAGGAGAAGGACGGCGCCGAACGGGTCCGCAAGCAGGTCAGCTCGGCCGGCAAGGCGGTCCTGTACGGCGCCATCGGCGTCAGTGCGGTCAAGGTGGCCATGGGCTCCGGCTCCTCCGGCGGCTCCGGCACCGACTCGTGGACCGCGAAGCTGATGGACCTCCCGGCCGGCCAGGGCATCGTGGTCGTGGTCGGGCTCGCGATCATCGGCTACGGCGTCTACCAGATCGCCAAGGCCTGGACCGACAAGTTCGCGGAGGAGCTCGACCCGCAGGGCAAGAGCGGCCAGAGCGGGTCGGCGTACCTGCTCTTCGGCAAGGTCGGCTACGTCGCCAAGGGCGTCGCGGTCGGCATCGTCGGCGGGCTGTTCGTCTACGCCGGCCTCACCCACGAGGCGAAGAAGTCCGGCGGTCTCGACCAGGCGCTCTACGAGGTGCTCGACCAGCCGTTCGGCCCGTTCCTGCTCGGCGCGATCGCCGTCGGCATCGTCTGCTTCGGGCTGTTCTGCTTCGCCCGGGCGCGGCACCTGTCGAGGTAGTCCTAGGCTGGCCACCATGAGCGAGCAGCAGGTCGACGTGGTGGTCATCGGACTCGGGCCCGGCGGGGAGTACGCCGCCCAGCAGCTCGCCGAGGCGGGGCTCTCGGTGGTCGGGGTCGAGAAGGCCCTGGTGGGCGGGGAGTGCCCGTTCTACGGCTGCATCCCGTCCAAGACGATCATCCGCGCCGCGGACGCGCTGGCCGAGGCGCGCCGCGCCGACACCCTGGCCGGCCAGGTCTCCGCGACGCCCGACTGGAGCGTGGTGGCCGAGCGGCTCGGCGAGCGGGCGACGAGCCACTGGCACGACGACTCCCACGTGAGCAGCCTCGAGGCCGCGGGCGTGACGGTCGTCCGCGGGCACGGGCGCCTCGACGGTCCGGGCCGCGTCACCGTCGACGGCATGACGTACGTCGCCGCCCGCGGGGTGGTCCTCAACGCCGGGACCGAGCCGGCCGTGCCGCCGATCGACGGGCTGGCGGGCACGCCGTACTGGACCAACCGCGACGCGGTCCGGCTCACCGAGCTGCCCGCCTCGCTCATCGTGGTCGGCGGCGGCCCGATCGGCCTCGAGCTGGCGCAGGCGTTCGCCCGCTTCGGCGTCCGGGTGACCCTCGTCGAGGGCGGGCCGCGCATCCTGGCGCCCGGCGAGCCGGAGGCCAGCGAGGTCCTGGCCGGGGTGCTCGCGGCCGAGGGGGTCGAGGTGCTGACCGGCGCGCAGGTCGCGCGGGTGGGTCACGACGGCACGTTCCACGTCGAGGTCGGCGGGCGCACGATCGACGCGGACGCCCTGCTGGTCGCGGCGGGCCGTCGTACCAACCTGTCCGACCTGGGTCTGGAGACGGTGGGACTGGACCCGGCCGCTCGCTTCATCGACGTCGACGACCGCCAGCGGGCCGGCGAGCGGCTGTGGGCGATCGGCGACATCACCGGCAAGGGCCAGTTCACGCACGTGTCGATGTACCAGGGCGCGGTCGCGGTGCGTGATCTGCTCGGTCAGGACGGCCCGGCCGCCCAGTACCGCTCGCTCAGCTGGGTCACCTTCACCGACCCCGAGGCGGCCCAGGTCGGCCTCACCGAGCAGCAGGCCCGGGACGCCGGTATCCGGGTCGCAACCGGTCGCACCGCCATCCCCGACTCCAGCCGGGGCTGGCTCCACCAGCTCGGCAACGAGGGGCTGGTCAAGGTCGTCGCGGACGCCGACCGGGGGATCCTCGTCGGAGCCAGCGTCGTGAGCCCGGCGGGCGGCGAGGTCATCGGCCTGCTGGCCACCGCCGTGCACGCCGAGGTGCCGGTGGCGACCCTGAAGGGGATGCACTTCGCCTACCCGACCTTCCACCGCGCCATCGAGTCGGCGCTGGCGGACCTCGGCGACGTGTGAGTCCCTCGGGTTGAGGGAATGGGGGAGCGAACACCCCGCAACCCCTGATGGAGGGACCCCACTCCGATGAGCCAGCAGCCGCACCACCAGGCTTCCCACCCGGCAGACTCGGACCCCTCGGACACCAGCGACCGGCTGTACACCCCCGAGGAGCTCGCGGCGTACGCCGCCGGCCAGGCGCCGGTCCGTCCCGCCGAGGCCCCGGCCCCGGCCGGCGACCCGCTGAGCGACCCGCTGCCGGGGTACGCCGCCCGCCCGACCGCCCCGCCCCCGAGCGGCCCGCCGCCGGCCGCCCCGCCGGTCGCGCGCCCGAGCACGCCGCCGCCCGCGCCCGCTGCGCCTCCGGCCCCGGTGGCCGCTCCTGCTCCTGCTCCTCTCCGAGCCGCCCCGCCGGCACCGCCCGCACCCACCGCCTCGGCTCCCTCGTCCGTGCCCCCGTCCGCTCCGGAGCAGGCGCCCGACGGCGACCCGGGGGACCCGCGTCGCTTCATGAGCGCCACCGACTTCCTCGACCGGCGGGCCGACGACATCGACCTCGGTCCGGCCACCTGGGGCTGGCGCGGCAAGGTGCGCCGGTGGACCGGCGGCCTGGTCAAGCCGCGGATGGGTCCCGACGAGCTCGACTACGAGCAGGACCGCCGGATCCTGCAGCGCGACTTCGACGGCCCGCGCACGATCGCCTTCATCAACCCCAAGGGCGGCGCGGCCAAGACCACCGGCGTGCTCGCCGCGGGCTACACCTTCGGCACCGTGCGGGGTGGCGGCGTGGTGGCCTGGGACAACAACGAGACCCGCGGCACCCTCGGCATCCGCGGCACCCGCAGCACCCACCGCAACACCACGCGCGAGCTGCTGGAGGACCTGGGGCGGTTCAACGACGTCTACCAGTCGCGGATCGGCGACCTCGGCGCCTTCGTTCGCTCGCAGGGCGACGCCCACTTCGACGTCCTCGCCTCCGACGAGCGGCCGGACGTGACCGGCATGATCCACGCCGAGGACTTCAACGCCGTCCACAAGCTGCTGGAGCGCTTCTACCGGGTGATCCTGGTCGACACCGGCAACAACATGCGGGCGGAGAACTGGTTGGCCGCCGCCGACGCGGCCGATCTGCTCGTGGTCACCAGCACGGTCCGCGAGGACACCGGCTACAGCGGTCTGTGGATGCTCGACGCCCTCCAGGACGCCGGCTACCAGAACCTGAAGTACAAGACGGTGACGATCCTCTCCGACCCCTCGCCCCAGGTCGACGGCAAGCTCGCCCACGACCTGGTGGACGTCTACCAGCAGCGCACGCGCGGGGTCTACCGCGTGCCCTACGACCCGGCCCTGGTCGCCGGCTCGGTGGTGCCCTACAACCAGTTGTCGGCCAACACCCGCCGGCAGTGGCTGAAGGCCTGCGCGGGGATGGCCTCGGCTCTCTGACGCCGATCTCCCACGGGACCGGGCCGTGGTGCGGGATGATGGAGGCATGAGCCCCACCTTGACCCGCACCCGGCCCGGCCGCCGGGTCCGCGGCGAGCTGCGGTACGACGGCGACCGCTGGAAGCGGTGGACCGGCAAGCGGTGGGCGAGCGCGGCGTACTCGCTGCATCCCTCCCGGCTCCTGGACCCGCGCCCGCTCCACGTCGACGACGAGGAGCCGGACGCGACCCGCGACCGGGTGCTGGCCCTGGCCGTGGAGGACCAGGTCCTGACCAACGCCGCGACCGTCGTCCACGAGGGCCCCTCGGGCGTGACGCTCTCCTACCGGCGACGCCCGGCCCACGTCGCCCACGCGATCATGACGCTGCTGACCGGCGTCTGGGCGCTCGTGTGGCTCGCCTGTGCGCTCAGTGAGCGGCAGGACCGCGTGCTCCTCGAGGTCGACCCGTGGGGCCACGTCTGGGCCGTCCAGGGTTTGCGCCGCTAGCGCTCAGTCCTTCGCGGCACCCCAGCCGTGCCACCGCTCGATCTCGAACCAGGCGCTGACCCGCGGGCTGTCCCGCGTCGGGTACGGCTGGCCCCCGTAGTGGATGCTGAGCCGGTCGATCTGGCTCAGGTCCTCGTCCTCGGCCCACTCGACGACCCGGCCGATGAGCGAGACGTGCGTGTACCAGCTCGACTCGTCGAGCGCGGTCAGCGTCAGGCGCGGATCGCGGCGCAGGTGCTGCACCCGGACCCGGCTGTGGTCCATGTTGAGCAGCACGCGGTCGTCGTCCTCGAGCAGGTACCAGGTCGCCACCGACACCGGCTGCCCGTCGGTGCGCAGGGTGGTGACGACGGCCGGGTTGGGCTTGGTGAGCAGGGCGCGGACGTCGTCGGGGAATGGCAGTTCGGGCATGGGACTTCCTCCTGGTGGTCACACGGATGAGGCCAGGTGCCCGACCAGAGATGAGGCGAAACACGACATGCGTGCGGTGACGTACAGCGAGACCGGCCCCTCCAGCGTGCTGAGGCTGGTCGATCGCGACCGGCCCGAGCCCGGCGAGGGTGAGGTGCGGGTGCGGCTGGTCCGCGCCGGCGTGAACCCCACGGACTGGAAGTTCCGGGCGAACGGCATGAACGGGCCGTACGACGAGGTCGCGCCCGGCCAGGACGGTGCCGGGGTCATCGACGCGGTCGGTCCCGGGGTCGCCGGCTTCGCCGAGGGCGATCGGGTCTGGGTGCTGCTCGCGCAGAGCGGCCGCTGGCTCGGCACGGCCGCCGAGCACACCGTGCAGCCCGTGGAGCGCGTCGTACACCTGCCCGTCGGGGCGTCGTACGACCTCGGGGCCTCGCTCGGCGTCCCGGCCGTCACCGCTCACCGCGCGCTGACCGCCGGCGAGGACGTCACTCGACTCTCGCCCGGCGCCATGTCGGGCATGACCGTGCTGGTGGCCGGCGGCGCGGGCGCGGTCGGCAACGCCGCGATCCAGCTCGCCCGCTGGGCCGGCGCGACGGTGCTGACGACGATCAGCAGCGACGAGAAGGCCGCCCTCGCGGTAGCCGCGGGCGCCCACCAGAGCGTGAACTACCGCGTCGGCGATCCCGTCGATGCGATCCGCACGCTCTGCCCCGAAGGCGTCGACCTGGTCGTCGAGGTCGCCCTCGCCCAGAACCTCACCCTCGACGTCGAGGTGCTCCGCAACCGCGGCACGATCGCCTACTACGCCGACAACGGCGGGGCCGAGGCCACGGTCCCCGTGCGCGGCACCTTCGCCAAGAACCTGCGCCTCCAGGGGCTGCTGCTCTACACCCTCGGCGCCGACCTCCTGGAGGCGGCGACCCTGGACGTCAACGCCGCCGTCTCGAACGGCGCCCTCCGGGTCGGCGACGACGCCGGGGTCCCGCTGCACCACTTCCCGCTGGAGGACCTGGCCGACGCGCACGACGCCGTCGAGCAGGGCGCGGTGGGCAAGGTGCTGGTCGACGTCAGCGAGGAGTGACGAGTCGCGTCCGCCCGCGCTGTCGTGAGGGCGTGCCCGTAGCCCTTCGGGCTGTGGCCGTCAGGGCTGCGGGGTGGTGGTGCCGGTGTGGTCGCGAACGAAGGTCAGTCCGTTGGGGCTGCGCCAGATGAACGTCGTGTCATCGACCTTGTCGTAACGCCACCGCGTGTGGGTCTTCGCGCGGTGATGTCGCCGACAGAGGGGGGCGATGTTGCAGTCGCACGTGGCCCCGCCGTGGGCGGCGGGGTCGCTGTGGTCGTGGTCGCAGGACCTGGCCCTGCGGCGGCACCAGGGGAAGACGCAGGAGTGCTGGAGCAGGGCCTGGCGTTCCTTCAACCTGTCCGGGACTTCGTAGGCGTCCACGTGGACGTGACCGGCCAGGTCGATGACGGGCTTGATGACGACCTGACTGTCTCCGTCCTGACACCAGCTCTTGACCTGCTCGACGGAGATCATCGACCGGGTGTTCTCGACGCGGGCGATGGCGGCGTCGGCGAGGTGGACGTGCACGACGACCTGGCGGGGGCGTTTGCGGTCGGGGTCGGGGTCGGCGTTGAGGTCGAGGGTGAGCTGGCGGCGGGCGAGGTCACCGACGGCGATGGAGCGGCGTACGTCGAGGGGGAGGTCGTTGGCGATGGTGCCGAGGTGGGTCGCGCCGCGGGCGACCGCGTCCTCGAGGTCGAGTGCGTCGACGAGGTCGAGGGTTCCGCGGACTTCGACGTGGCCGTCGTAGGAGACCTGCTGGGTGTCGATGTCGAAGTGCCGCATCTCGGCCGCGTCACGTGCCCGCTGGGCGGCGGTGTCGGGGTCGAAGCGGGTGCGGGCTTCTTCGATGGTGCGGTCGAGTTGGGCGATGGAGATCTTGTGCGCGGTCGCGGCGACGTGAAGGTCGACGAACTCGGCGCCGTCTTCGGGGAGGTCGATGGTCTCCGCCGCGATGCGGCGGGCCTTCCACACCGGCAGGTCGAGGGACTGGACGCGTTCGTAGACCCTGGGGAGGCGGTGGGCGAGCTCGACGGCGTGGCCGAGGTAGATCCGACCCGAGTCCGACGACAGGCCCAGCGCGGCGGAGAACTCCAGCACACTGAACTCCGCGATGAGGGGTGCGCCGGGGCCGGCGATGGCCATCTCGTCCTCACAACCCGGCACCCAGACGGCGGCAGCGTCGGTCAGGGAGTCGGTGGAGTGCATGCCGGCCCAGGTGACGGCGGCGGCGAGCTGGTCGGCCTCGGCCTGGAGTTGGCTGGTGCGTCGGGCGCGGACGAAGGCGAGCACCGTGGGTGCGGTGTCGCAGTCGTCGAGGTCCCGAGCCATGCCCTCATTCTACTCGAACAGGTGATCGAATGCGAGGGTTGTTCACAGCCTTGTTCGAACGGTCGACCCGAAGGAACCGAAAGCTAGAAGCAGGCTCGTGATGGCCCTTGATCACCGCGGACGGTGAGCCCCCTTCTTTCAGTAAATGTCTTTGAACCGGCCTGGTGCCAGGCGCAGACGCCGCGGCAGAGGCTGGCTCGAACGAGGTCAGTGGCAGGGCTGCGGGGGTCTCGACGGGCGTTCAGGACTTCGTCCTTCACTGCTCGACCACCGGCGACAGCGACCGGCGGCGGGGCCGGCCTGCCGAGAGGTTGCTTGTTGGTTGCGGGGGTCTCGACGGGCGTTCAGGACTTCGTCCTTCACTGCTCGACCACCGGTGGGGCGACCGACTCGTACAAGGGGAGTGGGTTGGCTGCGGGGGTCTCGACGGGCGCTCGACCGCTAGAGCGGCCTTGCTGCTCGACCACCGGCGGTGTGGGTCAGCGTTCGTAGGCGCCCAGGTCGACCCGGGCGATGCCGTCGCCGTCGCCGTCGCGGGGGAGGGAGCGTCCGTTGACGTCGGTGCCCCAGGCAGCGGAGGCGACGCGGTCGAGGGCGGGGGAGCCGGGGGCGAGGCGGAGGTCGCCGCGGGCGGCGTCCACGAAGCGGGGCGAGGCGGTGCTGTCGGTGCGGGCGAGGTCGAACCAGATCTCGCCGCCGTAGATGTTCTGAGCGGAGGCGAAGGTACCGTCGGCCCAGCCGGCGGACCAGCCGGCCACGATGACGTTGCGCCGCAGGGTGAGGATCTTGGGCGTGCAGCCGCCGTAGCAGCCGAAACCGAAGGACTTCGCCCCCGTCAGCCGGACGGTGTTGTGTTCGGCGACCGTGCCGACGACCGGTCCCCAGGTCTGCCCGGGGCCGCGGGTCATCAGGAAGCTGCCGGCGCGCAGCGAGCTCCGGACGCTGTTGTAGGCGACCCGGGTGCCGCGGGTGCGCTTGCCGCCGAGCTCGGTGAAGGCCAGGTTGTCGATCGACCGGTTGTGGTCGATCGTCGTGCCGACGGCCTGGTAGACCTCGACCGCAGACCCGTCCTCGCCGTAGTCGGCCGAGCGGGCCCGGTTGCCGCTGATGATGTTGCGGGTGACCCGGGCGTGGTCGCCGTTCACCTCGACCCCGAAGGCGCCGTAGTCGTCGTCGGGTCCGGGTGTCCCGCCGGCCATCCGGTCGTTGTCGCGCAGCACGCTGTCGCTCACCGTGGCGTACGACGCGCCCTCGCGGATCCAGATCCCGGCCACGTTGTCGGTGGCGAAGACGTCGCGGAGGAGGACGTGCGCGCCCTCGACGGTGAATCCGGCCCGTCCGCAGCGGACGGCGGCGAGGCCGACCACCCGGGTCCAGTCGCCGCGGAGCGTCACGCAGCCGCCCTGGGCGACGACGGGGCGGGCCCCACGTCCGTAGCGGCCGACCGTCACCGGCCGGGATCGGGTGCCGTCGACGCGCAGGTCGAGACCGCCGCGGTGCCGGCGACCGGCGCGGAGCAGGACCGTGTCCCCGGGGCGGAGGCCACCGGCGCTGACCTTGGTCAGGGAGCGCCACGCGGCGAGGGGTCCCCGGCCACTGGCCCGGTCCGAGCCGAGGAGGGGGTCGACGTAGAACGTGCGCCCGGCCGCCTTCCGACCGAGGTCGTCGACGGTCGCCGCGTGGGCGGCAGAGGCAGTGGAGGCAGGCAGGAGCGTCGCGGCCGTCAGGAGGAGGGCGGCGACGAGGCTGTGGCGGGGGGACACGTCGATCAGATCGGCCTCGGTCGGGGGGAGTTGAGGCGACACCTTCTCGCGCCGGTGCCCCTCGTCGGGGCCGGAATGCGGGTTCTGCTGGAGAAGTCACTTTTCCTGCCGATGTTTTCCTGATCCGGTCTCGTGGAGGCCCCGGCGTCGCGCCGCGGCCGGGCCTGGCGAACCTGCACCTCCGCGAGGAGATTCCTGGGCGCTGCGCAAGACCCCGGTCTAGTCGGGATGCCGTCGGTCGGAGCACCCGATAGCGTCCGGCCATGCCGACCGGAGTGACCCTCGAGGTGGCCGACGGGGTCGGCCTGGTGACGCTCGACGACGCGGACCGGCTCAACGTGTTCACGGCGGCGACCGGACGGGACCTCGGCGAGGCCTATCGCGCCTGCGAGGCCGACGCCGACGTGCGGGTCGTGGTGCTGACCGGGGCCGGCCGGGCGTTCTGCGCGGGCGCGGACCTGGCGCCCGAGGCCGGCTCGTTCGCGCCGCCGGGGCCCGGGTTCAGTGCCTCGCCGGTCCGGCCGCCGGCCTTCGAGCTGAGCACCCTCGTGGTGGCCGCGATCAACGGGCACGCGATCGGCATCGGACTCACCCTCGCCCTGCAGGCCGACGTACGCCTGGTCGCGCAGGACGCGCGCCTGGCCGTGCCGCAGGTCCGGTTCGGGGTGGTCGGCGACGCGCAGAGCCACTGGACCCTGCGGCGGGCGGTCGGTCTCGCGGCGGCAGCCGACCTGCTGCTCACCGGCCGGACTGTCACCGGGGCCGAGGCCGCTGCGCGCGGGATCGCCTCGAGGGCGCTGCCCGCCGAGGAGGTGCTGCCCGCCGCGCTCGACCTGGCCCGCGACGTCGCCGCACACGCGGACCCGGCAGCGGTCGCGCTGAGCAAGCAGATGCTCTGGTCCGACCTGTCCGCGGCCGAGACCGAACGGGCGGAGACCGACGCCCACCGGGTCCTGATGAAACGGCTCGACGGACGTCACTAGGCTTGCTCGCGTGAGCGACCTCCCCGTCCTGGACGCCGAGGAACAGCGCGTGCTGGGTGCGCTGCTGGAGAAGCAGCGGACCGTGCCCGCGTCGTACCCCCTCTCCCTCAGCGGGCTGCGCACGGCCTGCAACCAGACCAGCAGCCGCGAGCCGGTGGTCGACTACGACGAGCACACCGTCGAGCAGGTCGGCCGGCGGCTGAAGGACCGCGGCCTGTTGCGGATCGTCTGGTCCGACACCGGTCGGCGGACGCTGAAGTACCACCAGATCGTCGACGAGGCGCTGGGCCTCGGCGACGACGAGCGGGCGCTGCTGACCGTGTTGCTGCTGCGGGGCCCGAACGCGCCCGGCGAGCTGCGCACCCGCACCGAGCGGCTGCACGCCTTCGCGGATCGCGGCGAGGTCGAGGCCTGTCTGGCGGCGATGGCCGAGCGCGGACTGGTCCGTGAGCTGCCGCGCCAGCCCGGCCAGCACGACCCGCGCTGGGTGCACCTGCTCGGCGAGGTCGCCGAGCCTGCGACCGCTGCCCCGCGGGCGCCCTCGGTCGACCGGGAGGTGCCGGTGGCTGACGGCGCGGACGCGCGCGACGCCCGCGTGCGGGCGACGTACGGCGCCGTCGCGGAGAGGTACGCCGAGCGGCTGTCCGACGAGCTGGGCGGTCTGCCCTTCGAGCGCTGGCTGCTGGACCGCGTCGCCGCGGACGCCGAGGGCGGGCCGGTCGTCGAGGTCGGGTCCGGGCCGGGCCACGTGACGGCGTACCTCGCGGCCGCCGGCGCGGACGCCCGCGGGCTGGACCTGACGCCCGAGATGGTCGAGGAGGCGCGGCGCCGCCACCCCGGCGTGCGGTACGACGTCGGCGACCTACGCCGCCTGATCCGCCCCGAGACCGCCCCCGGGTGGCGGGCCGTCCTCGCCTGGTACTCCCTCATCCACCTGGCCGAGTCCGAGCTGCCCGCCGCGCTGATGTCGCTGCTGCGCCCGATCGAGCCGGGCGGCCTGCTGGTGCTGGCCATGCAGGCCGGTGACGAGGTCGCCCGGATCTCCAGCTGGTTCGACGACGAGGTGCCGCCCCTGGACTTCGTGCGCCACGACCCGGCCACCATCGTCGCGCTGGTCGAGGCGGCCGGCCTGACCGACGTCGAGTGGTACCTGCGGGGTCCGGTCGCCGCGCGCGGCGAGACGACCCGCCGGCTGTACGTCCTGGGGCGGGTGTCCGGCTAAGCGGTCGTCAGAACCACGTCGCCGAGCACCGGAGCACCGTCGCGCTCGCCGCCGGCGACCGTGGCGGCCCCGACGATCCGGCCGTCCTCGCGCCAGCCGCGGACCCGGGCGGTCTCGCCAGGGAAGAGGACGCCGGCGAACTTCACGCCGAACCCGGCCACCGCGGACGCGTCCCCGTCGAGCAGCTGCTCGGTCAGGGTGCGCAGCACGATGCCGTAGGAGCAGAGCCCGTGCAGGATGGGCGCCGGGAAGCCGGCGCCCTGCGCGAAGGCGGGGTCGGCATGCAGCGGGTTGCGGTCGCCGCAGAGCCGGTAGAGGAGCGCCTGCTGGGGCAGCACGTCGTACGACGTGTCGGCGTCCGGGTCGCGCTCGGGCAGCACCACCGGCTCGGCCGAGCCACGGTCGCCACCCCAGCCGCCCTCGCCCTTGACGAAGATCGACGACCGCGTGGTCCACAGCTCCCGGCCCTCGGGCGACGTGGCAACGCCCTCCTGCCAGATGACCGCCGCCTTGCCCTTGTCCCAGATCTCGCTGATCCGGGTCGAGACCGTCGCGGTACCGGAGGTCGGCAGCGGACCGGTGACGCTGATCGACTGCGACCCGTGCACCACCTGCGCGAGGTTGATGTCGCAGCCGGGCAGGTCGAGCGGCGGCGGATCGCTCATGTGGAAGGTCGGGGCGACCACGCCGAACGACGGCAGCACCTGCAGCCCGGCGGTCTCCAGGGTGTACGACAGGTCGGTCGCGCCGATCGCCAGGTGGTAGAGCAGCACGTCGCTCTCGGACCACGAGAACTCGGTGGCTCCGAGGTCGGCGCCGACGGCCACAGACGGGTCGATGGGCATCAGGCGCTCTCCTGCCGGGCGGCGTCGTTCGCGAGGTCCTCGGCGGCCAGGTAGCCGAAGGCGAGGGCGGGGCCGATGGTGGCGCCGGGGCCGGCGTACGTGTGGCCCATGACGGCCGACGAGACGTTGCCGGCGGCGTAGAGGCCGGGGATGACCGATCCGTCGGGACGGACGACGCGGGCCCGCTCGTCGGTGACCAGGCCGCCCTTGGTGCCGAGGTCGCCCGGCACGATCTTGACCGCGTAGAACGGCCCGTCGTCGATCGTGTGCAGCGACGGGTTCGGCTTGACGGTGGGGTCGGAGTAGTACTTGTCATAGGCGCTCTCGCCGCGGTGGAAGTCCGCGTCGACGCCGGTGCGCGCGAAGCCGTTGAAGCGCTCGATCGTCGCGCTCAGCGCCTCGGGCGGTACGCCGATCTCCGCGGCCAGGGCGTCGATGGTGTCGGCCTTCTTGAGCGTGCCGGACTTGTACCAGCGGCCCGGGAAGGGCTGGCGAGGCATCAGCCCGGCGAAGACGTAGCGGTTGCGGTAGCGCTGGTCGATGACCATCCAGGACGGGACGTGGCCGACGCCGGTGGCCTCGCCGGCGTAGATCTCGTGGACCGCCTCGACGTACGGGAGCGCCTCGTTCATGAACCGCTCGCCGGCCTGGTTGACGATGATCGAGCCGGGCAGGTTGCGCTCGGCGAGGCAGAACCACGGGCCGCCCGGCAGCGGGATGGTCGGGCCCCACCAGGAGTCGTCGAGCAGGTCGGTCTCGGCGCCGGCCGCGATGCCCGCGAGGATCCCGCCGCCGGTGTTGAACTGCGACCCGGTCGTCCAGTCGACCGAGGTCGGCTGCGGCTGGTACTTCTCCCGCATCTCCAGGTTGCGCTCGAACCCGCCGCTGCCCAGGACCACGCCGAGCCGGGCCCGGACGGTCACCGACTCCTCGCCCCGGCGTACGACGACGCCCGCGACCCGGCCGTCCTCGATGAGCAGGTCGGTCAGCTCGGTCTCGTAGTGCACCGGCACGTCGGCGTCGATCAGCCCCTTGCGCAGGCCGATGGCGATCGCGTTGCCCATGGCGTACATCCGGCGACCGAGCAGGCCGCTGATGAGCCGCTTGACGACCACCTTGGCCATCGTGATCGGGCCGCGCAGGGTGCGCAGGCCGAGGCTGATCTTCCGGAAGTCGGCCTGCGTCACGATCATGTTGGCCGGCGCCTTGGTGTACTGAGGGTGCAGCCGCTTCAGCTCGTCGCCGAGGAAGCGCGCATCCAGCGGGATCGGCTCGCAGCTGCGGCCCGCGGGCCGCCCGCCCGGCCGCTCCGGGTGGTAGTCGGCGTAGTCGGGCACCCAGGTGAAGCGCAGGGGAGTGGTCTCGCGGATGAAGTCGAGGACCTCCGCGCCGCGGTCGAGGTAGGTGTCGCGGCGCACCTTCGGCACGTCGTCGCCGACGATCGCGTCGAGGTACTGCTTCGACAGCGCGAGGTCGTCCGCCTGCCCGGCCGCCTTCAGGGCGTAGTTGCCGGGCATCCAGACCCCGCCGCCGCTGCGGGCGGTCGAGCCGCCGAAGTAGGCGCTCTTCTCGAGCAGGACCGTGTCGAGGCCGCGCTTCTTCGCCGCGAGCGCGGCCGTCATCCCGGCACCACCCGCGCCGACGACCACGACGTCGACGCTGTCCGGAAGGGGGGTCGTCATGGCGTGAAACTGTAACAGGTTCTACTCTGGTGCCCGTGACGAACACCGATGCCGACCGGGCGGCCGTCGAGGCGGCGGTCCGGAGGCTGGCCGAGGCCCAGGCGACCCGGGTCCCGTGCGCCGCCGTACGCGACCTGATCGGCACCGACGACCTCCCGGCGGCGTACGCCGTGCAGCAGGGACTCGTGCAGGCGCGGCTCGCCGGCGGCGTCCACGTGGTCGGCCGCAAGATCGGCGCCACGTCGAAGGCCGTGCAGGACCAGCTCGGGGTCGACCAGCCCGACTTCGGCTACCTGCTCAGCGACATGGACGTCTCGCACGACGACCCGATCTCCATGCGCACCCTGGTCCAGCCGCGGGTGGAGGGTGAGGTCGCCTTCGTGCTGGCCCAGGACCTCGACGGCGAGATCACGCCGGAGAGCGTCCGCGCCGCGGTCGAGGTCGCGCTGCCGGCGCTGGAGATCGTCGACTCCCGGATCGCCGCCTGGGACATCACCTTCACCGACACGGTCGCCGACAACGCCTCCAGCGGGCTGTTCGTCGTCGGGACCGACGGCCGCACGCTCGAGGAGCTGGAGCCGCGCGACGTCACCATGTCGCTGACGATCAACGGCGAGGAGCGCTCGTCCGGCACCGGGGCGGCCTGCCTCGGCGACCCGCTCGAGGCGCTGCGCTGGCTGGCCGTGCAGGCGCAGGCCTTCGGCGACCCGCTGCGCGCCGGCCACCTGATCCTGTCCGGGGCCCTGGGCCCGTTCGTGCCGTTCGCCCCGGGTGACCGGGTCGTGGCGACCATCAGCGGCTTCGCGCCGCTGGCCGTCTCGTTCGAGGAGTGATCCGTTGACCAGGAAGCTGACCGCCGCCATCGTGGGGCCGGGCAACATCGGCACCGACCTGATGTTCAAGCTGCTGCGCTCCGAGGTGATCGAGCCCCGCTGGATGATCGGCGTCGACCCGGCCAGCGAGGGGCTGAAGATCGCGGCGGCCCAGGGGCTGGAGTCGACCCACGAGGGCGTCGACTGGCTGCTGAAGCAGGACGTCCTGCCCGACCTGATCTTCGAGGCGACCTCGGCGTACGTGCACCGCGAGTACGCGCCCCGCTACGAGGAGGCCGGCATCCGGGCGGTCGACCTGACACCGGCCGCCGTCGGTCCGGCGGTGATCCCGCCGGTCAACGGTCAGAAGCACGTGGCCGCGATGAACGTCAACATGATCACCTGCGGCGGCCAGGCCACCATCCCGATGGTCGCCGCCGTCTCACGGGCCGCCACGGTGTCGTACGCCGAGATCGTCGCCTCGGTGTCGTCGATGTCCGCCGGCCCGGGCACCCGCGCCAACATCGACGAGTTCACCCGCACCACCTCCGCCGGCGTGCAGAGCATCGGCGGGGCCGAGCGGGGCAAGGCGATCATCATCCTCAATCCCGCCGAGCCGCCGATGATCATGCGCGACACGATCTACTGCGCGGTCCCGCCGGACGCCGACCGTGACGCGATCGTCCAGTCGGTCTTCGCGATGGAGAAGGCCGTCCAGGAGTACGTCCCCGGCTACCGGTTGCTCCAGGAGCCGCAGATCGACGAGGCGTCGGCCGCGACCCAGGGGCAGGTGAAGGTCTCGGTCTTCGTCGAGGTCGAGGGCGCCGGCGACTACCTGCCGCCGTACGCCGGCAACCTCGACATCATGACCGCCGCCGCCACCCAGGTGGGCGACAACATCGCCCGCTCGATCATCGGGAGCCACGCATGAGCGACCTCAACACGCTGACCCGCACCTGGTCCGACGCTGATCCCGACTCCGGCCTGGACCTGCGCCTCACCGACACCTGCCTGCGCGACGGCTCGCACCACAAGCGGCACCAGTTCACCGCCCAGGAGGTGCACGACATCGTCGAGGCCCTCGACGACTCCGGCGTGCCGGTCATCGAGGTCACCCACGGTGACGGGCTGGGCGGGTCGTCGTTCAACTACGGCTTCTCGAAGACTCCCGAGCAGGAGCTGATCCGGATCGCGGCCGAGACCGCGAAGCGGGCCAAGATCGCCTTCCTGATGCTCCCCGGGGTCGGCACCAAGGACGACATCCGCGCCGCCCAGGACAACGGCGGCCAGATCTGTCGGATCGCCACCCACTGCACCGAGGCCGACACCTCGATCCAGCACTTCGGCCTCGCCCGCGAGCTCGGCCTGGAGACGGTCGGGTTCTTGATGATGAGCCACACCCAGCCGCCCGAGGTGCTGGCCAAGCAGGCACGGATCATGGTCGACGCCGGCAACCAGTGCGTCTACGTCGTCGACTCCGCCGGCGCGCTCGTCATGGAGCAGACCGCCGACCGGGTCGCCGCGGTGGTCGCCGAGATCGGCCACGAGGCGACGGTCGGCTTCCACGGCCACGAGAACCTCGGCCTCGGCGTCTCCAACACCGTCATCGCGGCCCGGGCCGGTGCGACCCAGATCGACGGCTCGGTCCGCCGCTTCGGCGCGGGCGCCGGCAACACGCCGCTGGAGGCCTTCGTCGGCGTCTGCGACAAGCTCGGCTGGAAGACCGGCATCGACTTCCTGACCATCGTCGACGCCTCCGAGGACGTCATCAAGCCGGCCATGCCCGAGGAGTGCCAGCTCGACCGGATGACCCTGATGATGGGCTACGCCGGCGTCTACTCCTCGTTCCTCAAGCACGCCGGCAACGCCGCCGAGCGGTACGGCGTCTCCGGCGCCAAGATCCTGCTCGAGGCGGGGCGCCGCAAGCTGATCGGCGGCCAGGAGGACCAGCTCATCGACATCGCCCTGATGCTCAAGGCCGAGCAGGAGAAGGTCCGAGCCAACCAGCCGGCGGGGAACGAGCAGGCTGGTTGACCCTGCGAGGCGGCTCACCGGGTTTCGACACGGTTGCTGCGCAACCTGCTCAACCACCGGGGGTCCGGTGGTTGAGCAGGGACGAAGTCCCGTGTCGAAACCCCCGCAGCCGGGGCGATGACCTTGGTCGGGGGTCCGGTGGTTGAGCAGGGACGAAGTCCCGTGTCGAAACCCCAGCAGCCCGACGGCTGACCTTGGTCCAGGTGGTGGGTCGGCTCACCGGGTTTCGACACGGTTGCCGCGCAACCTGCTCAACCACCGGTGGGGCGGGGTCGTAGCGTGGTCGGGTGACGAGCTGGACGCGACGGGGGCTGCTGACGACCGGGGCGATCGGGACGCTGGCGGCCTGCACGGGCGGGGACGGCGCCGCGCCACCCGCCCCGACGCCGTCCTCGGCCGCGACGGGCGGAAAGGTCCCCTGGGCGAGTCTCGAGCGGTCCGTCGACGGCTCGCTGGTCCGCCCGCGCGACCCGTCGTACGACGAGGTGCGCCTGCTGCAGAATCCGCGGTACGACGACCAGCGACCGCTTGCCGTGCTCGCGGTCGCGTCAGCCGCCGACGTGGCCGCCGGGATCGGATTCGCGCGCGACCACGGCCTGCCGGTGGCGGTGCGGTCGGGCGGGCACAGCTACCCGGGGTGGTCCGGGGGCGGGTCGCCGCGCGCGCTGGTCCTCGACTGCCGCGGGCTCGACCGGGTCGAGCTCGACGGCACGACCGCCACGATCGGCCCCGGGTCGCTGCTGGCCGACGTCTACGACACCCTCGGAGCCCGCGACCGGGCGATCGCGGGCGGCTCCTGCGCGAGTGTCGGGTACGGCGGGCTCGCGCTCGGCGGTGGGGTCGGCGTGCTCACCCGGGCGATGGGTCTCACCTGCGACGCGGTCACGTCGATGGAGGTCGTGACGGCCGACGGGCGGGTCCGCACCGCGAGCGTCGACGCGGAGCCCGACCTGTTCTGGGCGCTGCGCGGCTGCGGCGGCGGGCACCTCGGTGTCGTGACGTCGTTCGCGGTCGCGACGGCCGAGGCGCCGACGATCGGGACGGCGTACCTGGAGTGGTCGTTCGACGCGGCCGCGACGGTGGTCGCCGCCTGGCAGGAGTGGGCGTCGACGGCCGACGCGCGCCTCTGGTCGACGCTGAAGGCGCTCGGCGGGCAGCAGCACCCCGACGGGCCGACGCTGCTGCTGTCGGCGACCTGGACCGGACCGACCGGCGACCTCGACCGGCAGCTGGCGGGGCTGCTCGACGACGTCCCGGCGCCCACGGTCCGCACCACCCACGCGCGCGGCTACCGCGAGCAGATGGCCGCCTTCGGCGGGACGGGGGAGCGGGAGGCGTTCGCGGCCACCTCGCACGTCGCCTACGACCCGCTCGACGACGGCGGGATCGCGATCCTGCTCGACCAGGTGCGCGCCGCCCAGGACGCGGGGCTGAAGGAGGCCGGTGTCTCGATCGACGCCCTCGGCGGGCGGGTCGGCGACCTGGCCCCGGCGGATACGGCGTTCGTGCACCGGGAGGCGCTCGCGACGGTGCAGTACACCGCGACGTTCCCCCCGGGAGACGCGCAGGCCGCGGACGAGTACGTCCGCGGCCTCCGCTCGGCGATGATCCCGCACTGGGGCGAGCACGCCTACGTGAACTACGCCGACGCGAGCATCGAGGACCACCGCTCGGCCTATTACGGAGCGAACGCCGAGCGGCTGGGGCGGGTGTCGACGTCGTACGACGCCGACGGCTTCTTCTCCCAGCCCCAGCCGCTCTGAGCAGCTCCTGGCCGTGCGTGACCGCTACCGCTTGACCGTGACCGTCCCGGTGCGGGTCGTGGTCAGCGCGGTGTAGCGGGCGTCGCCGGCGTAGCGGACCTTGATCGCCCAGGAGCCGCGCGGCAGCCGGGCGACCCGGACCACCGCGACGCCGTTCCTGGCCGTGCCGGTCACGGCGACGGTGCGGCCGCCCTTGACCAGCAGCACGCGGACCTTGCCGCCGGCCTTCTTGGCGCCGGCGGCGGTGCCGGTGGTCGAGGCCAGGCCGACCCGGATCCGACCGGCGGAGCGCACACCGGGCTTCTTCACGACCGCGGTCCGGGCCCGGACCTTGGCCTTCGTGACCCGCAGGGTGCCGCTCGCGGCGGACCCGCCGAGGCGGTCACCCCCGGAGTAGGCGGCCTGCAGGGTGCGGGTGCCCGGCGCCAGCGTGGCGGGAGCGGCGAACCGCGCCTGCCCACCGGAGACGGCGACCTTCTGAGCGGCCCCCAGGCCGGTCACGGTGACCGTGCCGTCGGTGACCGGCCGGCCGTCCGCGGCGGTGACGTCGACGACGACCTCCCCGCGGACGCCGTACACCTGGGTGGCGCCGGTGATGGTCACCGCGGAGGCCCACGACGGGGCCTGGCCGCCGGAGCCGAACGAGTGCCGACCCGCGCCGACCTCGAACTGCGTGTAGCCGTCGACCTCGCTCGGCACGACCTTCGCGTCCCGCGGGCCGTAGGCCGCGGTGCCGTCCGCGGCGTTCGGCACCCGCACCGTCGCGACGGTGTTGCCGGGGATCGTGACGTCGAGCGTCAGCTCGGCGCCGGTGCGCTTCCACGCCGTGGCGATCGGACCCCGGACGGAGTCGTACGACGTGCTGGCGCTGTCGACCCCGGTGACCAGGGACGGCTCGACCAGGACGTGGTCCCAGGCGACCGAGCCGGGCGCCTGCCGCAGGCCCGCGAGGTGGCCGTTCAGCCAGCCGGAGAGCATGCCCATCATGTAGTGGTTCTGCGAGCCGGTGCTGGTCATGCCCGACCAGTGCTCGGGCAGGGACGTGGCGCCCTGGCCCAGGAACTTGGCGTAGCTGTTGCCGGTCGGCCGGGTCGCCAGGGCGTGGACCAGGTCGTCCTGACCCTCCTCGGCGAGCACCCGCAGCAGGGCGTAGAGGCCCACCTCGCCGACCATGAACTGGTTGCCGTTGGCCGTGATGCGGGCCAGCAGCGCGTCGACCGCCTCCTGGCGGCGCTCGGCGGGGACGAGGTCCTCGTCGAGGGCGAGGGCCTGCGCGGCCTGGCTGCCGACGCTGTAGACCTTCGCCGTCGGGTTGTAGTAGGTCGCGTCGAACGCCGTGGCGATCCGGTCGGCCTTCTGGGCGTAGGTCCGTGCCTGCGCCGCCTTGCCGAGCACGGTGGCGATGTCGGCCATGGTGCGCACGATCTTGTGCCAGGCGTAGGTCTGGACGAAGGCGTCCGGCACCTTGTTGGCCGCCTCCTCCGGGGTGGCCCAGTCGTTCAGGCCGCCGGGCAGGATGAAGCCGGTCGCCTGCGAGGAGAGGAACTCGTCGTACGCGACCATGTTCGGCCAGTAGCGCTCCATCGGGTCGCGGTCGCCGTACTCCTCGTAGACCTGCCAGGCCGAGACCGACATGGTCGCGCCCCAGTTGGCGTCGTGGCGGAACGCGCCGGCGAAGAGCGAGTCCTCGGGAGCCGTCGTCGGGATCAGGCCGTTGGCGGTCTGGGAGTCGGCGACGTCCTGCAGCATCTTGCGGTACTGCGCCTGCATGTCGTAGCCGCGGGCCACGGTGTCGAAGTTGAGGTTGGTCTGGTCGAGCCAGCCGAGCTTCTCGCGGTGCGGGCAGTCGGTGAGGATCGAGTACATGTTGCTCTGCACCGACCGGTCGATGATCGTGTTGATCTTGCCGAGCGTCTCGTGGGAGGTCTCGAAGCCGCCGACGGCCTCGTTCGAGGTGCGCAGCACCAGGCCCTTCAGGGTCTCGGCGGTGGGTGCCGACGGCAGTCCGCTGACCTGGAGCCAGCGCATGCCGTGGTAGCGGAAGCGCGGTGTGAAGGTCTCGGTGCCCTCACCGGCGAGGGTGAAGGTGTCGTAGGCGTTCTTGCCCGAGCTGTCCTGGTTGACCCCGGTGGGGTTGCCGTCGGCGTCGCGGTTGAGCCGCTCGCCCGGGCGCATCGTGATCGCGGTGCCCGCGGGCCCAGAGACGTTCAGCTGCTGCCAGCCGGCGAAGTTCACGCCGAAGTCGAACAGGTAGTCGCCGTTGGCGAGCTGGGACCAGGTGGTGTCGAGCTCGTCGACCTGGCGGATCGGGGGCTGCACGCGTCCGACCAGGCGGGTCGTGGCCTTGGGCGCCTGCGAGGCCACCGGCGTCGCCCACGAGCTGCGGTCGGTGCCGGCCTCGTCCCAGCCGTCCAGGTGTCGGCGGGCGTCGACGTCCTCGCCGCCGTACCAGTTGGTGAAGGTGACCTCGCCGAGCGTGGTGCGCCACGGGGTGCCGTTGCCGGCGCCGGTCGCGACGGTGGTGACGTTGCCGGCCTTGTCGGTCAGCTCCAGCTGGCCCAGCACGCGCGGGGCGCCGTGGCCGCTGGCCGTCTTGACGTAGCGGGCGGTGCCGCCGACCGGCGTCGGCTCGTTGAAGACGTTGAAGATGCCGTTGCCGACCTCGACGCCGAGGCTGTTGGCGCCGTCGGCGAGGAGATCGGTGACGTCGTACGTCGCGTAGGGGACCCGCTTGGCGTGGAAGGTGTTGGCCGGCTCCAGGAGGTCCTCGGAGACGGGCTTGCCGTTGATGCTGGCGTTGTAGACGCCGAGTCCGGTGACGTAGAGGCGGGCGGAGGCGACGTCGTCGGCCTTGAAGTCGGTCGCGAACACCGGCAGCGCGTCGGGCGCCTCGTGCGTGGTCGAGATGGCCGGCAGCTTGGTCGCCTTCGCGCGCTCGGTGAAGCTCGTGCCGTCGGTGGAGGTGGAGATCGCGATGTCGCGGGGGAAGTTCGGCGTCGTGCCGTACTGGCCCGGGCTGTCCCACATCGAGTAGAGCTCGACCGTGTCGAAGGTCCGCGCCTCGGGGAGCTTGATCGTCAGGACGATCGGCTTGTCCTTGACGTCGGTCTCGGGGTGGTAGGTGCTGCGGTAGCCGCGCGGGGCGGTGGCGGTCGTGAGCTTGCCGTCCACGACGAACGACGGATTCCACACGCCGGTCTGGTTCTTGTTCTCGGAGGCGGTGACGGTCGCGCCGGTCACCACGTTGGCCGGGTCGTCGCCGTTGCGGAGGACGACCTCGCCGAGCTCGAGGCGCGGACGCCAGCCCGGGTCGTCGAGCGGCTCGCCGGGCCGACCGAGGTCGGTGACCGTGAGCCGGATCCACTGGGCGGTCTGCGGCGCGGTGAACGTGACGTCCTGGTGCAGCGGCTCGACCCACTCGGGGTTGGTGATCCAGTCCGCCTGCCAGTCGGCGGGGCTCAGCAGGCCGATCTCGAAGCGCCCGGGAGCGCTCCAGTCGCTGACTCGGTTGGCGGCGTCCCACACCCGGACCTGCCAGACCGCGCGGTCGCGCGAGTCGAGCGCCCGGCCGGCGTACGTGGTCTGCAGCGTCGAGCCGACGACCTTGCCGGTGTCCCAGAGGTCCGGGGTCGACAGCTTCTCGGCGCTGGACGCGACGCGGACCTGGTAGGCCTGCTGGTTGAGGAGCCCGGTGCCGGGGCGCCACTGCAGGGTGGGGGTGGTGTCGTCGATGCCCAGCGGGTCGACGAGTCCGCCGACCTTCAGGTCGACGGAGGCGGGGGCCGAGGTCGGGGCCGCGACGGCGGCCAGGGCGGGTGCCGGTGACCAGGCCGGGGCGGTGGTCACGCCGAGGACGGCGATGGCGGCCGTCGCGAGGGCGCGGCGGTACGCAGGATGAGGGGACGCCACTGAGGGTTCCTTCCGAGTGATGAAACGATTCAGGATGCGCGCGCCCAGGAAAGGTATGACGTCCGTCACCGGGTGTCAACGGTCACACCGGAAGTTGGCCGAAGTTACTGAGGAGTCGTCTTAGTGGCCGCCGATGGAGCCATGGTCCAGGTCTCGATACGCCGTCCGCGACTTCGTTCCTCAGTCGCGCCCGGCTACTCGACCACCGATCACCGGGACTGAGCTCGTGCCTCGCTCGGTCCAGGTCTCGATACGCCGTTCGCGACGTCGTTCCTCAGTCGCGCCCGGCTACTCGACCACCGATGACCTGGACTGAGCTCGTGCCTCGCTCGGTCCAGGTCTCGATACGCCGTTCGCGACTTCGTTCCTCAGTCGCGCCCGGCTACTCGACCACCGATCACCGGGACTGAGCTCGTGCCTCGCTCGGTCCA